>DASQBB010000101.1:0-3060 GCA_035635435.1 Chthoniobacterales bacterium | reverse complement strand
TTGTGGAGCGGGCAGGGGAGCTGGGAGCATTTCGGTTCGGCCATGCGCCATCTCGATTTTCATTCGCACTACAAATTTTGGGGATTCGTCGGAGCGATCGTCGGCTGCGCTGGCGCCATTCTGATGATTCTTGGCTTATTTTTCCGGATCGGGGTGCTGTTTGCACTCGTGGTCACGCTCGTTCACCTGGTCGCCGTCTGGCACAGCCGCGGCGAATTTCTTGTTCGCTTGCCGGCATTCGAGATGTCGATCTTACTGATCAGTTTGCTTTTCATCGGTCCTGGCAAATACAGCGTCGACAAGAGCTAAGGTGTCGGGGTCGGCGTTGGTTTGGGCGATTCGGCTTTGCCCGTGATGACCAGGGCCGGCAGATCCAGTTGCTTGATTAACGCAGTTACCTTGGCCAGATCGTCGGTTTTGATTTGCGCCCACTTCTTGGACTGCTCATCGAGTCTGTTGCTCAACAATTGAAATACTTCCAGTTGCGATTTAGTCGGCTGGCGGTCGCTGTTTTCGATGGAATGACTGAAACTGTCGAACTGTTCGTTGAGCATGCTCGGAAAGGCCAATGTCCCTTCCGAACTCTTTGTGTTCACTTGAATGAGTTTCTGCTCAACCTCGGACATTTTCTTCTCGAGGTCGTCCGCAGCAGTCAGTACCGGCTTTACCCGCTCATCGCTGTGAAAACGGTCGTGCAGATTCTTAATCTGCGATTTCAACTCGCGGATTTCGTTGACGGCCTGATGCAATTGCGAAATGCGCTCGGTCACCTGCTGCGACAGCGCAAACTGCTTCGCTAGTTCGGCTTCGTGATCTTTGGTGCGCGGGTCGATAACCAAATGCAGTGGCGCAGTCTGACTCTTTCCCGCCACCGCAATCTTCACCTGGTAATCGCCGGGTAACGCGAGCTCTCCGCGCGGGCCGTCGCCGATATAGAACGCGCCCGGAGTCTGGATCGGATCGTCGTAACGCAAGTCCCAGGCGAAGCGGTTCATCCCTTCATTGGCCGGAATGGTTTTGACTCGCTCCACCCGGTCGGGCCATTCCGGCGGCTGCTCGCCTTCTTTTTTCTCTTTGCTGGAAAGATGGCGCACGACCTTTCCGTCTTTATTGAGAATATCGAGCGTGACCTCGTCTTTCGGTGCGCTCCTGAAGTAATAATCAATCATCGCGCCCGGTGGCGGGTTTTCGCCAACCGGCTGGCGCTTGTCGAATTCTGTCGGGTAATGCAAACGCAACGCGGTCTGCGGCTGGTAAAAAACCATGTCGGCAGGCGCAGATTGCGCGTTCACTTGCCGGATCGGCGTCAAATTATCAAGGACCCAAAACGATCGTCCGTGTGTTGCGACGACAAGATCGTCTTCTTTCACCACCAGATCGTGAATCGGTGAAACCGGCAGATTCAATTGCAGCGGTTGCCAATGCCCGCCGTCGTCAAACGAAACAAACACGCCGGTCTCCGTTCCAGCATACAAGAGTCCTTTCCGCTTCGGATCGGCCCGCACCGCGCGCACGTAGGCGCCGTCGGGAATTCCTGCCACGATTGGTGCCCACGTTTTGCCGAGGTCGCTCGTTTTGTAAATGTAAGGTTTGAAATCGTCGAGACGATGTCGATCTACCGCGACGTAAGCGCCGTTCGCGTCGTGCGGGGAAGGATCGATGATGCTGATGGTGCTCCACTCCGGAATTTTCCCGGAGACGTTGGTCCAATGCGCGCCGTCATCGGTCGAGACCTGAATCAGACCATCATCGGTGCCGGCCCAGAGTGTTCCCTGTTTCAACGGCGATTCCGTCAGCGCGAAAACAGTGTCGTAATATTCAACCGAGGTAATGTCGTTGGTCAGCGGGCCGCCGCTCGGTTTCTGTTTCGACTTATCGTTGCGCGTTAAATCGCCGCTGATTTGAGTCCAGCTTTGGCCGTGATCGGTCGATTTGAAAACGCATTCCGCGGATGTGTAAAGCACGTCCGGGTTATGCGGCGAAAGCATCAACGGCGACACCCATTGGAAACGATGGGCAAGATCGACCGCGCCATGTCCGGAACTATCGAGCGGCACCGGACTAATATCCTGGACCTCCTCTTTGGTTTTGTCGTAGCGAACGGCGTAGCCCTCGCTGTTTGAATAGATGATGTGCCAGTCGCGCGGATCGGGGACGGCGAACCCGCATTCGCCATCGCCGGCGATAAACCAATCTTCGCGGCCGATTGTTCCCGAATCGGTCCGGCTGGCGATGCCCACGTTGCTGTTGTCCTGCTGCGCGCCGTAAATGTGATAAGGGAACGCGTTGTCGACTGCGACGTGATAGAACTGCGCTGTTGGCTGATTGTTTTGCGTCGTCCAGCTTTTCCCGCCGTCGGTCGAGATGCTGGCGCCACCATCATTCGCGTTTCCGATCCGATTCGGATTTTGCGGATCGATCCACAAGCCGTGATGATCACCGTGACGAGCGGGAAGCAGATTAAATGTTTTGCCGCCGTCGACCGATTTGAATGCGCCCGTGTTCAAAAGATAAACCGTGTCCGCCGATTTCGGGTCGGCGTAAACGTTGCTGAAGTACCACGCGCGCTGACGGAAGCGGCCGTCATCATTCACTCGCGTCCATTTCTGACCGGCGTCATCGGAACGATAGAGCCCGCCTTCTTTCGCTTCGATGATGGCGTAAATGCGATTCGCATCCGCGCCGGAAACAGCAATGCCGATCCTGCCGAGAATTCCCTCCGGCAATCCATTTCCCTCAAGCCGTTTCCAAGTAACGCCGTTATCTTCCGAACGATAAAGTCCGCTACCCGGTCCACCACTGGAGAAAAACCACGGTTGCCGGCGCGCTTGCCAAAGGGCGGCGAAGACGATGTTCGGATTGTGTGGATCGAAGACCACTTCGATGCCGCCGGTATTTTCATCTTTGCTTAAAACCTTCGTCCAGGTTTTGCCGCCATCGGCTGTCCGAAAAACTCCACGCTCCTGGTTCGGACCGAAGGCATGCCCGAGCGCCGCCACCAGAACCACGTCCGCGTTTCTTGGATCGACAATCAACGCGCCGATTTGATGGCTGTCTTTC
>DASQBB010000100.1:0-78845 GCA_035635435.1 Chthoniobacterales bacterium | reverse complement strand
GCGCAAATCGTTGATCGATTTCCCGTCCTGCGCCGAGACCGCACTCGCGCAAATGGCAGATGCAAAGATCAGAGCAGGTCTGAAATTCACATTGAGAAAGGTAGCTAGAAATTAGAAAAGGCCAGGCCGCCACAGCGACCTGGCCTTTTTGTCGAAGGCGCCCCAATTTGGGACAACTCGGACAAAGGGGTTACTTCGAGTATCCGTGAGTGGCACCCGTGGTTGTCGTTGTCGCCGCTTCTTTGTGTTGCGCGCATGCCCCCAAGCTGAGAGCGCCCGCTAAAACGGCCATGATCATGATCGCTTTGATGAATTTCAATCTATTCTCGCCTCCTTTCGGTTGTGTTGATTCGTTCTTCTAGGCATGGAACACCATTGAAGCAACGCTTTTTTGGTTGTTTTGCCGCTATAACTTATTCGCGGATCACCACCTGTGTGGTTTCATCAACTAATTCGAATAATTCGATCACGTCCGCAGCACGCATTCGGATGCAGCCGTGACTGTCGGGGGTCCCAATTTTGTCCTCGTGTTTGGTTCCGTGAATGTAAATGAAGCGGTCGCGCGTGTTCGCATTCTCTTCATCCAAGCCGTCGAGCCAAAGAATGCGGGTAGTGACGAAATCCTCGGTGTCTGGCAACGGATCGTCCGGACCAAGTGCGACGCGCGCCTTGAAAATTGTTCCCGGCGCGGCGCCATCGCCGATTTTTTCCGCAATGCGAAAGCTACCAAGCGGCGTTTTCATGCTGCCTTCCTCAGTCCCGATTCCAAAACGCGAACTGGAAACCGGATAGGAACGGAGAACTTCACCGTCGCGAGTCAACGTGAGGCGTTGATCCCCAATGGAGATGTCGATCTTTGTTCGAGCGCTTTGCATCGTTGAAGAGCGGCCTTACAATTCGCCGCGGTGAAAAAAGAATATCACATCGCGCTCGTCGGTGCGACCGGCGCCGTCGGGGCGGAGTTTTTCCGCGTTCTGGAGCGCAGAAATTTTCCGGTGGCGAGCATTCGCGCGCTGGCGTCGGGAAAGTCAGCCGGCAAGAAGGTTCAGTTTCGGAATCAGTCGATCGCGGTCGAGGAACTAAACGAAAATTCTTTCGACAAGATCGACATCGCATTTTTCAGTGCCGGCGGCGAAATTTCGCGGAAATTTGTGCCGATCGCTCGCAACGCCGGCGCAGTCGTGATCGATAATTCATCCGTTTTTCGAATGGATCCGGATGTTCCGCTCGTGATTCCGGAAATCAACGGACAGGATGTGAAAAAACATCGCGGTCTAATCGCCAATCCCAATTGCACCACGGCCGTCGCATTGATGGCGATTTATCCATTGCATCGCGCCTTTGGAGTTCGACGCGTTTTCGCGGCAAGTTATCAGGCCGTGTCAGGCAGCGGGGCGCGCGCGATTGATGAATTGAAAAAACAGGTCGAAGCGGCGGCCCAAGATCGACAATCGCCGGCGGACGTTTATCCCCATCCGATCGCGTTCAACGTTTTGCCGCACGTCGATGTTTTTTTGGAGAGCGGTTACACCAAAGAGGAAATGAAAATGCAGAACGAGGGACGCAAGATCATGCATTTGCCGGAATTCCACGCCTCGGTCACGTGCGTGCGCGTTCCGGTTTATCGGGCCCACTCGGTCGCGGTCAGCGCCGAGTTCGAAAAGAAAGTTTCGGTGGAACAAGCACGCGAAGTTTTAGCCAAAGCGCCGGGCTTGGAGCTCGTGGACGAACCACAGAAGAATCGCTATCCAATGCCGCTGAATGTCGCGGGCAAAGATAATTGCGAAGTGGGCCGAGTGCGCTTGGACTGCGCGCTGGAGAACGGTCTCGCCTTTTGGGTTTCAGGCGATCAATTACTCAAAGGCGCAGCATTGAACGCCGTCCAGATTGCCGAGCTACTGTGAGGTAGATGTCGATCTTGCCCGTCCGCCGCCTTAGCGGCGAACGCGGGTACGCAGAACGGCCCCGGATGTTTCTGCCGGGGCCGCTGTTCTAAACTGCTCGGTCGCTATTGCGGGCTCGGGACTGGAGAGGCTTCTTTCTCGGCCTTCTTCTTGCCTTCGTGTTTTCCTTCGCCAGCCGCAGCAGCAGCAGGTGCCGCAGCAGCAGCGGGTGCCGCAGCAGCGGGCGGCGCAGTCACGCCTTCAGCTTTGTGCTTGCCACGACCTTCGCCGTAAGGACCGCCTTGGGGTCCGGCAGGAGCGCCGCCTTCTTGACCAGATGGCGACATCCCCGGCTGCTCGATACGTTTGTTATGCTTGCCGCCTGGTTGAGTGAAACTTTCACCGGGACTGGTCGCACCGGCCGGTGACATTCCCGGCTGTTGCTGCTCAAATTGTTTATGTCTGCCGCGCGGCTGACTGAAATTTTCGCCGGGGCTGCCAGCTCCACCTGGAGTTGGTCCAACATTTTGGCGCTCGAAGCCTTTGCGTTTTCTTTCCGGCGCAGTCACACCTTCAGCACCCGCAGTCGGTCCAGTGGGTGGCGGCGTTCCGCCAAACTGCTCGCCGCGGCGGCCTTTTCCAGGCTTGCCAAATTCCGGCGCAACGCTCGGTGAAGTTGCCGCACCAGCAGGCGCGATCGGCGACGTGGCCGCGCCGGGCTGAACCTGCTCGCCAAGTTTGCCTTTCTTTTTTCCGCGTTCGGGAAAGCCAGGACTCGCGGCTGGGGAACCAGTGGCGCCTTCTGGGCTCGCACCCGCGCCGGCTTGGAATTGCTCAGCAGCTTTTCCTTTATGTTTGCCTTTCTCAACCGGCGCCATTCCGGGCGCGATGGATGCTCCAGGCGAAACCGAAGCGCCGGCTCCGGCAGCCGCTGCCGCAGCACCGGTTGTCGGCGGCGGAACTTTCTTTAGGTCCTGGGTTTTGATTTTTTCTTTCAATTGAGTCTGCGCATTTGCGTCACCCGCAACTGACCAGCCTCTTTCAACCTTAGCCGCCGCCACTTTTGCTTTCACCGTTGGCGGGGCGATTTCTTTCGCCGACTTGTTGATTTTCATGGGAGCGGCAACGACCAAAGCATTGCCCTGCACTTTCGTTAGGCCGCCCGATTTTGCCGCAGCGGTGACGTCAACATTCGTTTGCCGTTCCAGCTTCAATTTTTGGATCGGCCGGCTCGAGTATTGATTCACGACGTTGAGGTCAGGTCCGTAGTTGTAAACGGTTTTGTTTTTGTAAGTGATGTTGGTGACGTTCACCGTTTGGTTAATGTAGGTGACGTTTTGATTCACCTCGACGATGCGTGAACGGAGAACGGGCTCACCGATGTAGCGCACGTCAACGAAATTGTAATACGCCGGACCAATATCGAACTCGATGTCTATGTGGCCGGTGAGCGGTCGACTTTCGTAAACAACTTCCGTCTCGGGCGGCAACGGCGCCCAACCGCAATAACCGCCGCCAAAGCGCCAGGAGACCCAGGCCGGCCCCCATTCATAACCGGGTTTCCAAACCCAGCCGTAGTCGGCCAGCCTGACCCAGCGCCCGTAGTGATAAGTAGCCCAGCCGTAATCCTCGTACGAAACCCAGGTCCAGCCGAGATCGGTGTAGGCCCAGTAACCATCGGCGTACGGTCGCCATGAAGGATCGCTCGCAGCGACGTCCGGCTGCCAGCAGTAGCCGTAATTGCCAACCTCGATCCAACTTCCGCCGCTGAGGTTGTTATAAAAGAAATCGACCGAAACGTCCTGGCTCTTCGCCTGTGGTGCAAAAGGTAAGAGCAGGGCGGTTAACGCAAAAACAAACAATAGTTTTTTCATAATCTGGTTATTGGTTTGGAGCGTTGGACTTGCGCGGCTGGCACTTTATTCACGCCGCCGCCGCTTCGGAAACACCACGCCCCCATTAAGATATCGCAACTGCCGCGATCAGTGCGGGCGCAAAACTAAGAATGATCTCACTCGATGCCGGCAAACAGACAACACTTGCGCCTGACGCATATCGAGCGATCCCACGATCTTATTGTAATCGGCCACCGAATTAACCGCTTGCTGGTTCACTTCCTCAATCACGTCGCCCTTTTGCAAATCGGCGACGCCGGCATCTGGATCGACACTCGTGACCACAACACCACGAACGCCGTTGGGCAGATCGAGCTGGCGCGCGAGATCCGGGGTCAATTCACCGACATGGATTCCGGCGAGCGCTTTGCCGCCTTCATTCTCCTCGCCGGGGGTTGGTCGCGCCGGTGGTTGTTGCGGGACAACGCGACCGGTTTGATAGCCTGCCGGTTCTTCCTTGATTTGGGTTGCAACGGTCATCGGCTTGCCAGCGCGCACAATTTCCAGTTCAACTTTTTTGTTCAAGTCCGCCTGCGAAACCAGGTTGCGCAAATCAGTAAAGCTCTTCACTTCACGACCATCAAATTTTTTGATGACGTCGCCTTTTTGCAGATGCGCCTCTTCGGCTGGCGATCCAGGCACGGTTTCATCCACGACGACGGCTTCCCCCGGTGCTAGCGCAGGCTGTCCCGATTGCGGAACCCGCATCAAGATTCCGAGATATCCGCGAATAATCCGGCCCTTCTTCAACAAACTCTCGAGCGCAGTTCGAACCGTGTTGGAAGGAATGGCGAAGCCGATGCCTTGTGAGCCGCCGCTGCGCGAAATGATCGCGGTGTTGATGCCGATTACTTCGCCGCTCAGGTTTATGAGAGGCCCGCCGCTGTTGCCCGGATTAATCGCGGCATTTGTCTGGATTAAACCGCCGAACACATCAGCGCGATTCGGCCTTCCTTTGGAACTTACAATTCCGTCCGTGACCGTTTCATCGAAGCCGAATGGATTGCCAATCGCGAGGACGAAGTCGCCCGCCTGAACGCTATCAGAATCGGCGAGCTTGAGGGGCTTCACTCCGGAGTTGTCGATTTTTAGGACCGCGAGATCCACCTGATCATCGGCCCCAACCAGACGCGCTTTTTCCGTGCGCCCGTCGCTCAATTGCACTTCGATCTCATCCACCTGATCGACCACGTGATTATTGGTGATGATGTGGCCTTCATTGGTCACGATCACCCCCGAGCCTAACGAGTTCTGCACCAGCGCATCGTCATTTGGATTTTGAAATCCGCGCGGCCGCCGAAAGAAAAAACCAAACGGATCCATCTGATTTTGACGCTCAATGGCGATCTTCTTGGTCGTTTTCACCGCTACCACCGATGGCACGACTGCGCTGACCAATGCCCGGCGTTCCCGATTCAACGCATCAAGCGAAGCGACTTGCTTGGGATCGACATTTGGCGAAGTGGCAAGCGTGTATTTCTCCGGAGTGCTGCGTTGGAGCGTGCTCAGACCGCCATGCTTCAAGCGATAATCGTACAACGCCGAAATCGCGAGGCTAAGCAACGCGACAAAGGCAAAAAATTTCAGCAAGTTTTTCATTAGCTAACGTTCGAAAAAGTTCGTCCCTGTTGTTCGACAATCAACTGTTGGAAACGTTGATTTTGCGCCGATTCCAGCCTGGGATCGGCCTCAAAGATCGACATCGCCGCCGCCCGCGCGCGACGCATCAATTCCGCGTCCCGCCGCAGGTTACCAATTTTCAGCGCCGGCAAACCGCTCTGGGCCGTTCCCAACAAATCGCCCGGTCCACGCAGCTCCCAATCCGCTTCGGCAACTTCAAAGCCGTCGCTCGTTTTCTCGAGCACGGCCAATTTGGCGGCCGCCTCGGACGAAGGTTCGGACGTGAGCAAAATACAATACGATTTGTGCTCGCCGCGGCCGATTCGGCCACGAAGCTGATGAAGCTGGGCCAATCCGAATCGCTCCGCATTTTCGATCAGCATCACGTTTGCATTTGGAACATCTACACCCACTTCAACGACGGTGGTGCTGATCAAAACCTTGGTTTCACCGCGCCGAAATCGCTCCATAATTTCCTGCTTTTCCGGTCCGGGGATTCGTCCGTGAAGTAACTCGCAAGCGTACGGATGCAAGCGTTCGCGCCAACGTTCGTACTCTGCCGCGGCCGCTTTCGCCTCGAGTTTCTCGCTCTCTTCGATCAGCGGATAAACAACATAGAGCTGGCGTCCGGCTTCCAATTGCGTGCGCAAGAAAGTCAGCACCTCGCCAAGCTTTAAGGAATCGCGCACCGCAGTGATAATTTTACCGCGACCCTTTGGCATTTCATCCAAAATTGAAACATCGAGATCGCCATAAACCGTCATCGTCAGCGTGCGCGGAATCGGGGTGGCCGTCATCACGAGCACGTCGGGCGCGGGCTCACGACTCGTCAGGCGCGCCCGCTGCGCCACGCCGAATTTGTGCTGCTCGTCTATCACCACTAACCCGAGATTCGAAAATGAAACCTTTTCGTAAAGCAACGCGTGCGTGCCAATGATCACGTCGGCATTCTCGTCGCCTTCAACCAAGGGAAGGAAACTTTCTTCCTGACGCGCGGCCGTGCGGATCGACAATTTCACACCGAGCGGTTCGAGCCAGCGCCGCAACACTGCGTAATGTTGTTCGGCAAGAATTTGCGTCGGCGCCATGAACGCGGCCTGATAACCCGCCTCGACCGCGAGCAGGATCGCCGCGATCGCGACCACGGTTTTGCCGGAGCCAACGTCGCCTTGGAGTAAACGATTCATCGGAAACTTCGATTCCATGTCGCGCCTGATCTCCGCGATGACTTTTGTCTGCGCACTCGTCAGTTCAAATGGAAGCGCGCGCAGGAATTTCTCCATCAGCTCCCCTCGCCCGCTGTGCGCAGCGCTCACTCGCGCATGCGCTTCCGTTCGTCGCGACGCAATCAGCATTTGCATCGCGAAAAATTCCGACAGCACCAAATGGTCGCGCGCCGCATCGCGCGCCTGCCACGTTTCCGGAAAATGAATCGCGCGAATCGCTTGACCGCGGTCGCCGCTCTTCAAATTTTTCGGCAACAGCGGCTCGATCGGTTCGGTGTCGAGTTCTTGCAGCAAACGGTAAATGATGCTGCGCAGCACGCGCTGCGACAGACCTTCGGTCGCGGGATAAATCGGCGTGATCCGCCGGAGATGAATCGACTTTTCCTCGTCGTCCTCGATCACTTCGAACTCGGGATGGTCCATGCAAAGTCGCTTGCCGCGCAGTTTCGGCTTTCCGAAGACAACGAGTTGCTGATCGGCGGCGATCATTTTCTGGATGTAATGCAAATTGAACCAGCGGCAGACGAGTGGTTGACTCAGCGCGTTCGCATTAAGTTCCTGCAAGGTCGCTTCAAAAATCCGTCTCCCGCCGAAGCGACGAAAAGACGTCTTAATGACTTCGCCCGATAAACAAATGGGTCTATCGCTTTCGTCGCGGGGAAATTCCGGGAATTGTTGTCGATCTTCGTGACGACGCGGGAAATGAGTCAGCACATGTTCGGCGGTAGTAATGCCGAGCCGTCGCAACGCCAAAAATTTCGGGCGCGGGATCCAATCAAGTTCTTCAAGCGGCTGCGAAATTTCCATTAAGACATTGGTGCGGACTCGCGCACCGCTTCCACTCGTATTTCCAAACGCGTTTCGCCTTCGTATTCGTCCGGCCGGATCCGAAAGGCAATGTCCCACGGCTGCGGTGGCAGCGCATTGGCTGCCGCGCCGAAGAAGATTGCGCGTTGGTGATAATTCCGCTGTCGAAGACGTAACTGTAAATGTTTTTCGCCGACAACGCGGGGAGCAGCGACCGATTCAACGCCCCGCGCAAAAAAAATCGGCTGGGGGTTCCCGTTGCCAAACGGTCGCAGCATTTCGTGCCAGCCGAGAAAATCGAAGTTCAACTCCGAGAAGGTGATCTCGTGATCGAGTTGCAGGCGCGGTTGCAAATCTTCATCCGACAAAAGTTCGCGGGCCGTTCGACGGAATTGTTCCGCGAAAAGATCGACATTCTTCTTCTGGATGGTCAGGCCCGCGGCCATTTCGTGTCCGCCGTACTTGTCGATCTGGTCCGCGCATCGAGTCAATGCCTGGACCAGATTAAAGCCTTCAATGCTACGGCCACTTCCTTTACCGACGCCAGTTTCGTCAAAACCGATGACAATTGCAGGCCGATGATGTTTGTGCGCGATGCGTGAAGCCACAATACCCAGCACGCCCGGATGCCAGCCACGCTCGAATACGACGATGGCCGCATCGCGGCCGGGATCGAACTCCTTTGCGATCTTCTCCTCCGCCACGGCCAAGATTTGTTTCTCAACTTCCTGCCGCTCCCGATTTTGTTTGTCCAAAAATTCGGCGAGTTCCCTCGCTTCGTTTTCATCCTGGGTCAGCAAAAGCCGAAGCGATTTTTCCGCGGTGCTCAAGCGTCCGGCCGCGTTTAACCTTGGCCCCAGCCGATAACCGATGTCTTCGGTGAAAATTGGCGTCTTCACCCCGCTCACTTCAATCAACTTCTTTAGCCCGGGCCTGGTTGTTCTTGCGATTTCGATCGCGCCGCGCTGGACAAGTGTCCGGTTCTCGCCGCGAAGCGGGACGATGTCGGCCACCGTTCCGAGCGCAACCAGATCGAGCTTTGATTTGAGATCAAAATCGATCGGCCGCGTTTTCAAAAGCGCATGACAAAGTTTGAAAACAATCCCGGCGCTACACAAATAGTGGAAAGGCAACGTGGGATCGACTTTTGGGTTTACGATCGCGATGCACTCTGGCAGCGCAGATTTCGGTTCGTGGTGATCGAGTACAATCACGTCCACGCCATGTTTCCGAAGATCGACAATCTCCGCGGCCGAGGTTGTCCCGCAGTCGAGCGCGATGAGAAGCTGTGGTTGATACTGTTGGATGCATCGCTCAACGCTCTCGCGACTCAACCCGTAGCCTTCTTCCATCCGGAGCGGCAGAAATAAATCCGGCGCACCGCCGTAGGCGCGGAGTGTTTCGGCCAGTAAAGCGAGCGACGTGACTCCATCGACGTCGTAATCGCCGAAAAGGACAATCCGTTCATGTCGATCCAATGCCGTGAAAATGCGCGTGACCGCCGGTTCCATGTTCGGCAGCAGAAACGGATCGCTCAATGATTTTAGGCGCGGCTGCAAGAACGCCTGGACCTCATCGGCTGTCTTGAAACCTTTTCGAAATAAGAGCCGGGCGATGCATTCGCAGTTGCAGATTTCACTCCACGAAATTGGACCGCCCTTGAGTTCCTCCGGCGGAAGAAGGATCCATCGGCTTTGCCGTGTAAACGTTCTACCCTGCTCCGCACCAATCGGGTTTTCATCTACGCGGCTAGGCACCGATTATTTTATCTGCCGGACATCTCCTGACAACTCGGAGAGCATTTGCTCATAATCAGTTGACTCGCGACTGGCCGCTAAATAGACAGGGGCTGTGAAATCGATCGCAATCTTATTGGCCGCAGGTTTGTTTGCTTTATCCGGGTGCGCAGTTGGCAGGAAAATGTTGGAGCAGCCGAGTGGTCCGTACCAAAAACCTACCGCGAGGCTCGAACGCAAAACCGAAGTCTTTACTGGAAAAGTTGTCTTGGTTGATGGCGCATATCGTTTAAGTCTTCTGAAAGACCCCGACACGCTGCTGCGTCTCACTCGCGCCAGGAGGGAAACCGAGTTTGCTCAACAGCAAATTTTACTGAGGAAGTATTACGAAAAGACCATCTCCGTGAACGGAACGCTTTACGACGAGTGGATTTTCGGCGCCGATATTGTTGGACAATGGACGCCGCCCGGCGGTGATACCGGCCCAAACATGAACGCGCCGAAACAAAGCAGGCCTTAGGGGCGAAGTTTTGTTCGCTGCGGTTATACGACGCTGAACGCGATCTCGCGTTTTGGCAGTAGTTCGCGCTTTTGGCATAACTCATTGAACCCGCGCAGGCCTTTCTTCTCGCGTTCTCCAAAACTGAATCGGAGATGTTCACGGTAATACCGGCCGCAAAAACTGCGATCGAACTCCTTCTCATCGCCAACCAGATCGTCGATGTTCACGATATTTTGGTCGCGCAATGTGCGTAGACGGTCTGCGATCGATTTTGGATCGACAACTTCCGGTCGCACGAGCCAAAGCGCGTAAACGAAAGGAAGGCCAACCAATTTTTTCCATTGTTCGCCGAGGTCCCAAAACTGGAATTCGTTTGTATGCTTTTGCCGGAATCGAATGGCTTGATCGCCGATGAGCAGGCGTGCCGATCGTTTCGCGGGAGAAGATGTCGATGTTGCGATGAACCGCGGCCCCAGCTTCAATTCGCTGAGTAAACAGCGCAGCAAATTGCCGGAAGTTTCCGCCGCGGGATCGAGCTCAATTTGTTCGACATCGGAAATTTTGCCCCGATGAGCAACGAAGACGCTGTAAACCGGCCCGTCCGACGAAATGGAAATGCCGTCCGCGATCCGGTAGATCGGGTTCCGAAGAAATTCGAAGCTGGAAACGAGCGCGACATCGAGTTCCCCGCGAGCAAGCTGCGCGCAAAGGGCCGACGGATGATCAAGCACAACATCCGTTGGCCAGCCATGAATTAGGGGACGGGCGTTGAGATATTGAACGCAGCCAATTCGCAGCCGTCGTCGATCCTGCACTCGTTAGGCGCAGGCGAGCTCCGCTTCAGGGCGCGGCCGGTCCGATGTCGATCTTTGCTGTGCGCCGTTGAGATGCCGGTAATAACTGTCCCGTTGGACCGGAATTCGCCGAGCCTCGCGAATGGCATGTTCGAGCGCGGCGATGCTTTGCTGCTGCGGCGTAGTTGCGCCGGCCATGTGGAAAATCTTTTCTTCCATGATCGTGCCGTGCAAATCGTCCACGCCGTAACTGAGCGAGACCTGCGCCAGCGGCAGACCCAAGCTGACCCAATAAGCGGTCAGGTGATCGATGTTATCTAGATAAATCCGACTGACGGCCAGGTTGCGAAGTTGCTCGATGGCAGAAGCGCGCTTGATGTGAGCCAGCACTGTCGTTTGCGGCTCGAAAGCGAATGGAACAAAACCGCTAAAGCCGCCGGTCTCATCCTGAAGTTTGCGAAGTTGCCGCAAATGATCGACCCGCTGCTCGAGAGTTTCGATATGGCCGTAGAGCATGGTGCAAGTGCTGCGGCCACCCATCCGGTGCCAGGTCCGGTGAACATCAAGCCACTCCTCGGCCGTTTCTTTGCCGCGGCAAATTCTGTCCCGCACCGCGGCATCAAAAATTTCGGCGCCACCGCCGGTGATGGAACCCAGGCCAGTTTCGCGGAGAAGCTCGAGCGTTTCCGGGATCGAGATCTTGAAGATTCGCTGAGCGAGGTGACGAACTTCGATCGCAGTAAAGGCTTTGATGTGGAGATTGGGGTCGAGAGCGCGCAATCCGCGCAACAGATCGAGATACCACTCTTTCTTCAAGGTCGGATGCAAACCGCCGACCATGTGCACTTCCGTAATCCCAAGCGGAAGAGCTTCTGCGACAACTTGAATAATCTCGCTAACGGCATGCTCGAACGCGTGTGCATCGCGTTTTTTGGCGGCAAAAGCGCAAAACTGACAGGATAAAACGCAGAGGTTCGAGTAGTTGATGTAGCGATTGTGAATGTAGGTGGCAAAGTTGCCGTTCTTCCGCTCGCGCACGACGTTGGCCAGCATTCCAAGCGCGTTCAGATCGCTTGAGCGATACAAAGCAAGAGCGTCGTCTTCGGAAATTCGAGAGCCCGCCTCGATTTTCTCAGCGATCGGTCTAAGTTCCTTTGGGATTAGTGTGTAATTCATCCGGAGCGGACGCTGAAATTGATGGCTTACCATGCACAGGCGACTCGCGAGTTGCAACAAAAAGAGCCGGGGCGCGTGCGACTGGTAGAGCACGACCGACGCAGAACGCGATGACATTCGAATCGGTGCCTATCAATCAACGTCTGTTTAGCAATGGCCGATCCAGAAGCACCGGCGCGGTCCGAGGGTGACGCCGAAGACGTCCGCCTGATGCAATTAGTTGCAGGCGGCGATACCGCCGCATTTGAACAACTGGTCGAGCGTCACCAGGCTCTGGTCGCAGGAACGGTCGCACGAATGCTTGGCAGCAACTCGGAAGTGGAGGACATCGCGCAGCAGGTTTTTATGCGCGTCTGGAAAAGCGCGAGTCGCTACGTGGCGCGGGCGAAGTTCACCACCTGGCTGCTTAAGATTACGCGCAATCTGGTTTTCAACGAGATGCGCCGGGCCAAACGCCATCCGCATCTGCCGGTCCAAATCGAACCTGAGACGGAAGAGATGCCGTTGAAAGACGAAGCAACGGCCACTCCCGACGCGACACTTCTTCAAAGTGAGCTGGAGGAGGCGATCGAAAAAGCAATCACGCTACTTCCGGAAACGCAGCGGATGGCGCTGGTGCTTCGGCGCTATGAGGAGCTTAGCTACGAAGAAATTGCCGATGTTCTCGATCTTTCCGTGCCAGCGGTGAAGAGTCTGCTCTTCCGGGGTCGGACCGAATTGCGCGAGCGATTGAAGACTTATCTTGAGTTGTGAAACGGCCAACTAATTTGCCAAAAGTTCGACCGCGACCTTTCTGTTCCCCAAATAATAGGCGGGGTCCTTTTTCAGAAGTATGTTAACCGGCAAGGTTTTGTTCCGCGAGTTGTAAAGGCAACGCAACGTGAGCGGGCCAGACAGTACTGCCCCAACAACGGTCGCATCCTGGCCGTTCACATCGGTAAAAGTAAAATCGACGCCGTTCTTGGCGTGGGTCTTCACAGTAAAATAAACCGTGACGTTCTGACAAGGGGGCGCACTGCCCACGCCATAATCGAGCGTGATGGTCGCGCTCTCACCTTTATGAATTGAATTGCGATCGGATGAGATTCTCACCGTAGGAACGGGACAGGGCGATATGATTGCTGGCGCCCCTATGATTCCTTTTGGCGTCGCGATATTAGATACGGTTCCTCCAAGATTCAGATTGACCCAAGCAAGCGTACCAGTCGGACCATACGCAATCACAAAAGGATTTTGACCGTCCGCGATGTACACATTTCCGCCCTGTGGGTTCACCGCGATATAGCGCGGAGGAATCTCGGTATCAAACGAGGTCACCACGCTCTTTGTGGCCGGATCAATAACAACAATTTTAGAGGAAGCAGCACTTGCCGCGTAGAGGTAGCCGCCCTCCCATGGTTGAACGGCCAAAGCGTCAACGCTCTCAATGTAACTCGAAAGATCCATGCTCCAGTTCGTCGCGGCCAAATTGAATTTGTTCATTTGGTAGATCGTGGGGCCACAGCCGCCCGACGCCGTCTCGCCTCCGCCGTGGTACAGCATACCGTCTACCGGATTCAGATCGCTGTATCCTTCGCATGAACCGGCGTAATTCAGCCGCGCTCCTGGCGTAACACTATAGCTGCTTGAACCAACGGAGCTGGTCCAGTCAAGCGTTCCGTCCGCGGTAAATTTGTAGGTCGTTCCATCGTTACCGTAGTTGTGAGCGCCCAGTGACGTGTAAACACCAAAGTCGTTCGGATCGACAGCCAGCGCGCCATCATTGGCGACATCGACCGACCAAAGAACGGTTCCATCCGTCGCACTCAATTTCACGAGCCTGCTGTTATCGACATTGACGACAACATCCCCTGAGTCTGGGGGCAGGACCGCGCGGGCTGGATTTAAGGCGATAGTAAATGCAAATGCAGTAACCGCAGTGGTGCGGAGAAATAGCTTCATAATTACTTTTCAGCAGCAGATGTGCCAGATCGACAAATTATCGCCGCGTCTTTGGTCGGTGATAGTTCGTGCAAATCGTCTTGCGTGATGCGCGAAACCCAAAGAGGGCGGGGCCCTCGCGGGCACCCGCCCCCTCTCAACCCCACATTCCGAAATTCGTTATTCGTCCCGGTCTTTCGCGCTGCTCTTAAATTGTACTTGAGCGGCTTCCTCCGGTGGCGGCGGCTCCCCGGGTTTGGCGTAATCGGCCGCGAGTTGGCGATGCGCCGTAGGAACTAAGCGAACCGCGCCTTTGGCGTTATTTCGCCAGCCGTTTGGATCAGCATATTCTTCGCCCGTGTGACGCACGCCCGAGACCTGGTCTTCCAAACCAGTTCCGTAACGTTGATCGATGATCGTCGGCGTCACAAAAATAAGCAGGTTGCGTTTGTGACGTTCATTGTCATGGCTTTGGAACGCGTAGCCAATTACTGGAATATCGCCGAGCAATGGCACCTTGGTTCGCGACTTCGAAACCTGATCCGAGATTAAGCCACCGAGGGCAAGCGTGTCCCCGCTTTTGATCAACACATTGGAATCGAGCGAACGTTTGTCGATGATCGGACTGGTCACGTCCGCGCCATTAAAAGAGAAGTGAAAATCGTTGACCTTATTGCTGATTTCCGGCTTCACCGAGAGGGTGATGTAATTGTCTTTATTAATGGACGGCCGCACGACCAGGGTGTTGCCGAAAGTCTTGTCCTGAAAGCCGCCGAAGACCGCAGTTGCGGTCTGTTCATTGAAATTGAGTTGCGGCACGGGCTGATTGCGAAGCACTTCAATTTTTGCTTGCTGATTATCGGCAGTCACAATTCGCGGATTGGCCAAAAACTCCGCGTCTGCATCTTCGTTGAGGGCCTGTATCGTGGCGGAAAATTGCGGCACCGAGAGGATGGCGAACTGTCCGGGAACCAGGTGGCTGAGATTACCGAAGAAGTTGTGGTTACTCGGGTTTCCGAGACCGAATCCACTTGTCGGCGGATTAGCACCCGGCACGGGGCTGCCCGATGCAATCGGATTGCCGTAGGTGACCGTCTTCGGCGCTGAAGCGCTTCCGACGGTGCCAGACCAGTTAATGCCGTAAGCCTGAACCGGATCAGCACTCACTTCGACCAAGCGCGCCTCGATCATGACTTGCCTCGTCGGTCTGTCGATCTGCACCAGCATTTTCCGGATGTTGTCGATGTTGCTGCGAGTCTCCCGGAAGAAAATCGTGTTAGTGCGTTCGTCGATCTGTGGAGGATCGTGACTCGCAAGTTGGGAAGCGAGCAGCGGCGAAACATCTTTTGCGCGTGCGTAGCTGAATTGATAGTTATCGCTTTCGGTAGGCTCGGCGGTCCGCTCGGTTGCGGTCTTGATGTAATAGACGGTGTCGATCTTATCCATGAAAAGCCCCTTGGCTTTCACGATGATGGAGATCGCTTGGAGCGCGGTCACGTCTTCCAGCCGCATTGTCACGGTGCCGGTCACGGCGTCACTCACAACCATGTTGACCTTCGCTTGGCGGGCGAGCAACCGGAGCACTTGGCCGACGTCGTCGCCTTGAAATTCGCGTACGCCAACACCGCCGCTTTCAACCGCGGCATCGGCTTCGGTCAACGCCGGAGCCATTACTGTGGAAGTCGTGGCCGACTTTGTGGTCGATGGCGCAGCTGGGGAAGCAGCCTGGACTGGGGCTTGCACCAGTAACACTGGCGGATGATCAGCTGGTTTAATTGGATCGGGTGGCTGAGCTGGCCCGGCCGGGGCAGGATTTGTTTGCGCTTGTGAAAGGGAAAGCGCGCCCAAGAAGGCCACCGCCGCGACGCATCCCCGTTGCTTAAGAGAAGTAACCATAATTAGAAGGAGTGAGATAAGTGCTGGCCGGATAAAAGCAGGAAGCAGACCAGTCCTGTAATGTTTCCCATTACAAACGCGTAAAGACGCCGGGGCCGCCTTAAGCCCCTACCCCGGGAGGACGGCGAGCAGCCTGAACGAACGCCCGGATCAAAAGGTGATCTTTCCGTCCGGGCACCGCCTCCACACCGGTGGTAACATCGACCCCGCGCGGTCGGACGACCTTAACAGCCTCCGCTACGTTTTCTGGGTTCAATCCGCCTGCGAGAATTACGCTGATTCGGGGGTGGTGTCGCACGAATTCGGGCGCAAATTTCCACGGAAACGGCTTGCCCGTTCCGCCAAAAGTTCCGCGCGCACTCGAATCCAAAATCATCGTGTCGGTGAAATAGTCTGGCAGGTCGGCGAGCGATTTGGAACCGGTTACCGGCACTGCTTTTGCAAATGGAATTCCAGCGTCGGCCAGTCGCCGGCAGAATTCCGGCGATTCGTTTCCATGCAGTTGGAGCGCGTCGATAAATCGAAGCTGACCAATCCGGCACGCATCTTCCCAATTCGCATCGGCCACGACCGCGACCTTGCAGATCTCCTTTGGCAAGTTGTCGATCCAGGCTGCCGCCTTTTCAATGTCGATGTAACGCGAGCTGCGCGGAACGAGATTGAATCCGAGCGCGTCGGCGCCGGCGTCGATCGCAGCGAGCGCGTCGTCTTTGTTCGTGATTCCACAGATCTTGACGCGAACGCGGTCGCGTGACCCAGACTTACCGCCGAACATTCCGCTGCTTTTCACTCACCGGGTTCGATCACCCGACCGCGAACCTGTTTGATCTGGCTGTGGTGCGTCAACACATGAACCCGGCCGTCACTGCCGCGGAAAAACGCGCTCAGCAACCAACTCACAATCGAAATGATGATCGCGCCAAAAATCGCGCTCCAGAAACCGTGGACTTTGAAACAAGGCACAATCTCGCTCACGAACTTCAGCATCAGCGCGTTGATGACCAAGATAAAGAAGCCCAGCGTCACCAGAATTAGTGGAATACTCAGGAACAGCAGAATCGGGCGAACAAACGCATTGATGATTCCCAAGAGCAACGACGCGCCGAGCAGGCAACCAATCCCGGTATAATCAATTCCCACGATCGGCGCTGCCACAAACACAGCAAACGCCGTCACGAACCAGCGAAAAACGAAGTGCCGCATGCGATAAGCTAGTTAAAAGTGGCAGCCACGCCAACTCTGGTAAGTGCCGGTCCGGCTCGGACAAACCGCTTGTCAATCCGAAGCCCTTCGCTAAATCGTAATTCAGGGAGGAATTATAGTTGTGGCGAAGAAGAGCAAAGCTGACGCAGCGTCAGCAAAAGTTGGGAAGACAAAAGCGGTGGCAAGATCGACACCGGTTAAGGGAAAGAAATCCGCGGCGCGAAAAAAGAATGATATCCGGAACACGGCGCCAGCGTCATCAACTCGAGTCGCCTTCGATCCAACGGACGACCAAATCCAGACGCGCGCCTATTTCATCTCCGAGCGCCGGCGTCGATTCGATCTTCCCGGAGATGCGAATTCAGATTGGCTCGAAGCCAAACGCCAGCTCCTCTCCGAAACTGGCCCGCGCTGATTCGAGCGCCATTAAACTGCCGACTGGATCGCGGGAACCGCGGCTTTGATTTTGTCCAGCAGCCGATTGATTGCAAAAGGCTTGGCCACTAAACCGGCGACCCCCGGTTCCTTGAGCAATTCCTGAGCTCTCGCCTCCTCGGCTTTTCCGGAAATAAGAAGCAGCGGCGGAACTTCTCTGACCGGGTGGCTATTCTGATAAACCTTGCCGATCAGGAAGAACAACATCGCGCCGTCAATCATCGGCATTTGGAAATCGAAGATGAACAGGTCGTATTTTTTCTTCAGCGCCAGCTCGAACGCGTACTCGGGCTTGGGTGAGGTATCGACTTCACACCGGAGCGATGCCACCAGCGCCTCACGCACGACCCGCAACAGGGCGACGTCGTCGTCCACCATCAAAATGCGTTTCGGCTCGGCCGCCACGTCTTGCACGCTTGCGCAAAAGAAAGATGAGTTTCAAGCTTTAGTTTTAGCGAACCAGTGATGAACAGGGCGATTGTCGATCTTACCGAGGCTTTGCGCGAGCGACTCGCGATTATTAGCGACGAAAACAGCCGCCGCAATCCGGAAGCCCACACTGCGCGGCTTCGGGTGGTTTCAGAAAGAATCGAGAAGCTGGAAGCCGCGCTGCCAAGGCCGATCGACCCGCAGCTCGCCCACTTTCTCCAGCGCAAAAGCTACGATAAAGCGTTGGAATTTTTGGAAACAGCTTCGACTGATCGCCGCAATTAGCGCGAATACAGCTCGACGATCAACTGTTCGTTGACGATTGGCTGCATTTCTTCGCGCGATGGGATGTGCGCGACTTTTCCTTTGAGCGCGTCTCGGTCGACGGTCAGCCAATCTGGCACTGGCACGATTTGAGTCAGCTCCAGATTGCGAAGTGCGAGCTGACGCGATTTCGGTTTATCTTTAATCGCGATCTCGTCCCCGGCTTTCACGTTGAAAGAAGCAACGTTGACGTTGCGCCCATTGACCTGAACGTGCCCGTGCGACACGAGCTGACGCGCGCCATTGCGGGTGTTGGCGAGGCCCAAACGATAAATCACATTGTCGAGCCGCGTTTCGAGCAGCTGCAGCAGGGTTTCGCCGGTCACACCGCGTTTGCGCAGCGCGTTCTCGAAAATGCGGCGGAACTGTCTCTCGAGCAGTCCGTATTGGTAACGCAGCTTTTGCTTTTCGCCCAGAGCGATTGCGTAATCAGACTGTTTGCGCCGCGAGCCTTTTGGCCCGTGCATTCCCGGCGGATAATTTTTCCGCTCAAGCGACTTCGATGGTCCAAAAATCTGCACGCCGTAACGGCGACTGATCCTTGTTTTCGGTCCGGTGTATCTGCCCATCTAAAAAGTTGAGTGTTGAGGGTTGAGAGTTGAGTGGATGTCGATCTTAGACCCGGCGTTGTTTCGGCGGCCGGCAGCCGTTGTGCGGGACCGGGGTAACGTCACGAATCAAAGTGAGGTCGAGCCCGATCGCCTGCAACGCACGCACAGCTGATTCACGTCCAGCGCCCGGACCTTTGACGAGAACTTGCACTTCTTTTAAGCCGTGACCCATCGCCTGTCGCGATGCGTCTTGCGCAACTAATTGCGCCGCATAAGCCGTGCTCTTGCGCGAACCTTTGAATCCAACCTTGCCCGCGCTCGACCATCCAATCACGTTCCCATTCAAATCCGTGATTGTGACGATGGTGTTGTTAAACGTCGCGTAAACGTGCGCGATCCCCGAATGAACGTTCTTGGCGCCTTTCGCCTTAACAATCTTCGGCTTCTCAACCTCGTCGGCATCTAAGGTGAGATTCTCGCGAGGCGCTTCAGCGGGAGCTGTTTCTGGTTTACTGGGTTTCGCCGGCTTTTTCGCTGGCTTTGCCTCGGCACTGACGGGCGCTGCAGGTTCAGCGGTCGGCGCTGGTGCGGGTTGCTCCGCCTTGCTTTCCGGGGCCGGAGATTTCTCTTCAGCCTTTGGCTTCTTCGGCTTCTCTGTTTTATCCGCTTTCGGCTTTGCTGGTTTTTTGTGTTCGGCCATCTTTAAACTTTTCCTGCCTTAGCTTCCGGATTGCGAATAACGCCAACCGTCTTGCGAGGTCCTTTGCGCGTCCGTGCATTTGTCGATGTTCGCTGACCGCGCACCGGCAAACCGCGACGGTGACGTTGGCCCCGGTAACAATTGATCGCCTGCAGTCGCTTCAAATTGCCCTGAATATCACGCCGGAGATCGCCTTCGATTTTGATTTTGTTGTTCGTGATCGCGTGAATGATCTCGTTAACCTGCTGCGGAGTCAGCTTATTGGCGCGCAGATTCGGATCGATATTTGTCTGCTCCAAAATCTTCCGGGCGGTGCTGAATCCGATTCCGTAAATGTAAGTCAGCGACGCTTCGATGCGTTTGTCCGCTGGAATCTCAACTCCGAGTAGTCGTGGCATTGGTATTCGTTAAATAAAAATCAGCCCTGGCGCTGTTTGTGCCGCGGATTTTTGCAAATCACGCGCACCACATTCTTGCGTTTCACAATCTTGCAGCTTTCACAAAGTCTTCTAACTGAGGGTCGCACTTTCATGTTGGTTGAAACAAAAAACGCGGAGCCATATCCGCGTTGTCACTTCTGGCGGAAGGTGATCCGCCCCTTCGACAAATCGTAGGGAGATACCTCTAGCATAACTTTGTCGCCGGGCAAGATACGAATGAAGTGGAGCCGCATTTTTCCGGATATGTGGGCCAGGACCCGATGACCATTCGGCAGCTCGACCCGAAACATGGTATTCGGAAGCAACTCGACGACAGTGCCTTCTACTTCAATTGCGTCTTTCCGCGCCATGTCAAAATTTCCGGCCCGTCTTTCGTAATCAGGATCGTGTGTTCAAAATGGGCTGAGCGCGTGCCGTCGGCCGTGCGCACCGTCCAGCCATCATCGAGCAGTTGGACTTCCGCACTCCCGATATTAATCATGGGCTCGATCGCGAGCGTCATGCCGGATTTCAATTTAGGTCCGCTGCCGCGGCGTCCGTAGTTCGGGATTTGCGGCTCTTCGTGCAATTTGCGGCCGACACCGTGTCCGACAAACTCGCGCACAACCGAAAATCCGTGGCGAGCCGCTTCATCTTCAATCTCGGCGCAGATGTCGCCCAGCCGAACGCCTTCCGCAGCGATGTTGATTGCGCAGTCCAAAGCTTTTTCGGTCACACGCAACAGTTGATCGGTCCGCTCATCGACAATTCCAACCGGGACCGTTGTCGCCGTGTCCCCCACCCAACCATCTTGAATCACACCGATATCGAGTTTCACAATGTCGCCGTACTGAATCCGGCGTTGACTGCCAATGCCGTGCACAACTTCGTCGTTGAGCGAAATGCAAATGTTGCCGGGAAAAACGCGGTGACCGAGCCGATAACCGAGGAACGCGCTCTTCACTTTCGCTTCGCTCATGAAATCGGCGGCGGCCTCGTCCACTTCTCTTGTCGTAACTCCAGGCCGGATTAATTCACTTACGCGATCCAGAACGTCGCTCGCTGTGCGGCACGACTGCCGCATTTTTTCAATTTCCTTGGCGCTTTTGATTGGGATCATGCCGTCACCTTGTCTTCGATCAAACGCGAAATATCAGCAAAAACCGTGTCGCGGTCGCGGTTTCCGTCAATTCGACGTAAGATCGACATCTTCCCATAATAATCGGCCAGCGGCTGCGTCTTGGTGTTGTATTCCCGCAAGCGCGTTTGGAGCACGCTCATATCATCGTCACTTCGGCGCTCAAGTCGCCCTTCGCAATAAGGACAGATCGGACGGTCCGCAAATTTTGCGCTGTCCATACTGGTGGTAAACCCACAGGTGCGGCATTGCAATCGCCCCGAAATTCTCGCGCGCACCGTTTCTTCCGAAACATCGAGCCAGATCGCTGCCTCGAGCGAAATATGGAGACTTTTCAAAATGGATTCCAAACTTTCCGCCTGCGGCAACGTTCGTGGAAATCCGTCGAACACAAAACCGTAGCCACCATGCAAGCGCAGCCAATCTTCAATAAGCTTCACAATGATTTTGTCCGGCACCAAGTCCCCGTGCTGCAACATTTCCGCTGTTTCCAATCCGAGTGGCGTGCCCAAATCTTTTTCGCGCCGCAGAATCGCTCCCGGCGAAGTCACTGGAATGCC
The DNA here is from genome assembly GCA_035635435.1 of Chthoniobacterales bacterium. GTDB lineage: Bacteria > Verrucomicrobiota > Verrucomicrobiia > Chthoniobacterales > UBA10450 > AV40. Next base: position 57,631 of record DASQBB010000100.1, on the reverse strand, counting down.
GAATTGGCGCGTGATCATTTCCGCCTGCGTTCCCTTGCCGGAACCGGGAGCGCCGAGTAAAACGAGTCGCCGTTTCACTTCGACGCCAAAAACGCCGCCACTCCGCCAATCACGATGATGGCGATCCCGACATACAGCCACATTAACGTACGTTGCGCTGCCGCTTCGCCGCGGACATAAGCCGAGCGACCCGTAAACCCGCCGCGGACGCGGCCTTTCCGCAGAAATCCGTCGTAATGCCGTTGAATCAAATGCGTTTCAACCTGGCGCATCGTATCGAGCATGACGCCAACGATAATGAGCAAACTGGTGCCGCCGAAAAATTGTGCCGTTACCTGTGGCACGTGCAGACCCTGGCTCAGTAAACTCGGCAATACCGCAATCATGGTCAGGAAAATCGCGCCGGCGAAGGTCAGACGCGTCATCGTGTAATCGAGAAACTCCGCAGTCGGTTTGCCCGGACGCACTCCAGGAATGTAACCGCCGTACTTCTTCAAATCGTCGGCGATCTGGGCGGGTTGAAACTGGGTCGCAACCCAGAAATAGCTGAAGAAGAAAATCATCGCCGCGAGAACGGCGTAATGCAGCCAGCCGGTCGAAAGCATCTCAGAAATTTGCCGCGCGGTTGGACTGTTTGGAAACGTCCAGCTCACGATCTGGTTTGGAAACAACAAAAGCGCCCACGCAAAAATGATCGGCATCACACCGGCATAATTCACTTTCAAGGGCATGTATTGGGTGTTGCCGCCATATTGCTTTCGCCCGACTACTCGCTTGGCGTACTGCACCGTGACCTTTCGTACGCCCTGTGTAATTGCAATGACGCCCGCGATAACGCAAAAGAGAAACAGGATCATCAGCACGAGAACCATGGGGTTGACTTGGCTCGCCTGTCCTCCGCTTGGGACAAACGTTTTCCATGCTTGCGCCAGCGCCGCCGGTAATCGCGCGACAATACCGATGGTGATGATCAACGAAATTCCGTTGCCGATGCCGCGCTCGGTGATCTGATCGCCAAGCCACATCAACATCAATGTCCCGGTGGTAAGCGAGATTACTGTCACGACACGAAACACCCATCCCGGATCATCAACGAGCGGAATTCCCAAGCGCTGAATCGTTTCGGCAATTCCTGGCAACGTGTAACGCTGTGCTTCCGGATGCTGAAACCCAATTGCGAGCAGATAGCCTTGGAAAATACACAGACCGACGGTCATGAACCGCGTGTATTGCATGATTTTTTGCCGGCCACCGTCTTCGCGGGCGAGTCTACTCAATTGCGGAATCACCGCCGACAGCAGCTGCATCATGATGGACGCGCTGATGTACGGCATGATCCCGAGCGAAAAGATCGCGCAATTTTCGAGAGCACCGCCGCTGAACAAATTCAACAAGGCGGCGAGATTTCCGCCGGAGTTTTGACTCAGCGCACTGCGAAACCATTCCTGCAACACCGCCTGATTAACGCCCGGCGTCGTGATCGCCGCGCCCAGTCGGACCACGACCACAACGGCCAGCGTAAACAAAATTCGCCGCCGTAACTCCGGTATCTTGACCGTGTTGAGAAAGGCCGAAACCATTCGGGTAAAATAAGGATACGAGCGCTAGCTCTTGCGAGAAGTTTTCTTTTTCGCCTTCGGCTGCGAGGTCGCTGTCGATTTTTTCCTCGACTTGGCAAGCGCTTCAGGTCCCTTCGCCCTTTGATCGACATCGTCCGCGCCGGCCGTCGGCTTTCGCGTTGCCGGCTCGCGCATCGTGATCGTTCCGCCGGCCTTCTCGATCTTTGCTTTGGCCGATTCGCTGACCTTGTCCGCTTCTATCTTCAGCGCGTGCTTCAATTCGCCGTCGCCTAAAATTTTGATTCCGGCAACGTCGCCGCGCACCAGCTTCGACTCGCGAAGCAATTCTTCATTCACAACCGTGCCAGCCTTGAATTCATTCAGATCGCTCAAATTCACGATCGCGTAGGTCGCATGAAAGGCCGCGTTATTGAAACCGCGCTTCGGCAAGCGCCGAATCAGCGGCATCTGACCGCCTTCAAATCCAAGACGAAGGCTACCGCCCGACCGCGCCTTTTGACCTTTGTGGCCTTTTCCGCTGGTTTTTCCATGGCCGGAGCTTTCGCCGCAACCGAGTCGCTTGACTCGATGACGCGCACCCGGCCGCGGCCTCAAATTGTGTAGACGCATCATGATGTTGCCTGCGCGGCCGCCTTTCCGTCGCCGCCTTTAATTCCGCGCACTTTGAAAATTTCATCCTTGCGGCGCAGCGATTTCAACGCCGCGATCGTCGCCTTCACCACGTTTGCGTGATTGCTCGAGCCGAGAGATTTCGCGAGCACGTCCCGGATTCCCGCCGCTTCAACAACCGCGCGCACACCGCCGCCCGCGATCACGCCGGTTCCAGGTGAAGCCGGTCTCAACAACACTCGCCCGCCGCCAAACTCGCCGATCGTTTCGTGCGGAATTGTGTTCTCGTGAAGTGAAACTTTTTCCATCGACTTCCGCGCCGATTCCGAAGCTTTCCGGATCGCTTCCGAAACTTCGTTCGCTTTTCCAAATCCAACGCCGACCGAACCGTCATGGTCGCCCGCTACAATCAACGCGCTAAAACTGAAACGCCGTCCGCCCTTCACGACTTTGGCGCAACGATTGATGAACACGACTTTCTCAGTCGTGTCGCCTTTCGCCGCCGGCGTTCTGTCCTGATTGCGGGAGTCTGGTCGTCTGCCTTGTCCTGGTCTGCCTTGTCCTGGTCTGCCTTGTCCTGGTCCTGCCATAAATTAAAACTTTAATCCGCCTTCGCGGGCGGCATCCGCCAGCGCTTTTACTTTGCCCTGATATTGAAACCCGCCGCGGTCGAACACAACTTTGTCGATCTTCTTTCCACGCGCACGCTCGGCGATCGTTTTGCCGACAACTTCGGCACTCGCGCGATTGGCTGCAGGTTTGTTTTTGCCGAGCACACTTTTTTCCGCAGTTGAGGCCGCGATCAAAGTTTTGCCGGCGTCATCATCGATCACCTGCGCGTAAACGTGCTTGCCCGAAAAATAAATTGACAAGCGCGGTCGCGCCGACGTGCCGGAGATCTTTTTCCGGATCCGCCGATGCAATCGCTCCCGCGCTGCTTTTCGATTGAACGTCGCCATAAAATTACTGGACCGTCTTGCCTTCCTTGCGACGGATTTGTTCGCCGACGTAACGAACGCCTTTGCCTTTGTAGGGCTCTGGCGGGTAGTAGCGGCGGATGTCGGCCGCGACTTGGCCCACGACCTTTTTGTCCGCGCCTTGAATCATGATCTTGGTGTTATCGGTAACGGTAATCTTGATGTCCTTTGGAATCGGAAACAGGATCGGGTGCGAAAAACCGAGACTAAGATTCAGATTCGTACCTTGAACCGCCGCTTTAAAACCGACGCCCTCGATCTCCAAGTTCTTCGTAAAACCTTCGCTGACCCCGACGACCATGTTGTGCACGAGCGCGCGCGAGAGTCCGTGCAACGCTTTCACGCTTCGCGTTTCCGCGCCGCGCGCGATCGAGACATGATTGTCTTTCACGCTGCCCGTGATTTGCCGCGGCAATTTCCAGTTGAGTTTGCCTTTCGGTCCCTCCACCGAAACGCCGCCGTCATTGTCGATGTTGACTTTGACTTTGTCGGGAATGTCGACCGGTTTGTTTCCAATGCGCGACATAGGTTTTACCAAACGTAGGCCAGCAGCTCACCGCCGACTTTTTGTTTCTTGGCTTCGCGGCCCGACATCACTCCACGCGGAGTAGACAAAATTGACGTGCCCATTCCGCCGAGCACACGCGGAATTTCATCAGCCCCTACGTAACGCCGCAGACCGGGCCGGCTCACTCGCTTTAGGCCGGCGATCGCGCAGGTGTGATCCACCAGTTTGTTCGTGATCTTGATCCGCGGATGCGCTGCCTTCGTGTCAACTTCGTAGTCGCTGATGTAACCTTCGTTCTTCAAAATGCGGACGACTTCGGCCTTCAGCTTCGAGTACGGTACGTAGATGTCGATCTTCTGCGCGCGCGCGCCATTGCGAATGCGGGCAAGAAGGTCTGCAATTGGATCTGTAACGGTACTCATGAAATTCAGGCGGCCGCTTCAGACGGTCCGCTCGGAGCCGCCGCGGCGGCCTTTTTCGCGCGATCGGCAAAAGGCATTCCCAATTCACTCAAGAGCGATTTGGCCTCTTCGTCCGTTCGCGCGGTGGTCACAATGGTAACATCAAAACCGATGTTGCGCTTGATTTTGTCCATCTCGATCTCGGGAAAGATTGTCTGATCGGGGACGCCAAGCGTGTAATTGCCGTGCCCATCAAAACAGCGCGGCGACACCCCGCGAAAATCGCGAATCCGCGGCAGCGCAGCTTTAATCAACCGCTCTAGAAATTCGTACATCCGGTCGCCGCGCAGCGTGACCTTTGCACCAATGATCTGGTCTTTGCGCAACTTAAAATTAGCGATGCTCTTTTTCGCGCGCGTTTCCGCCGGTTGCTGGCCGGTAATGAGAGCAAGTTCCGCTTTCGCTTCCTCCATCGCCTGCTTCAAGTCCGCCTGCGAACCAACCGAAGTGTTGACCACGACTTTATCGACCCGCGGAATTTGGTGGACGTTTTTGTACTTATGCCGTTCGCGCAAAGCGGGCACTACGCGGTCTTTGTAATGACGGTAAAATTCGTTTTCCATCACGCTGCCTTCTTCTCGGCCTCTTTCTTCGGCTTCGTTTTGGTTTTCTTCTCGGCCTTCTTCTCGACCAATTTCACATTCGAAATGTGAATCGGACCTTCGCGCTCGGCGATCTTGCCCTGGGGATTATCCTGCGATTTGCGCAAGTGCTTCTTAATAATGCGCACCCCTTCGACTAGCACGCGCTGTTTGCTTGGGAGCACCTCGAGAATCTTGCCGCTCGAACCTTTGAAGTTTCCGGAGATCACTTCGACTTCGTCGCCCTTCTTGACGTGAAATTTCAGTCGATTCATAAAACTTCAGGAGCCAGCGAAACGATTTTCATGAAATTACGTTCCCGCAGTTCGCGCGCGACCGGGCCGAAAATGCGGGTCCCGCGCGGATTTAGATCTTTGTCGATGATCACGATCGCGTTGTTATCAAATCGCAGAAGAGAGCCGTCATCGCGACGAATCGCCTGGCGCGTGCGAACCAGGACCGCGCGCACGACTTCGCCCTTCTTCACGGTTCCGGTTGCGCTCGCCTCTTTCACGTTCGCAGTGATCACGTCTCCGATCCCGGCATAAAGCGTCGACTTGCCGATCACGCCGATCATTGTCGCCATCCGCGCGCCGGTATTGTCCGCCACCTCAAGTCTGGATCGAAGTTGCACCATAAAATTTATTTCTTGAGCACTTCCACCAACCGCCACCGCTTCAATTTGCTCAGCGGCCGCGTTTCCATGATCCGAACCGTGTCGCCGGTCTTGGCCTTGTTCTCCTCATCGTGCGCGTAAAATCTTCGGATCTGCTTCACGATCTTGCCGAACTTCGGGTGCGGCACGCGCGTAATCGTCCGCACCACGATCGTCTTATTCATCCGCTCGGAAATCACTTCGCCCACGCGCGTCTTCCGCGCCGCGCGAGTGTACCGCGCCGGCAATGGCGGCGGTTGGGCCGCTGGTGATCGATCTTGGGTTGCTTGCTCGGCCATAAATTATTTCTTCTTCCTCGCCTTTGGTTCAGCGGCCGGAATGGTCTGTGGTTCCTTCGCGCGCCGGGTAAGGATCATTTCGATCCGCGCCACGTCGCGCCGGAGCAAACGCAGGCGGCTCGGTTGCTCGAGCTGGCCGCTCTGCTGTTGCAAACGCAAATGCAAACGTTCCTGACGGAGGTCACGCCGCTTCGTCAGCAGCTCATCCGTGCTCATTTCTACAATTTCTTTAATTTTCATGTTCGTTTAGGCCGCGGCCACGTGGTGGCGACTGATAAACTTTGTCCGCACCGGCAATTTGTCCGCCGCCAGTCGCAACGACTCGCGTGCGACCGATTCAGTCAGACCGTCGAGCTCAAACAAAATGTTTCCCGGTTTTACCGTTGCCACCCAATACACGGGCGGACCTTTTCCTTTACCCATTCGCGTTTCCGGCGGACGCGCCGTGACTGACTTGTCCGGAAAAATCCGGATCCAAAGTTTGCCTTTGCGCTTCATGTTGCGGGTCAACGCCACCCGCGCGGCTTCGATCTGCGTGTTCGTGATCCACGCCCGCTCGAGCGTTTGCAGCCCGAACTCGCCGAAGTTGATTCGAAGATTGCGCGAAGCAGTCCCCTTGCGGCTTCCCCGTTGGGACTTCCGATACTTCACTCGTTTGGGCATCAGTGGCATAAAAATCAGGCTTCTACCGGCTCAGTTGGCGGCGGTGGCGGTGGCGGTGGCGCCATTGCTACTGGCGCTTCGCTCGGCGCTTCTTCCTTCTTACAAATCCAGCATTTAACGCCGATCTTTCCGTAAACCGTGTTCGCTTCCGCAAAACCGTAATCGATCGCGGTGCGCAATGTGTGCAGCGGGACTTTGCCTTCGCGATACCACTCCGAGCGCGAGATTTCGGCGCCGTTCAATCGACCCGAGCAACGCAAACGAATTCCTTCCGCGCCAAAATCCATTGCCGTTTGCACCGCTTTTTTCATCGCCCGGCGGTAAGCGATTCGGCGCTCGATTTGCAACGACACGTTTTCGGCGACCAATTGCGCGTCCAACTCCGGCGTCTTGATCTCCTGGATGTCGATCTTGATTTGTTTGCCCTGCGCCATTTTCGAAATTTCTTCGGTCATCTTTTCGATCTCGGCGCCTTTGCGGCCGATAACGATTCCGGGACGCGCGGTGTGGATCGTCACGCGAATCGAATTCCACGCGCGCTCGATCACAATTTTCGCGACAGCGGCGTATTGCAGCTTCTTCTTCACGTAAGCGCGAATCTCGAGGTCGCTGTGCAGAAATGCGGGTAGCTCCTGCGGCGACGCGTACCAGCGCGAACGCCAGTCGCGGTTCACGCCGAGTCTGAATCCAATCGGATTAACTTTTTGTCCCATAAAATTATTTCTTCGCCGCTTTCGCCGCCTTCTTTTTTCCTTTTTTCGCCGTCGTCGATTTTGCTCCGGCCTCTCCGGTTTTCTTTTCTTGCGCGCGCTTCGCCTTTCGCGTCTCGCGGGTCTCAATTGCCACGTCGTCCGTCAAAACGATCCGGATATGACTCGTCCGTTTCAAAACCTGGCTCCCACTGCCGCGGGCGCGCGTCTTCATTCGTTTGAAAGTCGGGCCCTCGCCCACGACCGCTTCCTTCACCACCAGACCATCGGCTTTCAAGTTCGCGTTGTTTTCCGCGTTCGCGATCGCGCTCTTGAGCGTTTTGTTGATCAGAAACGCCGCCTTCTTTGGCGTGAAAGCGAGAATGTCGAGTGCTGCCGAAACCGGCAGACCCTGAATCTCTCGCGTCACTTCGCGCACTTTGAATGGCGAAATCCGCGCGTACTTATATATCGATCTAACTTCCATCTATTTAAAGTCACATTCGAGCGGGCATCCGCCTGGAGGCGATCGCCCACTTTTATTTTCTCTTTTCCAGAATCCTCAATCACCGCGCCGCAAATTCGCTGGCGTACGTCCACCACCCGCAGCGTCGCGATCTTTTGCTCGCCGCGCATCACCCGGAGCGGCATTCCAATTTTCACACCCTGCTGCTCGCCAATGTTCGCGACCACAAACGACCACTGGTCTTTCACGCTCAGCACGCTGCCGTCCATCAAACTCGGCTGCGGTTCCTGCGCACTGGCGGATGTCGATCTTCCCACCAGCTGATTCATTTTGCGCAACTGCGTTTCCACGTCCATTCGCGCTTGCGCATCACCGCCTTGCGAAGTTTGCAAATATCGCAAAAGCGCTTCGTTCAGACCGAGCAGCTGATCGCGAAAGTCGTCACGCTCTTTTTGCGTGACCCGAAGATCGCTCACGGCCGCGAGCAATCGTTGCTCGAGCTTTGCCCGATCTTTACTCGCCGACGCAAGCCCCAGCGCTTCCATCCGCAATTCCAAGTCGGAATATTTGCGGCGAAACACTTCGGCTTCCGCGTTCGATTCCGCCAGACTCGCCGTCAACGTCTTGAGCGACTCCTGTTGGATCGACAATTGCCTGCGTAGATCTTCATTCTGCGCCAGCAGCGATTTCGCGGCGATCTTTTGCTCCGCGCTCTCAATTTTAGATTCTGACAAAGAACTATTTCCCTCTGCCGCCAGCCCTCGAGCCAGCGTTATGCAGCCCAACACTACAAAAAACTTTCTCAATTATTTCGTGACCTTCGCCGTGTGCGAACCATGCTTCTTAAAGATTCGCGTGGCCGAAAACTCGCCGAGTTTATGACCGACCATGTTCTCGGTGATGAAAACGGAATTAAATATCTTTCCGTTGTGCACTAGAAACGTGTGGCCGACAAAATCCGGCGTTACCATCGAGCGTCGCGACCAGGTTTTGATCGCCTTTTTCGAGCCCGAGGCGTTCATCTTATCGATCTTCTCCAGAAGATGCGATTCGACGAAGGGTCCTTTCTTTAGTGATCTTCCCATAAAAATCAAACTTTCTTCTTCCCGCGCTTCCGCTCCAAAATGAATCGGTCGCTCGGCTTGCGTTTGCTGCGCGTTTTAAATCCTTTGGCCAGTTGCCCCCACGGACTCACCGGATGATGACGTCCGCCGCCGCCTTTCGATTTACCCTGGCCTCCGCCCATCGGGTGATCGATCGGATTCATCGCCATGCCGCGCACGTGTGGCCGGCGTCCCTGCCAACGCGTCCGGCCTGCTTTGCCACTGGCGACGTTCATGTGATCGACGTTTCCAACCTGGCCGATCGTCGCGAAGCAATTCTCGTGAATCCGGCGGACTTCGCCCGACGGCATTTTCACCAGCGCGTAACCGCCTTCGAGGTTGTTCAGGATCGCTTGTTGACCCGCGCTTCGCGCAACTTGGCCGCCGCGGCCGGGGCTCAGCTCGATATTGTGAATGTTCGTGCCGAGGGGAATCGCGCGCAGTGGCAACGAATTGCCAAGATCAGGCGCGACATCGTTGCCCGCGGCCACTTTTGCGCCGACCTGCAGACCATTCGGCGCCAGGATGTAGCTCAGCTCGCCGTCGCTGTACTTAATAAGAGCAATTCGCGCCGAGCGGTTCGGGTCGTACTCAATCCCCATCACTTCGGCTGCGACGCCGTGCTTGCGGCGTTTGAAGTCAACCTTGCGGTAATGCTGTTTGTGCCCGCCGCCAATGTGGCGCGACGTTAGCCGGCCATAATTATTACGGCCGCCGGATTTTTTCTTCGACTCGAGCAAACTGCGAGTCGGCTGCCACTTCGTGATCTCATCGAAAGCAGGCGTCTGCTTGAACCGCTGAATCGGCGTAAGTGGGCGATAATTTTTGAGCGCCATAAAATTATACCAGCTCGATCTTCTCGCCCTCGGCGAGCGTCACGATCGCTTTCTTCCAATGCGCGCGCCGGCCGAGCGGTCCGCGGACGCGCTTTTCTTTGCCGGCATAATTGCACGTGTTCACATTCACGACCTTCTTTTGGAACAAACGCTCAATCGCGTCTTTGATTTGAATTTTGTTCGCGCGAGGGCTGACTCGAAAAACATATTTGTTCTGTTTCTCGCTCATCAGCGTCGATTTCTCGGTCAGCGACGCGGTCTCGATAATTTCATGCGGCTCTCTCATTGGATCCTCTCCGCTAACTTCTCGAGCGCCTTGGACGTCACTAAAATTTTCTGAAACGCGAGCAATTGCTCGGTGTTCACGTCCGCCGCAGTGGCGAGCTTCACCGGCTTCACGTTTCGCGCCGACTTGTGGGTCTTGTCATCGAACGAATCGGAAATGATCAGCACTTTCTCCGCATCAGTTTGTTTCCGGACAAGATCGACGAACGCCTTCGTTTTGATCTCAGAAACGGCGAATTTATCGATCGTGAGAACGTCACCGGCTTTGATCCGTTCGCTCAGTGCTTTTTGCAACGCGAGACGCCGGACTGACTTGGAAACTTTTTTGGAATAATCGCGCGGCTTCGGTCCAAAAACGACGCCACCGCCGCGCCAAATCGGCGATGAAGCGTAACCGGCCCGGGCGCGTCCCGTTCCCTTTTGCCGCCACGGTTTCGCGCCCGACAAATCGACTTCCGCTTTTGTTTTGGTGTTAGCCGAGCCGGAGCGCCGAGCGGCGCGCATCGCAACCACGACGTCGTGCACGGCTTGCGAACCACGACCATCCTCGATGACGTCGATCTTCGCTTCCTTGGCGGCGGCCTTGGTTAAAACTTTCGCGCTCATTTCTTCTCGGCCGCCTCAGGTTTCTTTTCGGCTTCCGGCTTTTTCGCAGCTTCCGGCTTTTTCTCTTCCGCTTTCTTTTCTGCTTCGTGCTTCTTCGCGATGGCCTTGTCCTGTTTCGCGTGCTGTTGGTGCAGTCTTATCTGCGCGGCCGGATTCTTGATCGCCGGCCTGACGACTACGTAGCTCCCGTTACAGCCCGGGACCGCACCGCTGATCAAAATTACTTTCTCGGCTTCGCGCACCTGCATCACTCGCAGGTTTTGCACAGTCACGCGTTCGTCGCCGAGGTGACCGGGCATGCCCATGTTTTTCCAAATGCGACCCGGTGTTGAACGATTTCCAACCGCGCCATTTCGACGGTGCGTCTTCGATCCGTGCGCTGCCCCTTGTCCATCGAAGTTATGTTTCTTCATCACGCCTTGGAAGCCTTTGCCTTTCGAGCGACCGATCACATCGACAAAATCGCCCGGCTGAAATTGGGTGACGGTGAGATTCACTTCGCCCTCGGCCAGATCGCTCGTTAGGCGAAACTCGCGCACGAACCGCTTCGGTTCCGAGTTGGCGCTCTTGAAAATGCCGAGCTCCGCTTTGTTCACGCGCGATTCCTTTTGCGAACCGAACCCGACTTGAATAGCGGAGTAACCGTCGTTGTCGTTCGTCAGCCGACGCAACAGAGCGTTATCGCCGACTGCGATCACGGTCACAGGATGGAGCCGACCGTTGGCGTCGTAGACGCTGGTCATGCCGATTTTCTGTCCTAGTAACCCGATACTCATGTTGGCGGCGTGGCAAAATTCTCAAGCGTCTAAATCTTAATCGTAATATCGACGCCCGCAGGCAAATTCAGTTTCTTCAACTCATCCACCGTCTTGGCGGTCGGCTCGATAATGTCGAGCAACCGTTTGTGCGTGCGGATCTCAAATTGTTCCATCGATTTCTTGTCCACGTGCGGGGAACGATTGACGGTGAACTTCTCGATCAATGTCGGCAGCGGAATCGGTCCGGCCACGCGCGCGCCGGTGCGTTTTGCCGTTTCGACAATTTCGATGGCCGATTGATCGAGCATGCGATGATCAAACGCCTTCAAACGAATCCGAATGCGCTGGCCGTTGGTCATTTGTCCTCCTTTTGATCGAGGATTGCCGCGACCAAATTCTGCGGCACCGGCTCGAAGTGTGACGGCTCCATCGAGTAACTCGAGCGCCCTTTGGAAAGCGAACGAATCGCGGTGGCGTAACCGAACAACTCCGCCAGCGGAACCTCAGCGTGAACGATCGTCAGGTTTCCACGCGACTCGATGCTGTTCACCTTGCCGCGGCGCCGGTTCAAGTCGCCGATGATGTCGCCCTGATATTCTTCCGGAGTGATATTTTCCACTTTCATGATCGGCTCGAGCAGGATCGGTTTGCCCGCTCGAAAACCGTCTTTCATCGCAAAGATCGCGGCCATTTTGAACGCAAGCTCGCTCGAATCGACTTCGTGGAAACTTCCGAAAACAATGTCCGCCTCAACATCGACAACTGGGTAGCCGCCAAGCACACCATCGAGCACTGCTTCTTCGATGCCTTTCTTGACCGCCGGAATGTATTCGCGCGGAATAACGCCGCCGACGATTTTGTTTTCGACGACGAGGCCTTTGCTGCGCTCGCCTGGCCGTAAATCCACTTCAACGTGTCCGTACTGACCTCGACCGCCGGATTGTTTGATTAACTTGCCGACACCGTGCGCGTTGGTGGTGATTGTTTCGCGATACGCGATCTGCGGTTTGCCCGCGTTCGCGTCCACTTTGAACTCGCGGAACATGCGGTCGCGAATGATTTCCAAATGCAACTCGCCCATGCCGGCGATGATCGTCTGGCCGGTGTCTTCATGGGTATAAACCTTGAAAGTCGGATCCTCTTCGGACAACCGCTGCAGAGCCACGCCCATCTTTTCCTGGTCCACCTTCGTCTTCGGCTCAATCGCCATTGAAATGACGGGATCAGGAAACGTCGGCGGCTCGAGCAGGATCGGATGGTCTTCGTCGCACAACGTGTCGCCTGTCGTAATGTTTTTGATGCCGACGATCGCGGCGATGTCGCCCGAGTAACACGTCTCGATATCCTCGCGTTTGTCGGCCTGGATCTGAATCAAACGCGAGATGCGTTCGCGTTTGTTCGTGCGCGGATTGTAAACGGTGTCGCCTTTCGAAAGTGTGCCGGAATAAACGCGGAAGAAAACGAGTTTGCCGACAAATGGATCGCTCCAAAGTTTAAACGCGAGGGAGCAGAAGTTCCCGTTATCGTCCGTCGGTGCTTCCATCGGCTCGTGCGTGTCGGGCTCCATTCCTTTGGCTGGCGGAATATCGAGCGGGCTCGGCAGGTAATCGACCACCGCGTCCACCAAGTACTGCACACCGATGTTTTTCAACGCCGAACCGCCGATGACCGGCACAAATTTGTTCGCAATCGTTTGCCGGCGAATTCCGGCCTTTAGCAATTCCGGCGTAACCGGCTTCTCTTCGAGAACAACATGAGCGACCTCGTCATCAAGATTGGAAATTTGCTCGACGAGTTCTTTGTAAGCCTTGTCGACAGCAGCGACATGTTCCTTGGGAATGTCCGTGACTTCGTAGGTCGATCCCAGCTGATCGCTGTCGGAATAAACGATCGCCTTCTTATTAATAACGTCGAGCTGGCCTTTGAGCTGATCTTCCCGGCCGAGCGGCAATAGGACCGGCCACGCATTCGCGCCGAGTTTTTTATGAATGCTATCGACCGACATCGCGAAATCCGCGCCGACGCGGTCCATCTTGTTGATGAAAGCCAAGCGCGGGACGTTGTATTTCGTCGCCTGCCGCCAGACTGTTTCTGATTGCGGCTGCACGCCGGCGACTCCGTCGAAAACTGCAATCGCGCCATCGAGCACGCGTAACGAACGCTCCACTTCTGCGGTGAAATCGACGTGGCCTGGTGTGTCGATGATGTTGATGCGCTGCTTGATTCCTTCGAAAGTTTTGTAAACGCCTTCTTCTTTGCGTTGCGCCCAACTGCAGGTCGTCGCGGCGGAAGTGATCGTGATTCCGCGCTCGCGCTCTTGGTCCATCCAGTCCGTGACGGTGGTGCCTTCATGCACCTCGCCCATCTTGTGAATCATTCCGGTGTAAAACAGAACGCGCTCGGTGATCGTCGTCTTGCCGGCGTCGATGTGCGCCGCGATACCGATATTCCGCGTTCGCTCGAGCGGGAACTTGCGATCCGGCGAGTTCGGGCCCGCCGCTGCCGATTTTTTCTTTTCGAGCGTCGCGGGCATAAATTTACCAGCGGAAATGTGCAAACGCGCGATTCGCTTGCGCCATCTTGTGGGTGTCTTCGCGTTTCTTGATCGCGTTGCCTTGGCCTGAGGCAGCGTCCTTAATTTCCTGCGCGAGCGCCTGAGCCATCGGCATTCCTTTGCGGGTATCGGCGTATTGCACGATCCAACGCATGGCGAGTGAGACCTGACGCGCCGGCGGTACCTCCAACGGCACTTGATAAGTGGCGCCGCCAACTCGACGCGACTTTACTTCCAAGCGCGGCCGAACGTTTTCCAGCGCCTTGTTTAAAACTTCCAGCGGATCGACCGAGTCAGATCCTTCGCGAGATTTCTCAATCGCGGTGTAGACAATGCGCTCGGCGAGCGATTTTTTGCCGCGCTTCATCACCGTGGTGATGAGCCGCGCGACTGCCGGACTCCCGTAGCGGGAATCGACACGCTCCTCTTTTTTGTAAACTCTCTTCCGTCGCGACATTGTCGATCTTTCGTCTCAAAAATTTATTTCTTCTCTTCCTTCGGCGCTGCTTCCTTTGCGGCTGCGCCCGGCTTTGCGCCGCCGCCTCCGCCCGCGCCCCCCTTCGGGCGCTTCGCTCCGTACTTGGAACGACTTCGGCGCCGCCCGTCCACGCCGAGACTGTCGAGCGAGCCGCGCACAATATGATAGCGCACGCCCGGCAAATCTTTCACTCGTCCCCCGCGCACGAGCACGATTGAGTGCTCCTGCAAATTGTGGCCCTCGCCTGGAATGTAGGCAATCACTTCCTCGCCATTCGTCAAGCGCACCTTGGCCACTTTGCGCAGGGCGGAATTCGGCTTCTTCGGCGTGCGCGTCATTACCTGCACGCACACACCGCGGCGCTGGGGACAATTGGTCAGCGCCGGTGACTTCGATTTCACCGACACCTTCCGGCGTCCTTTCCGAATCAACTGATTAATCGTGGGCATTTTCTCTAAACAAAGCGCCGCCAAAAACCTCGTGTTCCGGGCGACAAAAAAACCCGCCCAGTCGCGTAATACACTGTCACGCGCCTGATGCGGTGAGGCGCGAATATAGAGGGAAAACCGCGTCCCGCAAAGAATATTTTGCGCTTTGGTTGTTATTCTGCTCGAACACGCGAATCTCCTTTTTCGAATGCGCAAAACGTTTGAACTTCTCGCACAAGATCGACAATCGAAAGCGCGGCATGGTCGCTTATCAACTGCCCACGGCGCGATTGAAACGCCGGCCTTCATGCCGGTTGGCACGCAAGGAAGTGTGAAGGCGGTCAGTCCGCGCGAATTGCGTGAGTTGAACGCGCCGATTGTTCTGGGGAACACTTATCATCTGTTTGTTCGGCCGGGAATTGAGGTGATCAAACATTTTGGCGGACTCCATAAATTCATGATGTGGGACCGGCCGATCCTGACCGACAGCGGCGGTTACCAGATTTTTTCGCTGGCGAAGTTACGAAAGATCACGGAAGCCGGCGTCCATTTTCAAAATCATGTCGATGGGAGCCCGGCGTTCATTTCGCCGGAGAGTGCGATGGAAATCCAGGCGACGCTTGGAAGCGACATCGCGATGGTGCTGGACGAATGCCCGCCCTGGCCGTGCGAGTACGATTACGCCGCGAAAAGCGCGGAAATGACGACGCGCTGGGCAAAACGCTGCAAAGAAGCTGCAGAACAGCGGGAAAACTTGACTGCTTTAAGCAGTCAAGTTTCGGAGCGAACAGAACCGGCAGCCGAGACAGCTGCCACCACAGAAGAAAAGGAAACTCGACAATTAGTCTTCGGCATCGTTCAAGGCGCGATGTTTGGTGAACTGCGCAAGCAAAGCGCGCAGGCGCTTGTCGATCTTGATTTCGATGGCTATGCGATTGGCGGGGTCAGTGTCGGCGAACCGGAAGAAGAAATGTTTCGCGCAGTCGAATCGAGCGAGCCGTTTTTGCCGATCGACAAACCGCATTACGCGATGGGGCTTGGCACGCCGCCGCAATTGCTGGAAATGATCTCACGCGGAATAGACATGTTCGATTGCGTATTGCCAACACGACTCGCGCGGAATGGGACCGCCTTTGCGTCCGGCGGCACGCTCAATTTGAAAAATGCCGAATACGCCAGGGACAAACGACCAATTGAAGACAATTGCGACTGCACCAGTTGCCGTGAATTCAGTCGCGGTTACATCCGCCATTTGATTAAAGCAGAAGAAATTCTCGGGCTCCGTCTAATCACCCTGCATAATTTGCATTTCTATCTCGATCTAATGCGACAAGCGCGCGACAAGATCGACAAAGGCAGGTTCGACGAGTTTCGCCGCGAGTTCGTTTCGAATTACGAGACGCGAGAGCCTGATCTTGAATTGTAGCTGCCGCCGTCTCTGGCGGCAGACTGCCGATGAGGACATCGGCAGCTACAACTAAAAAAATTGCAGCGGAAGCGTTCGGGTTTAAGCTCCGACTCGCTCGAATTTTCCGATGATGCTTCTATTTCTAGCTCAAGCCCAGCCGGCCGCGCCCGCTCCAGCTCCGGGCGGCGCTTCCGGTTTTCTCAATCTCCTGCCCTTCTGGTTTTTCATCATCGTCATTATGTATTTTGTGCTGATTCGTCCGCAGAAAAAACGACAGCAGCAACAACAACGTTTGGTTTCGAGTTTAAAAACCGGCGATCGAGTTGTGACGAACGCCGGCATTCACGGGTTGATCGCCAACGTCAAGGAGACCACCGTGATCGTGAAAGTGGCCGATAACGTGAAGATCGAGATGGAGAAATCGGCGGTCACGAATGTTTTGAAAACGGAATGACTGAAATAGTAAGAGATGTCTCCCACCTTCGTTCAACTACGGCGTGGCAGGCGGCTTCGCTCGACATGACAAAAAGATGAGTCCCGTTCTCACATTTTTCGCCGGTCTCGGCCTGCTCGTTTTGTTCGGTTGGTATTTTGCAACCGACGTCGGTCTGCGAAAACGGCTGTTGGCGACGACGCTGGTGATGTTGCTGGTCGCTTTCAGCATCGCCACCATCTGGCCGCCGAAAGAAAAAATTCAGCTCGGACTCGATATTCAAGGCGGCACCTCGTTCCTCATTCGCCTGATGGGCGGCGATAAAGATATAAACAAGGGAATGCTCGACCAAGCGGTCGAAGTGATCCGTAAGCGCGTCGATTATTTTGGCGTCGGCGAGCCAGTCATCAGCCCGGTCGGTAACGATCGGATTCTGGTTCAAATTCCGGGGCTCGACACGGCGAAGATCCAGGAGGCACGCGAACAACTTTCACGCGTGGCGAAGCTCGAGTTTCGCCTTGTTTTCCCGGACAACGGCGAACGCTTGCGAGCGATTGATGAGGGCAAGGAAGTCATCCCGCCCGAGTATCGGATCGAGGTCCACAAGTTTGCGCCTGATGGCGCGGCTATGACAGATGAGTTTGGCGAGACCGTCGCGGGCACGCAAAAGTCCAAAGAAGAACGCTTACTCGTCAAAAAGAAAGCGGATCTCGGCGGCGACCGCGTCCGCGAATCGCACGCTTATTACGGCAACGAAGGCTGGACGGTGCAGCTCAAGTTCGATGGCGAAGGCGCGAAACAATTCGGCCAAATCACCGAGCAACACAAAGGGCACCGCTTTGCAATCGTGCTCGATGGCGTGATTCAATCCGCGCCGGTGATTCGCGACGCGATTTACGGCGGCGACGCCATCATCACTGGAAAATTTGAGGAGAAAGAAGCCCGCGGTCTGGCGAGCGTGCTCGAAAATCCGTTGCAAACACCGGTGAGCATTGAAGAGGAGCGCAGTGTTTCGCCGACGCTCGGAATGGATTCGATCCGCGCCAGCATCATGGCCGGTTTGATGGGACTCGCGATCACGCTTGTGTGCGTGCTCCTCTATTACAGACTGCCGGGCTTGGTCGCCAGTCTCGCGCTCATTGTGAATCTCATTCTGCTAATCGGCGCCCTGACGATGTTTCGGTTCGTCCTGACGTTGCCTGGAATTGCCGGCATCATTTTGACCATCGGTTTGTCGGTTGATGCGAACGTGCTGATCTACGAACGGTTGCGCGAAGAAATGGCGCTCGGCAAGTCGCTCAAAGTGGCAATGGAAACCGCCTACCAAAAAGCGTTCAGCTCCATCTTTGACGCGAACGTGACCACGCTGATCACCGCGGTGATTTTATTCTGGAAGGCAAGCGGTCCGGTTCGAGGATTCGCCATTTCGCTGACCTTTGGCATTCTCGCTTCCTTGTTTACCGCGCTGATCGTGGGACGAAATGCGCTCGGGTCGCTGGTCGATTCCGGCCGCGTCAAAAAGATTTCGATGCTGCATCTCATTTCGTCACAGAACATCAACTTCCTCGGCAAAGGTTTTCTCGCCTGCATGTGCTCGCTTGCCCTCATTCTGGCCGGCGCGACTTCGTTTTACATCAAAGGCGAGAAAAACTTCGGTGTCGATTTCCGCGGCGGCGATTTGGTGACATTGAGCTCGCCGGCGGTGATCGATGTCGGACAAGTGCGCGACGCGTTGAAGCCGATCGGTTTGGCGGACGCCTCGATTCAGGAATCGGCACAGAGCGGCAAGAATTACATCACGGTCCGCAGCCCGCTGAACACGAGCGATAAAGTCGAAAAACAAGTTATCCAAGCGATGCCGAATGCGAGTTTTAAAGTGGAACGCTCGGAGCGCGTCGGCGCATTAGTTGGCGGTGAGCTGGCCAAGAGTTCGCTGGTCGCGCTGGGACTCGGAATCCTCGGTGTTTTGATTTTCGTGACGTTCCGGTTTGAACTTTCGTTCGCCGTCGGCGCGATCGTTGCGCTATTTCACGATGTGATCATCACCGTCGGCGTATTCTCGCTGCTTGGGCGTGAGCTAACCCTGACCATGGTCGGCGCAGTTCTGACCATCGCCGGTTATTCGATCAATGACACGATCGTCGTTTACGACCGGATTCGTGAAGGTCTGGCCAGCGGCCGACGCGGTACGATCGAAGAAATCATGAACTCGAGCATCAACCAGACGTTGAGCCGCACGATTCTGACCAGCACCGTCACGCTGATTCCAATCCTTTGTTTATTTTTCTTTGGCGGCGCGGTCCTCCGCGATTTCTCATTGGCCATCATCGTTGGTGTCGTGGTCGGTACTTATTCCTCGATCTTCATTGCCTCGCCGATTGTCCTCTGGTGGACCCGCGCCCGTGGCGAAAGCACCAGCACTTTGCGAAAAGAAATCACCCAAAAGCCGACGGCCGCCAATCCGCTGGCTCGTTAGGCAGCCGATTTGACGAAGTCGGCCTGCCCGATTAGGCTCGGCCTCGCCTATTGGGCAGAGAATTTGCTAGGATTGGAGTTGAAACACGATGCCAGAAGTACTCGTTCGCAAAGGTGAGCCGGTCGATCGCGCGCTCAAGCGGTTAAAGAACAAGCTTGATTCTGAGGGCATTCTCGAGGAAGTGCGCCGTCTGCGCGCCTTCGAGACGCCGAATCAAAAGCACCGCCGCAAAGCGAAGAACAACGCTAAGCGCGGCCGAACCAAGTTCCGCTTTACCCCGTCGTAAGATCGACCCGCCTTCGCCAAGGCTACGGCGTGGCAGGCATCATTTAGTTTTACAAGCCCCGAAGTTTTCGGGGCTTTTCTTTTTCCTATCCGGTATCCGGTTTCTCGCTATCCGGTTTCGCTCAATCGCATTCGCAGACGATCCGGAAGCCCAGATCGTTGCAAGAAAAGCCAGGCACATTCGAGTTGCGCACCGTTGTCCGTAAACTGCTGAAGCGCGATTTCCAACTGCCGCCGCGATGAACGCGCTTGGTGCCGGCGGTCGGTCCGCGCGGATTCACTTTCGGTCCCCCTCGATAGAGCTCATAGTAATTGAGACACCACTCCCAGACGTTTCCCGCCATGTCTTCAATTCCAAACGGACTGGCCCCGAGTGGAAAGGCGCCGACGGGCGAGCTTTCCGGATAACCGTCGTCGATTTCGCGATCGCTCCAGGCAAAAACGGTGTTGCGATCGGCGAAGTTGGCAAGGTCGCCGCGGCCGTCATAATTTCCCCATGGAAATTTGCGATCGTCGTTTCCTTTGGCGGCGTATTCCCATTCCGCTTCTGTCGGCAGCCGATATTTTCGACGCTCGCGTGTGCTCAACCACTGGCAAAATTTCACGGCATCGAGGTAGCTCACGTAAACGACGGGATGGCGATCTCCCACGCCGGGTGCACGCTTGGCACGGTGCGCCCGATCAAACTGTTCGTAGTCGGCGTTGGTAATGAGGCAGCGTGACATGTAAAAACGGCTGAGTGTAACCTGCATCAGGGGCCGCTCATTTGGCGCGGCCTCCTCAATCTCGCTTCCCATCGTGAATTCAGCCGACGGAACAAAGATCATCATTTCGCCGAGAGTGTTTGTGAAGTTGCTGTAACGCGAACGTTCCAACTCGGCGTTGCGCTCAATTTTTTCTGGCGAGGATTTCTCCTCGATTGGAGCGGGCGCTGTCACCGATTTCACTTCAGCGCGCGGAGTCACCGCGGCCGGCTGATCCGCAAACGCTTTCTCGTCGGCTTCCTCCAAAAAAAGATCGACAAGATCCTCGGCCTCGCCCGGATCGAGCCCAAGATTTTCCGCCATGTCGATGAAGGTGTCGCGTTGGTCGTCGCTCATGCTGAAGCTGTCGAGATTGCTCAGCCGCAGCAGGTGCAGGAACTCCTCCTGAGGTCTAGCCGACGAAGTCTTCGCGGGCATTTCCGTAATATTCGCTACGGGCGGAGGCGCTGCCGGACGTTGCGCGCCACTTTCGTGCAACGCCTCTTCAATCAATGAGTTCATTTCGCCTTCGGTTAAGGCGCGCTCGGCGCCAAAGCGCAGCAGATTTTTTTCTTCGTCGGCTGTCAGCACTCCGCTCGCGATTGCAAAGTCGAGATACTTTTGAAATTCAGCGGTCGCAGCTTCGTGGTCTCGCGCGGCCAGCTCTTCATCAAGGACTCGGCGGTGATCCGGGTCGAGAAGTTCGAGGCGCGCTTCGGTCAGATAACGCGATGATTCCTCCAGACCGGAGCGGAGCAACTGCGCGAGTGGGTTGCTCGGCTGATTTTTGAGCGGCAGTTTTTTCTGCCACCACCGCATCAATTCGCGGCAGTGTTCTTCGATCAGCTCGTTGCTCGGATTGGCGTGCGGATCAAGACAGAGCCGCTCGTAAAGATTCGGCGACCGGTAATTGCTCCATCCCTGCCACTTTCGCGGATCATCTGGCAGCGGAAGGGGAAAGGTGATGTCGCATTTGGTCATCGCTAACTGACGTGAAGCTCGCCCAAGCCCGAAGCGGCTTGTTCAATCTCTTGCGGAGCCAGACCGGTATTGCGATCAATCGTAACCTTGGCCGTGTTGCCGGCCGCTTGCACATCCACTTCCAACACCTGATTGGCGTTGTATTGATAAGTCAGCTTCACCGGTGAGCCTTTGGGCAAATAAGGCGGCAACACGATATCGCAAACGCCCAGCGGCGTGCATTCACCCGGCACTGTGCTTTCGCCTTCCACCACTTTAACCACGGCGCGCTGCATGTTGGCGTCAGCGGTGCCGAACGAATTCTTTATCACCGCGGGAACCGGCGTCATTTTCCGGATCATCGGGAAAACATATTCCTGAAGTTGTTTCTCATCCCAAAGCACGACCCCGAGCGTGTGCGAAGTAATGTCGGTAACTTCAATCAGTCCGCCGTCGAGCGCGGAAAATTGCCGGCGCACCGTGTCATCCAGCGTCCTTACGCCTGAGACATCTTCTTCATTCAACATCGACAGGATGCCCTGGATGGCGGCGCCTCTGGCCACGACCTCATCCGGATTCACATGATCGATTAACGGCACCGAAGAAAAGCCGGCGATCATCGCTCTCATCATCGGCATTCGCGTCATACCGCCGGCGAGAAGCACTTTGTCGATCTTGTCCCACTTCATTTTGGCTTCTTGCATCACCATTTCGCAGATGGTTTTGCATTTTTCGACCAGGTGGCGTGTGCGTTTCTCAAATTCCTTGCGGGTCAAAGTCAGCTTCACGCTTTTGCCGCCGTGGTGGTAGACGATCGTTGTCGTGTTACGGCTGGAGAGCTGAATCTTCGCGGTCAACGCGCGGTTATGCAGGTCCTGATAGCTGTGCAAATCAAGTAACGGATTTTCACCATGCAACCGGTCGAATTCCTCGGCGATCAGATTAACGATCACGTCGTCCCAATCTTTTCCACCGAGCCGATGATCTCCGTTGGTTGCCAGCATCTCGATCTTTTGATCGACAATGCGCATAATCGTGACGTCGAAAGTGCCGCCGCCGAGGTCGAAGACGAAGACGGTGTGATTTTCAGCCAGTTTGTCGAGGCCGTAAGCCAGCGCTGCCGCGGTCGGCTCGTTGATAATCTGGAGAACATTCAAACCGGCCAGTTGGCCGGCCGTAATTGTGGCCGTGCGCTCGGCGTCGTTGAAGTAAGCCGGCACTGTGATCACCGCGTCCGTAACCGGCTGATCAAGATATTTCTCAGCGTCGGCCTTCAGTTTTCTGATGATCAAGGCCGAAAGTTCTTCGGCCGAATAAACCTTACCTCCAAAATCGCGATGAAACTGGTCCTTTGGTTTGCCCATTTCACGCTTCACGAAATCGACAATCTTTTCCGGCTCAGCGACGGCATTATTCTTGGCCACCGAGCCCACGATCACGTTAGTCGCGTCAAAGAAGATGACCGACGGAGTGATGCGCTCGGTTTCCGAGTTCGGGATGATTTGCGGTTTTCCGTAGCTATCGATGTGCGCGATGGCAGAAAACGTCGTGCCCAGATCAATTCCGACTGCTTTGCGTGTGCTCATGGCTCAAAAAAAGGTTGGACCAATGCCTTGGGTTCGGCATCGGCTCGTTAGTGCAGTTTTCGTGCCCCAGAAGGGGAAGAATTTGCGCAAAGGACGGAGTTTAAATCGACAATCCGAAGAAGCCTCAGCCAAAGCGCTTGGCAATGACTTCCTCGGGGCGAATCAGCTTGTCACGCCAGACGAATCCGCGCTTCACCCGCATGACGATAGTACCATCCTCTTCCGGAAAATCCGCTGGTTCATAGTTGATCACGCGATGACATGCGCGATCGACGCGTTCCCGAGGCTCAATCTCCTTTACGTCGAATCGGTGCAGGATTTCGACCAGCGAATGAATGGCGTTTTCCAAATTATCACGCCACTGAGAAACGCGGCTGCGCTTCCCCTTCTCCTGCGCGACGGCGGAGAGTTGTTCGCACAATCCGTTGAGATGGTCGAAGAGATAGACCAAATCATGGATGAACGGTTTCTGGAGCGATTCGTGCAGAAAATTGTCGCGATACTTGAGCAATTCGGCATGAAGCGAGTCAAACAGCTGCTGATTCACACTTTCCGTGTTGCGAATCGAAGCCAGTTGTTCGTCGATCCTGCGAAATTGTTCGGCAAAGGCAGCGGCTCGAGATTCTTCCATTTGAGCGGCGATCTGTTCCAAACGGTTCAGCACCGAGTTTTCCAAACCGTGCAAACGTTCAGCGAACGCATCCCGCTTTTCTGCCAGCTCCGCCGATTCTTGACCGTCGGCCGAAGAATCTTTTTCCTCGACCGCAAGCACCGGCATTATTTTCTCAGCCTCGGCGCTCAGCTGTTGCATCACGACCGCGAAATCCTGCTCTTCTTTGGTGGCCTTATTCGACATTTTCCCTCACAAAAAATTTCCTAATCGCTTCGACCAAACCTTCGATGTCATGACGCCGCGCTTCGATGTCGACCTTGAGACCATGATCAGTGGCCGTTTTCGACGTGATCGGTCCGATACTCGCGATTTGCATTCCTTTTGGCCAAGACAGACCGAGCGCGAGAAAATTCTCCACCGTGGAAGAGCTCGTGAACGTGATCAGATCCGCCCCCTCTTCCAAAAGCCGGCGCCGCGCGCCGGTAACGTCGCGCGTCTCCGGAACCGTACGATAGGCAAAAGCTTCATCGACAATCGCTCCCAGCTTAGACAATTCCCTCGGAAGCACGTCCCGCGCCTTTTCCGCCCGGGCCAAGAGGATTCGCAAATTTTCTACCCCTTGCTTCTGAAATTCACGGACGATTGACTCGGCCACGAATTCGTCTGGCTGAAGATCGACATGAAGATGGAAATCGCGGACCCGTTGGGCCGTTGCCGGACCGATGGCCGCGATTTTCGTGGCGCCAATCTCACGCGCATCATCATACAGCTTGTAAAATATTTCGAAGAAGCCGTCGACTCCGTTCGGACTGGTGAACACGATCCAGTCGTAGCCGTGCGCGTCCTGGACGAGTTCGGCGAATTCGCGCAAATCGGTCGGCGGCTCGATTCGAATCGTCGGCAATTCAAAAACGTCAGCGCCGAGCGCGCGGAGTTGACTCGTGAGCGCGCCCGCTTGTTTCCGCGTCCGCGTCACCACAATCCGCTTTCCTGAAAGCGGCCGGCGTTCGTACCAATTCAAATCTTTGCGCAACGCGACCACGTCGCCAAAAACCGCCACCGCGGGCGCTTCAAATTCAGCTTCAACAACCCGCTGGGCGATATTTTCGAGTGTGCCGGTCAATGTTTCCTGGCGTCCCGTTGTCGCCCACCGAACGAGCGCGACCGGAAGATCGCGGCGAACGCCGTTCGCCATCATCTCTCGGGCAATCGCGTCGATTCTCTCGACGCCCATCAACATCACTTGCGTGCCGCCCAGCTTTGCCAGCGCCGCATAATCAATCGCACTTTTCGTTTTCGATGGATCTTCATGACCGGTGAAAAAAGTCACGTGCGAGTTCTCCGCACGATTTGTCACTGGAATTCCGGCATAAGCCGGGCCTGCAATCGCTGAGGTAATTCCGGGAACAATTTCAAACGCGATCCCGGCATCGACAATCGCCTTGGCCTCCTCTGCGCCGCGACCGAAAACAAATGGATCGCCGCCTTTTAAACGCACGACTTCTTTTCCAGCGCGCGCTTTTTCAACGAGCAGGTTATTGATTTCCTCCTGACTTAATGCGTGCTCGCCGGCTCGTTTGCCGGCGTAAACAATTTCGGCGTCATCGCGTGCCCAGCCCAGCATTTCCGCGTTGGCCAGATGATCGTAAACGATGGCGTCGGCGCGCTCGATGCACTCCTTCGCGCGCAGCGTCACAAGTCCGAGATCTCCCGGACCGGCGCCAACAAGATAAACCTTTCCGTTCTTACTCCTGCTCATGCTCGTGATCGAATCTGCTCCAACAATTGCGCCGCCAATTTCTCCGCATCCTCGCTCGGGCCTTCAACAAAACCTTCGTGCGGTGTGGTCGCGCCCGGATCGAAAATCTGCCCGCGAATTTTCATGGTCGATCCGTCAATAACTGCCAGCACTCCGACGGGTTGGTTGCAGTCTGCATCCAATAGTCGCAAAAATTCGCGCTCCGCACGCAAACTCAGCCGAGTATCAAAATCATTGATCGCGTCGACAATTTCTCTGAGCTGGTCGTCTTTTGAGCGAATCTGCATTGCGATCACGCCCTGTCCGCCAGCGGGCAGAAAAATCTCGCGCGAAAGACGAGCCGTGAAGAATTCGTTGCCTTCAAAATTGATCTGTCCATTGCTTGAATTCAGCCCAAGTCGCTCCAGGCCCGCCTGCGCGAGAATGATCGCGTGCCACCGATCGGTCGCGAGCTTGCGCAACCGCGTCGGCACATTTCCGCGAAGATCGACAATCTCCAGGTCCGGCCGTTTCCAGCGCAGTTGATGTTTTCGCCGAACGCTTCCGGTCGCGACAATTCCGTCTGCAGCCAGCGAATTTAAATCACATGGCGTTGTTGCCACCAACACGTCGTCAACCACCGCGCGCGGCAGGACTGCGGCGATCTCCGTCTTTGGCGCCAACCTGCTCGGCAAATCTTTTGCGCTGTGGACGGCAAGATCGATCTGCTCGGTCACAAGTTCGCGCTCAATCGCACCCGTAAACAATCCTTTTCGTCCCGCGCGAACGTCGTTGATCGCCGTCTTTTCCTCATCGCCACGTGTGGTGATGATTTTGATTTCGAACTTCAGATCGGCCCAACGCGCCTGCAATCGGTCGACCACCAATCCTGTCTGCCTCAGCGCAAGTTCGCTGCCGCGCGTGCCGACGACGATTTTGATCCGGCGTGGACGCTTCATGGCTGCTGTTTCTGTAGCGGCGGTCTGCGACCGTCGCAAATGACCGCGACAATTCTACAACTCCGAGGGACGCAGCGAACTTTCTCCCACAGTCGGATGCTCCGACGCTTGCGCCGGACAACTCAATCCACGCGCGATCAATTCATCAAACTCAGCGACATGTTCGGAAATGATCTGCTCGGCCGTGGCGATCTGTTCCCGGCGCGTGGCCAGCGATTGCTCAGCGATCGATTGCAATGAATCAATATCGTAAAGATAAACACCGTCGAGCGTGTTCACATCGGGAGCGACGTCGCGCGGCACCGCGATGTCGATAATGAACAGCGGCCGATCGAGCCGGTCGCGCAGCATCGGAGCAAGTTTTTCCTGTGAGAGCAATGGGACATCGGAAGATGTCGATGTAATCAAAATATCGATTTCGCTGCACTGCTCCGGCCATTGTTCGAAGGCAACCGCGCGGCCGCTGACCGCGAAAGCGAGAGCTTCCGCGCGTTCGCGCGAGCGATTGCTCACGCGCAGATCGGCGACGCCGCGCGAAACCAGCGCCCGAAGGGTGCGTTCGCTGGTTTCACCGGCGCCAAGAATCAAAACTTTGCAGTGCGTAAGGTTGCCAAAAATCTTTTCGGCAAGATCGACCGCTACCGAGCCGACCGAAACCGCACCGCGCGTGATTTCCGTGTGCGTCCGGACTTGTTTGGCCACTCGAAACGCGCGCTGAAACAAGCGGTGCAGATAACGGCCGGCAGCGCCCGATGCGCGCGCGGCTTCGTAAGCGCGTTTGGCCTGCCCAAGAATCTCGGTTTCGCCGACCACCATGGAATCGAGCCCTGAAGTGACGCGAAAGAGATGCTGCGCACATTTTTCGTCTTCGTAGCGATAAAATGGCGGCGCGAAATGATGAGGATCGCTCTCGCGCACGAGACAACGCGCGATCTCATCCGTTGACACGCGTTTCTCGGAAGCGGCGTAAATTTCGACGCGGTTGCAGGTGCTGAGCAATAGCGCCTCGGCGCAACCGGAATTTCGCAATGCGCAATCGGTTTCAGGGTTTCCGGCGAAACGCTCACGCGTCTCGACGTCCGCATTGTGATGACTGAGACCGACGCAGAACAAATTCATGGCGTGTGCGTTTGGGTGGTGAAGGTGATTCCCCAAAGAAGAGTCAGCGCCGCGCTAAAACCAACGATGCAAAGCGCAGCGACGCGTTTCGGCGCGAACCAGTGCAGATATCGGCCCTGTAAAATCAATCCGTAAAGAAACCAAACCCCGATCGCGCAGGTGATTTGGATCCACGGCAGCGGTTCGCCGACAAAAAATCCACTGACCAATCCGAGGGTGTAAAGCGCGAATCCCCACCAGAGCAATCGCGTGATCGCGGCGAAAAGATCGGTCAATGGTGGAAGATGATAAAAAATCGAATGCAACTGGTGCGTCTTGAGTTGGCGCTCCTGAATGAGGTACATCACGCCCGCGATGCAGGCGAGAGCGAACGCGCCGTACGCGACCAGCGAGATGGACGCGTGAAACTCCAACCACGGATTGGCCGGCAGTCGTCCGCGGTGCGGTGTGTCGATCGGCGCGAACAGCGCGAACAGTTGAAGTAAAACCACCAGCGGTGCGGTAAACGCGCCCATGAGTGAGAGCCGATACGCGGGACCAACCACCATGTAGAAAAGCGCCACCGACCACGCGACGAAAACAATCACCTCGAACAAATTTGTGATCGGACAACGGCCGAGCGCGTGACCGCGGATCGACAAAAACGCGGTTTGGAAAATAAAGCCCAGCCCGACCGCAAAAAAGTTGAAACGCCTTGGCCGAAAAATTCCACCCCGCATTTCAAGGACCGTGTGCGCGATCGCCACGAGAAAACAGATCGTTGAGACAATGAGAAGATATCGATCCACGGCGAGCCCTCTATTCTAGATACCCCCACTCCTTTGGCAATGCCGCCCGCCGGCCCAACTCGCCTGACCGTTGACCTCACATCTGCGTCCGCTAGCATCATCACGCTGTGAATCCCGACGTGATCGACAAGCTCCGAGCCGGCATCCGCGACGTGCCGGATTTTCCGAAAAAGGGCATCGTCTTCAAAGACATCACGCCGATTTTGAAGGACGGCGGGCTTTTTCGCGCGTCGATCGATCTTTTTCTCGAACGCTTTCGCGGAAGAAAGATCGACAAGATCGTAGGAATCGACGCGCGCGGATTCCTTTTCGGGTCGGCCGTTGCCTACGAGCTCGGCATCGGTTTTGTGCCGCTGAGAAAAAAAGGCCGGCTGCCCTACAAAACCGAGAGCGCGAAATACTCCCTCGAGTACGGCGAAGCCGAAATGGAATTGCACATCGACGCCATCACCCGCGGCGAACAAATCATTCTGATCGACGACCTGCTTGCGACCGGCGGAACCTCAGCTTCCGCGGCGACGTTGATCAAAAAAGTGGGCGGCCAATTGGTGGAAGCGATTTTCCTGATCGAACTGGAATTCCTGCACGGCCGGCAAAAACTTGTGCCGACGCCAGTCACTTCGTTTCTGAAGTACTGAATCTGTAGCGGCGCTCTATGAGCGTCGCATTAATTCGTCGGGCGGTCATAGACCGCCGCTACAGTTTTTTCACAACGACCTGCACGTCGATCTCTTGATGCGCGAGCTGGTCGTGAATACTGCCTAACAAATCGAGCGCCCGCTTGTCCGGCAGATGCGCGCAACGAACTTCGATTCGCGCGCGTTTTTGCGCGAGCTTCGGATCCCACTCCGCAAATTCGCCGTCGAGCAAAAACGAAACGTAGGCGTTGAAGCGCTCTTGCAATTCGAGCAGTCGTTGCTCTGAACCGTCCCAGGCCGCCGGTTCATTCATCACCAGCACGGCCTCATCTGTCTTCGGGTCGTGCGCGATCAT
This sequence comes from Chthoniobacterales bacterium, assembly GCA_035635435.1. GTDB lineage: Bacteria > Verrucomicrobiota > Verrucomicrobiia > Chthoniobacterales > UBA10450 > AV40. The sequence goes on along the minus strand of DASQBB010000100.1, from coordinate 28,994 downwards.
GTCGATCACTCCGACGCGATCCTCACTATTTGGATGTTCGCCGCCTGGTCCGGCCATTGGATTTGAAAGTTGAAGGTTGGCTGTTGAGCGTTGAACGTTCAAGCGATGAAGCGCGTGAAATCCAAGGCCACGTCCCTGACGTTGCTCGGTCAAAGCGAAACGAAATTGCCCGCCGCGCCGTCTGAAGCGCGACTGGAGACATTTCCGAATCCGACGCGACGCAATTATCACATTCATTTCGAGACGGACGATTTCACCTGCCTTTGTCCCGTGACCAGCCAGCCCGATTTCGCCAGGATCGACATCGACTACGTACCCGACCATCTCTGCGTCGAAAGTAAATCGCTCAAGTTTTATCTCGCATCCTACCGGAACGAGCGCGCCTTTAACGAAGCAGTCACCAACCGAATCCTCGACGATTTCGTGAAAGCCTGCTCGCCGCGCGAAGCGATTGTGACCGCACAATTTTCCGCGCGCGGCGGGATCGCGCTCACCGTTCGCGCCGAATATCCCGATAAAAAGATTGGCCGCGATGGCCGATGAAACACGCAGTTGTTCTCCTCAGCGGCGGCCTTGATTCTGCCACCACGCTCGCGATCGCGCGCTCGCAAGATTATGAGACCTACGCGCTCTCTTTCGACTACGGCCAGCGACATCGACAAGAGCTGGAAGCGGCGCGGAAGATCGCGAAGGCGTTAGAATCGAAAGAGCATCGGACTGTTAAGATCGACAACCAGATCTTCGGCGGCTCGGCGCTGACTGACGATTTCGATGTTCCGAAATCGCGTTCGGAAAAAGAAATCGGCGCCGGCATTCCTGTCACTTATGTTCCGGCGCGAAACACAATTTTTCTCGCGCACGCACTCGCCTGGGCTGAAACAATTCCGGCCGGACACATTTTCATCGGCGCGAACGCGATCGATTACAGCGGTTATCCCGATTGCCGGCCGGAGTTCATCGCGCTCTTTGAAACGCTCGCCAACGTCGGAACCAAGACCGGCGTCGAAGGCGCGCGCATTCAAATTCACGCGCCGCTGATCAAACTTTCCAAATCGGAGATCGTTCGCAAAGCCGTGGAACTGCATGTCGACCTTTCTCTGACTCACAGTTGTTACGATCCGGCATCGGATGGTCGCGCCTGCGGCGAATGCGATTCCTGCAAGTTACGTCTGAAGGGTTTCCGCGAAGCCGGCGTTACTGATCCCATTAAGTACGCGCGAAGCCCGTCACGCCGTAGCTCTTAGCGAAGGCGGATGAGAAATATTTTCGATCTGACGAAACGTGAACAGCGAATCGTGATCTTGATCGTAGCCGTGCTGGTCGCGTTCGCGTTTGCAAAACATTTTTGGGAGAGCAGATCTCAACCGGCGCCCGCAAGATCGACATCCACGCCCACAAGCTCACCGTCAATTCACGCGGAGGAAGAACAGCCACAACCTGACGATTCGCGTTGAATTATTTCCCGCCTAAACCGGGAACGTGTCCGTATCCGACGAATACCGCAGCCGGCTCTTTGCTCGCTTTCGATGTCGTCCGCCCAATTTTGAGATCGAATATGCCGACACCTTTCTGCATCTGACCTTTGTAAGTCCGGCCTTCACTCGCGCCGATCATGAGCCGTTGGTTCGTAGCTTTGTCGCGACCGATATAGATCATGGTTTGAATCAGGTCAGGGTCACGACTGACACTGTATGGCGTCGCCCAAAAAAGCAGGTCGCCCGGTTTGAGCGCATCAAGCTCGAAACTGTCGTCCCGTTGCGCGAGCACAGCTTCGAAGGTTCCGGCTTTGCGCACCCAAATATATTGTTGGCGCGCATCGCGCGGCACGCCCTTAATTCCACCCTGCGACAGCACATGATAAACAAAACCTGAGGAATCCATTCCGCCGCCCGCCGGATCAGCTGAGTTAATTTTGTAGCCGAGATTTTTTGTCGCCAGGTTGAGACCAAGATCGATTACTTTTTTAACTTCCGGCGAGTAACTCTGAGAATCCGAAATCTCGGCGGTCGCAATCGTCGCGCTCGGCGTGGGAATCTTCTTCGCGCTCGGTGATGGCGAAGGTTTCATCGTCGGAGACGGACTCGGTGATCGTGCTGGCTTAATCATCGACGGCAAACTCGGCATTGGTCGCGAGACCGGCGTTTCTGCTGGAGTCGGTGTGATCGCCGGAGTTTGCGTCGGTATTGGACTTAATGTCGTCGTCGGAATCGGCGTCATTTGTGGCATCGGTGTAGCTCTCGGACTTGGGCGACGTCTCGAACGCGGTCCGGGAGTAATTGGACGCACCGGTTCGAAATATTGGCTTTGAGCGTCCTCGGCTCGAGTCGCGGGTCTGATTTCAACTGTTCTGGTCGGACGCGGCGTTGTGCTTGGCACCACAGACACAGTTGCGCTTGCTTGCGGCGGCGGAGTTGTCGAAGGAGGTGGCCGGGTTTGACTCGATGAAGGTGTCGGCGTTTCACTCGCTGTCGCCAATGGCGACGCCGAAACGGTCGGCGTCGGAGAAACTTTCTTTTTCTTCCGATGTTTGCGGACTGGCGTCGGTCGAACGAAAAGTTTTTTTAGTTTGTCTCCGAACCCTTCTTCCTGTTCCTGAGTCCCGCGCACCAGGGCGGTGCTGATCGCAACCGTCATCGCAATCACGAAAAGGAAACGCAGTTTTCTTTTCATACGAAGACGGCTTAGCCGGCGAGCTCCTGGAGCACGGCCTGATTCATTCGGATGCCGGCTTCGAAATTCTCCAACGGAAAATTTTCATTCGGCGAATGGGCCCGACAATCTTGGAGCGCGAGGCCGATCAATAACGTCTCGACGCCAAGGATTTTCCTAAAATCGGAAACGATCGGAATGCTGCCGCCTTCGCGAATCAGAGCCGCGTCTTTGTTGAAAGCTTTCTTCAATGCTCGTTGCGCGGCCTTGCCGAACTTGCTCTGCGGATCCGTCAAATACCACGGGCCCGAATGACCGCTCTGCATCTCCAGCGTCACGCCCGGCGGGAGATTTTTTTGAAGATGTTTCTTAACAAGATCGACAATCGCGTCGCCTTCTTGATTTGGAACCAGACGAAACGTCAACTTCGCCATCACATGACTCGGCAAAACTGTTTTGGTTCCCGGCCCCTGATAACCGCCACCGATCCCATTGATCTCGGCAGTTGGACGCGCCCAAATCCGTTCCAGAGTGCTGAAACCGGCCTCGCCAAAAAGTGCGGGTGCGCCCGTTTCCTTGAGCATTTCGGAATCCGGATCGAGCGGCAATTTTTTCCAACTGTCCCGTTCCCAATCCTGCAACGGCAGGACGTCGTCGTAAAAACCTGCAACCGCGACATGGCCGTTCGCATCATGGAGGCTGGCGAGCAATCGCGCGAGCGCTGTAGCGGGATTCGCAACCGCGCCACCGAAAATTCCCGAGTGCAAATCCATTTTCGGGCCAGTGACTTTGATTTCGAGCGCGGCAACTCCGCGCAGTCCGTAACTCAACGTCGGGGTGCGCGGCGCGATCATTCCGGTGTCGGAAACCAAAACGACCTCGCACTTCAAAGCGTCGCGATTGTCAGTTAGAAATTTTCCGAGGTGTTGACTGCCAACTTCTTCCTCGCCCTCGATCACAAGATCGACATTCACCGGAAGGTCGCCGTCCTTTTGCAGCGTCTCCTGAATTCCAATGATGTGAGAAAGAATCTGTCCTTTGTTGTCGGTTGCGCCGCGCGCAAAAACGTAACCGTTTTTCAACACCGGCTCGAACGGCGGCGAGTCCCACAATTCGAGCGGATCCGGCGGTTGAACATCGTAATGGCCGTAGATCAAGACTGTTGGCCGACCCGATTTATGTTTGTTGCGCGCCCAAACGACCGGATGACCCGCGGTCGGGACCACTTTTGATTCCAATCCAACCGCGCTCAGCTTTTGCGACAACCATTGCGCGCAATCTTTAACTTTGCCGGAAAACTTCTCGTCGGTTGAAACGCTCGGAAACCGGAGAAAGGAATAGAACTCCTCGAGATAATTGTCGCGCATGACCAAAACCTAATCAGTTTTTCAATTTTGCCTACGACTTCCGCCGAAGCTGACCCCGGATCAGATACACAACTGAGGCAAGTGCCAACAGGATTCCAATGGCGGCAAACTCCCGCACGGTCGCGTGCGCGAGAATCCAGATGATCGCGACAATCGCCAGCGCGGGAACGATTTTCATCCCGGGAAAATTGAATGGATGTCCGTCGGACCGAACGTCGCGTTGGACCAAGAACCAGCAACCGGCGCAGCACAGCAGATACATCAACAGGACAGCGACGTTGGAAAGCACGGCAAGTTGTTCGAATGTGCCGGTCACGGACAAGGTAAACGCGAGCACGGCATAAGTGATGATGGCGACATCGGGCGAGCGATAACGCGCGTGCACGTGCGCGAAAAACGCCGGCAATGCGCCGTCGCGACCGAAGGCGAAGATCATGCGCGGTGAACTGAGGATGTCGCTCGTGACAAAGCCGAACGCGGAGATGGTAGCGCCGGCGAGAAGAGTGGTGCGACCGATATTGCCGAGGAATTTCGCGGCCGCTTCGGCGAGCGGCGCATCTCTATAATTTGCAAGATCGGCGCCAAGCGTTCCCTGCGCCACGAGTTGGATCGCGATGTAAATAATGGTGGTAACGACGAGCGCGAGGTAAGCGGCGCGCGGAACCGTTCGCGCTGGATTTGTTACTTCACCGCTCGGGATCAGCGCGACTTCGATTCCGACGAACGCGAAAATTAAGAGAATGACGCTGTCACCTAACGCCTTGCTGCTGGGCCACGCGCTCCAGTTGAGATTCGAGGGATGAATGAAAAAAATTCCCGCACAAATAAATAAGAGCAGCGGCAGAAGCTTCGCGATTGTCACAACCTTGACCGCGCCCGCGCCTCCGCGCACACCGCGCACGTTAATGAGAACAAGCGTGCCGTAGACGGCGATCATGACAACAATTCGCATGACCGGGCTCCCGAGAAACGGCGCGACGATCGCGATCGAGTTCGCCAAAACATTCACCACGCCCGCGACCGCGCCGAGCGCGGTGATGCCGTAAAGGATGCCCGCCAGAAATCCGACATAACGACCAAACGCAACTTCGACGTAGGCGTACAATCCGCCGGTCAACGAAACGCGACTGCCCGCGATCGCAAAACAAGTCACGAACAAAACCATCGCGATCGCGCAACAAATGAACGCGAGCGGCGCTGCTGGTCCCAAACCTTTCGCCACCAAAGCCGGCAAAACAAAAATTCCGGCGCCGATTGTGGAGTTGACGATGTTCGCGGTCAGTCCTGGAACGCCGATCGCGCGAATCAGTTGATGATCGACACTCTCCGCGCGTTGGATCGACATCGTCTCCACGGCGGCCATGGGCGGGATGGTGCGTGATTCCCACGGCGGAAGCAAGGGCGATCGAAAGCTGGTCGAAGCACCAAATGTTGCGCTCGGCCGCTCCCGCGGGTCTACCAATGGTGTGATTTTGCTTGTCACGACACAAAGGCTACTATATTGCCCTCTAAGACTGTTTTTGGGGCGCGGCCGCATGCATTTACAATCGCTCGATCTCTTCGGCTTCAAATCCTTCGCCGATAAGACGACTTTCAATTTCCACGAAGGCGTGACCGCGATTGTCGGACCGAACGGTTGCGGTAAATCAAATTTGCTCGACGCGATCCGCTGGGTCCTCGGCGAACAGTCCGCCAAATCGCTCCGCGGCGGCGAAATGGCCGACGTAATTTTCAACGGTACCGACAATCGCAAGCCGCTCAGTTTCGCCGAAGTCTCGCTCACTTTCACCGATTGCGCGTCGGAACTGAATGTCGATTGGCACGATGTGCGCGTGACCCGCCGCGTCTATCGCGACGGCAATTCAGAATATCTGCTCAACAAAACGTCGTGTCGTTTGAAGGACATCCAAAATCTTTTCGCCGACACCGGCGTCGCCCGCTCCGCTTACTCGATGATGGAACAAGGCAAGATCGACATGATCTTGAGCTCGCGGCCGGAAGATCGTCGCGCGATTTTCGAAGAAGCAGCCGGCATCACCAAATACAAAACGCAAAAGAAGGAAGCGCTGCGCAAACTCGAAGCAACCGATGCAAATCTGCTCCGCATCGGCGATATCATCAAAGAAGTGAAGCGGCAGATCGGTTCGCTTCAGCGCCAGGCCGGCAAAGCGCGGCGTTATCAGGCACTGCACGCCGATCTGCGCGTGCTCGAGACACACCATTCGAAAAAGCAACTCGCCGCGCTCGACGCTCAGCTCGCTCACTGCCGCGGCGACATCGAAAAGATTGCCACTTCGGAACAGACATCGCGGGCTACGATCGATCGCGGCGAGAGCGAACTCGCCGAAGAACGTCGCGCGCTCGATAAGATCGACATCGAAGTTGCCGACATCCGCGGCGAAGCACAACGGTTGCAAAGCGAGATCGCCGCGCATCGGAGCCGGATCGAATTTAATCGTCAGCGCAAAGACGAATTGTCGGATTTGATCGAACGCGCACTCGGCGACATCGCTACCGCCGAAAGCAAACGGAAGCAGCACGCGGCCCAGATTCGCGAAAGCGACGCGCTCATTGAAAAAACGCAGCGCTTCCTGCAGTCAAAACAAGACGAGCTCGCCAAAGTCACCGAGTCGCTCGACAAACTGCGCGCCAAACGCGAAGCCCGTCAGGCCGATCGCGAAACGGCGCGCGCGTCACTTTCCAAATACGAAGCGCGCGTCGACAAGCTCGAGGATGAGTTGGGCGGGATCGCGGCGCGGCGCGAGCTAACGGAGGAGCAGATCCGCCAGATTTCCACCGAAATAAAAGAGGCAACGAAAGCGCGCGAGAGAATTGCGGTGGAAATCACGACCGCACACAGTGCCACCGAAAGCGAGCAAAAGAAATTGGAACAGGTGCTCGCGAAATCGCAAACAGCGGAAGCAAATTTGCGCCAGCAGCAACAGCTTCTCGGCACTGCGGAAAACGAGCTCGCCGCGCTGGAGCGCACTCTCGCCGAAAAGCGATCGAGCCTAGAGATTTTGCGCCAGCTCAATGCCGAAGGCGAAGGACTCGCCCAAGGTTCGCAGGCGGTGCTTAAAGGTTTGGATGATCCGGAGCGCTATCGGGCAGCGATCGTCGGATCGCTCGTTGCTCAGATCGATGTCGATCCAAAATTTATTTCTGCGATCGAAGCCGCGCTTGGGCGGAATCTGCATGCGGTGATATTGAAAGACGCCCAAAGCGCAGAAGAAATACTCACGCGGTTGACCAAAAAGAAACTAGGGCAAGCGGCGCTTTTCGTTCCAAAGCTCGGCGCTTCTTCTCACGAATCGGTCCGCAAGAGTTTGCCCAAAGGCGCGCTGGCCTGGGCCGTTGATAAAATCGTCGCGCCGCGAGCGTTGGAGCCAACAATTCGCCAATTACTCAGCGGCGTCCTCGTTTTTGCGAAGTTAGAGCAAGCGCTCGCGTGCAAGAAAGACGAGCCGACGTTGGCAATGGCGACGCTCGATGGCGAATTCATTTCCGCGGAGGGAATTGTTTTCGGCGGGAGCAGCACGGTGAAATCGGACTCGTTACTCGAACGCAAGGCGCGCGTAGCCGGGTTGGCGAAAGAAGAGACCGAATGTGCGAACCAGCACGAGATCGTCGTTCAGAAGCGCGATCAAGCGAAAAAAAATGTCGAAACCGCTTCGCGTCAGCTGGACGAAGCTCGCGGGCAACATCAAGCCGCGCATCTCGCGCAGTCGACCTCGGCAAACAAAATTTCGCTGCTGCAAGCGGAAGAAAAAGAGGCCGAGCGCAAGATCGACAATCTCAAATCGGAAAAGGCAACGCTTGAGCAGCAGATTGAATCAGCCGGCGAACGCGTGGCCGAACTGGAAGACGAATTGAATGGCGCGCGCGACGAGCTTGCCGAATACGAAGCCGAGCAGACCGCTGCCGAAAAGGATGAAAAAGGCACGCGCACGGAGGAGGAAAAAACGCTCGAAAGTCTGAATGATTTGCGACTGGCGATCGCGACCGCGCGTCAGCGCCACGAAAGCTTGGAAGCGCAACGCCAACCGATGGCTGCGCGCGACACCGAACTGGTGGAACTCACCGCGGCGCGCCGGGCCGATATCGCCAGTTATGAAAGCAAGCTCGCGACCCAAGCGCAGGAAAGCCGTGATGCTGAAGTTGCGATCAAGGAACAAACCACACGCGCAGCCGAAGCTGAGGCGGCCGCCGGTAAAATTTCCTCGCAGCGTGCTGCGCGCGTTACTGCAGTCGAGAAACAGGAAACAGAATTGCGCGGGGTGCGCAATTCGCTGAGCCAGCTGCAAGAGAAACGCGGCCATCAGCAAGTGCGCGAATCGCAGCTGCAGATGCAGATCGAAAATCTGGCGGAAAACATTTCGCGCCGTTATCAGGTCGACTTGCGCGCCTTCAGTCCAGACGACGTTGCATTCGGGAAAACGCTGCGGGCGCAATTGAAGCGCGCCGAAAAAGAAGTCGCTGCCAAGGAAGATGTCGATCTTGCCGACGACGAATTACAAAAATTGATTGTCGATCTTACTCGGCAGCTCGACAACATGGGCCCGGTCAATCTCGATGCCGTCCAGGAATACGACGAGCTCGAGGAGCGCTTCAAGTTTCTCGAAACTCAAAATACTGATCTCACCAATTCGCGACGCGAGCTGCTGGACGTGATTTCGCGGATCAATTCGACGACCAAGAAATTGTTCGCGGAAACATTCACCCAGGTGCGGGCCAACTTTAAAGAAATGTTTGCCGAACTCTTCGGCGGCGGCCGGGCCGATCTCTCATTGCTCGATGAAAACGATCCACTCAACTGCGGGATCGAGATTTCAGCGAAGCCGCCCGGGAAACAGTTGCAAACCATTTCGCTCTTGAGCGGCGGCGAGCGCGCCATGACCGCGGTCGCGTTACTTTTCGCAATTTATATGGTGCGCCCAAGTCCGTTTTGCGTGCTCGACGAAATCGACGCGCCGCTGGACGAAAGCAACATCAACCGCTTCATCCACATGCTCGACCGCTTCATCGCGCAAAGCCAGTTCGTCATCATTACCCACAACAAGCGCACCATCGCGAAGGCGGACGTGCTTTATGGCGTGACCATGGAAGAGCGCGGCGTGAGTAAAATCGTCGGAATGAAATTGACCGCACCACCGGCCACCGAACAAACGCCGCCACAGCGCGAGCCCGCTTCTTCGCAACGCCAATTCGCCTTGGCTGAGAACGGCCACGGCGAACAAAAAGCCAGCCGCGCCGGACGTTAGGCGATCGGCGTTTCGCGCAAAAAATTTTTTGCGCGCAGTAGTCGATCTTGCGTAAAATTGGCCGATGCTTCAGACGGCGCAGCGCGGGAAAAAATCTTCAGCCAAGAAAACGGCGCCGCATGAGCGATTTCTCGAAGCGTTTCGCTGGATGCTGCTCGCGCGCACGCTCGAGGAGAAGCTGGTCAGTCTTTATCGTGGCGGCCAAATCACCGGGGGCGTTTACATCGGCAAAGGCCAGGAAGCGGTCAGCGTCGCTTGCGGAATGTTTTTGCAAAAGGGCGACATCTTCGCGCCGCTGATTCGCGATCAAGCCGGCCGTTCCGCATTTGGCGAACCGATTGTCGATGTTGCGCGAACTTACCTTGGCTCGCGACAAGGACCAATGCGCGGGCGTGACGGCAACATTCATCGCGGAAAGCCAGGCGACGGTCAGCTTGCGATGATCAGTCATCTCGGCGCCATGGTTTCTGTGACGGTCGGCGCGTTGATGGCAAAACGTTTTCGCGGGGAAAAGAATTTTATCGGTCTCTCCTGCATCGGTGAAGGCGGAATGCAGACCGGTTCGTTTCATGAAGGGATGAACCTCGCCGCGGTCGAGCAAGTTCCTTTAGTGATGGTCGCCACGAACAATCATTATGCGTACTCCACGCCGAACGACCGTGAGTTTGCCTGCGCTGATCTGGTCGATCGCGCGAAAGGTTATGGTTTCGAAGGTTACAGCATCGACGGGACGGATTTGAGCACATGTCTCGATGTGATTGGCAGTGCGGTGAAACGCGCGCGTGCCGGTCGTCCGCCGCAACTGGTCGTCGCTTCCGTGTTGCGACTCTCCGGTCATGGCGAACATGACGATGCGAGCTACGTCACGGATGAAATGAAGCGGCAACCGTTTGCAAAGGATTGTTTGAAGCTGGCGGAGAAGAAGATTGTCGATCTAGAAATGGCCGATGCTGCGACGCTGCAATCGTGGCGAGACGACGCAGCCAAACAAGTGGACGAGGCAATCGAGACTGCGCAAAAAGAAGCGGCGCCTGACGCTGACAAGGAAGATTGGTGCGCGATCTCGACTCGCGAATTGGTCGATCAACCCGAATGAGCATCACTTATCTCGAGGCGATCCGCGAAGCGCAGGCGAAGCTCTTGCGCGATGACGAGCGCGTCTTCATTTACGGACAGGACGTCGGAGGAACTTTCGGCGGCGCCTTCAAAGCCACCAAAGGTTTGGCGAAAGAATTTCCGAACCGCGTGTTGAACACGCCAATTAGTGAAGACGCGATCGTCGGCACGGCGATCGGAGCGGCGTTGCAGGGAATGCGGCCGATCGTGGAAATGCAATTTGCCGATTTCTCCAGCACCGCGCTGAATCAAATTCTCAATCACGCCGGAACGCATTATTGGCGAACGAATATGCCGGTGCCGATCACCATCCGGCTCCCATCCGGTGGCACGAAAGGTAGCGGACCGTTTCACAGCCAATCGATGGAATCAATTTATGCGCATTATCCGGGACTGATCGTGATGACGCCGGCGACGGTGGAAGATGCTTACACAATGCTGATCGACGCGGTCGCAATCGACGACCCCGTCATCTACTGCGAGCACAAGTATCTTTATTACCATCTCAAGGCGGACAAACTTCCGGACAAAGGTTTCCCGACCGGCCGGGCGCGAATCGCGCGCGAAGGCCGCGACTTAACAATCGTAACTTATAGCGCGTTGGTTCATGATTCGCTCGCGGTTGCCGAAGAGCTCGCGCGCGAAAATTTCGAAATCGAAGTCGTCGATCTTCGCACGGTCAAACCGCTCGATACCGACACAGTTCTCGCATCAGTCGCGCGCACAGGTCGTTTACTTTGCGTGGGTGAATCGTTTCCATGGGGCGGCGCGACCGCGGAAGTGATCGCGCGCGTGACCAGCGAAGGATTTCATCTGCTCGACGCCGCGCCGGTGCGCGTCAATGCGAAAGACACGCCAATTCCGTATCACCCAAATCTTTGGAGCGCGCATCGGCCGAGTGCGAAAATGATCGCTGCAAAAGCGCGAGCACTGCTCAAAGAATAATTTTATGCCGCAAGTTCCAATCATCATGCCGCAGCTCGGTGAATCGATCGCCGAAGCGACCATCGTCGACATCAAAGTGAAGCCGGGCGACGAAGTCGCGGTCGATCAGGAAATCATCGACGTCGAAACGAACAAGGCGGTCATGGGCGTGACGACGCCGTGCAAAGGCAAGATCGACAAGATCACCGCAAAGTTAAAAGAAACGTATCCGATCGGTTCGGTGCTCGGCTACGTTGAAGCGAGCGAGGCGGACGCGGCCCGGTTCAAAAAACAAACGCCCCCGCCGCAAGCAGAAGTGGCCGAAGAAATTCCGGCGCGCGCGGATGAGGAAGTGCACGAATCGAGACCGCACTTCGCGATCGATGGAGACGGTATCAAGACTTTTGCCCCTTCGAGCGGATCGTCTCGAGGCGGTTTGCCGGTTCCGGCCACGTTGAAAGGCGCGAGCTTTGTTTCGCCGCGCGTCCGCGCACGGATGACTGAGTTGCAATTAACCACCGCCGATCTCGCCGGAATAACCGGAACTGGCGCGGCGAACCGGGTGACGATCAAAGATCTCGAAAATTTTCTGCACAAGATCGACAACCAAAGCGCAAAGGAAGCTTCAGCGATTCGCTCGGGCGTGGCGGACGCGATGCGGCGGAGTTGGACCCGGCCGCTCTCGACGGTTGGGTCATCGGTGAATCTCGATCCAGTTTTGCAAGATCGACAGCTCCGAGCCGGAGTGGCGGAAGGCGATCCGAAGCCCGGTCCCGGCCTTTATGCAACGCGCGCTCTCGCGCTTGCGCTCGCCGAGAATCCAACTGCCGCAGCGAAATTGATCGGCAACCGCGTGGTACAATCGAACTCGATCGACGTTGGCATCGCGGTCGAAGCTGAGGACGGAATCATGGTCCCGGTAATTCGCAACGCGGACAAAACGTCGCTCGCCGATCTGACCACGAAGTATCAGGAACTTGTCGATCTTGCGCGGAAGCGCCGCATCTCGCCGGACATGCAGGCGGGTGGGATCGCCACAGTTTCAAATTTCGGAACGTTTGGTGTCGAGTGGGGAACGCCCATTCCCCTGCCCGATCAAACTTTGCTCCTCGGTCTCGGCGCCGGAAAGAAAACTCCGTCCTGGGATGAATCGAAAAAGGAATTCGTTCCGAAAACCGAAGCGCAGATCACGCTCAGTTTCGATCACCGCAGCATCGACGGCGGAGGCGCGGCGCGGTTGCTCAAGCGCGTGGTCGAGTTGTTGGAAGATCCCAAGAAGTTGTAGCTGTGGTGGCAGGCGTCCCCGCCTGCTCTACGGAAAAGAGATTGCAGCCGAGACGGCTGCCTCCACAGAAGAGTGATATTTGCGACGGTCAGAGACCGCCGCTACAATTCTAGAGATGCACGAGAACACTGAATTCAGCTTGAGTCGCGATTGCGAGGTGGTCCTGATTCCGAGTGGACAAAAGTTTACGGTTCCAGCCGGGACAAAAGGGGTGATCACGCAAGCACTCGGCGGAAGTTATACGATCGCCACTTCCTATGGCCTGTCGCGTATTGCTGAAAAAGATTTGGACGCGCTTGGTCTCGAGAAACCAAAAGCGGAAGCAAAAGAAAAGACGAGCGCCAAAACGAACGGCGCAGTTTCCGAAGACGATGTCTGGAACCAACTTAAGCAGTGTTACGACCCGGAAATTCCGGTCAACATTGTCGATCTTGGTTTGGTTTACGATTGTCGGTTGAGCAAGAAAGACGACGGCGGCACGAAAGTGGAAGTGAAAATGACACTGACTGCGCCAGGTTGTGGAATGGGACCGGCCATTGCGCACGACGCCCAAAGCAAAATTTTGTCGATCGACGGCGTGGATGAAGCCGATGTGCAGCTGGTCTGGGACCCGCCTTGGAACCAGAGCATGATCAGCGAAGCCGGGCGAATGAAGCTCGGGATGATCTAGCTAACCGCGACCGCGCTTCTTATGCGCGGGTCGATTGCTCAGGGCTTACCGTAAGGCGTCGGACTTGCGCGCCTTTTACCCTTACCAGACGTGCCCGTGCCGCGCGTGGATTGAGTCGGCGTCCCTTGCCCTTGAGGTTTCCCGATAAACGTCTTCGGCGGCGTTGGAGTGCCGCGTTTTCGTGATGGCGTTGGCGTTTTTCTCGCCGGTGTCGGCGTTGATTGAATACCAGGGATATAAGTGCGAGGCGGGGTCGGGGTTTGTTGCGGCGGCGGAGTTGGAGTGCGGCGCGGACGACAGTTTCTGGCCGCTTCTTCACGTGAACCAAAACATTGCCCCTCTCTTTCGCGGCAATCCGCCACCGGCACCTGAACGACCTGACCGTTGATGCAGCACCAACACAATTGTCCGCAACGCTTCAACGCTTCTTCTCTGGACTGGTAACATTGGCCGCCGCGTTCCTTGCATTCTGCAGCGTTGAGCTGAACAAGGTGTCCATTGATGCAACACCAGCAGAGATCTTTGCAATGTCTGAGCGCTTCTTCGCGCGTCGGATAACATTGACCTTCGCGTTCGCGACATTCCTCGGGCGTTGTCTGGACAACCTGGCCGTTAATGCAGCACCAACATTGACCCGGAGGAGTCGGTGTTGGCGTTGGCGGAGGCGGCGGAGGAGGACACCCGGGACAACAAGGAAGCGGCCAATTCCAGCAAGGCGGAGGCTGAGGCGGACACGGCGGATGTTTGCCTGGAGGGCCACACCATTTGTAGCAACCGCAATTCGACTCCCAGCACCAGCCCCCTCCGTCTTGTTTCCAAATCCATTGGCAACAGTCATAGTGCCACTGCCCGCCAGCGACCTCGACCGGCGTCAGTTTGAAAGCGTGCTTATCGCCATTGGTGGTGATTCCGTCGCCGATGATGACGCATGAATCGCTGATCGTCCGCGCGACCGTCAGAACCTTGAAACCGCTCTGGGAAAGATCGCAGAGCGTGTTGAGATCGAACATTTTGTCGCCGACATAAAGAAAAGCGTGTTCGGAATTGTCGGCTGTAGTAGAGGAGCCGACGATCATGCCGGCGGCATTCATGCCGTGACCGACCACGCTGTTGGCAGTGGTGGTGTTGCCACCAAGCGTTCCGAGATCGGTAACAGTGAAGGTCAGCTCGGCGTTAACACGAACAAGAGCGCAGGCGAGAACGGCAACGACTGCAAGACAGATCTTAGTTTGCATGTTCATGGGAGAGTGGTTTTTGCGGAAGAACTTCGGGTTAGCGAAAAAAGCTTTCGCGCACAAGCACAAATATGGTGAATCGAAGTGCGCGCATTTTAATTTCTGTTCGCGCGTTGACAGTGTGTGAGTGCGCTGCTTGTATACATCTTCGCGCTCGCGAAAATTTTCACGACCAATGCCATCGACTGAAGTTATTCTAACCGACAACGTGCCCGGCCTTGGGGCCGAAGCCGACGTGGTGAAGGTGCGTCGCGGCTACGCGCGCAATTATTTGCTCCCGCGCGGAAAAGCTTACGAAGTGACGCCGGCCGCGCTGCGTCAGCTCGATACTCTGAAAAAGAAACGCGCCGAACGCGAAGCGCGAGAGCTGAATGAATCAGAAGAGCTCGCGCGCAAGATTGGAAAAGCCCGGCTGACGTTCACGCTCGCGACCGGTGAATCTGGAAAAGCTTTCGGTTCGATCACTGCCCAGGACATTGTGACGCGGATGAAGAACGAGCTTGGTTTGGAGATCGATCGTCACAAGGTTGTGCTAGAGCGGCCGATCAAGGACACCGGCGAACACGAAGTTACGATCAAGCTCCATCATGACGTGACCGCGCAATTTAAATTTGATGTAAAATCGGTGGAGGGATCCCGCGCGGCGGCCGAAGCCGGAGCCGAGCAGCCTGAGAAAAAACACCGTTCGTTTTTCCGAAGAAAAAAAGAAACAAAATAAATGGCGACTCAACCATCGTCCTCGTGGACGGGTGAGAAGCCTCGCAAAGATTCGGGCAATGGGCCCGGCCGAGGCAGGCCGGGAGGAAACGGCGGAAGAGTTTTTCCCACTTCGCCAACAGGTTCTGCGCAGGATATTCACCGCGCACCGCCGCACAGCGTGGAAGCCGAGCAAGGCGTGCTCGGCTCGATGCTGATCTCGCCGCGGGACGCGATCGCCGAAGTCGTTGAGAAAATTAACGAGGAATACTTCTACGTTCCCGCGCACCAGACTATCTACACGGTCCTTGTCGATCTTTGGAACGCCGGCCAGGCGATCGATCTGATCACGTTCACCCAGGTGCTGCGCGATCGGAATTTGCTCGAAACAGTCGGCGGCGCGGCGTTGGTAACGAGTCTCTTCACCTTCGTGCCGACCGCCGCGAACGTCGGTTACTACCTCGAGATCGTCCGGGACAAATACATTTTGCGCTCCATTATCGCCGCCTCCACCGAGAGCGTTCGTCGCGCTTACGAAGAACAGGACGAGGTCGGAAACCTTCTCGACGAAGTAGAACAGAAAATTTTCGCCGTCGGCGAAGACCGGTTCAAAGGCCAAATGCTTTCGATGAAGGACCAGGTGATGGAAGCGATCGAGTCGATCGAAAAACTTTATGAGCGTAAAGGCGGCATCACCGGAATCTCGACCGGCTTTGTCGAATTCGATCGGATGACGAGCGGAATGCACGCTGCGGAAATGATCGTAATCGCGGCGCGGCCGAGCATGGGAAAAACTGCGCTGGCGATGAACATTGCCGAGCACGTGTCGATCAACGAAAAACTTCCGGTCGGCATTTTCAGTTTGGAAATGAGCAGTCAGCAACTTGTTCAGCGCCTGCTTTGCTCGCGCGCGCGCGTAAATTTGCAAAAGGTGCGCGACGGATTTTTGGGCGAACGCGATTTTCCGAGCCTGACCGCAGCGGCTTCCAAACTCGCGGAAGCAAAAATCTTTATCGACGACAGCGCGAGTCTCACGATCCTCGAGCTGCGCGCAAAAGCACGCCGGCTCAAGGCGCAGCAGGACGTCAAGCTCATCATCGTCGATTATTTGCAACTGCTAAGATCGACATCGCGCCGCGCGCAGGACAATCGACAGCTCGAAATCTCGGAAATTTCCGCGGGACTGAAGGGTTTGGCCAAAGAGCTAAAGATTCCGCTTATCGTTGTCGCGCAATTGAATCGTCAACCGGAGCAGCGCACCGGCGGCAAACCGCGTTTGAGCGATCTGCGCGAGTCTGGTTCAATCGAACAGGACGCAGATCTCGTTGGTCTCCTCGTTCGGCCCGAAATGTACGAAGAAGACGACGAAGCGCGTCAGGAAAAATCCGGCGAAGCTGAATTGATCATCGCCAAGCAACGAAACGGTCCGGTTGGGGAAATTCCGCTCACCTTCCTCAAAGAATTCACCCGGTTCGAAGATCGCGCTCGCAACGTAACCGAGCCCGAAGAAGCGTTCTAAAGCGATTTCGCTGCGTCGATGACGTGTTTGGCGTCGATGCCGCGTTCTTTCATCACTTCGACACCGGGCGCACTCAAACCGAATTGATGCAGCCCGACGACTTTGCCGTCGAGGCCGACATACTGATACCAAATCTCGGTGACTCCAGCTTCAATCGCGACCCGTTTGCGACACGATTTTGGCAAAACTTCCTCACGGTATTTTTCTGGTTGGCGATTGAAGCGCTCGAAGCAAGGCATCGAAACAACACGCACTCCATCGCCAAGCTCTTTCGTCGCCACGAGCGCATGCTGCAATTCGCTTCCGCACGACATGATGATCAAATCGAGTTTGCCCTTTTCCTTTTGTGCGATGTAACCGCCGCGCGCAACGCCTTCGCGCCGCAGTTTAACATCGACATCGTTCAAAATAGGAACGACCTGGCGGGTGAGCGCGAGCAAAGTTGGGCCATCGATCCGTTGCATGGCTGCGGCAAACGCTCCGGCTGTTTCTTCCGGATCGGCCGGTCGAATGACATCGATTTGCGGCATCACCCGAACGGAACTCACGGTTTCGACGGGCTCGTGGGTCGGTCCATCCTCGCCGACCCCGATCGAATCGTGGGTGAAAATGTAGATGTTTGGCAGCTTCGAAAGCGCCGCCAAGCGGATCGACGGGCGGCAATAATCGGTAAAGACCAGAAAGGTCGCGCCCGACGCGCGGAAAATTCCGTGATACGAAATGCCATTCATGATCGCGCACATGCCGTGCTCGCGAATGCCGAAGCGGATGTTACGACCGCTCGGAGTCTCGCGCGTGAAATCGCCACCGTCCTTGATGTAGTTCAAGGTTGATCCATGGAGATCGGCGCTGCCACTGACTAAGAGCGGCATCGCTTGCGCGATCGGCTGGAGCGCTTCGCTGCCGGCTTTGCGCGTCGCGAGCTTCACGTCTTTCGGAAACTCGGGAATCTTCGATAGAAGATCGACATCCACCTTTCGATTGATCGCGGCTTCAAGCTGCTTCGCCTGCTCCGGGTTTTTCTTTCGCCAATCGTTGTAAGTTTTTTCCCAACGATCGTAATCCGCGAGCAACTTCTTTTTGTGCGCGGCGAAATAATCGCAGGTCTCATTCGAGACGAAATAATGTTCGTCCGGCAATCCGAGACCTTTGCGCGCAGCGTCGACAAATTTCGCGCCGGCCTCACCGTGCGCTTTAAAAGTTCCCTCCACCTCCGGGATCCCTTTTCCAATCAACGTGTGCGCGACGATGAATTTCGGCCTGCCGTTATCGCTCTCCTTCGCGATGTTGAGGGCGTCGAGAAACGCCTGCATGTCCTGGCCGTTGATTTCCTGAACGTCGAATCCGTAGGCTTTGAATCGCGCAGCCGTGTCTTCGCTCTGGGTCATCTTCGCCGCGGCGTCGAGCGTGACCGCATTGGAATCGTAAATCAGGATCAGGTTATCGAGACCGAAATGTGCCGCGAACGCGCTCGCTTCCGCCGACACGCCTTCCTGGAGACAACCGTCGCCTGCAAGACAGATGCAATGCTGATCGAAAATACGGTGTTCGCTGGTGTTGAATCGCGCCGCCGCCATTTTCATCGCGACCGATATACCAACCGCGTTGCCGACGCCTTGTCCAAGCGGACCGGTGGTACATTCAACGCCAGGCGTGTCTCCAAATTCAGGATGTCCCGGCGTTTTTGAATGCAACTGCCGGAAACGTTTGATCTCCGACATCGGCAAATCGTAACCGCTCAGGTGCAGCCACGCATAAAGAAACATGCTGCCGTGGCCGGCGGAGAGAACAAAGTAATCGCGCCCGATCCAGCGCGGCTGGTCCGGATTGTGTTTGAGGGCATAGCCATAAAGCACCGCGCCCATTTCGGCGCAGCCTAGCGGAAGCCCAAGATGGCCGGACTGCGACGCCTGCACTGCGTCCATACAGAGTCCGCGCGCTTCAGTCGCCGCGCGCGATAGCGCTTCAATGTTCAAGCTCATGACAACGAAAGATAGTTTATGGTTTTAGATCATAAATTGCGCAATCTCTTTCCAAGATTATCGCCTTCCTGAGTCAATTTCGGCGGAGAACGTGCGAAATACTCGTCGCTGGCCCCGGGCCGATCTCGACGTTTAATAACTTGTGAATAAAAGGCCGCCTTTAGCCTGTTTTATTCACAGTATTTTGTGAATAAGGGCTTAATTTTTAAAGCTTCGCGGCCTAAGTTGTCGATCTTCAATGAAGCTGTCCGAAATTGCTGCGACTCTGCGGGATATCGGCGTTTCACCGGTCAAAAGCCTCGGCCAAAACTTTTTGCACGATCGCAACCTCGCAAAATGGATTGTCGATCAAGCCGATATCGACCCGGAAGATTTCGTCATCGAAGTTGGTCCCGGACTGGGCGCACTGACAGAAATTGCCCTTGCGAACGCAGCCGGTGTTCTCGCAATCGAGAAAGACAGACGGCTTGTAAAGTTTCTCCGCGACAAATTTCAACGCTTCACGCTTGAGATCGTGCACGGCGACGCGATCGAATTTGATACGCGCACGTTGTACACGAAGCGGAAAGTAAAATTTCTCGGAAATCTTCCCTACTATATTTCGAGTCAGTTGCTGATGAAGTTCCTGGAATATCCAAGTCCCATCTCGCTGTGGTTGTTTATGTTACAGAAGGAGTTGGCGAAGCGTTTCGTCGCCGCGCCTTCGACGAGGGATTACGGTGCGCTCACGTTGCTTGTCCAATTGCATCATCGCGTGGAATATTTACGGACTGTTCCGGCGAGCGTGTTTCTTCCGAAGCCGGAAGTTGATTCGGCGCTCGTGCGCATCGTACCGCGTGATCCGCACGAACTTCCAGTCTGCAATTACAAAGTTTTCGCAGAACTGGTGCGGCGCGGTTTCTCGCAGCGACGCAAACAACTTGGAAAACTTATTCGGAAAGACCTCTCATCCTGGGAAGACGTAGCCGTTGAGCTTGGCTTGAATACTCGTGCGCGCGCCGAAGAGCTTTCTCTGCAGCAATGGATCGCGCTAACGAATCGGATTGCTCCGATCCCCGCGGAAATCATCAATGATGCACCCGAAGAACAGTTCCCGGTCGTGGATACCGAGGATCGCCTCAAAGGAACCGCTCCTCGGACCAAAGTACATGCGAATAACTTGCTCCACCGGGCTGTCCATGTCCTGATTTTCAATCCAGCCCGGGAGGTCTTCCTCCAAATGCGCTCCCGATGGAAAGATCGACATCCACTGGCCTGGGATTCGAGCGCGGCTGGGCATGTCAATGCCGGGGAAGACTACGATCAAGCGGCTTCTCGGGAACTGCGCGAAGAACTCGGCATTGAAATTCCTTTGAAAAAGGTGGCGAAACTGTCCGCGTCGGAGCGGAGCGGCTATGAATTCATTTGTCTCTACCGGGGGTCGTACGATGGCGAGCTACGGCTGAACCCGAGCGAGATTGAGGCCGGCCGATTTTTTCCGCTAACGGTTGTGGACGAGTGGATCAAAGCGCGCCCAAAAGACTTTGCACCCGGATTCGTCGAGTGCTGGAAAATCTGGCGCGAAAAAAATCCTTAACGCCTGCGCCGACGACGCGATGTCGATCTTGCCCCGCGTTTGCCAGCGCGCCCCATGGCCGTGCGCTTGAACTTCCGCGCCGCGCGCCGCGCGCCTTCCTTTCCGCCGTAAAGGGAATCGCTAAACATCCGCGTCACCGCATTATTTCCGCGCAAAAGGTGCACTTGAAAACCATGCGTTTGTTTTTTCGCGCGCGCCTTGGTGTCAATGCGGCGGATATTCGGTTCCGAATCGGGATTAGATCGTCTTCGCATGAGCGTTGCCTAACAACTACGTCAAACAACGCGAGAATCAACGAGTCGCGCTGTTTTTATCGCGGCGGAGTTTTTTCGGCGGTGGTAAATCCCATCCACGCCATTTTTTTTCATACTCGTCGGCAGGCAGGAGCACGTAGCACGGGTGCCGCGAGGCGCGCATCCACGCGATCATTTTCACCAGCTCCGGTTCCGCCATCGTCGTGCAACCCGTCGTCGCTCGATTGACGCCGCGGCGAATGTGGAAAAAAATCGCGCTCCCGCCGCCAGGAACCGGCGGATCGGAATTGTGCCGGATCTCGACCAGCCAATGGTAGGCGAAATCTCCCGAGCGCATTTTTTCGTGGGTGTAATTGTCGGGGGGATTTTTTGGATCGATGACAATGTGGCGATTGTAATTCGGCGAGCGCGGGTCATCGCTCCAAATGTCGCCTTCCGTCACTTGGTGATAGGGATAATCGCCGCCGGGCGGTAACTTGGCGTCGTAACCAAAAACGTTACCAATTGCGAAAACTCCAGCCGGCGCGCGCCCATCGCGCTCTTTTTTGTGTGAGCCGGGCTCGTCTTGACCCGCGAGGCCGCTGCCCCAAGCGAGACCATTCTTGCCAAACAAAACCGGCACCGGCGATGTCACCGGATTCCAATCACCGCCGCGCGTGCGCTCGAACAACTGCAGTTTGCCACGCATCGCATTCCAGTCCGGCGCGATGGCTACAATCAACTGCGAGCAATCCGCCGGGACGCCATCGGCACGAGCGTTGCTGGCCATAATCGCCACCGCTCCAAAAAAAACTCCAGGCAAGGCCTGTCCTGAGCGGAGTCGAAGGATCGACATAAACATTCGCAAATGTAGACGCACGGCTTATTGATTTCCTCGTTTGTCGTGAAAAAAATCTGGGCGGCTTTAATCCTGATCGTTGTTGTCTTCATCAGCTATGCGCCGGCTGTGCGCAATGGTTTTGTCTGGGACGACACCGCGCTTGTCTTGCGCGATCCGCTGATTCGCAGCTGGCGATTGATCCCGGAAGGTTTCAACCATTTTCTTTTCGTCGATGCGACCGCTTCGGATTTCTACCGGCCGATTCAACGACTCAGTTACACGATCGATTACGCGGCCTTTGCTTTTCGTCCAGGACCATACCACGTCACCAGTTTGGTTTGGCATAGCTTCGCCGCCATCGCGTTGTTTTTGTTCGCTGAAGAATTGCTGTCCATTTTCGGAATCGACCGCCGAAGATGTCGTTTAATTGCACTGGTCGCGGCATTGGTCTGGGCAATTCATCCGGTCCAAAGCGCTGCCGTTGCTTACGTATCCGGTCTGGCGGATCCCCTTGCCGCTACATTCGGATTTCTTGGTCTATTTCTGCTGTTGCGCGCGTCGCGCGCGCTTGGGCCGCGCAAAGCCCTTCTCTTTGTCGGAAGCGGGATGGCATTTCTTTTGAGCGCGCTCGGCAAAGAATCCGGGCTTATTTTCCCTTTGATTGGGGTCGCCTTTTTTCTGTGGAGACAAAATTGGACCGATCTTTGGAAAACGGCAGCGATAGCGGCTGTTGTTGCCGCGAGTTACTTCAGTTTGCGCGCTGGAGCCGAACACAATCCAGCGCCATCGCTGAGTCCGCCTCCTCCGTTGTTGGTTAGGCCGGTCATTGTTGCGCGAGCCGTCGCCGAATACGCCGGACTCATTCTGTTTCCGATGAATCTGCACATGGATCGCGACGTCGAGACCCAACCCAGCGGGTTCAACGAAGCCAGTCTGGCTCACGCGGCCTGGCGCGAACTGCAAACATTGGTCGGCCTGGTTTTGATCGCGGCGTTTTTTTATTGGCTGCTCCGAGCGCGCAAACGCAATCCGGCAGTATTCACCGCTCTCCTCTTCGCATTGATCGCTTATTTACCCGTGAG
Source organism: Chthoniobacterales bacterium (assembly GCA_035635435.1). Classification (GTDB taxonomy): domain Bacteria; phylum Verrucomicrobiota; class Verrucomicrobiia; order Chthoniobacterales; family UBA10450; genus AV40. The sequence goes on along the minus strand of DASQBB010000100.1, from coordinate 6,558 downwards.
CGGAATTGTCGCGTTGAATGCAACCGCCGCGGAGCATTGGATTTATTTGCCGAGCGCATTCCTGTTTTTGGCGGTCGCTCTCGAAATCGTCGAGCTCGCAGAGAAATTGAAATCACGAAGGTCGCCAGTCGCTTCTGTCCTAGTTGGATTGGTTGTGCTCTGGTTTCTGTTTTTGGGTGTGCGCACTTTTGTGCGGACGTTCGATTGGAAAGATCAACGCACGTTTCTTGAACGAACGATCGCGCACGGCGGTGATTCGGCCCGAATGCTCATCAACCTGGGCGGGCTCGAGTTGACCGAAGGAAAATTAGAAGACGCCGCCGTGCATTTGCATACTGCTCTGCAAAAAAAACCCGATCAACCGCTGGCGATCATCAATCTTGCCGCCGTCGCATTGAAACAGAACGACTTCAAGCTCGCGCGCGAATTACTTACGCGCGCGACGCAAATGCCGCTGGTCGACGCACAGGCGCATCAGTTACTGGTAGTCCTCGAAAGCAAAGAGAGCGGAAAAGTCGACCTGATGCGGATGCGATTGGCAGCGCGAACGGGTCCGCCAGATTGGTCGATCGAAAAACGTTACGTCCAATTACTCGATCAGACTGGTTCGACAGCGGCGGCGATCAACGAATTGCTCACGTGTTTACAGCCGCAGTGGTACCGCGCTGAAAGTTGGAAGTTGTTGAGCGACCTGCACGCAAAACTTGGGCATTCAACTCAAGCAACGGAAGCGCTCGAGCAGGCGCGCGCCTATGATGTCCACCTTACCGCCTCTAGCGGGACGATGGAAGCGACAGCGCAAAATCATTCTAAGGCTCATCCTTCGCCGAATCTGCCGGCTGCAGTGAACGCGTCACCCGCGACTGGCGCTATACCAAACGCGACTGCGGCCACCAGCGCGCCGGATTCACCAAACCCTTCCGCGAAGAAGCGTCAGCACAAAAGGGCGAGCGCCGAAGACGCCGAAACCGCGCAATCACCTGGAGGCGAACAAGAATAATTATTTAACGGCGTAATTGCGCCGCGATTATAAAACGGGAATGCCGAAAGGCGTTCCCGCTTTGACTTTAGATCGACATTAACTTTGGGCCGCTTCCACTCTCGCGGTGTCAGCCGGGAGATATTTTACGCCCATCAACCAAGTTACGCCGGCTGCGAGCATAATTCCCGACATGAATAAAAACGCCACTCGCATGTTCGTATGGCCGCCGATGTATCCGAGCGCCGGAAATGCCGGCACATCGCCAAGCAGATGAATGACGAAAATGTTCACGGCAAACGCGGTCGCGCGCACGGCGGGCAATGACACATTTGCCAGCGCGGTATTCGAAGGCCCGGTATTCATAAAAATGAAAAAAATCGCGACGAACATTGCGATCCAAGCCATCGGAAACGGAATGTAGAGGCTGGCCACGAAAATCGGACAGGCGATGACCATACCGATCCCCGAAACTAAAAAATACGAGCCGGGAAAACGCGGACGCAATTTGTCAGCGATGATGCCGCCGGCCAGGGTCGAGATCAGGCCGGCGACGACGGTAATCCCGCCGAAGATCGACATTCCCACTGCAGGACTTTGATTTCGGAACCGCAAATACGCCGGCACCCAAAATCCCAGACCACCCACCGCGAACGTCATCAAAGTTTGCGCAATGCAGTTGATGAGGTACGAGCGCGTGCGAAAAAGTTTCAAGTAATCCGTCAGGCCGCGACGCGGAGATTTTTGCAAGAGGTGGTGGGCGGCAACGCGCGGATCGCGCTGCCAAAAACAAAGCAGCCCGAGCAACAACCCAGGCGGCGCGACCGAATAAAACGCCCAGCGCCACCCCAAATGCGCGCCGATCACACCACCAATCACATATCCGAGTGCGCTGCCAACAGGTATCGCAGCGCAAAAAATCGCCATGATCAAGCCTCGCCTTTCGATCGGGTACAGATCGGCTAAAATGGTCGGCGCCGCCGGTCCGTAACCGCCTTCGCCAATGCCAACGAAAATTCGCGTTACGACAAGAATCCCGAAGGTTGCAGCGAGTCCGGACCCACCGCTGGCTAGACTCCACAAAATTACGGCGCTCCCAATGATGACCCACCGCGAAAATCTGTCCGCGAGAAAACCGAGGACTGGCGCAACGATCATGTAAGTCACAAGAAACGCGCTACCAAGCAAACCGCCGGTCTTGGTCATCGCGTTCGCGTCGCCACTCGAAAAAAACGTCGCCCGAATCTCCGGCTCGACCGCGGCCAGGATTTGCCGGTCGATGTAGTTGAACAAATTGATCGCCAGCAGCAGAAGCAATGCAATGCGGGCGCCAGGGGGCGGACGATATTTCATTTTCGGTCAGCAGTTGCCGATTGGCAGATAGAGGGCCTCACGCTAATTGTAAAGGCAAACGATGCTTCACATGTCCGCCGGTGAGCGCGCGCTCCATTTTTTTGGCCGGCCGCTCGTCCGAACTTTCTATCGTGTCCGCGCGCTCGGTCTCGAAAATCTGCCCGAGGACGGATTTTTACTTATACCGAATCACATCACTTGGGTAGACGCACTCGTTCTTCAGCTCAGTTGTCCGCGCCCGATTCGTTACATCATCGACCAGGAATTTTATCACAAGCCATTCCTGAAAACGATTCTGCGAACGGTCGGCTGCATTCCAATCGATTCGCGTAGGGCGCGGTCCGCTATTCGCGCCGCGACTGAACAGATTGCCGCCGGCGAAATCGTTTGTCTTTTTCCGGAAGGCCAGCTCACGCGCTCCGGGACGTTGCTGCGGCTGCGTCGCGGTTACGAGTTGATTGCGCAACATGCGAACGCGACCGTTGTTCCGGTTTGGCTCGATCGGCTCTGGGGCTCGATTTTTTCGTTTCAGGGAGGGAGGTTCTTCGCCAAGTGGCCAAAGGAAATTCCGTATTGTGTGACGGTCGCGTTCGGCCAACCGCTCGCTCCCCAAGCGGCCGACATCGCGACAGTGCGCGAGGAGTTGCTCAAACTTGGCGAGTTCTGCTACAGCCGGCGACCTTCGCTAGATCGACATCTGGCCGAGGAATGCGTGCGCGGCTTGAAACGCCGGCGTTTTTCGACCGCGGTCGTCGATGGAATCGATAACACCAAACTGAGCCGCGCAAAATTGCTTGGCGCAGCTGCCGCGCTCAGTCGTTATCTTCGCCAAGAATTTCGTGATGATCGGATCGCCATTGTTTTGCCGGCCAGCAAAGGCTCGATGGTTGCGAACCTCGCCGTCACGCTTGCTGGAAAAGTGGCGGTCGATCTGAATTTCACCGCCGGCCGCGGCGCAAATGAATCGGCTTGCAAGCGAGCAAATCTCGGCGTTGCCATTTCGGCAACGCCGTTTATCGAACGGGTGAAGGATTTTCCCTGGCCGCAACGCGTCCTGAAGTTGGACGAATTAATGCCACGGCTGAAATCGCGAATCCTTTTCTGGTGGATGATGTCGATCTTCGCCCCGGCGCGGTTGCTCCTGCGTTGGTTGCAGATTCCGAAACGCGGCGGCCAGGACGAAGCGATGGTGCTATTTACCAGCGGCAGTTCGGGAGAACCCAAAGGCGTCGTGCTTTCGCATCGCAATATTGTTGGAAATGTTTCGCAATTTCGGGAACTCCTCGACGCGAAAAAGGAAGACGCCATTCTTGCGTCGCTCCCGTTTTTCCACAGCTTCGGATCGACCGTCACGCTTTGGTATCCGTTGATTGAAGGCGTCCGGATCGTCACCTATCCGAATCCGCTCGAAGTAGCCAAGAACGCGGCGTTGATCGAGAAACATAAACTCACGCTCCTCCTCGCGACTCCGACGTTTCTCCGCGGTTATTTGCGCAAAGCCGAGCCGGACCAACTCCGCACTTTGCGCTTGGTTATTACTGGCGCAGAAAAACTTCCGCTCGATCTGGCCAAGGCGTTTGAGGCGCGATTCAAGCAGCGCGTGTTCGAAGGTTATGGGCTGACTGAGACCTCGCCGGTTGTGAGCGTGAATTTGCCCGAGCCGCAACCGACCAGACCCGGCGAACAAGTGCAGCCATCGAGCCGGCTCGGTTCCGTCGGAAAGATGGCGCCCGGCATCGCCGCTGAGATTCGCGAGCCGGAGACCGATCGAAAACTATCCTTACACGAAACCGGAATGGTTTGGTTTCGCGGCGTAAATATCTTCGAAGGCTATTTGCACGACCAGAAACGCACGGCCGATGTTTTGCACGATGGCTGGTTCAAGACCGGCGACATCGGCCGGTTCGATGAAGATGGATTTCTGTACATCGAAGGACGGCTTTCACGATTCTCAAAGATCGGTGGCGAAATGGTGCCGCACGAAGCAGTCGAACAAAAGATTATCGACTTGCTCGGTTTCGCCGGGAAAGACGAACGGCTAATCGCAATTGTCGGAGTTCAGGACGAAGCCAAAGGCGAAGCCCTCATCCTACTCGCCGCGGTCGATGTCGATCTTGCACAGTTGCGTGACAAACTTCGCGAAGCCGGAGTTCCTAATTTGTGGATCCCAAAAAAGATTTGCCGTGTAGATTCGATTCCCGTCCTCGCCTCCGGCAAACTTGATCTCAAAAAATGTCAGGAACGCGCGGCTACGGCCGAACCAACTTCGTGATGCGCAAAATTTTTCACTTAACTGCCAATCGCGCGGCGTCGCTATCGGCAAAGCTATTGTTTGGTTGCGTGGCCCATATCCGCGTCTTACGTCGCGAAAATGCGGAGGGCGCGGGCGGATTTTTGTTGGCGTCGAATCACATCAGCCACTTCGATCCGGTGATCATTTCGTCCGTTGTGCATCGCAAGATCGATTGGATGGCGATGGCGGAATTTTATCCGATGCCGTTCATCGGATCGTTTCTGCGCGCAGTGGATGCTTTTCCAGCGGCGCGAGATCGGGCTGATCGCAAAACGATTCGAACCGCAATCGAACGGCTGAAAGTCGGCCGCATTGTCGGCGTTTTTCCCGAAGGCGGAATTCGCGATGGCGCGCAGTCGCTGCTCGAAGGCGCGCCGCTTCGCGCCGGAGCATCGACTCTAGCACACATCGCCAGCGTTCCGATCGTGCCGTGCGTAATTCTCGGAAGCGATCGGCTCTACGCGAAACGAAATTGGTTACCGCTTCGGCGAACACCGATCTGGATCGGTTTCGGCCGAGCCATATCGCATTTTCCTGAATTGGAAAAATCAGTCGCGCGGGCACGGATCGAGCAAGAGCTGACCAACGCGTTCCAACAAATCTACGCCGAGCTTCGCGAGAAATTTCAACTGACCGACGACGACCTGCCACATTCGCCGCGCGAGCGGATGAAATGTAGCCGCCCCGCTCCGTCGGGGCGTTCTCAATTGGCGCATCAAAACACGGCGACAGAGCGCCGTGGCTACAACAAGCTGCGCCGTTTCACTGCGACCGCAGTCGATTTCGCAATGTGCGCGTCGATGAATTTGGTGCAATCGCGCCACCGCTTGAATGGACGCAGCGCGGAGGAAATGGAGCGCTACGTCGTCGAGTGCGAGAAGCTCACGCCGCATGAATATTATGCTGCACCGGACGATGTCGATCTTGTCCGAGCGATAGAGAATGGAAATGGCGCGGCAATTACCTGGCGCAGCCCAATCGAGACCAAATTTCCGCGCAACAATGTTGCGCGGGCGGATTTCTTCCCGTGCCCGCGCGGAAAAACTGCGCCGACGGTGTTCATGCTCCACGCGTTGATGTCGGCGACGCACATCGGTTATCGCCGCTGGGCAGCGCGATTCAACGAGCTCGGATGGAACGCGTGCTTTGTTCATTTGCCGTATCATTACTCACGCGTTCCCCGCGGTTATTGGAACGGCGAACTCGCGATTACGGCGGACCTGATTCGAAACGCCGAAGGCTTGCGTCAGGGTGTAATGGAAGTGCGGCAATTAATCGCCGCGTTTCGCGAAACTGGCTGTCGCGAATTTGGAATCCTGGGGACGAGCTATGGCGGTTGGATCGGCGCTTTGCTCGCGATGGTAGAGCGCGATCTGCGCTTCGTCGCGTTAATGTGCCCGATCGTGAACGTCGAACACGCGATTTGGCAAAATCCCGGGAGTGCGTTCATGCGGCGCGAGTTACGCCGCGCGAAAATCGCGCCGGAACTGGTGGCGCGGCATTTTCATCTCAGCTCGCCGCTGCACAACGAGCCAATGTGCGATCCGACGCGGGTGCTTTTTGTCTCCGGCGATTTCGATCTGATCTCGCGCCCCGGCGACATCGATGCGATTCAACAAAAATGGCGCGGCTCGGAATTGCTGCGCGTTCCACAGGGCCACTTCGGCTATCGCATGATGCGGAAAACAGTGGCGCGTCTGAAAGAACGCGGATTTTAAGCTGCGGCGGTCCCTCGATTGAGTCCGAGAAATCCTAAGCTCGGCGCAAGCCCGCTGAAGGCCGCCTCCGCGAAGAGGTTGTGTCCGACTACGGATGCGTGCCAGCCGTCGACAGCGTGAAGCACTTCGACCCGACTCAGGTCGACTTTCGCTAACGCGTCGGAATATTGCACTCGCACGTTTGGAGCATTCTCAAGGTCGCTCTGCAATTCGCC
>DASQBB010000099.1:0-13729 GCA_035635435.1 Chthoniobacterales bacterium | reverse complement strand
AAGAAATTGTCGATCTTCACTGCGGTGTTTTCGGCGCGACCACCTTTTGCGCCAGCGCTTCGAAGCGCGGATCGCCGCGCAACGGATCGAGCAGGGGATCGACTTTGATTACGCCGATATCGTCGCCGTCGCGTTCGGCGTAGCTTTGTTCCAAGGCCGCAAGCGCCTGATCTTTCTGGCCGAGGCTTATATATAGAAGTGCGCGGTAGTACGCTTCGACGTACTGATGCTTGGCGAGTTCCTCCAGCGTTGACAAGGCTCGCACCGCGTCCTCGTGCCGACCCATTTTTGCGCCAAGCTGCGCCCGAAGTGCGATTGCTTGTGCGTCATTCTCTCTCGCGCGCGCGGTCGCGTACTGAGCACGCGCACCATCGAGATCACCGCTGACTTGGAGCATGACGCCGTACATCCAGTGCGCGTAAGCAAATGCCGAATCGATTTCCAATGCTTTCTTGAATTCCGCTTCGGCTTCTTTCAAGCGATGCGCATACATGTAGGTAACGCCCAAATCGATCAGGTTGATCGCAGAGAGGGGATCGAGCTCGGTTGAGCGCATCCCTTCCGCGATGGCTTCATCGAAACGAGCGAGACCTGCAAGCGGCCCATTGCCTAACCAGTGATGCGCTCCGGCGTAGTTCGGACTCAGCTCGATCGCACGCTGATATTCGCGAATCGATTTTTGCAGGTCGATCTCATCGGCGTTGAGGATCTTCCCCATTGCGTTGTGCGCTTCAGCGAGATTCGGATTGAGCTCGAGCGCTTTGAGCGTCGCTGCTCTCGCTTTGGGACGAACCCCTTTCGGATCTGCTCCGGTGTAATACGGGAGCAAAATGTATGTTTCGCCCAGGCCCGCGTAGGCCAGCGCATAGTTCGGGTCGCGCGCGATCGCCTGATTATAAAATTCGATCGCGCGCGGCAAATTGTCGCCGCGTAAACCCCAGAAGTGGTGTCCTTTCAAATACAGCTCGTGTGCGACCGGGTCTTCTGTCGGCGCATGCGACATTGCGCTTCGCTCGTTCCCCGTCAGCTTAGCCTGCAATGTGTCGGCGATCGTTTTCGCGATATCGCTCTCGACCGCAAAAATATCGGTGAGTTTGCGATCGTAAATCTCGGCCCAGAGATGCGTTTCGGTCATCGCATTGATCAACTGCACGTTGACGCGCACCTGATCGTTCGCTTTCTGGACACTGCCCTCGAGAACGTTCATGACGCCGAGCTGCTTCGCGATTTGCGGCAGATTTTCCGGCGCGCTCTTGAAACGTTGCGTCGAAGTACGCGCGATGACTTTTAGATCCGCGACTTTGGCCAGACGCGTGAGAATTTCGTCCTGCACGCCTTCAGCGAAAAACGCGTTGTCGGGATCGCGACTCAGATTGTCGAACGGCAACACCGCGATTGATTTTGCCGGCAATTCCGATCCACTGCTTCCGTTCCGCGCGCTGTAACGTCCAACGAAAAACAATCCGATGGAAAACGCGGCGCCAATCACGACAACATAAATCCATGCGTGTTTCTTTGGTTGCTTTGCCGTCGCAGCAAGATCGACATCTTCCGTTCGCTTGATTCCTTCCGGTGTCGCTTCAAACGCCCACGCGATTACGAGCGCGATCGGAAATCCAATCATGACCAGAGCAATGACAAGACGCACGACCCAGTTCGGAATTTCGAGGAATGGAAAAACCTGCGTCGCGACTTGCATCAGCAGCCAGCCGACAACCGCATAGGCAACGGCGACTTTGTAAACATTGCGCCGCTTCAGCTCGACAAAGAAGTTCTCGATCTTCATTTCGCGTCGGCGAATCCGATCTTCCGCATCAAAACGGCGAAGCGCGGATCGCTTCGCAGGCTTTTCGATTCCGGTTCTTGGCGAAACCATGCCAAGGCGTCGGAGCGTTCCTGATAGGCTTTCTCGAGCCACTCGAATGCTTTGTCCTTGTCTCCGAGCCCGGCGTAAACATAGACACGGGCCGCGCGCGAAACATAACGATGCTTTTCCATTTCATCGAACCTTTGCAGAACTTCTAACGCGTCGGCCCGCCGACCTGTGACGGCATAACCATAACCGAGCAGCGACAACACGAAGACGTCGTCCGGCCCGTCGCGGCGCGCGGTTTCCAATTCTTCGATCGCGCGTTGCTGCATTCCCTTGCTCAGGTAGGCTCGCCCCAAGAAGGTTCGGGCCCAGGCACTGGTCGGTTCCAGTTCCATCGCCTTGGACAATTCCTCAATCGCTTCATCACTACGGCCGGCGCTGAGAAATGCCCAGCCCAGGCACCATCGGGCGGTAACGGAAAGCGGATCGAGCTCGAGTGCATGCCGACCCTGTTCGTTTGCTTCTTCGACGCGGCCCATCCCTCCGAGAAACTGCGAGTAAAGTGCGTAGCTCCACGCGGACTGCGGATTGAGAATCAGCGCGCGTTTAAACTCTTTCTCTGCCGCAGCCCAGTCCCAATCGTAGTGGTAGTGAAGCAATCCCAATGACGCGTGGGCTTCGGCCAGCGTGTCGTCGAGTTCAATAGCTTTTTGCGCAGCCTCTTTTGCTTTTGAAAATGCTTCGCGCGGCGCGATGAAAGCGTCTGCCGCGGCCACGTAGGTGTCCGCCATCCCGGCGTAAGCGAGCGCGAAGCGAGGATCTTTCTGGATCGCTTGTTCGAAAAATGGAAGCGCCTTTTTAATACCTTCCTCCGAAACCTGATCGCCGTAGAAGCGCCCCTGACGGTAAAGGTTGTAAGCTTCGAGATTCTCTGTCGGCTTCTTGTCGATCTTGCGTTTTTCTTCACCGAGCAAACGAACTTTTAACGTTTCAGCGACTTTCTCCGCGACTTCGCTGCGCACCGCAAAGATGTCCTGCATCTCGCGATCGTAGGTGTCGGACCATTCGTGATTGCCGTCCGACGCCTGAATCAGCTGTGCGGTGATGCGCAATTTGTTGCCGGCCTTGGCGACGCTGCCTTCGAGCAAATGACTCACATGCAGCAGCTCGCCGATTTTCTGGATGTCTTCGTTCTTACCCTTGAACACGAACGACGACGTGCGCGCCTTCACTTGGAGGCCGGTGATCTTTGAAAGCGCGGTAATCAATTCCTCGCTCACGCCGTCGCTCAAATATTCATCGTTCTTGTCCGCGCTCATGTTCACAAACGGCAAAACGGCGATCGACTTGCTGTCTGCGGTCACGGCTGTTGTCGATCTTGGAGTGCGCAAAAATTGATAAGCGAGCAAGCCCGTTGCGATGATCGCAACGCCGGCAATAAATGCGGCGAACTTGCGTTTGCTCCAGTAGGGAAACGATCGGACTTCGTCGGCCGAAACATCCGCCGTCCGCTTCATTCCTTGCGGCGTCATTTCGAAGGCCCATGAAATGAAGACGGCAAAGACAAAACCGAGCGCCAGGAACACAGTGAACGCTTTCATCACCCAACTCGGCGCCTCGAACGTCGGCAGTAAAATCGAAGCGGCTTGGAACAACAGCCAGGCAACCACGGCATACGCGACCGCAACTTTGTAAACGTTGCGCCGCTTCAACTCGGCGAAAAAATTACTCATTTCGACCCCAGGGATTTACGACGCCGATTCTCCCATAAACCCGCAGGATGTCGATCTTTGCGAGCTAATCGGTGCAAATCCTGCTGGTAAAACTGCGCTTCTCCAAAGCTCTCTTCGCAGAGATCACAGGTCACAAGTCACAAATCAGATGTCATTAGGAGGAGAACGCCAAATTCGGAAGCGCACAGCGCTGGATCGCAGCCGCAGAATTAGTAATTCGATCATTTTCCTGGTTCTCAGTTTCGTTGTGAGCGAATCGGGCGGAGAGCGGATCAATCAGGAAGGACGAATCCTCGGGCCCGCACCGGTGGTGACGACGCCGACGCTGTTCAATACGTCACAAGCGGACGCGATCATTTCGGCGATGCAGATTTTTCCGGTGACGAATCCATGGAATGAAGACATCTCGCGTCGTCCGCTGTTATCGAATTCGGCCACGATGATTTCGCAATTGAAATCGGATTTGTCATCGAGCCGGCAAACGTTGCGACCGTTTTACGAAATGAATTACGTGCTCGTGCCGGACAATCAGGCGCGGGTCACGATTCCGTTTCTTGATTACCCGGATGAATCGGATCTCGATGGGGGAACCTATCCGAACGGCAGTTACCCGATTCCGTCGAACATGCCGATCGAGACCTGGCCGCGCGGCACCGGCACTCTGACGCTGCAACAATGGCAAATGGACGCGACCAACATCGGCGGAGATCGTCACGGGATCATCGTCGCGCCGGGCGCGGGCTCGATCTGGGAAACGTGGCAGATGAAATTGACAACGAACGGCTGGCAAGCGTCCTGTGGCGCAAAGTTCGATCTCAATTCAAATGCGTTGCGCCCGGCTGGCTGGACTTCCGGCGACGCAGGTGGACTGCCGATGTTTCCTGCGCTGGTGCGTTACGATGAATGCGAACGCGGCGCGGTCGAACACGCGGTGCGTTTGTGCGTTCCAAAAACGCGGCGCGAATATATTTATCCGGCGAACCATTATGCGTCGTCGATCGCGGCAACATCGACCCAATATCCGGCGATGGGCGAACGCTTCCGATTAAAAGCCAGTTTCGTGGTGCCGAGCGGATGGACGATTGAAGAGAAGGCGGTCTGTTACGCGCTGAAAAAATATGGCGCGATCGTGGCCGATAACAGCGGCGGATTTTTTTCCATTTCGGTTTGTCCGGATGACCGGTTCTCGTCGGTTGCGTTCAACAATCTTTCCACGATCGACGTCAGCAATTTCGACGTGATTCAAACAACCGGGCCGACGCAAGGGCCGCGATCGCCCGGCGCACCGACAGTCGATGCCGGCGCAGACCAAAACATCAGCAATCTAGGCACAACGTTGACCGGCACGATTGTCGATCCAAGCGGAAGCGCGACGATTTTGTGGAAACTCTATTCAGGACCAGCGGCGGTAAATTTCGCCAATTCAAACGCTGCGACAACGGTGGTAAATTTTTCCCAGTCCGGAACCTACACATTCGAACTGAGTGCGGATGATTCAGTTCACGCAGTCGCGTACGACGCGATGATCGTGAATGTGCAAACCGGTTCACCAACACCAACACCAACTCCAAGCGCGACGCCAACGGTCACACCTTCGCCGACATCAACTCCAACGCCCTCTCCAACTCCAACTGCAACACCCACCGCGACTCCGACAGTCACGCCGACGCCAACTCCAAGTCCCACACCGACCGCAACACCAACTGCAACGCCGACGGTGACGCCAACACCCAGTGCGACGCCGACCGCGACTCCAACGCCAAGCAGCACGCCGTCAACGACACCAACGATCACCGTTTCAGTTTCACCGAGCAGCGTGATCGAAGGAAATGATGCAACCTTTACGTTTTCAAGTTCGGTCGTCGTTTCACAACCAGTGACCATCAGTTATTCGATGCGCGGCACCGCCTTCAACGGAACCGATTACACATTGAGCGGAACGGCAGGGGAGGTGACGATCAGCGCCGGACAAAATTCAGCCACGGTAACGTTGCATTCGATCGCCGATGGCGTGCGGGAGAAAAACGAAACGGCAGTAATGGCATTGACGACCGGAAGCGGTTACAAAATTCCGAGACGCGGCGCCAAAGCCACACTCACAATCCTGAACGCCCCGTAGTCCGAGCCGGACTGGCATCTAACAGAAAAACACAGTCGGTCCTGTTGTCTGGAAAATTCGTTCGTGTGTTGCTCAAAAATCGATAGCGGTCGGCGGATGACCTGCTAACTTCCGCGCACAAATATGAAAAAAGCATTTCCATTCCTTCTCGCACTCACTGTCACCGCGATCTGCATCTCGGTCGCGAGGGCAGGGGACGTAAGCGTTAAAGTCACGATGACGACAGGTCCGCAGGATGATCCGACGACGACGTTCGCAGCGAACACCCCCAAGCTCTACGCGATGTTTAAAGCCAAAGGCGCAAAGGATGGGGACAAGATCCGCGGAGTATTGATTGCGGAAGATGTTGGTGACGCCGCGCCGGCGAATACCAAGGTTCTCGAGGAAACGCTCGACGTAAAAGGTTACAGCGCCGGCCGCGATTTTAGTGGCGATTTTAATTTCAGCAAACCAACCAAAGGCTGGCCGGTCGGCAAATACCGCGTGGAAATTTACGTGAACGACGAGCTCGCCACGACCGCGAAGTTTACGGTCAAAGCCGGCAAGAAAAAATCCAGCGGCGAAGAAGAAGAGGAAGAAGAGTCCGGCGATTAATTTATTGCCGGCGATTGAATGTGTTCGGGCCGCGGGCCGAGGCCGATGAAACGTGCCGGCAACGCACGCAATACCGGGAACCATTGCAAAAGCCTCACAAAAATCGGAAGCGAGTCTCCGCTCTTCGACTCCCGTCCGGTCACAACTCGGCGGTGAACGAATGTTTGCATCGCTTGAATGAGACGGGTCGGCCATTCCCGGCGCTGTTGAATTTGCTCGAGCTCAGCGACCGAAACGGGCCCGCTTCTTAGTTTCGCGGCCAGCAGATTCGCGGTCGCGACCGCGTCCTGGAGCGCGAGATTGATGCCGACCCCACCCGCGGGCGACATCGCGTGCGCGCTGTCGCCAATACAAAGCAAGCCTTCACGACACCATTTTTTCAGGCGATTGATCTGAACAGTGAGCAATTTGATTTTCGACCAATCATCCAACTCGGCAATGCGGTCCTGTAGAAAAGGCGCGAGCGAGACGATTTCTTTATGCAAAGCGGCAAGCCCGCGCTCTTTGGCCGCTTCGATGCCGCCTTTGGAATAACGAAACCGGCCTGATAATAATTTTCCCGGTCAATCAAGACGAGCAGTTTGCCGTGACGAAAGAACCCGAACAACTGTTCAGGATCGCTGTTGCGTTTCGAAATGTGCATCCAAAGCACATCGATCGGCACTCCGATCTCTTGAATTTCGAAACCCGCCCGCGTGTGAGTGATCGCGTGGCGGCCGTCCGCGCCAATGACGAGGTCGGCACGGAAATCGCGATCGCCTTCCGGAGTTTTCGCGCGCACGCCGACTACTCGGTCGCCTTCGATGATTAGATCGACAACTTCGTGCTGCAGGTGGAGCGCGAACGAAGGGAAAGCCTTGGCCTTTCCGGCAAAAAAGTTCAGGAAGTCCCACTGCGGCATGAATGCGATGAATTTGCAGTGCGTCGGCAGACGCGAGAAATCGGCGATGCCTGCGATGTGGCCATTAAAAATTCCTCTCAATCGGGAGAACTCCTGATGCGGTAGCTTTAGGAATTCATCGAGCAATCCAAGCTCGTGCATCAATTCGAGGGTCGACGGATGGATTGTGTCGCCGCGGAAATCACGAAAGAAATCGGCGTGCTTCTCCAGAACGACCACCTCGACTCCGGCCCGCGCCAATAAATAGCCAGCCATCATCCCAGCCGGCCCGCCGCCAACGATCACGCAACGCGTCCGGATGTCAGGCAGTGCGGACATGAGTTAAATCACATCAGCGTTTGAAAGAGAAGGAAGCTGGCGATAACCGTTTGAACGAGAAAGAAAATGGCGAACGCTTTATGATAGCGCTCGTTGTGCGTGATCGCGGCGGTGGCGAGTCCAGCAAAATAGAGCGAGTTGCTGATGACATATTGGGGACCTAACGCGAGAAAATGGGGGATGCCTTTGAGAAGCGTGTCCGCAAAGTCGACCAGCGTAAACATGCTGAAGATCGAGAAGAAGGCACGGTGATTGGCGTAAAAGTGTTTTTTGTAGTCGACGAACTCGTCGAAGGCGCTTTCGGACGGGAAAAGCAGAAGCGAGGCGAGATAGAGAATGGTCGGGGAGATCAAAACAAACACGAACAGGTAAATCGTCCACGGCTCTTGATTACGCCAGCGATAGAAAATCCACCACGCGATCACGAGGTAGAGAAACAGGTTCACGATCCAGATCGCGTGCACCCAATAAACACGGCGCCGTGAACGTGCTTGCAGCATTTCACCGACGCCTGCGAGCACTCGTGTCATTCCCAAGGCGAGAACGATCGAGATCAGAACTGAGAGATAGCTGAACGGATCCACGGCGCGATCTTTGATTTATGAAGTTTGATGTTCGATGTCGATCTTATGCTCGTGCCCCGTGTAAGGCCGAAATCTTTCCAAAAATATTTTTGCGGTAATGGTCCGATAATGTTCCGCGTGCGAAGATGTGGGCATGAAAGCCTACTCATGCCTCAGCAGGATTAGATACGTTGAATCAGTCGTTCAGTTCTTCACGTCACATAAGTGTTTGAGATCGGCAGTAGCCGTGGCGATCGCGAGTCTCGCGCTGATGAGCGCAAGCGCGGCAGATTTCTGCCAGCAAACTTCGCAGGACGCACTCGATGGGTGCCAGAACAACGCAAAGGGCGATCGCTCGATTGCCCTGGGCAAATGCGACAACGTTTCCGATCCAACCGCGCGTACTGACTGTCGCAACCAGGCCGCGACCGATTTTCAAAATGCGATGCAGACATGTCAGGATGAATTCAATGCACGGCAGTTCGCTTGCCAGAAACTCGGTCCGGCGCCCTACGATCCGGTAATCAATCCGGCGAACTTTGTTCAGGGAGTAAACAATCCTTATTTTCCGCTGCCTCCGGGTCGAACTTTAGTTTACGAAGGCAAGACGGTAGATGGTTTCGAGCACGATGAATTCATCATCACACGCAAGACGAAAGTGATCCAAGGCGTGACCTGCGTTCAAGTGCGTGACCTCGTTTATCTCGACGGCGTGCTCGCGGAAGACACGCTCGATTGGTTCGCGCAGGACAAGGACGGCAACGTTTGGTATTTCGGCGAGAACACCGGCGAGCTGGTCGATGGACGCTTCGTCACTTTGGATGGCACCTTCACGGCCGGAGTGAATCGTGACAAGCCCGGGATCATCATGGAAGCGCATCCGCAGATCGGCGATTTTTATCGGCAGGAATTCTCGCTCGATAACGCCGAGGACTTTGCGGAAGTGATTACCCTCAGTGCCACGGTGAAAGTGCCAGCCGGCACATTTAAGAATTGTCTGCAAACGCAAGAGACGACGCCGCTGGAAACGGATCTTCTTGAGCAGAAATATTATTCGACCGGCATCGGCAATGTATTGACCGTAAATTCGCGAAACGGGGACAAGCTCAAGCTCGTTAAGATCACGATCAATTAAGAAACGCGCTGTCGGCCTTTTGGCGGTCACAGGGCGTAGCTTCGGACAATGTGAAAACGATCTCGGTGTGATTGAGCTCGGCGTCGAGTTTCATTCCGAGTGATTGGGCATAGGCTCTGGCGAGGGCGAGGCCGAGACCGCAATGGTCCGGCGAGGAGCGCGCAGCATCTTTTTGCCAGAACCGCTCGAAAAAGTGCGGGACATCGTCTGCCACTAGAGCATCGTTTGTGTTTGAGATCAGCAAATGCTCGCCTGTCCCGTTCTTTTCGACTCGCACTTTGACCCAACTCGCCAGACGACTGTGGTCGACTGCATTGGAGAGCAGATTACTAAAGATGGATCGAAGAATGGTTCGGTCAGTGAACCAACAGGTGTCGTTCGGCACATTGAGGGAAACAGATAACTGCTTATCGCGCGCCTTGGCTTCAAAGGGATGATAAACTTCCTGGAACAGAGCGGCCAGGGGAACGCGTTCAGGGCGCGGACTAAGCAAGCTTCCTTCACATCGAGCAAGCGCCATTAAGCCGGCGGCAATCGATTCCATTTGCAACGCGATGTTGAGCGCTTCCTTCAATGCGACCTGGGTCACGTCGTCGGGCCACTTCAGCGCGACTTCCGTAACAGTGCGCAATTCTGCGATGGGCGTGCGCAATTCGTGTGCGACATCGGCGCTGAAGCGGCGTTCGCGCGCGAACGAATCTTCCAATCGTGCGAGCAGATCGTTGAGCCGTTGCGCGATTGGCAACAATTCCGATGGAATGCGTTCGGTTGGAAACCGCAGTTGGAGCGAAGATGCGTCGATCGTTTCGGCGTGTTGCGCGAGAGCGGACAGGGGACGCAGTCCGCGGCGTACGCTTACGCTAACTACCGCAGCAGTTGCAGCGGCGAGTGCCACACCAACGAGTGACAATACCACCCGCAGATAACGCAGCTGCCTGTCGAGCTCAGCGCGGTGAAAGCCGGCGACAACAGTCACTTCCTTGGTCAATGGCGGCGCACCCGGACTGCGCGGTGTGTCTTCGTCTTCCTTTGGCGCAAAGCGGATACCGACGGCGCGCCCGTTGGTTCCATCGGGCAGCGTGACATTCCAAAACTTAGGTGAATGGAGCGCACCGAAACGCTGCGTCAGGTTTTGCTCTTCCTCGAGTGAAGGCGAACGGTAGAGGGTCGCTCCGTCCGGGAGCCAGAGTTGAAAATAATCAGGATGATCCTCTCGCTGAAATTTCGGCATGAACTCGCCGCTGGAATCGAATTTGAAACCGGCCTCGCTTTGTTCGGTCATATTAGCGAGCGCTTGAATATCTGTCGTGAGTGCAAGATCGAACTGGCTGATCATTCCGGCGCGAACGGCGAAGTACGCGATCAAACTGCCGGCAAACCAAAGCAAACAGCAGATCGTGCCGAGGGTCAGAATCAGGCGGCGTTGAATCGAGTTCATATCGATTCGTTTTCTATGGCGTAGCCCATGCCGCGGCGCGTGTGAATGAGGGCCCTCGTGCCGGGCGGACTAATTTTCTTGCGCAGAATGCAAATGCCGGAGTCGACCGTGTTGCTCATCAAGTCGGCGGCATCGGAATAAATATGTGCCTCGATTTCGGATCGAGATACGACCTGGCCGCGGCGCACCGCGAGATATTCCAGCAGCTTGAATTCACGGGCCGTCAGTTCGATCGGCTTTCCTTTCCGGAAAACTGCACGCGCGACGGTATCAATTTCCAGGTCGCCGATGTCGATCTTGGGATTCTTGCTTTGATAACTGCGGCGGCAAAGTGCTTGCACTCGCGCGAGCAGTTCCTCGAACGCGAACGGCTTTACCAGATAATCATCCGCACCCGCCTGCAAACCGCCCACTCGGTTTTCGACCGTGTCTTTGGCGGTGAGAATAAGAACGTGCGTGCCGTTTTTCTTTGCCCGCAGACGCCGCACCAGCGCGAGGCCGTCCAACTTCGGCAACATCAAATCCAGAATGATCGCGTCGTATTCATTCGACTCCGCCAGCCAAAGACCTTCTTCGCCGTCGCCGCTGACGTCGACCGCATAACCGGCCTTGCGCAAGCCGCGCGCGACCGATGCTTGCAGCCGGGTAGAATCTTCAATCAAGAGGAGGCGCATAAGGTCGACCTCCTGGATTATATCACGTTAGGTTACCGAAACATTACGGGTGCGGGGGAGGGCACCAGAAATTTTTGCCAGACGCATTTGTCATAATGATTCGATAATGTTCGCACTGGAAAGATGCGGATTCCTGAGAACAGGAATCGACAAATAACCGAGGAGCCAAATTGAAAACATCCAGCCAAAAACTTGCAGCGAAAAGTTATCAGACAAGATCGACATCGAACGTCAGCCCCGCGCGCATATTGCGTGGAGCCATTTTGATAATGACGTTGACCGCCGCCCTAGTCATCGGGCGAGAATCTTACAAACCGGTGATCGATCCCGCGAATTTTCAATCGAAGGTGGACAATCCTTACTTTCCGCTGGTTCCCGGCATGACCCTAAAATATCAGGAGAAAGGCGGCGGAGAGATGACCGAGAACGAGATCACGGTCACCTCGGAGACGAAAGAAATCATGGGCGTAAAGTGTGTAGTCGTGCATGACGTAGTCATGGAAAAAGGGGGAGTAAAAGAAGACACCTACGATTGGTACGCGCAGGACAAGCAGGGATCGGTCTGGTATTTCGGCGAAGCGACCAAGGAATTCAAAGCCGGAGGCCGGATTAGTCATGAAGGTTCCTGGGAGGCAGGCGTGAAAGGAGCTCAGCCGGGAATCATTATGCCGGGCGATCCTAAACCGGGAAAACCGTACCGACAGGAATATTCGCCCAACACGGCGGAGGACATGGGCCAGGTCGTTGCCACTAACGAGACGGTGACGGTTCCCGTTGGGACTTTTAGCAGATGTGTGAAAACGAAGGACTGGTCACTGCTTGAATCGGGAAACGAATACAAATGGTACGCCAAAGGCGTCGGCGTTGTGCGCACAGAGACAACCGCTCGTGAAATCGGAGTATTGATGTCGATCAAGCGTCCATAAGCCGGAGCGACTGCGTGATCTGTTCGGCCCGCACGCGACCATGCCGCAGTAAATCACGGACTGCTCCGGTTTATCGTGGCTTTTTCGTAGCTGCGGTTTTCATCGCGGTCGCGCACGCGCCCGCCAGAATTTTGCACACCAAAATCCCGCCGTCCGAAACCTGGGACCCGTGGCTTCCATTCACACTCGGGTCAGGCGTCGAGTACGAGCGGGACAGCGAACAGCGGCAGCTCGATTTCCCGATGCTACTCGAGTACAACTTCACGCAGACGCTCAAACTGACGGTCGAGCCGAACATTGTTTATATTTTGCCGAAGAGAAAAGGCGTCCGAGAAGTGGGCGCGTTCGGCGATCTCGAGACGACGGTCGAATACGAATTTTTGCGGGAGCGTAGATATCGGCCTGGGCTTACGGCGTTAGGTTCGATCAGATGGCCGACGGCGACAGATCGTGACGTCGGTGATCCCGGCCGCGATTACTCGTTAGGCCTCATTGCCAGCAAAGACCTGGTTTTTGTTGATGTCGATCTAAGCGCGATTTACACGTTCGTCGGCGGTCGACAAAGTCAAGACGCTGTCGAGATTTCAGCGGCTGGTAATTGGCACGTGAATCATTTCTTCGATATTGAGGGCGAGGTGGTGCACACGTTCGGGGCTGGCGGAATCCACGGACGCGCCGGTTCCCTCTCCGGAATTGGAACCGGTGGCCGCGGTATCGATTTAACTGAAGGAACTTTGGGCGTCGCGTGGCACATCACAAAACGACTCAAGATCGAGCAAGGCGGCATACTTCGGAGCGACGGAACGTGGCAGGTCGTGTTCGCGTGGGAATTCAGCTTCGCCGGCGATTGACGAACGAAACGCCAAGCTCCTCCGAGAAAATCTGTGTAAATATGCGCAATCTGTGGATGTTGGTTGCATGCAGTCGCGTTACGACGTCGTCATTCTTGGAGCCGGCCACAACGGTTTGGTCGCGGCGAGTTATCTCGGCCGGGCCGGGCTAAGCGTACTCTTATTAGAGAGAAACGATTACATCGGCGGGGCAACCACTTCGCAGAAGGTTTTCCCAGATTATGACGCCCGGCTGTCGCGCTATTCCTACCTGGTCAGTTTGTTCCCGGAAAAGATCATTCGCGACCTTGGGCTGAAGCTCGAGCTACGGCGGCGGGCGACCGGTTCATTCACCCCTTATATTAAGAGTGGCCGGCACGACGGGCTCCTGATCAGCAACGTCGATGAGGAGCAAAGCCGGCGGTCGATTGTCGATCTTACCGGGAGCGAGACCGAGCTCGAGCAGATGAAAAAGTTCTACGCTCTGTCGCGGGTGTTCGCTGAGCAGAGCTGGGATTCAATGCTCGAGCCGCTCGTTTCAAAGGAGGAAATGAAAAGACGGTTCGACGCCGATGACGTCTCGCGCGAGGCGTGGCGAAGTTTGGCGGAAGAGCCGCTCGGTCGCGCGCTCGAACGTTATCTCCAAAATGATCTGGTCCGCGGGCTTGTGCTCACTGACGCGAAA
>DASQBB010000098.1:0-33614 GCA_035635435.1 Chthoniobacterales bacterium | reverse complement strand
GTCATCGTGTCGCTCAGCTTCGGCATCTGAATCTCAGGCATGGCTCGTCAGGCGTAACAGACTTTTTTCACCGCGGCCATCAGCTTGTCCGCATTCGGCAAAACGAATTTCTCAAGCCGCTCGTTGTAAGGCATCGGCACGTCCTCTTGAGAAACGCGCATGATCGGCGCATCGAGCTCATCAAAAATGTTTTTCTGGATGCGATAACAAACTTCCGCGCCGACGCCGCAGAACGGGCGGTCCTGTTCGACAATCACAGCGCGATGCGTCTTGGCGACCGAATTGAAAATCGTCTTCTCGTCGAGCGGTTTGATCGAACGAAGATCGACAATCTCGGCGGAAATATCTTCGTCCTCGAGCTGAGCCGCGACAGCGAGCGCGAGCGGGACCGTTTGGGCGTAGCAAATAATCGAGACATCGCTGCCTTCGCGTTTCAGTTCGGCTTGTCCGAGCGGAATAAGCAATTCTTCATCGGGTGGCTCGACCATTCCCTTCGAGCTATAAAGAAGCTCCGCTTCGAGAACGAGCACCGGATTGTCGTCGCGCACTGCGCTTTTCAATAAGCCCTTGGCGTCGCGTGGTGTGGCCGGTGTGCAAACTTTCAGGCCCGGTGCGTTCGCGTACAAAGATTCCGTCGCGTGCGAGTGCGTGGCGCCGAGCTGGTGCGCCGGTCCGTTCGGTCCCCGAAACGTAATCGGAATATTGAACTGGCCGCCCGACATCATGAACATGTTGGGCGCGTTGTTTACGACCTGATCGAAAGCCACAAACGAAAAGCTGAAGGTCATGAATTCGATGATCGGCCGCAATCCGACCATGGCCGCGCCGATACCGAGTCCAGCAAAACCATTTTCACTGATCGGAGTATCGACGATCCGTTTCGGTCCAAACCGTTCGAGCAACCCCTGGCTCACTTTGTAAGCACCCTGGTATTCCGCGACTTCCTCGCCCATTAGAAAAACATTGGGATCGCGCTCGAGTTCTTCGGCGAGCGCTTCGTTCAGAGCCTGGCGGTAAGTGATTTCCCTCACGCTTTTTCTCGGTTGAAGTAGACGTAGTCGTAAACTTTTTCCACGGGCAACTCCGGACTGCTCTCGGCGAATTTGACCGAGGCAAGCACAGTCTCCTTCGCTTTCTTATCGAGGGTATCGAATTGCTCATTGGTCAGTTTGCCTTCACGGGTCAGCTGCGCGCGCAAACGGATGATCGGATCGTCGAGCCGATATTTTTCCAGCTCTTCCTTGGTCCGATAACTGGCCGGGTCGGACATGGAGTGGCCACGATAGCGATACGTCCGAATCTCGACGAACGCCGGATGCGGATCCTTGCGAATCGACGTGACAATCTCGCTCAACTTGTCGCGGACTTCCCGGAAGTTCATCCCATCAACGATTTCGCCCGGGATGTCGTAACCTTCGGCGCGATCGACGATTTGCTTTAACGATGTCGATCTCTTCACCGACGTGCCCATGGCGAAGAGATTGTTTTCGCAAATCAAAACGACCGGCAGCTTGTAAAGCGCAATCAGGTTCAACGCTTCGTGGAACGCGCCTTGATTGATCGCGCCGTCGCCGAAGAAACAAAGCGTAACACGATCTTCTTCGCGATATTTCGAGGCGAACGCCATTCCCGCGGCCAACGGAACGTGCGCGGCAACGATCGCGTGTCCGCCGTACATGTGATTTTTCTTGTCGAAAAAATGCATCGAGCCGCCGAGGCCTTGCGAACAGCCGGTTGCCTTTCCGAAAAGTTCGGCCATGCACGCATTCGCGCTCGTCCCTCGCGCGAGGGCGTGGCCGTGATCACGATAGGCAGTGATGACGTAATCGTCATCGCGCACGGCCGCGACCGCGCCGGCGACGAGCGCTTCCTGTCCAATGTAAAGATGGCAAAAGCCGCCGATCTTCTGCGCTTGATACTGCTGGCTCGCGCGTTCCTCGAAACGGCGAATCAAGAGCATCAGCGCGAGCATCTCGACCTCGTCGCGTTGCTCGGGCCGCTGCATCGAAATTTACGCGACGCGAGGCAAAGCGGCTTCAGCGCGCGCCCGGCTGGTCTTTCGCCCGAAGTTCATGCACGCCACGAAAAGCAGCGTGAAGAACAGATCGCTCAGGATTGAGTTACGGAAAAACATCCAGGTCGGGGTCGCGCTGTATTGGGGCAAACCGATGGTGAGCGCTTGAATCAGCCCGGCAAAATTTTTCACGTAACCCGGATCGCTCAGCCACGAGAACGAGTTCGTGATTAAATAGAAGATTGTCGATCCAACGATCGAAGCCGGAAGCAGCGTTTTGAACGAAGCGCGGTTTTGGAGCGCGAGTCCGATTAGCCCAACGAGCGCGAGCGCGAGATAGCGACCAACGATATGCGGCTCAATCAGCGAAGCGCCGTAGTAATAATTCAGGAACAAATCGGAAATGAAGAGCGCGCCGAGTGGGACCGAAAATTTGAACTTCGCCGGAAAATAAGCTGCGCCGCAAAGCGCGATCGCAGCAAGCGGCGCGAAGTTCGACAGCCAGGTCGCACCGGAGTGAATCAAGAGCGCCGCCGCGATGCGATAAGCGACGGCCGCCAAAATAAGAATGAGCGCCGGAATCATCGGGAGAAATTTAGCCGTCCTACAAGAGTTGCAAAGCTCATTTGCCCAAACTCCAGCCAACCGGCCGCTAGGCAAATTACTTTTTGGGTGACAGCAGTGCGTTGAGTCGCGCTTTGCGGCGATCGGCGGCGTTGCGATGAATGATGCCGCGCTTGGCTGCTTTATCGAGCGCGGAAATCAGGTTGCGAACCTGTTCGGCGTCGGGTTTGGCCGCACCGCGAACGCGCTTTTGTAGTGTCCGCAACCGCGTCCGGACGCTGCGGTTTTGGTCAGCGCGCATGAGCGATTGCCGGGAACGTTTCGCTGCGGATTTGGTATTGGCCATGATCTGTTACCGAAAATTTACGGGGCGTGGACGCTCGCGCAGACCGCCAAAATGTCAAGATATCGATCTTGTGAGGACGCCGATTACGCGCGAGGACCGGACGCGAGTTTGATCTGCGAAGAATCTTTCCTCAACCCCGAACCGGAAGCAGGAGCGTCAAAACCGTAAACTTCGGGATCGGCCATCTTCGAAGCTTTTGGCAATCGATCCTGAACAATCTCAACCGGAGCGCCGAGCGGAAGCTGGTTGTAAAGTGCGGTTACGTCGCTCGATCTCATCCGGATGCAGCCGAAGCTGGCCGGCCGGCCAATTATTTTCTCTTCGTTAGTTCCGTGAATGTAAATGCAGCGCTTGAAAGCATGTGCATTCGAAACTTGCAATCCGCGCAGCCAAATAATGCGCGTCATCACCGGATCGCGGCCGGGAGTATTTGGCTGCAGAATCTCGCCGGTCCATCGACGATTATGAAAGACCGCTCCAAAGGGCGCGTGGTCGCCGATTTTTTGTGCGACCTGCAATAACCCAAGTGGAGTGGCGAGACTGCCCAACGCATCGCCCAAGCCATATTTCGACGTCGAAACCGGATACGTCGCGACAATCGTTCCGTTCGCAATCAGCATTAGTTTCTGGTCTGGCACACTGATGATAACCCGAGTGGAAAGAGTCGGGGCTGGGATAGTGACGCCCTGCAGAGGCCAGGCGCACGAAATCAGGGCAACGGCGAGAGCGGAGGAACGAAACATTCGCGCTCTCTTACTCAGAAAACGCGCTTTGTCACGCGGGAATTGGAGAGGGCGAGCGGGAAGCGCCGAAGCTGAATTTCGGCGACCAAGGCAGGAGCGACGAAAGGGAGACATAGAAGAAGCCGCCTTGAAACATGAGCAGGAACGGTACCGACAGGAACTGCCCATGAGCTATTGCGAACCAGACGAAGTAGCTGAAATAGACGGCGAATGCCAGTTCCGCGATTGGCAGCGCCGATTTTAGCGGCCGGTATTTGCAACTCCGCCACGCCTGCGATCGTCGCTCAATCCCGTACTTCGGCGTTCGCGTGAAATCCGATTTGTGATTGAAAATCGCTTCCAGGACCGCGCGCCCATTGTTAAGCGAGAGACCGATTCCAAGCGCGAGCAAGCACGGAAGGAGCAACATTTGTTTCATCCAAGTCCGCGGATGAAGCTCGCGCTGCGCGCAAACGTAAAAGACCGCCACCGACACTGATGCAGTCAGAAAAATCGGGATGTCGATCAAGAAAGTGCGGACCCAGCCCGATTGCGGCCCGCCCGTTGACGGATGCAAGAGCACGCAGAGACAGGCTAGAAGCAAATACGCAAAATTCGAGACCAGGTGGCCGGTCGCTTCAGCTTTGATCGCGAATGGAAGCTCGCTCCGCCAAATCCGCGGCAACAGTTTCTTGCAGGTTTGAATGGAGCCTTTGGTCCAGCGGTGTTGTTGCGACTTGAAACCATTCATGTCCACCGGCAATTCCGCCGGCGTCACGACGTCGGGAAGAAAAATAAATTTCCATCCCACCAGCTGCGCGCGATAACTCAGATCGAGATCTTCACAGAGCGTGTCGTGTTGCCAGCCGCCGGCCTCCTCTATACATGTGCGCCGCCAAAGACCGGCCGTTCCGTTGAAGTTAAAAAAACGTCCACTTCGGCTGCGCGCCGTTTGTTCCAGCAAAAGATGGCCGTCCAAAAACATGGCCTGCATCCGCGTGAGCAGCGAGTAACCGCGATTCAAATGGCCCCAGCGACTTTGAATCATGCCGATTTTCGGATCGGTGAAAAAATGGATCGTGCGCTGGAGCAAATCTGGCGGCGCGACAAAATCGGCGTCCAGAATGCAGACGAATTCCCCTGCAGCCGATTCAAGTCCGGCCGCGAGCGCACCTGCCTTGAAACCGGTCCGGTCGACCCGGTGAATGAGCTGAACATCGAAACCGCGCTGCCGCAATTCTTCGGCGCACGAAGTGGTCACTTCCCGTGTGTCATCAGTGGAATCGTCCAGCACCTGGATTTGGAGCAACTCGCGCGGGTAATCGAGCTCGCTGACCGAGCGCAGAAGGCGTTCCACCACGTAAACTTCATTAAAAATCGGAAGCTGAACCGTGACCTTTGGCAGCTGCCGAAACCGGCCGGCTGGAACGGACGCGCGTTTGCGGTTCTTCAGGAAAAGATAAATGATGAAATACCGGTGAACGCCGTAGGCAGAGAGACCAATGAGCACGGCGAGGTAACACGCCGTCCAAATCACATAGCCGAGGCTTCCTTGCATAAGGTTGGCTGCCAGTTATTAAGACAGCAGGTGCGCATGATGGCGCTTCCGTCGCCAGCGTCAAATCAAAAATGGCGCACTTGCCTCGACAAAACAGCGTCAACGCGCGCCAAAATTCGCACGATGTCGGCGCGGAATTGGAAACGCTGGTGCTCAACGGCAAGCGCTCTGCTGCTATGCTATCTTTGCCAACCAGCGGTATGCCATTCCGATATCTTCTGAAGAAAGGCCGGCACGACCGGTTCGAGCGCTTCAACATTGTTGTCTCGATCCTTTTGGCCGGCTGGGTGCCTTCCATTCTCACGGTTTGGTTTTCCTATGCCTTTCTCACCAAAATGCTGGAATCGCGCATTTTGCGAGACCGGCAAACGTTCGTGCAACTGATCAGCCGCCTCGTCGGTGACGATCTCAGCCGAACTGAAGGGATCATCGATTATTATCAAACGCTTCCGGACGTAGCGCGGATTCTGAATTCATCAAACCCGCAGTCCGCTGGCCAGCAATGGCTCAGCGCCACTTTTTATTCGCACCCGCGCATCGACGGAATGTTTCTCACCGGTCGCGACGGGCGATTGATCGCTTCGATTCCTTACAACCCGGCGATGATCGGGAAGGATTTCGATTCCAATCTGTGGCGGCCGCAGGCAGAGAAAATTTCGGGCGCTTTCGTTTCGCCGGTTCATCCGCGTTTTTCCGATAAGCGAATCGTCACCGACATCGCGGGCGCGGTGCGCACGCCTGATAAAAACATCGCCGGTTATCTCGGCGTCTCGGTGTTGGTGGAGCGAATTGGCCGCCGTCTTTCCACGATTCAATTCGCCGACCAATCAACCTGCCAGGTCATCGATCAAAACGGACAAGCGCTGTTCACGAACGATTTTCGACCCAATCCCGGAACCTCCTCAGCGCGCGAATCGATCCTGCCCAAGGAGATTAGCGAAACCAAGAAAGGGAATCTCGAACGCGCCGGCAATCTGTACTCCTTCAGCCCCGTAGAATCGACCGGATGGACTGTAGTCGTGAAACAACCAAAAGATGTTGCTTACAGACCGGTGCACGACCTCGTCGGCCGCATGGCTGTGCTCGCCGCGTGGCTGATGGTGTTGACCACTATCTTTGCCTGGCTTGGTGGAATTTTTTATCGTCGCCAAACCGAAGCCGCCCGCCGCATCGAGCGGGAGGTGATCTTCAACGAGAAAATCCTCGCCAACATGCCGGTCGGCATCGCCTTTGTCGATCCAGTCTCAAAAAAATTCTCGCAAGCCAACGAAGCTTTCGCGCAAATGGCGGAACGATTTGGCGGTTTGCCCCACCGTCGCGAAATCACCGAAGCGACCTATGACGATGTGAAGATCGCGCCGGCCGATGCGATTGAGCGTGTCCTTTCTTTCGGCACGCCGTTTCAATTGATCGAGCAACCATTCCAAGACGAGGGCGGCATGACTCACTTCGTCAACGTCACGCTTTTGCGTCTGCAAGCGGCCGACCAAACCATTCAAGGCGTGCTTTATTTCGTGGAAGACAAAACTCGCGATGTCACTTTGCGCCACGAGCTGATCAACGCCAACGCAGCCAAAGATCAGTTTCTCGCGCTGCTCTCGCACGAATTGCGCAACCCGCTCTCGCCCGTTATCGCGATGGTCGGTGAACTGGAGGCCACCACTCCGCGATCGCCCAAGCTGCGGCAAGCGCTCGAAGTCATTCGACGCAATGTCGAATTGGAAGCCCGCTTGATCGACGACTTGCTGGACGTGACGCGCATCGCCAAAGGCAAATTGCAACTAAGCTTCGAGGTCGTCGACCTGCACGAAATTTTACAGCGGGCCTATGAAATTTGCCGCGAGGACATGGCCAAGAAATCAATCGAGGCAAAATTTGAGCTCAACGCGCGACGCGTCCACATCGAAGGCGATCCGGCGCGATTGCAGCAGGTGTTTTGGAATCTCGTCAAAAACAGCGTCAAGTTTACGCCCGCCAACGGCCGAATCACGATCGCGACTTCGAACACGCTGCCGGACGAAATTCAGATTCGCATCAGCGACACCGGAATCGGCATCGAGGAGGACAAGATCGGTAAAATCTTCAACGCATTCGAACAGGGCCAAACCTCGATCACGCGTCGTTTTGGCGGACTCGGTCTCGGACTCGCCATCTCCAAGGCGATGGTCGATGCCCATCGCGGAAAAATTCGAGTCGAGAGTCCGGGCAAAGATAAAGGCGCCACTTTTATTGTTGAGCTGAAAACAGTCGCGGCGCCGGTTGGAGCGGAAAATGGCGCCGATGGCGAACCACCTGTTGTCGCAGAAGAGAAAGGCGCTGTCTCGCGCCGGCATCGGCTTCTCGTCGTCGACGATCACGCCGATACCTGCGCCGGAATGAAAATGATGCTCGAACGCCGCGGTTACAAAATTACGGTGGCACATTCCGCCGGGCAGGCGGTCGAAAAAACGCAGCAGCAGGATTTCGATCTGCTCATTAGCGACATCGGCCTGCCCGACCGCAGCGGTTACGAGCTGATGAGCGAATTGCGGCAAAGCAAAGGCTTGCCTGGAATTGCTCTCAGCGGCTTCGGTATGGAGACCGATGTGAACAAGGCGCGCGATGCCGGCTTTTCCGAGCACCTCACCAAGCCGATTAACTTTGACCGGCTCGAGCAAGCCATCCGTCACCTTCTCGAATCGACATCTTGAGTCGCCGACGGCGAAGATGTCGATCTTCTCAGAAATTACTGACCGTTCGGTCGCGCTGCTGCCGCCGGTGCTTTCTTCGCCGCAGCTTCCTTCAATTCGCGCGACAGTTTTTCCACCCGTTGCCGCATCACTTTGCCGGCCTTGAACTTCACGGTCGCGCGCGATGGAATGACGAAACTGCTGCCGGGCTGATTTGGGTTTCGTCCCACCCGTGGTTTGGTCAACCGCGGGTGGAAAATTCCAAAATTGCGCAGTTCAACCGGCACGTTGTTAGCCAAACTGTCGGTAATCTTATCGAGGGTGCGTTGAACAATGTCGAAGACCTGGTGTTGCACCATTCCGGTCTGGTTGCTGATCGCAACGACGATGTCGCGTTTCGTAAGTTTTGCCATACTCCAAAGAGGAATCGTTCGCCACGGCACAATCGCGGGCATAATTGGCGAAGAAAAGTAAATTCTTTGGCCCGAGCGGCCTAGCGGAACGGTTGAGGCCCCTCAGCGCGCGGTCGCCGGGCGCCGCAAGATACGGTTCAGGTAGTAATCAAATGCCGTCTGCTCGGCCAGTTTTTTGCGCCTGGCTTTGAGCTGGCCCTGCATCAAACCGAGTTTGGTGAAGACACCGTTCCAATCCGTTTCCAGACGGCGGACTTCGTCATTCGAAAGATCGCGGACACCGCGGACAGATACGCCCCGTTGCAAAACACTCATCGATTTGCCCGAGGCCTCCGCCAGAATGTCGAGTTCGCGAAGAACGTACTCCATCTCTTGCAAAAGATTGGCGCGGATTTCGGTGAATTGGCGCTCTTGTTCCGTCGATATGATTGGTTTGGCCTTGTCCAGGCCGTAGGTGATGAGGTCGTGGAGTTTCTTCCAGTTCTCCAGCTGCAACGTGACTAACCGCAGCTTTGTCTCGAGGTTCTCGTCGCGCATCGGAACGATTCTAAACACTGACGAGCTCGAGCGTTTCGTCGAGCTTTTGCAAGTTATCAATGAGCAAGTGAGCCCACGGGCGATTGACTGTTTGCTCCTGGCTAATGATCCCTTCCTCAAAATAAAAGCGCCCCTGACGCCACCGGAAAATCTCGGCCACCGCCGCCTCGCCTACAACTGAACCGAATACGGCATGCCGCACTGAGCCCTGTTGGAGATAGATCTCGCTGTTCCCACGACCGGACTTAAAAGTAAAGCGTCCGCTCCGCTGGCTTAAACAGCTCATTTGCAAAATCTCCGCCGCCGAAAATTGATTGAGATTTCCAATCAGCGAATGGCAGGGATCAATTCCTTCCGAAGCCGTACCTGCATGCGAATCAAGCGAACGCACGAACCGCGTTAAGCTTGCGCGCAATCGTCGCGTGCTTCGGCCGCTCACCAGCACTTCGATATCTTGTTCTTTCGCTCTCGATCCGACATCTGATCGGCGCCCGCTTCGGAGCAAACAAGCAATGGTGAGAGATGGAAAGTGCTGCCGCAGATTTGTCGCCTGCTCAACGGCAAGCGCGGGATCGCCCTCGATGATCAGGCCGTCGAAATTTTCCTCGAGCAGCGCCTGCACTGCTTCGGACAAGTTCCGCACAATCTGCGTGTCCAAATCCTCGATCTGGTCGAGAATGGCGAGCGTCCGGTCTTGGAAGACAGGGTCGGCATTTACGGTTAGGACTCTAGTTTCCACAATTCCCAAATAGGTGCTAAAACCTATAGCAGGAACCTTGCCGAGAGCTCCCTCTACCCAGCCCGCCTTCTAGCCTTTCCACTCTTCCCGGGGCGGCGGCTCGGCAAAATGCTCCGGGGCAACGGCGTGCGCCGTCCGGAAATGGACCTTGGCCACTTCTCGAAGGACACCCGCCCCTTTACTTTCGACCAGCTTTTCGGCGGTGGTTTTCACCGCCGGGGACACCCCCCGTTCCAGTCGCATTCCGAGCCTCTTTCCTTCCCGATCCAGCCAATTAATGAAGGCCTCCCGGGCCAGAATTGATGCTGCCGCTACCGCAACGTCTGATTCCGCTCGCGGCCGTTGCTGGATGTCGATCTTGCGGCCGTGGCGAAGCAATGATTGTTCGATCAACCGCGCGTCCGCGAACTGGTCGGACAACGAGCGCGAGCAATCCGGTTTCTTTGCCAACAAGTTTTCGATCACGCGCGCGTGACCCCAGGCCAGGAGCTTGTTCAGGTTCCCGAATTTTTCATACAGCTCGTTGTATTTCGCCGGACCGATCAACACGACTTCGATCAGACCCATCGAAGTTTTTCGGATCGCCTCGGCCAGTGCCCGAATTCGGGCGTCCGAACTGATCCGCTTGCTGTCCTGCACGCCTTCATCAATGAGTTTGCGCGCTATCCCACGATCGACATAAACGCCAGCGATCACCAGCGGTCCGAAAAAATCGCCCTTGCCGCTTTCGTCCACACCGAAATGCGGCTCGAACATTTCCGGCGCATGGACTTCTTCATAGCCAAGCTTCGCTTCGCCCAGAATTTTCGGCTCCAGCTCGAACTGCACGAATTCTTCCACGCCCTTGCCCTGCACCAGCACCTTTGGCCCTTTCTCGTAAACCGCCACGCTCAGTTTATTTTTCTGACCAAAGAAAAGCGTGTACTGCTTCGGCGAAAACTCGAACCCGAGCTCATTCAGAAGCGCACGCAGTTTGGTTGCCTGCTCTTTTGTTAGGAGATGGGTGTAGGAATTCACCTTTTGCGTGCACCTTCTTGTCATTCCGAGCGAAGTCGAGGAATCTCTTACTACTTCCGGAAACATTTAAAGATGTCTCGACTCCGCTCGACATGACAAACCGAAAAGCCTTTCGGCGCGCACTGCTCGGCTGGCACCGTCAACACGGACGCGATCTCCCCTGGCGCCAAACCCGCGATCCATACGCGATCCTCGTCTCCGAATTCATGCTTCAACAAACCCAAGTCGCGACGGTGCTGCCCTATTATAAGGACTGGCTGCAACGATTCCCAAATTTTGCGGTGTTAGCTCGTGCCTCCGAAGCCGACGTGCTCCACGCCTGGCAAGGTCTTGGTTATTATGCGCGCGCCCGAAATCTTCACTCGACCGCAAAACGCGTGGTAGATCGACATCGTGGGCAATTTCCGAAATCGATCGAGCAGATGGAGCAACTTCCTGGGGTTGGTAAGTACACCGCGCACGCGGTCGCCACATTCGCTTTTGATCAATCAGTTCCCATTGTCGAAGCGAATACTTCCCGCGTTTTGTCGCGTCTCTTCGATTTGCGAGTTCCTGTCGATTCGACGGCCGGACGAAACGCGCTTTGGGATTATGCCGCCTCTCTCGCCCCGAAAAAATCCCCATCCGCGTACAATTCAGCACTCCTCGATCTCGGTGCGTTAGTGTGTCTCCCGCGCAAACCAAAATGCGGAATTTGCCCGGTCAAAAAATTCTGTCGCGCTAAACACCCGGAGTCTTTGCCAATCAAACGACCGCGTCCTGAAACAAAGCAGCTCGTTGAGAAACACTCGTTCGTCGCGAGCCGGGATAAACTTTTGCTCGTCCAGTCTGCCAACCGCTGGCGCGGCATGTGGATTCTTCCACCAACAAGATCGACATCTACGCGTCCGATACATTCGTCGCATTTTCCATTCACCAATCACCGCATCACGTTACAGATATTTCGACAACGCGAACGCCAGATCGACAATCCCCGCAAGCGCTGGTTCCCCTTTGGCAAACTCGATTCGATCCCCATTCCGTCCCCTCACCGGCGTGCGATTGACGCGCTTCTGAATTAAAAGTTGGACGTTGAACGTTCAGCGTTGGACGTTTTCTGTTTCCAATTAATTATGTCGACTGTGAAGACCGTTCCGGACCAGCACGGCCATTTCGGGCCGTACGGCGGGATGTTTGTGCCTGAGACACTCATGTCGGCGCTGCACGACCTGGCCGCCGAGTACGAGCGCGCAAAAAAAGATCAGACGTTTCAAGATGAACTGTCACTCTTGCTCCGCGATTTCGCCGGCCGCCCGACGCCGCTCTATTTCGCGGAACGCCTCACGCACAAACTCGGCGGCGCGAAAATTTATCTGAAACGCGAGGACCTGCTCCACACCGGCGCGCACAAAATCAATAACGCGCTCGGACAGATCCTGCTCGCGCAACGAATGGGCAAGCGCCGGATCATCGCCGAAACCGGCGCCGGTCAACACGGTGTCGCCACTGCTACCGTCGCGGCGCGGTTCGGCTGCGAGTGCGTGATTTATATGGGCGAAGTCGATATGGAACGGCAAGCGCTGAACGTCGCGCGCATGAAATTTCTCGGCGCGAAAGTTGTTCCAGTCACCGCCGGCCAGGCCACGCTCAAAGAAGCGATCAACGAAGCGATGCGCGATTGGGTCACGAACGTGCGCACCACACATTATATATTGGGCTCCGTGCTGGGCTCGCACCCTTACCCGATGATGGTACGCGATTTTCAAAGCGTCATCGGCGTTGAAGCGCGCGGCCAGATTCTCGAACGCGAAAAGCGCTTGCCGGACTTGCTCGTCGCGTGCGTCGGCGGCGGCAGCAACGCCATCGGCTTGTTCCATCCCTTTCTCCAAGATCGAAATGTGCGGATGATCGGCGTTGAAGCTGGCGGCGAAGGAATTCGTAGCGGTAAGCATGCCGCGCGTTTCCAAGCCGGGCGCCTCGGCGTGTTGCAAGGCACCAAAACTTTTCTTCTCGCGAACGAGGAAGGGCAAATCGAACTGACCCATTCAGTGTCGGCTGGGCTCGATTACGCCGCAGTCGGCCCCGAACATTCTTACTTACGCGACCTCGGCCGCGTAGAATATACTTACGCGACTGACGATGAAGCACTCAACGCCTTCCGCATTCTATCCGAAACCGAAGGGATCATTCCGGCGCTCGAAACCGCGCACGCGATTGCTTACCTCATCAAAAACGCGCGTGAGATGAAGCGCGAACAGATTGTCATCGTGAATTGTTCCGGCCGCGGCGATAAAGATGTCGATGCCGCGGCGGCCGCGTTCGGATTGAAAGAGAATTCGAAGACATGAGATCGATGACCGGATACGGCCGCGGCGAGACCGATCACAACGGCACCAAGTTCAGCGTCGAGCTCAATTCCGTGAATCGAAAGCAGAGCGACATAGTCATCAATTTGCCGCGCGATCTGGCTGCGCTAGAGCCGCAGATTCGTCAGACCATTAACGAAAACATTTCGCGAGGCCGGACCAATGTCGTCGTCAGTTATCACAATGGCTCCGGAGGCCCGCGCAAACTCGCGCTGGATACCGAGCTGGCGCGTTCGTATCACGACGCGATGCGCGCGTTGCAAAAAGATTTGGATGCGCCGGGCGAAATCACCATCGGCGCAATCTTGCAAGCGCCGGGCGTGATGCGCGCTCCGGAGGAAACAATCGACTCGAACGCGGCGTGGCCGGCAATTGAGCGAGCATTGCGCGCCGCCCTCAGTGAATTAATCAAAATGCGCGAGCGCGAAGGCAAACATCTCGCCAAAGATTTGATCCGGCGCCTGAAAGCGATGCGCAAACAAATCAAGGAGATCCGCGGCCTGCATCCTGAAGTCGTAAAAAAATATCGGACCGCGCTTCTCGAGCGAATTCAGAAAGCTGGTCTCCCGATTTCGAGCGATGACGAGCGTTTAGCGAAAGAAATCACATTCTTCGCCGATCGCGCGGACGTTTCCGAGGAGCTCACCCGCGTGGAAAGCCATCTCGCGCAATTCGCGCATCATCTCCGCCGGCACGAGCCGGTCGGTCGTACTCTCGAGTTCATCACCCAGGAAATTTTTCGCGAACTGAACACGCTCGGTGCGAAGGCGAACGATGCCGCGATTTCACAACGCGTCGTTCTTTGCAAGGCCGAGCTCGAAAAGATTCGGGAACAAATCCAAAACCTTGAGTAGCCGCTTCAGCCGTTACGGAATTCTCTTCGTCCTCTCCGCGCCATCCGGTGCCGGAAAAACGACGCTCGTCGATGCTTTGCGAAAAACATCAGAATTCATCTACTCGGTCTCATGCACAACCCGACCTACGCGCGCCGGCGAAGTTGAAGGCGAAGACTACCGATTTGTGTCCGAAGAGGAATTTAGTGCTCGCGCGAAAGCAGGAGAATTTCTAGAGCACGCAACAGTCCACGACCATCACTATGGCACGTTGCTAAAACCGATTGTCGAAGATCTAATGAACGGCCGCGATGTCTTG
The DNA here is from genome assembly GCA_035635435.1 of Chthoniobacterales bacterium. Taxonomy (GTDB): domain Bacteria; phylum Verrucomicrobiota; class Verrucomicrobiia; order Chthoniobacterales; family UBA10450; genus AV40. The sequence goes on along the minus strand of DASQBB010000098.1, from coordinate 19,538 downwards.
ATCGACATCGACACGCAGGGCGCCGCCAATATTCGCAGCTCCAAAGACGAATTTATCCGGAACGCGCTCGCCGATGTTTTCATCATGCCGCCGGACGTTGACGAATTACGCCGGCGTCTGACCAAACGCGGCACCGAAACAACTGAGCAAATCGAGGCGCGCCTGGCAGCTGCAATTCGCGAAATGGAATCGTGGCCGGAATATCGCTACACCATCATTAGTCGAACCACCGAAGAGGATTTGCAGAAATTTCGACACATCATGAATGCCGAGCGATATTTGAGCCGGCGCTTGATCCAAAAGTGATTGTCGATCTTAAATGAAAAGAAACTCCAGCAAGCGAATTGAAAAGCCAGCCGCGCGCAAAGTTGTGCGGTTGCGCGGCGCGGGGAAAACGATCGTTCTGGGCGTCACCGGCTCGATCGCCGCTTACAAATCCGCCGAATTGGCGAGTCTGCTCGTGAAACAAAGTCATAACGTTTTCGTCGTCATGACGCACGACGCGGCCGAATTCATCACGCCGCTCACTTTGCAAACGCTTTCCAAGAATCCGGTGATGACGAGTTTCTTCGATGAAAAGGAAAGCTGGCGGCCCGGCCACATTGATTTGGCGGATCGCGCCAATCTTCTTTTGATTGCGCCGGCGACTGCGAACATCATCGCTGAGCTCGCGCACGGATTGGCGAGCCATCCGCTCGCGGCGATCGCGCTGGCGACCCGCGCGCCAATTTTGATTGCACCGGCGATGAACGGGAAAATGTGGTCGCATCCGGCGACGATTGACAATGTCGCGGCGTTGAAATCGCGCGGCGTCGAATTCATCGGACCGGAAGAAGGAATGTTGGCATGCGGGTACGAAGGACTCGGCCGCCTCTGGAAAGTGGATGACATCGCGTTCCGCGCCGAATTTCTGCTCGCCCGCCAGGAAAATCTGATCGCGTGAGATTTCTCATCACGGCCGGCCCAACGCGCGAGCCGATCGATCCCGTTCGTTATCTGAGCAATCGCTCGTCCGGAAAAATGGGTTACGCGATTGCCGAGGCGGCGATCGAAGCGGGACACGAAGTGATTTTGATTTCCGGACCGGTGAATGTCGATCGACCCCGCGGCGCTGCGGTGGTCCCAATTTCAACCAGCGACGAAATGTTCGGCGCTGTGCATCAACACGCGCGCGGTTGCGATGTTCTGGTGATGTGCGCGGCAGTCGCGGATTACAAACCGAAACAGGCTTCCAAAAACAAAATCAAAAAACGCGATGAGAATCTTTCTCTCGAACTAGCTCCAACGCGCGACATTCTCGCGTCTCTGCCGACGAAAGATCGGCAATATGTTGTGGTTGGCTTCGCTGCCGAAACGGAAAACGTCGAAGCAAATGCGCGAAAAAAACTTCAGGATAAGAATTGCGACGTCGTCGTCGCCAACGATGTGAGTCGCACCGATTCGGGAATGGAGAGCGACGAAAATGAAGTCATAATTTTATTTCGCAGCGGCGAAATGAAAAAAATTTCACGCGCTCCGAAGACAATTGTGGCGCGCGAGCTCGTAAAAATATTTGCAAATGTTTGCGAAAAACGTTTGACAAAAAAAAACGCGTGATTACTTCGTCGTTAAGTGAAGTCATTCCCAACTCTTCACGAACTTCCGCGAAAGCGAATTGAAAGGGGGGAATAAGAAGTCGATGGCTAAGAAAAGAAAGAAAGCAGCAAAAAGAAAAGCGAAGAAAAGAAAGAGGCATTGAGGCCCGTCGCTTAATTAACGGCTTCGAAAGGTCTTTCGGAGTCACAACCCCAAACTTCAACCCGGGAGGAGAATTTATTTTCCTCCCGGTTTTTTTCTTTTACATCAATATGTCGATCTTGCGTGATGCACTTCGGCTCGTTTGTGCGAAATAATCTTTCGTCATGAAGCACTATCTCGACGCGGCCGAAAAAGCTGCGCGCACCGCGGGCGAGCTGCTTCGAAAAAATTTTCATCGCTCCCAGCACGTGAACGTCGTCGAGGCGCACGACATCAAACTCGCGATTGACGTCGAGACACAGGAGCTGATCGCCAAAGCGCTGCTGAAACAATTTCCGGAGCACGCGCTCTATGGCGAAGAAGGAATCGTGGGCGACCAATCGAGCGAGCATCAATGGGTCGTCGACCCGCTCGATGGCACGGTGAATTATTTTTACCGGATCCCGCACTTCTGCGTTTCGATTGCGCTCCGCTTGAAAGGCGAGATCATCGTCGGCGTGATTTACGATCCGATGCGCGACGAGATGTGGAGCGCGCAAAAAGGAGAGAAGCCGCGTTTGAACGGTCAACATTTTCGCGTGAGCAGTCGCACCAATCTTGCCGAAGCCGTCGTTTCGGTCGGACTCGCCAAAACGGATCGCTCGATCGATTCAAATCTGCCGTTGCTTGAGGCGATGATTCATCGAGTCCGGAAATGCCGCGTGCTCGGCAGTGCCGCGCTCGATATGGCTTACGTCGCCTGCGGCCGCTTCGACGCTTATATCGAGCGCGGAATCAGTTTGTGGGACATCGCGGCCGGATGGATTCTGGTTGAAACTGCCGGCGGGATGGTCGATTTGCGGCCGCATAAAGATATGAAAGAGAAATACAGCATTGTCGCTTCTAACGGCGTGATCGATTTGAAATTGTGAGCATGACCCGCTGCGGAATCGGTTACGACATTCATCGCCTTGGACAGAATCGAAAATTGATCCTGGGCGGTGTCGAAATTCCCTACCTGCTCGGGTTGGAAGGACATTCCGACGCCGATGTTTTGTCGCACGCCATCGCAGATGCGCTCCTCGGCGCGGTTTGCGCAGGCGACATTGGTCAACATTTCCCAGACACCGACGAATCGATTCGCGGCATCAGCAGCATTGAGATCTTGAAGCGAGTGACTCAAATGCTCGCAGACAAGAAGGCGCGAGTCGTGAACATTGATGCCACGGTGATCGCTGAGGCACCAAAGATCGCGCCGCACATTCCAGCGATGCGAAAAGAAATCGCCAAGGCGATTGGCATTTCCGATACGCAAGTGAGCATCAAGGCGACGACGAACGAGCGTCTCGGTCCGATCGGCCGCGGCGAAGGCATCTCCGCGATGGCGATTGCGACGGTCGAACAAAGTTAAGATGCCGCTGCGCTTCTTTAATACTTACTCGCGCCAACTCGAAGAATTCCAGCCGCGCGACACGAAGAATCGCAAGATCGACATCTACACCTGCGGGCCGACGGTTTACAGCCGCGCCCACATCGGCAACTTTCGCGCCTACATTTTCGAAGATTTGCTTCAGCGCCATCTCGAAGCGCGGGACTACAAAGTTCATCGCGTGATGAACATCACCGATGTGGACGACAAAACGATCCGTGGCGCGCACGAAGCCAAAGTTCCGCTTCAAAAATTTACCCAACAATTCAAGGACGCATTCTTCGAAGACGCCGAAAAGCTGCGGATCAAACGCGCGGACGATTATCCCGCCGCGACCGATCAACGTTACATCGACAAGATGATTTCCATGATCGGCGCGTTGATCTCGAAAGGCCTCGCTTATCAGGCCGACGACAAATCGGTTTATTTTCGAATCAACAAATTTCCAAATTATGGAAAGCTGGCGCACTTCAATTTGGATGAGCTCCAATCAACCGGCCGCGTCAAACACGACGAGTATGACAAGGAACACATCGGCGATTTCGCGTTGTGGAAATCGTGGGACGAAGAAGACGCCGATGTGAAATGGGATTCACCATGGGGACCGGGACGCCCCGGCTGGCACATCGAGTGCAGCGCAATGGCGACCGCTCTCCTTGGCGACCAGATCGACATCCACTGCGGCGGCGTGGATAATATTTTCCCGCACCACGAAGCAGAGATCGCCCAAAGCGAAGGCGTAACCGGTAAAAAGTTTGTCCGCTATTGGCTGCACTGCGCTCATCTTCTAGTCGACGGTCAGAAGATGTCGAAGTCGTTGGGAAATTTTTACACGATCCCTGACGTGCTGGCGAAAGGGTATACCGGTCGCGAAACCCGTTACGCGTTGATTCGGGTGAATTATCGGACCCAGCTCAATTTCACGTGGGACGGAATGAAGGAAGCGCGGGAATCGTTGGGGCGGATCGACGATTGGCTGGAGCGCTTGCGCGAAGTCGCAGGCGAACAAAAGAGCGACGCAAAGATCGACATCAAATTCGGTCACGAGTTCGAAGAAGCGCTCGATGACGACCTTAATATTTCGGCGGCGCTCGGTTTCCTTTTCGAAACGATTCGAGAGACCAATCGCGCGATGGATGAGAACAAGCTCGACGCAAAGACCGCGGCGACATGGTTGAATTGGTGGAACCGAATCAATAAGGTGCTCGATTTTGAAAGTGACGGGGCGGAACTGCCCGAGGAAGTGGCCAAGCTGGCCGAAGCCCGGTTGCAAGCGAGGCTTGCAAAAGATTTTCGAAAAAGCGATGAATTGCGCGACAAGTTGAATGCGCTCGGCTGGGAAGCGCGCGACACCAAGGACGGACAGAAGATTACGCGACGCGCCGGCGCTTGAAGAAATGTTTGCGCCCGCACAATTCCTCAGTCTCGAACACACGGCCCACCCGAAGTTGTTCGAAGACCAGAGCTACGTTTGGAACGCGCTCAAACAGATTGCGAGCTATTTACAATTTCGTCTGAAACCGGCGGTGCTCGGCGAGCTGGTTGGACGACCATTCATCAGCAGCAACGTTTTCGTCGGACGTGGCACGATTGTCGAACAAGGCGCGGTGCTGAAAGGGCCGGCGTGGATCGGCGAGAACTGCCATATCCGCAGCGGCTGTTACGTGCGCGAGAACGTTGTCGTCGGCAACGGCGTGGTCATGGGTAACTCGTGCGAATTCAAGAACACCATTATTTTCGATGAAGCGCAGGTGCCGCATTTCAATTATGTCGGCGATTCCATTCTTGGATTTAAAGCGCACCTCGGCGCCGGCGTGATTTTGTCGAACGTGAAACTCGATCACAGCGAGATCGCGGTGGCCGCAAGTGAAGGCAACATCGCGACCGGACTCACAAAATTTGGCGCGATCGTCGGGGATCGAACGGAAATCGGCTGCAACGCCGTGATTAACCCAGGCTCGCTCCTCGGGCGCGATTGTCTCGTTTATCCGAACGTGAATTTTCGCGGCGTGTTGCCGGAAGGCAGTGTGGTGAAATTGCGCCAGGAGTTCCAGATTTTGGAACGACGCGATCGCGGGAAGTAAATCGATTCGAGTGCGAGCACGATCACGAGCAAGAGATGTGCGCCGGATGGGGAGGGATTATCCAAAGCTGCGCTTTGGCTCCAGCTTTAGAGCTTCGCTCTTAACCCTTGCGCGTAACGCGCCCCACCGGTCGAACGGCGTTCGAATCTCCGTTACGCGAACAAACAGGACCAGATTTATGCACGGGACAAATTCTTGTCAGCGAGCTGGCGGATGGGGAGGGATTCGAACCCTCGGTGCCTTTCGGCACACACGCTTTCCAGGCGTGCACAATCGACCACTCTGTCACCCATCCCTTGGCCGAGGAATCGTAAGATCGACAATCAGAGTTGCAAGCGGCGGAACAATTCGTCGAGCGGCAGTTGAATGCCGATGAAAAATTCGCCGAAGTCCGCGTACTCGGCGCTCACTGGATCAAAACGCATCTCATAAACGATGGCCTTGATCTGAAACGTGTCGCGCGCGAAAAGCGTCACGCCCCATTCCGCATCGTCGAGACCGGTTGAGCCCGTAATCAGCTGTTTCACTTTGCCCGCGTATTGGCGGCCGACGGCCGCGTGCCCTTTCATCAATTTACGGCGTTCATCGTAAGGCAGCGCGTACCAGTTGCGCTGTTCGCCGCGGCGCTTGCTCATATTATAGAAGCAAACCACCGGCCAATCCGGCAGCGTCGGATAAACACGCTCCTGCCGGTAATGTTTCATTCGATCGCGAAACGTCGCTAACGCCTGTTCCAATTTCGCTGGGTCGCGCTTTGTCTCTTGATCGAGAGTCTCGGTGTATTCCGCTTCGGTAGTGATGTATTCGCTTTCCTCAGTGAGCGACAAATAACTGTAAACCGGCGTCAGGACATCGGCGCCCAGCGAAAGCGAAAGTTGCTTCTCGATCTTGTTTGCGGTTTGCAAATCGGGCGTGATCAACATGAAGCCGAGGTCCGCTTTTGGCGTCACGACACTGAACGTCAGCAACTGGGTCGAGTCCATCGCCCGAACTTCCTGCACGATCTTTGCGAGATTGGTTTTAGCGACGTTTTGCTCGTCGCGGTTGAGCAATTGCCATTGGCCGTACTCGACGTGATAAAACAAATGCAGACAATGCCAGCCCTGTTCCGGAACGAGCGTCGTGTTCTTGTCCGTCATCGCGCCTAGTTTAAACCGGCAACGAAAGATGTCGATCTATCAGCGGGTGGCAGGTTGCGCCGATGGCAAATGCGCCAGGCAATATTCTTCGCCGTTGCGCGCAACACGAAAATCCAGGTTGGGATCGCTGAGCTCGGTCGCGCCGCAAACCGCGCATTTGTGGAGCGATTCGGTTTCGCTACGCGCGGTGTCCTCAAAACGCTTCCGCCGGCTTGAGACTTCGTGACGGTGCCGCGCTTGATAAATAAACTCCGGTCCAAAGAAAATGAGGTAATTGGCGAGCGCCGCCACGAGCGATGCGCGATAGGAGTTCGAGTTAGTAAAAAATCCAAGCAACAAGAACGCACCCGCAATCCAGGCCAGCCATTTGATCCTGACCGGGAGAATGAACAGGATGTAGATGATCTCCTCCGGATAAAAGTGGGCGAAGGCCAGGAACAACGACATCAGCAACATCGAGTTCGAAAAGTTACTTCCGAAGAAAAAGGCGGCGACAGTGGTGCCGATCATTCCAACCAAAACGTAAAGGGTGAGACGAAACGCGCCCCAGGCGCGCTCAAGGCCCTCACCAACCCACCAAAGAAACCAGAGCGCAAACAGGACCCATAACGGGCTCGTCGCTTGTGGAATGAAAATGTACGTGACCAGCCGCCAGACTTCGCCATGGCGGATCCGAACGGGATCGAGCGTGAGCATGGAAGTAAAACCGGGCAGCAGCCAGGCCAGGCCAAACACAAGCGCGGCAAAGCCAACAAGAATGCGCGGCAGCCCCGGTACCCCGAGAAAACCGAAACGGCGTTCGAGTTTATCGAGCCAATTCATCTCGGCGCACGGTAAAGGCAGCAGCTGCGCTTGCCAACCGCATCGGCGATTCTTTACGTCCATTTGATTGGCGTTTACGCTGTTTGCGTGACCGAAACCGCGCAGAAAAAGACGCCGCTTTACGACGAGCACGTGAAGCGTGGCGCGAGGATGGTGCCGTTCGCCGGATGGCTGATGCCGGTTCAATACACCAGCATCGTCGAAGAACATCAGGCCGTGCGAAACAACATCGGGATGTTCGACATTTCACACATGGGCCAGTTGATCGTCGATGGCAGCGGCGCGCGCAGTTGGTTGAACACGATGCTAACCAACAACATCGACAAGTTGGAGGTCGGCCAAGGGCAATACACTTTTTTGCTGAACGAGCGCGGCGGAATCATCGACGACCTGATTGCGTATCGAATCGGCGACAAAAAATTCCTGCTGGTCGTGAACGCGTCGTGCACCGATCAGGATTTAGACTGGCTGAACAAACACCGCCGCGGCGATGTTAAGATCGACAATCGGAGCGCAAATTTTGGCGGAGTCGCAATTCAAGGCCCGCGCGTCAGCGAGCTTTTTGTGAACCTGCCGGCGCGTAATCATATTATCGATCTTGAGCTGGATGGAACGCCGATCTCGATGGCGCGAACGGGTTACACCGGCGAAGACGGCGTCGAAGTTTTCTTTCGCGCTGGCGACGCGGTGAAGTTTTGGAATGTCGTGCTCGAAAAAGGAAAAGATCTCGGGATTAAACCGTGCGGTCTCGGCGCGCGCGACACGTTGCGTCTGGAAATGTGTTATCCGCTCAACGGCTCCGATCTTTCGCCGGAACGAAATCCGATCGAAGCCGGTCTCGGGTTCTTTGTCGATCTTACGAAGCCGAACTTCATCGGTCGCGACGTTTTGTTGAAGGCCAAGGAAAGTGGAACGCAGGAAAAATTGGTTCCGTTCAAGATGCAGGACAAAGGTCCGCCGCCGCGGCCGCATTATCCCGTTTTCGAGAACGACAATCGAATCGGCGAAGTAACGAGCGGCACGGTTTCGCCGAGCTTGAACTGGGGCGTCGGAATGGCGTATGTCTCAGCGCCGCACGCCAAAATTGGCGCCAAGATCGACATCGAGATTCGCGGACAAAAATTTCCGGCCACGATCGAGAAAAAACCACTCTACAAAAAATCATGAACGTTCCCGACGATTTGCTTTACACCGAGAGTCACGAATGGATTAAGCGCGAAGGCGACAAGGTGCGCGTCGGCATCACCGACCACGCCCAATCGGAACTGACCGACGTCGTTTTCGTTGAGCTGCCGAAGATGGACCGGCAAGCCAACGCGAAGGAAGCAATTGCGGTTGTCGAATCAGTCAAAGCCGCGAGCGACATTTACGCGCCGGTCAAAGGCACAGTCGTTGAAGTAAACAAAGCGCTCGAAGCCGATCCTGGCTTAATCAACCGCGAACCGTTTGGACAGGGCTGGATCTTCGTTCTTAAGATCGATAACGCCGACGATCTAAAAAATCTCAAAGACGCCGCGGCTTACAAGAAACAAATCGGCGGCTAGCTTAGTCTTTGCCGAAAAGAAGTTCGTCGACGCCGCGGAGAACTTCTTCGACGCGGACGGGCGCGGCGAAAAAGCTGTAGCCAGACAAAATTCCGCCGGAAACCATCTGGCTTTCCGGGCGAAGGTTGCTCAACGAGAGAACCGGAGTGTCTTTGAGGGCGGCATCGCTGCTGATCTCGCGCTCGATGTTGCGACGGTCCTGACCGGCAGTATCGACCAGGATGAGATCGGGCTGGAACCAACGGGCAGCGTTCAGAGCGAGCTTGTCGTCGTGCTCTTCGCGGATGAGATATTTCCCGGCGCGTTCCAGGGCCCGCCGGATGAGACGAGTGACGCCGGGTTCGTGATTGATTAAGAGGATTTTTTTGGGAAATTTCATGGCGGTGAATGGTTGATGTTCTCCTTCCCGAGCATTGGACATGCCATCGCCAGGCGTGGTGGGCCGCAATCGTTCCTTTCATCTTAGCGACGCTGTGCTTAATTTTCTGTTCGCCGATGAGCAGTAAGGCCAAGACCGCAGCCCCGGAATTGAATTTCGAGAAAGCGATGGACCGACTCGAGGCGATTGTCGAACAAATGGAGACCGGCAAATTGCCGCTGGAGGATTTGATCGTGCGCTACGAAGAAGGGATGAACCTGGTGAAAGTTTGCCAGGAGAGATTGACCAAGGCCGAGCAAAAGATCGAGATCATCGCCCGCAACAACGCCGGCAAGCCGGTAGTTAAAGATTTTGAACCCGCTGCCGAATCGTCGAACGACGATAAGGCGACCGAGAAAGAATTAAAAAATGACGAAGTCAGACTCTTCTGAGAGAACAACAACCGCCGCGCCGCAGCGTCTGCTCGACGGAATCCATTCGCCCGCCGACATCAAAGCGCTGCGCGAACAAGACCTGCCGCAGCTCGCGCAAGAAGTGCGCGACGAGCTGATCCGCGTCTTGTCGCAAACGGGCGGACATCTTGGCCCGAACCTCGGCGTGGTAGAGTTAACGATCGCGCTCCATCGCGTGTTCGATACGCCGCGCGACCGATTCGTAATGGACGTGAGCCATCAAGGTTACGTCCACAAATTGTTCACCGGGCGACTCGATCGATTCTCTACGATGCGGCAGTTCGGAGGATTGAACGGTTTTCTTTTGCGGACTGAAAGTCAGCACGACTGCTACGGCGCCGGTCACGCCGGTACCGCGCTTTCGGCCGCGCTCGGAATGGCGGTAGGACGCGACCTCCGAGGCGGCGATGAAAACATCATCGCGATCGCGGGGGACGCAGCGTTCACGTGCGGGATCAGTTACGAAGCGCTCAACAACGTGAGAGTACAGACGAAGCGCTTCATTGTCGTGCTAAACGACAACGAATGGTCGATCGCAAAAAATGTCGGCGCGATTGCGAATTATTTTAACCGGATCGTGACGAGCGAGACCTACGCGCACCTGCACGACAAAGCGCGCGATTTCGTCGGATGGATTCTCGGCAAAACGGGCGTGCAATTCGCGCACAAGGTCGAGGAAAGCGTCAAAGGTTTGATTGTCCCGAGCGTGATCTTCGAGGAGTTGGGATTGCGCTACTACGGACCGATCGACGGGCACGACATCCCGCTCCTGATCCGCACGTTTGAATTCTTGAAAACGCAGGACGAGCCGGTGTTGCTACACATTTTGACCAAAAAAGGCAAGGGCTACGAACCCGCGATCAAACAGCCGGATAAATTTCACGGGCTCGGCAAGTACAAGATCGACAGCGGCGAGACCGCGCCGGCGCCGACGCCGACTTATTCCGAGATCATCGGCAAGACGTTGGCGAAATTCGCCGATAACAATCAAAAGCTGGTCGCGATCACTGCGGCCATGCCGAGCGGGACTGGCCTTTCCCATTTCGCGAAAGCGCATCCGACCCGCTATTTCGACGTCGGGATCGCGGAAGAACACGCGGCGCTTTTCGCGTGCGGCATCGCGACGCAGGGGTTGACGCCTTTTCTCACGATCTATTCCACATTTTTCCAGCGCGCCTACGACATGGCCATTCACGACATGGCCATTCAAAGACTGAACGTCAGGCTTTGCATGGACCGCGCCGGTTTGAGCGGCGACGACGGACCGACGCATCACGGTTTGTTCGACATCGGTTATCTGCGGCACATCCCGAATTGGATTCACATGCAGCCGAAGAATGAAGACGAGTTCGTCGACATGCTTTGGACGATGGCCAATTACAATTCGGGTCCGATCGCGGTGCGTTATCCGCGCGGTTCCGGCACAGGCGCGCAAATTAAACCGGAGCCGAAGCTCCTCGAGATCGGCAAGGCAGAAGTAGTGAAGCACGGCCGCGACGTGGCGATCTTCGGGCTCGGCAACATGTTTGAAGTGGCGGAAGAAGCAGCCAAAAAGCTGGAGGAAAAAGGAATTTCAGTGGCGCTGATCAATCCGCGCTGGATCAAACCGATGGACACCGGCACGCTCGAATTTTTCGCACGGAGCGTGGAAGTCGTCGCCACGATCGAAGACCACGTTTTGCATAACGGATTCGGTTGCGCGGTAATGGAGCATCTCCATTCACAGCAGATCAATACTCCTGTTGCCCGAGTTGGTTGGCCGGACGAGTTCATCGAACACGGCGCGGTTCCGCTCCTGCGGAAGAAGCATGGCATCACTGCCGATGCGCTGGTCGAAAAGATTTTGCTGCTGCTGAAAAAGAAGCCAGCGGCGAAAACCAGCGTCGCGTAGTTGCGCCGCAGATCGGCACATCGATTGTCGATCTTGTGGATGTCGATCTAACATGAGCGCGATTGAAGCTCGCGATTTAACAAAGGTTTACCGCACTTATCGCAAAGAGAGCGGGCTCTGGGGCGCAATCAAGGGACTCGTTCGACGGCGCTACGACGAAACGCGAGCGGCGGACGCGGTTTCTTTTCAAATCGAGGAAGGCGAGTTCGTCGGATTTCTGGGTCCAAATGGCGCCGGCAAGACAACCGTGTTAAAAATGCTCTCCGGTTTGCTCAATCCAACCGGCGGCGACGCGCGTGTGCTCGGCTTCGTTCCGTGGGAACGGCGCAACGAAATGAAGCGGCAATTCAGTTTGTTGATGGGGCAAAAGAACGCGCTCTGGTGGGATTTACCCGCGCAAGAATCGCTCGAACTCAATCGCGCGATCTACGGAATCGATCGCGATCGTTTCAACAAAGTCGTCGGCGGCCTGGCCGAGCTTCTCGAGGTAACGGACAAAATGAACGTGATGGTGCGCGAACTCTCACTCGGCGAACGGATGAAGATGGAATTGATTTCCGCGCTCATCCACGAACCGCGCGTGTTGTTTTTGGATGAGCCGACGATTGGTTTGGATGTCGTGAGCCAAAAGCGGGTCCGCGAATTTCTGCGGATTTACAACGAAGAACACCGCATCGTGACACTGCTCACCAGCCATTACATGCAAGACATCGAGGAACTTTGCCATCGCGTGCTGGTGATCGATCACGGGAAGATTTTCTTTGACGGACCGCTCGACGAAATCATCGACCGTTTCTCGGGCCACAAGATTCTCAGTCTCACTTTCGACAAACAAGTTACGCGGGATTTTTCACGGTTCGGCGAAGTGATCGAACAAACACCGGTGTCGGTGCAACTCAAAGTGCCGCGTGCGAAAGTTACCGAGACTTGCCGCGAAGTCCTTCAAGCATGCGATGTCAGCGACATCAACGTGCAGGAAGTGCCGGTCGAAGAAGTGATTCGCCAACTTTTTGGCGAGCGCCGCGCTCAGCATTCGGCGACGGCTGTGCCCTCGGACGGAGCGAGCGTGCGCTAAGAATCAGGTCCGAATCAGAGCGCGTTTGAGTTCGTGCGTGTAAGCCGGATTCAACTCGAAAGAGGTGACTGGCATCTCGGCGAGTTGGACTTGTTCAGCGTATGGAATGCTTTCGACAAAGCCCGCTGCCATCAAGCTATTAAGCGTGTCGGTGACGTCTTCCGATTCCATTCGCACGTAGTCTTGGATTTCGGCACCGAGCATCGCTTCGGCGAAGCCAATGGCACGCACAACCGAGGCTTCCCGGCCGGTGAGTTTAACCTGACGCATACGCAGAAAAAAATAGCAGCTTCCATACCGGTGTTTCCGTCCACAATTAAGCTTTATCCATTTTCAATATCGAGCCTTGGCAAGACGCTTCGCTCCATTCCGTCAGCGAAACTGGGGTAGCGCGGCACCCAGTCGATCGCTCGCAACTTCGCATTGCTGACACGCTTGTTGCTCTCGCCGCGTTTTCGCTTCGATATCGATCTTTCAACAGGTGGGAGCGGCCGGTTTAGCTTGGACGCAAGCCACCGATAAAATTCGCTGAGCAGGACCGGTTGATCATCGACGAGATTGAAAATCTCGCCGGCCGATCCCTCCCGCGTTAATAAAAGACGAATCGCTTCGGCTGCATCATCGCGGTGAATCTGATTCACAAAGCGATCCTTTTCGAGATCGAGAACGGCATCGCTGGTCAGAAATTTTTTCAGCAATGCTGAGCGGCCCGGGCCGTAGACGCCGCCAAGCCGAGTGACAATGCCGCGGTTTGCGAGAACCAAATCCTCCGCTTGGCGCAAAATTTTTCCGCGTTCATGTTTCGGCTCAGCAGCACTTTCTTCTGCGATCCATTCGCCGTTTGTTTGCGCGTACACGCTCGTGCTGCTCGTGAACAAAATTCGCGAACCCGCGAATCGGTCGAGGAGGTTCCGCGCGCCGTCCAAATAGACGCGCCGATAAAAATCGACATCGCCGCCACGTGTGCTCGCGCAATGAATCACGGAATCGAAATCTCCCGTCCGGGCGCGCACCTGATCTTCGTCAGAAATATCGACGGCGTGAACCGGATAAGGTTTCGTTGAAAGCGGTTGCGCCGATTCTGCCGACTTGGTCCAGCCTTCGACTTCCCAATCTCCCGCGACAAATAGATCGGCGACTGCCTGGCCGAGATAACCGCATCCGGCGATAAGGACGCGTGGCATGATGTCGATCTTACGCTGCGATAGCAGCGATCTCGATTTCGTCGAACATCTTTCGCTGCAATGCGCGCACCTGGTTTAAGCGAATCAACTCCAGCAGCGCAAGAAACGTGACCACGATCTCCAGGCGCGAGACGATTTGGCCAAACAGCTCTGAAAAACGTACTGGCGTTCCATCGCTCACGCGCTGCAGGATCTTCTCAATTTTATCGGAGACGCTGAAACGCTCGCCAAAGATTTCCTGCAAATCCTCGCGCGCCTCCACCCGTTTGATTACTTCCTGAAACGCGTGGATCAGCTGGAAAATTCCGACTTCGTGCAACGTCAGGGGCGCATCTGAGACTGCGACATTGCCGCCATCGCGGGTAAAGATCCGTTCCTGCTCGCGCGCGCGATCGTGCAATTGCTCAGCCGCTTCCTTGAACTTTTTGTATTCGATCAGTTGGCGGATCAAGTCCCAGCGCGGATCGTCCTCTTCGGCATCTTCCTCCGGCGGCTGTTGATCGAGCGGGAGCAGGCTACGGCTCTTGAGATAAATGAGATTAGCCGCCATTACGACAAACTCGCCCGCGATATCGATCTTCAGCTCCTTGAAAGCTTGAAGGTACTCGAGGTATTGGCCCGTGATCCGTTCGATCGAGATGTCGTAAATGTCGATCTCGTCCCGTTTAATCAGGTAAAGCAATAGATCGAGCGGGCCTTCGAAAACCTCGAGCTTAACCTTGTAATCGGTCTCCATGCTTCAACGAATTGTAAATGGCGAGCGCGCGAAGTAAATCGCGCGAGATAGGCGCGATGTCGATCTTGAGTCGGAAAAAATTACGGCCCGACCTCGTGTCGATGCACCCAGACGCTGTTCACAACACCGAGCGCGAACATGATCATGAGCGCGAACGAGCCGCTGTAACTGACTAGCGGCAGTGGCACACCGGTGATCGGTAAAATCGAAATAGTCATCCCGACGTTTTGGAAAATGTGGGTGAAAATGAGCGTCGTGACTCCGATTACCAGGAGCAAACCAAATTGGTCACCCGCAAAAAACGCCACGAAAAGACAAGTTAGGAGTAATACGGCAAAGGCGCTGATGAGGAATATTCCACCGACAAAACCCCATTGCTCGCCGATGGCGGAAAAAATGTAGTCGTTGTGGACTGCCGTGGCAGGCAGAAAACCGAGCTCGATCTGGGTATTTGCCGCTTTAAAACCTTTTCCCGACCAACCACCAGATCCGATGGCGATGAGAGACTGGTTGATCGCCCACGAGGAGCCTTGTTTATCGATTTCGGGATGGGCAAAGGCGGTGAGCCGGGCCTGTTGATACGGTTTAAGCACGAGATTCGCCGTAATTGGAATCATGGCGAACAGAATCAGTAAAATGCAGATCAAGTATCGCAATGGCATTCCGCCGACGAAGAGCAACGCCAGCAGCACCGGCACCCAAATGATGACTTCACCCAGGTCCGGTTGCATCAAAATCAAAAGACAGGGCGCACCGGCGATCGCGCCGCACACGAGCAAGCGCAACATCGGATGCATTTGTTTGAACTGACTGAGGAACAAGGCGAGCACCATGATTCCGGCAACGACTGCGAGTTGGGCCGGCTGAAAGTTAATCGGTCCGAGATGGAGCCAGCTGCGAGCGCCGTAAACTTTTTGGCCCACGAACTTGGTCAGGACCAAAAAGATGATGCCAGCCAGGTACAACGGCAGCGCGCCCCAACGAATCCAGTGATAATTAACCAGGCTGGCGAGCATGAAGGCGAAAAATCCCACCACAATCCAGTTGGCCTGCTTCCGCCAAAACTCTGCCGCCACCGGATCTTCGCGCATATAGGTCGCGCTATAGATGGCGACCACGCCGAAGATCGCGAGCGCGAGCATCATGATAAGTAGGAGCCAATTTAGCCCGAGCAGCTTTCGAAGAAATGGCGTCATGTCGATCTAATCCGGCGCGAGTGGTGCCAATCGCGACGAATATTTTCGAGTATACCCAGACCGGGGAATTCGCAACCGCGTTTCGGCTCTCCCTGCCGGAGGATGGCGCCGGAGCCGGCGTAATTTCGAGGCCGAGCTTATCTCTGGTAAGTGCCAGGGTTTCTACTCATAAGTCACTGAAAATAAACGAGTTGACGAGAAAATTGGAAAAAAGAGGCCGTTTTCTTGTCGACCTGTTCGAACCCACTTAGAATTACATTCCTTCCAGCCGGGTCCCGATTATGGCGAAGAAAACGAAACGCAAAATCGCGTATCGCACGCTGCCGATGCAGCGGCATTTAAACCTTCGTCAGGAAGGCGAGCACTTCGATCTCGGTGAAATTTTTGATCAATTGAACCGGCGTTATTTTCGCGGCCGGCTTCGCAATTACAAAGTGGAATGGGGACGCCGGCGAAAACATCGGCCGAAGGATCATTTTGTTTTTGGGACGATCCAGGAAGAAGACCGCGTGATTCGAATTCACCCGCTGCTCGATCAGGCCTTCGTGCCGCGCTGGTTTTTGAAATATGTCCTCTATCACGAAATGCTGCACTCGATCGTGCCGGACAAACTCTTGCGCAGTGGCAGGCGGCGGGTGCACACCGACGAATTCAATCGTCGTGAGCGCGAGTTTCGCAGCTATCATCGCGCCCGGCGTTGGGAAGAACAAAATCTCGCGCGCTTCTTGCGCTAACTCCGACCGCCTTCGGAGTTGAAGAGATCTCAGCGTTTCTCGGCCGCTGGCGCCGGCGAAGCGATTTCAGACGGCGAGGGAGTCGTTGCTACGTTCTTCTTGATGAGATACCAGAGGGTTGTCGCGAGTAAGAGGGAGATCAACTTCGCCCGCCAGTTCTTCAGGAGCAGTCTCTTCATAATGTCCGTGTAATAAAATCTCGCCAATCCGCTGGCGAAATGTCTCCGGCGTGAAATTGCGCTCAATTCGTCGCCGATGGCAAATAGAAATCCCGCCGGTCTCTTCCGAGACAACGATCGCGATCGCATCCGATTCTTCCGTGATCCCAAGCGCAGCCCGATGGCGCAAGCCGAGACTGCGATCCAATGTCTCGCGCTGACTCACTGGAAAAATGCAAGCGGCCGCCGCAATTCGGCCGTTGCGAATAATTACTCCGCCATCATGCAGCGCGGCTTTCGGATGGAAAATGCTCAAGACGAGCTCGACCGAGAAATCGGAATCGAGGTTCACTCCGGTCTCTTCGTAAACGCGGATCGAAGTGTCGCGTTCGATCGCGAGCAGTGCGCCGAATTGTTTGTTCGCCAGCTGAGTGACGGCTTCGGCGAGATCGTGCACCGTCTCGCGCTTCTCACTCGTGAGTGAAAAGATGGGATGGCCGCCGAGATCGGCCAGACCGCGGCGAAGCTCGGGTTGAAAAATTACGACGAGCGCAATCGCAAGGAAAACAGAGAAACTCCGTAACAGCCAACCGATTACGACGAGGTTCAGCAACGTCGAGATGAGGGTGAGAGTGAGAAAAATAATCGCCAGCCCGGTCAACACTTTGGCGCCGCGCGTGCCGCGAAAGTAAAGATAGCCGTAGTAAATTCCGACACTGAGCAGAGCTATTTCGATGATGCTGCGCCAGCTTTTGAACCAGAGCTGGAGAAGTTCCTGCGTCATGACAGCAGCGCCTCCGCCGCGCGCAACGCGGCCACGTTTTCTTTAACGTCATGCACCCGCAACATATCAGCGCCCCACCCGCGCAAAATCGCCGTCAGCGCGATGGTCGGCGCAAGGCGATCGCTCATTTCTGAAGAGCCAATCAATTTTTCGAGAAAAGATTTGCGGGAAACGCCGACCACGAGCGGTCGATTATGCACGCGCAGTCGCTCGAGATTTTTGAGCAGCGCCAAGTTGTGCTCAAGCGTTTTACCGAAACCAATTCCGGGATCAAACGCGAGAGTCATGGGATCAATGCCGCAGTCTAGGGCGCGGGCATATTGTTGTCTAAAAAAATCAGCCACTTCCGCGACGACATCTTTGTAGCGTGGATTTTCCTGCATCGTTCGCGGCTCGCCTTGCATGTGCATGAGCACAATCGCGGCCTTTCGCTTCGCCGCGAGTGGCAAGATCTTTTTGTCTCCACGACCGGCGGTCACGTCATTGATGATCGATGCGCCCGCATCCAGCGCCGCACTCGCAACTTCAGACTTCGAAGTATCAATTGAGATGGGGATGTCGATCTTGGCCCGCAGTTTCTCGATCACGGGAATCGCGCGTTTCAATTCTTCCTTCACCGAAATCGGCTCGGCGCCGGGACGGGTCGATTCTCCGCCCACGTCGATAATGTCGGCGCCTTCCGTTGCCATCTCTATTCCACCCGCAACGGCCGCGTCGGTTGCGAAAAATTCGCCGCCATCCGAAAAAGAGTCAGGCGTCACGTTGAGCACCCCCATCGTCATTCCCCGCTTGGAAAGATCGACAACCTTGTCGCCGATTTTCCAAAGTCGTTCGCCCATCAAGAATCAGACTAACATGATGGGGTGCTTATTCGAAGCGGGCCGTGAATGGCTACTTCTTCGAATAGCGGCCCATCAATTCGCCTTGCGCGATGACGTGCCCCTGCATGGCCGCGTCCACTTCGCGGCGTTTTGCACCGGGTTTCAGATCGAGCATCCGATCGAGGGCGAAGATCTTAAAATAATAGCGGTGTGTCCCGGAAGGCGGCTGTGGCCCGTCGTAACCGCTGCCCGGAAAATCATTTGTTCCCTGGACCGCGCCTTTCGGCACGCTGTTCTCCGCAATCTCGGTCGTTTTCGGGTCGATGTTCCAAACCAGCCAGTGCGTGAATAAACCGACCGGCGCATCCGGATCGTCCACGATCAGCGCCAGACTCTTCGCTTCAGCCGGCGCGCCTTCGATTCGCAATTCTGGATTAAAGTTCTGCCCGTTCTTGCTGAATTTTTCGGGAATCGTTCCACTTTCTTGAAACGCTGGACTGCTGATTGTCATTTTCGCTCCTCCTGCTGCAAACGCGACCAGCGCAGCGGCCGCGATCATACATCCGACAATAATAATTGTTTTCATACTTCGAACTTGTTCATTAGATCGACCCGCCACCGGACGGACTCGCCGTGGCGAATAATCACCAATATGGTTTCGCGAACATGACCAAAAACGGTCGCACAATTCGAGAAAAGGTTTTGGTCTTGCTGCGCGCGCCGGATTATCGGCCCCGCGATAGAAACGAGATCGCGCAAGCACTCGGATTAAAGGGGCGGGACGGCGTGGCTGTTCGGAAAACTTTGCGAGAGCTGGAGCACGCGGGCGAGATCGTTCGCATTCGGAAAAACCGTTACGTCCTTCCTGCTGAGGCCGACCTAGTCACCGGGAAGTTGTCGATCCATCAGGCGGGCTACGGCTTTCTGGTTCCAGAGAAAGCGGGAGAGCCGGACGTTTTCATAGCGGCAGAAAATACCGGGACCGCGATGAACGGCGATCGCGTCGTCGCGCGAATGAATCGAGACGTACCGAGTCGACGCGCGAAAGATCGACATCGAAGCGAAGGACGCGTGATCCGCATTCTCGAGCGTGCGCGCGACACGATCGTCGGAACGCTGCAACATTCGCGTAATTTTTACTACGTGGTGCCGGACGATCCGCGACTCGTCCACGATGTTTACGTTCAAGTTCCACCGCGGACGAAACTGCCGAAAGCACCGGCTCCCGGCGATAAGGTCGTCGTCCGCTTGGAGGCGTGGGAATCGCGTCACGTCAATCCGGAAGGCGAGATCATCGAAGTGCTCGGGGCCGCAACTGCGCCCGGCATCGACATGTTGTCGATCATCCGCAAATACGATTTGCCGACCGAGTTTCCAAAAAGCGTCGTCGATGA
>DASQBB010000097.1:0-11557 GCA_035635435.1 Chthoniobacterales bacterium | reverse complement strand
CAGGATG
The DNA here is from genome assembly GCA_035635435.1 of Chthoniobacterales bacterium. Lineage (GTDB taxonomy): Bacteria > Verrucomicrobiota > Verrucomicrobiia > Chthoniobacterales > UBA10450 > AV40. The sequence continues at coordinate 11,550 of DASQBB010000097.1, read as the reverse complement.
AAATTTATTGGCGCCACACTCTCATCGCCCGACGCGCCTTCGTTACCCGGGACAATATCAATGACCTTTTGAAGGAAGCCGGCTTTGTTGGTGAAGTTGGACTCTTAAGCATCGACATTGATGGCAACGACTACTGGGTCTGGGAGAAGCTAACTGTAATCAAGCCGGTCATCGTGATTGTGGAATACAACAGCATCTTCGGTCCCGATCTCGCCGTCACCATTCCATATGATCCGAGTTTCGCGCGGCACGAGGCTCATTACTCTGGGCAATTTTGGGGGGCCTCGCTCGCGGCGTTGACCCAACTCGCCGAAAAAAAGGCCTACTCTCTGGCTGGTTGCAACAGCGCCGGCAATAACGCCTACTTCATTCGCAAAGATAAGATCGACAATCTCCCTGTACTTACAGTGGACGAAGCGTTCGTGGATGCGCGATTTCGAGATTCGAGAGATAAAAGGGGGAAGCTGAATCACCTCACCGGTGCGCAGCGATTTCAGGCGATCGCCGATTTGGAAGTGTACGATCTTCGCCAAAATAAAACCGCGCCCCTAGGCTCGCTCCGAAACACACCAGCATGACCGCGGAAGTCATTACTTATGGCGGCATCAAATACGCCGAAGTAATTCGCGCCGATGTGCGAGCGGATAAGACACAATTTTTTTCGCCGCCGGAGTCATCATTCCAGTTCGGCCTCCTCGCACACGAAGCGGGCTTTTCTGAGCCGCCCCATTACCACAAGCCGTTCCCGCGCGAGGTCAGCGATTTACAACAGATGTTTGTCATGCAACGCGGTCGCGTTGTGGTTGAGCTTTACAGCGATGACGGTGAACTGTTGCGCGAAATCGATCTTCGAGCCGGTGACGCGATTGTCTTGATCCACGGCGTTCACGCTCTCCGGGTATTGGAGGATTTCCAGGCCGTCAGCGTTAAACAAGGGCCGTTTCTTGGAACGGAACATGATAAGATCAACGTCAACGTTAAGAAAAAATGATTCCGGTTTTCGAACCCGTCATTGGTGAAGAAGAAGTTGCCGCCGTCGTCGCTGCAATTCGACGCGGCGAGATATCCGGCTCATTTGGCGAATCAATCCCGCGTTTCGAAGAAGCGTTTGCTGCATATTGCGGTTGTAAATATGGGATTGCGGTCAGCAGTGGCACAGCCGCCCTCTATCTCGCCGTCGCCGCTCTCGATCTCAAAGCCGGCGATGAAATTCTCGTCAGTGCTTCGACCAACATCGCCACCGCTCTGGCCGCGTATCACAACAATCTTGTTCCAGTCCCGATCGATTCCGAGCCGCGCACTTGGAATCTAAATCTCGATTTGATCGAGGACCTGATCACTCCGCGCACTCGCGCGATTATTCCGGTCCATCTTTTTGGTCATCCGGTGGATATGGATCGCCTTTGCCAGATCGCACGGAAACACAATCTCGTTGTGATCGAGGATTGCGCCGAATCGCACGGCGCAACTTGTCACGATCGAATGACCGGCAGTTTCGGCGAGATGGGATGTTTCAGCTTCTACGCCAACAAAGTGATCACGACCGGCGAAGGCGGAATGATTGTCACGAACGATTCGCGGATCGCCGAGAAACTGAAACTGCTGCGGAATCTGGCATTCACCACACCGCGGTTTCGGCACGAGATCGCCGGTTACAATTTCCGCATGACCGGATATTCAGCGGCCATGGGTTTGGTTCAATGCAACAAGATCGAGAAGGTGATCGAAGAAAAAATCCGAGTCGCCAAAACCTACGATCGGTTTTTGAAGAAAGTGAGCGGCCTGCAACTTCCCGCTCCGTCGACAATCGGCAGGCACGTTTACTGGATGTACGGCGTAGTCGTGCAACCCGACTTTCCCCTTTCTCGCGACGAACTGCAGACTCAACTGCGCGATGCGGGCATCGATACGCGCACCTTTTTTTGTCCGATGAATTTGCAACCTTGCCTGCAAGAACAATCTGGATATCGGCAGGTCAAGTGCCCAGTCGCCGAATCGCTTTGGAAAACAGGATTCTATTTGCCTTCCAGTCCCAAATTAACAGAGCAAATCATTCAAGGAATTGCCGAAACCGTTTACGGCATCGCAGAAGCGAGCCACGCAAAGCTGACGGCATGAGCGAGTACGCCGGCCGCTACGCCGAGCTTTACGATCTCTTTTACTCCGACAAGCCGTACGCGGAGGAGGCCGCCTTTGTCCACGATTGCTTCCGGAAATTTAGCCTGTCTCCATCTCGCAAGATTTTGGAACTGGCTTGCGGGACCGGCCGACACGCTCTCGAACTGAACAAATCCGGTTACCAAATTACGGCGATGGATCGTTCACCATATATGATCGAAATCGCGCGCCGGCGTGCGGCGGAGCACAATTCTAAAATTGTGTTCGCTGCCGGCGACATGCAGCAGCTTCCGTTAGCGGAAAAGGAATTCGATGCCGCGCTCTGCCTCTTCGATTCCATCGGCTATTTAAAAACCGACAAAGCATTGAGAGATGCATTGGCGGCAATTTGGAATCATCTCCGTCCGAATGGCCTTTTCATTTTCGAATTCTGGCACGCACCGGCAATGTTAAACCTTTATTCACCTGTACGCGTTCGCCGATGGAAGATTCCGACGAGTGAAATTGTTCGAATTTCGGAGACAACGCTCGATCGCAAAAATCGATTGGCCAACGTCGATTATACCGTTTACGAACTGAACGACGACGGCACCTATTCAACGCTTCGCGAAACGCACAATAATCGATTTTTCTCCGTCGACGAAATGCAGGCGCTTCTCTCGGCCGCGAACTTTGAACCGGTGAAATTTTTCGCGGGTTTCAACAAATCAGAGCAGATCAATGATGAAACCTGGCATGTGGTGGCGGTCGCCCGGAAGGTATCCCTGTCCTGACAAGACAAGATCATGAGAGTCGGTCTTTTATCGCCCATCGCGCCGGAAAAGATTGGTGGCGGTTACACCTTCGAGCAGGAAATCTTCGAACAGATTCTGGAACTGGCGCCAGCCTCAAAGCATGAGTTGGTGATCTTCGAAGGTTTCCGCGGCGCCAAAGCAAGGGCCAGATCTCCAGGCTTCAAATATGTTCCACTTCGACGCCCGCGTTTTGATTTCCTGGTGCCGCGAAAGCGGAGGTTTCCATGGGAATTCAAATGGATCGACAATGTGCTCAACCGAGAAGGGATCGAGTTTTTCCTGAACACGACGTTTGAAGCGGTCACTTTAACAATTCCGTTCCTGGCCATCGTTTGGGATCTGCAACACCGGCTTCAGCCATTTTTTCCGGAAGTGAGCGCGGACGGCGAGTGGGAAAAACGCGAAACCTTCTATTCACAGGTCTTGGAACGCGCCGCTTTCGTTATTGTCGGCACCAAGGCAGGCAAGGGCGAAGTGCAAAGGTTTTACGGAACGCCTGACGAAAAGATCAGAATTCTTCCGCATCCAACGCCGAGTTTCGCGCTGGAGGAAAGCGCGACCGACGCTGAGCAACTTGCTAAATACAAATTACCTCGCGATTACATCTTCTATCCGGCGCAGTTCTGGACCCATAAAAATCATGCTGCCATCGTGAAAGCAGTCGCGCATTTGAAACGAACCGACAATTTACGGTTGCCGGTCGTTTTTACTGGTTCCGACCAGGGAAATGAGCGCCACGTCCGCGAGTTGGTCGAGAAAATGCAAGTCAGCGACCAGATATTTTTTCTCGGCCACGTTTCACGAGAGACGTTGAAAGCGCTTTATCAGAACGCATTCGTGCTCTGTTACGTCAGCTTTTTTGGCCCCGAAAATCTGCCACCATTGGAAGCCTTCGGCCTGGGCTGTCCGGTGATTGCCGCGGACGTTCCAGGAGCAAGCGAACAGCTCGGTGACGCTGCCATCCGGGTAAATCCGGCGAACGACCTCGAGATTGCGCAAGCGCTCAAGTCTCTTTTTCACGATAAAGTGAAACGTGAAGAACTGATTCGTCGCGGAAAGGAACGGGCGCGGCGTTTCACCGGCCGCGATTTCGCTAAAGGCTTGTTCGATTTGCTCGACGAATTTGAGCCCGTCCGGCGTTCCTGGGCTGTCCGATGACAGCGGGGAGCACGCCAAGAGTTTCCATTTTGTTGCCCTCGCTCAACGCGCGGGAATTTCTCGAACCCCGAATCGATTCGCTGCTCAACCAGACATTCACCGATTGGGAAGCGATCGTCCTCGACAGCCAATCGACTGACGGGAGTTGGGAATTTTTTAAATCCGTTGCCCAAACCGATTCCCGGTTTCGGCTGCATCAAATTCCGCGCGAGGGACTCTATGCTGCACTCAATCGCGGCGTCGATCTGGCGAGCGGCGAGTTTCTCCACGTCGCAACCTGCGACGACGCAATGGCGCCAGAGTTTCTGAGCAAGATGCTGGAAGCGCTCGCACGATTTCCGAAAGCCGGCATGGCTGCGTCGGACGTTTTGCTCATCAATCGCGACGGCAACGAACTTTCTCGGAAAGACCTGCGTGGTCGTCTAGCAAAACGTGCCGCGAAAAATTTATTGAGCCTGGATATTGTCCGCACCGCATTCCCCTGGGAAACAGAGCAGAATATCAATTACCGGCCTGTTCCTTATGATTGCCTCCTGCATTTCGATGGGCGCAGCGTTTACCTTTCGCTCAATCAGCTTGTTATTCGAACCGCGCTCGCCCAAGCGGTAGGACCTTTCGAAATGACCATCGGCTCGGTCGCAGATTTTGACTGGCTACTTCGCCTCACGCATTCAACCGCCTCGGTTCACGTGCCCAAAAAACTGGCAATGTGGCGTTACCACGGAAATCAACTCAGCCTTCAGCCCGATTCGTCACGGGCCGGTTCGCAAAGAGCGGCGGCCGAGCGCACGCTGCAACAGATTTGTGACGACAATTCGATTTTATTAAGCCGGAACGATCGCGCCGCGCTTCTTTTGCCTCTTAAAATTCGCGAATACCGAGCGCCAATTGGACGCGTTGCCTGCTGGTTTGAATCAGTCGCAAGACTCGCGCGGATGTTTTTAGAGCGGCCCAGCTCCACTCTGCGAGGATTGCTTCGGGTTAAGTTCAGATTTGGAACGCGACAACACTCTTTGCTCCCGATGATCCTCCAAGGTGCCGGCCTCGGCCCAAGAGAATTGAAGTAGTTGAGCTCGTCTCAGCAACCGCCAGTCCGGCTCGGACTTCAGCTTTTCAACTCCGCGAGCTCCGCTTCCACCATTTCTCGAACAAGCTGTTCGAAACTGCCGCTCGGCTTCCATCCAAGCGTCTTGCGGATTTTATCGGCGCATCCAACCAAACGCGCTGGTTCGATCGGCCGATCGAACGCTGGATCCTGCTTCACGTATTTTTTCCATGGCAACTCGACCACTTTGAACGCGGCTTCGACAAAATCCCGGACCGAATGCGTTTCGCCGGTGGCAACCACATAATCGTCCGGCTTCTCGTGCTGCAACATCAGCCACATCGCGACGACATAATCCTGGGCGCGGCCCCAGTCCCGCTTGCTCTCTAAATTTCCCAACACAAGATCGACATCCAACCCGCGCGAGATGCGCGCCGCCGAACGTGCGATTTTGCGCGTCACAAAATTTTCACCGCGCCGTGGCGACTCGTGATTGTAAAGAATGCCGTTGCAAACAAAGATGCCGTAGGATTGGCGGTAAACGCGAGCAAGCTGCGTCGCGAACACTTTGGCGCATCCGTACGGACTCGTCGGCCACATCGGCGTTTCTTCCGTCTGTGGTGATTCGCTCGCGTTCCCGAAAATTTCCGACGTCGATGCGTGATAAAATCTGACGCTCGGCGATTGATCGCGCACGATCTCGAGCAGGCGCAGCGTCGCCATTCCGGCCTCGTCGCAGGTTGATTCCGGAAGTTCGAAACTCAATCCGACATGACTTTGCCCTGCCAGATGATAAAGCTCGCTCGGCCCGACCTCGCGAAAAATTCGGCGCAACGTCGTTGTGTCGGACAAATCGCCGTAATGCAAAAACAGATTTTTGCCGTAAATCTTCGCGTCGCGCCGCAAGTGCTCGATCCGGGATCGCAACAGATTGCTCGTCCGCCGCACAATTCCGTGAACGGCGTAGTCCTTTTGCAAAAGCAGTTCGGTTAAATACGAGCCGTCCTGTCCGGTAATCCCGGTAATGAGCGCGACTTTGCTGTTGCTCACGGCGGTGATTTAACCACGGAACGGAAACTTGGAAAGCTGCAAGGTTGAGATGTTGAGTAATTCCGCGATTGAGCAGACACTCCGGTTCAATATTGCCCGCTCCTTGAGTTTCCCAAAAATTTTCCGCAAAGCCGCTCGGTCGATTCAGCGTCGCGCCGTTAAACTCATTCTTCCAAATCCGCGCCCCGGTCATGGCGAATACTCCATGATTTATGACACGCTGAATACCTCTGGCCGACCCAGTGATTACTTGATCGATCTGGCTTTACGCGCGGCGCAAGAAGCATGGCATACCGAGTTGCCGGATCTCAGTCATCGCGTCGATGCAGCCAGCAACGATTTTACCGGGATCTGGCCTGGCGAACATTATCGATTACTCGCCGCTCTGGTGAAACTGTTGCAATCGAAACGCGTTATTGAAATCGGAACATTTAGCGGACTGTCCGCCCTTGCGCTCAAAAAATTTCTTCCGCCCGACGGCAAGATCACAACCTTCGACATCGTTCCCTGGCCATTGGTCGCAGATACTTTTCTCCGTCCGGAAGATTTCGAGGACAATCGATTGCGACAGCAAATTGCTGATCTCTCCGATCCCGCCATTTTCGAATCGCATCGCAGCCTGTTTGAAGAAGCAGAAATGCTCTTTCTGGACGGGCCGAAAGACGGCGTCTTTGAAGGCAAGGTGCTCCGCCATTTAGAAACGGTGCAGTCTCGTAATCCGCTTCTTCTGGTCATGGATGATATCCGCTTCTGGAACATGCTTGCCATTTGGCACGCGATCGCACGACCGAAATTCGATCTGACCTCGTTTGGACACTGGTCTGGAACCGGCTTGGTTGATTGGTGCTCAAGCCACTGAAGCGCGCTGGAATTTCTTCGCGCTGGTGATTTGGTCGTAGATCCAGCGATAAGTCCGCTCCAAACCGCTACGCAGACTAGTCGACGGTTCCCATCCAAAAATTTTTCGGATCAAGGCGTTGTCGCTATTGCGTCCGTTCACACCTTTGGGCGCGGAGAGATCGTAGCGCCGCTTTAGTTTCAACCCCGCGATATCTTCCACAAGATCGACCAGCTGATTGATCGTGACCAGCTCGCTGCTGCCAAGATTGAGCGGCTCGGAGCAATCGCCGTTCATGATCATCTCCGTGCCTCTCACGCAATCGTCGATCCATTGAAAGCTACGCGTCTGTTTTCCGTCGCCCCAAATCTCCATCTCATGTTTCCCGGAAAGTTTCGCCTCGATCACTTTGCGGCAAATCGCAGCCGGCGCCTTTTCGCGGCCGCCATCGTAGGTGCCGTGCGGACCGTAAACGTTGTGATAACGCGCCACCCGTGTCGCCAGGCCAAAATCTTCGCGGAAATGCCGGCACATCCGCTCGGAAAAGAGTTTTTCCCAGCCGTACCCGTCCTCCGGCATCGCTGGATATGCGTCTCCTTCCTTGAGCGCGGTCACGTTCGGATCGGTCTGTTTGTCTGCGGCGTAAACGCAGGCGGACGATGCGTAGAAGAAACGGTTCGCGCCCGCCTCCTTTGCCGCCATCAGCAAATGCGTGTTGATCAGCACGCTTAACATGCAAAGCGCTTTGTTGTTTTCGATGAAACCCATCCCGCCCATGTCGGCGGCAAGATTGTAGACAAGATCGACATCCGCCACCGCGCGTTCGCAGTTTTCCTTCTCCTGAAGATCGAGCTGCAAATTTTCCGCTTCGGGAAACATCTGGAACCATTCCGAAAACGGTTTCACATCGACAACCCGGACTTCCTTGCCCTGGCGGAGCAGATCGGCCACGAGATGGCCGCCAATGAAGCCGCCTCCGCCACAAACTACGATTCTTCGAGAAGCCATTCTAGGACTCAAAGCCGGTACCGTGCCGGGCTTTCGTCAGGCTGGCAAATTGTTTCCGGCGAGCAAACATCGGATTCGGCTAGATTTTCCGCCCGAACTTCTTTTCCAATTCCGCATTTGAAATTTGAATCATCGTGGGACGCCCGTGCGGACAGCAATAAGGCAGATCGCACTCGAGCAGATCCTGGATCAGCTTCTCCACTTCGAGGTAGCGCAACGGATCGTTCGCTTTCACTGCGTGCCGGCACACGCTCTTCGCGATCATGTCCTCGCCCAAGCGCAGCGGCGAACTGCGATCGCTCGCGCTCTTCAGATCGTCAATCACTTTGCGCATGAATTGCGCGCCGTCGGTCACGTTTAGAAATCCCGGTAGACTGTCGATCTTAAACGTGTTCGGTCCGAAACTTTCGATCCCGATTCCCATTTTCTGCAAGATCGACATGTTCTGCTCGATCCAATCGGCATCGCGCGGCGGCAGCTCGAACGTTTGCGTGATCAGCAACTTTTGCGCTGGGACGCCCTGCTCTTCCATTCGTCGCCGCAACTCTTCGAACAAAATCCGCTCGTGCGCGGCGTGTTGATCGACCAGCACCAGTCCGTCCACGTTTTCCATCAACACGTAAAGTTTATTGAGCACGCCAATGATCTGGAATTGCTGCGCGCGATTGTCGGGTTTGATCGCCGTTTCTGATTCGACATCGAGAGGTCGTGCCGAAACGCGGTCGCGGTTGCCGGTCGCGGGAATCGTCGATAATTGCGGCAATTCGCGATGCGATTCTTCCGGAACACTAACTTGCGGCCGCAAGGTTAGATCGACAGTCGGTTGCGTTGGAACCACCGGCGGCGCGCGAAATTTTTCCTGCCAATCGGCGCGCCCGCGCGCGAGCGTTTCCTGAATGCAGCGCACGATTGCTTCGCGAACTCCGTTCGGATCGCGGAAACGAACCTCCCGTTTCGCCGGATGCACATTTACGTCCACGCCGCCCGGATCGACTTCGAGAAAAAGGAACGTCACCGGATATTGTCCTTTCATCAGCGCGGTGTGATACCCTTCGCGCACCGCCGTCGTGATGAGCGGACTTTCAATCGCGCGTCCGTTCACAAAAACCAGCTGCTGCGCGCGCGTTTGCCGGCTCAATCCGGCCGGCCCGATCAATCCGGTAATTTGGATTCCAGATGAACCCGCGCCATTCAGCGGAAGCAGCCTCTCCAACAATTCGTTTCCGTAGAGATCGCGAATTCGATCGGTGAGCGTAGTAGTCGCGGGAAGTTGAAACGCAACGCGATCGTCGCGCGCAAATGTGAAAGCGACTTGGGCGTGTCCGATCGCCTGCAAGTGCAATTGATGTTCGATGTTGCGGCTCTCGGTATTTTCCGCGCGAAGAAATTTGCGGCGCGCTGGCACGTTGTAAAAAAGCGACCGCACTTCCACTTGCGTACCCGGCGCTTCGCCGCCGTCGCGGACAATGTCGATCTTGCCGCCGTTGACGACGATTTCAGTTCCGGCAACTGCGTCCGCTTCGCGAGTCGTCAGCCGAAATCGCGATACGCTGGCAATACTCGGCAAGGCTTCCCCGCGAAAGCCCAATGTCCCGATCGCTTCCAAATCTGAGATCGATCGGATTTTGCTGGTTGCATGTCGCTCGAGTGAAAGGAGCGCGTCGTCGCGGTCCATCCCGCAGCCATCGTCGATCACGCGCATCGTCGAAATTCCTCCGCGCCGAATCAGGATGTCGATCTTCCGAGCACCGGCGTCGATGCTGTTCTCGACCAGCTCCTTCACGACCGACGCGGGCCGTTCGACCACTTCACCGGCAGCAACCTGACTGGCCACGGTTTCTGGGAGCAAGCGAATGCGACTCATGGGGATGTTTGATGTTCAATGTTTGATGTTCGATTTCCAGAGCAAAGATCAACATTTGCGGCGGGCGCGCCCGCGACCTGCTGCGGTTGACTTGGCTAGGTCGAATCGTAATTTGGAATTCACCATGATTACCGTCACCCAGAACGCTGCCCGGCAGCTCCGCACTCTGCTCGATGCCCAGAAGCAAAGCTCGGGCAAAGGCTTGCGCGTGCAGATTACCAAAGGCGGTTGCTCCGGCCTGCATTACGAGATGACGCTGAGTGAAAAGAAGGCCGACGATGCCGTGGTCGAGCGCGACGGCGTCGAGTTTTTCATCGACAACGAGAGCGCTTCGTATCTCCGCGGCGCTACTTTGGATTTTAGCGAAGGCCTTACCGGGACCGGTTTTCAAATCGTGAATCCGAACGCAAGCCGAACCTGTGGCTGTGGGACGTCATTCGAAGCGGCGCAGAAAAAGCCAGTCCGGCTCGGGCCTTGAACTCGCAAATCGGAATCCCCTCGCCCGTTTAGATGGACTACGGCATTTATCGCTACGACGAACCGTACGCACGCCCCGTTCGGCGCCGGATCAATTACTTTGCCTGGACCATCGCCATTTTGTTGCTGACCGGATTCGCATTCGCGGCCTGGCTGGGCAGTTTTTACATCTTCAGTCAACCGGAGCGGCCGGACAGTTATCGCATTCTGCAAAAGCTGCACAAGATCGAGCCGCCGAAACGTTTTGAATTGACGGCGGCGCCGGCCGGCGAGTTTCTGAGCGCGAAACAACTTTACGATCGCTACAACGCGATGGGTTCGGCTGAGCTGACCAAAACGAACGCGGAACTGGCGCGATATTACATTCGCAATTTTCAACAAGTGCGCGGGCTGGTGTCCTACGTCGTCGGCCGCTACGTGATCATGGAAGCGCGCGAACTCAGTTCGAGCGATTTGTTTACCTCCGGAATGGTGGCGTTGACAGGTTCAGTCGAGAGCCCGGAACTGTTGATGGAACATCTTTATCCGGCCGAGCCGCAAACGGTCCCGCTGATCAAACAAACGCTCAGCACCGGTTTGGAACTTAAACTCGATCGCGCCCATGATCTTTCTGCCGTCATTCACGTCGAACGTTTTGCCGACGGGCGGGTCATGCTCACTTCGGTCCCGTTGCTTTATGGAACTTACACGGTGATGCGCGGCACCGGCACTTTCAGTCTCGAACCGCCGTTGTCACTCAATCTCGAAGCGGGCTGGCCGTTATTTAAGGAACAAGCCCGGTTGCGTGGTGAGATGCATTACGCGCAATTCCGCCACGGAGCGCCGCGCCCTCAGACATCGGCGCAAGTTGCAGTTCCCGGTTTGGTCCCGAGCGGAACGCCGCCGCCGCCGGAAAATCAACTTGTGCGGGTCGAACCGGCCAAACCGGTTGAGACTCCAGCGATGGTGCAGGTTTCGCCCAAAAAGGGAAAAGCCGGCGCGAAAGCAACGCCAACTCCGAAAGGCAAGTTAGCTAAAGGCAAACCGACCCCACAACCTTCGCCCTCAGCGACACCAATTGTGGTCGCGGAAAAATCTGCGCCGGCCCCGGCGGCGCCATCGCAATCGGCGATTGCGCAAGCATCACCGCCTCCAGCTCCGGCAAAAAGTGCAGCTCCACCTCCGCCCGCGGCGAAACAGTCAGCGCCGCCCGAGGTCG
>DASQBB010000096.1:0-30695 GCA_035635435.1 Chthoniobacterales bacterium | reverse complement strand
CGAAGAAATGCTGGCGACCACGAAACGTTTTCCCGAGCTGGTGACGATGCTTTGTCCGCCGCCGTTCGGGATGCGGGCCGATCTGCTCGTGAAAAAATTGCTCGCCGAAAACTTCATCGGCACGCCCCACGCCGTGCGCCTGCAAAGTTTCACCGGCGTCTATTTGAATCCAGAAGCCCCGGCGCATTGGCGGCAGAAGATCGAGATCAGCGGTCTCAACGTGCTCACGCTCGGAATTTACGTGGAAGTATTGCAGCGCTGGCTCGGCAACATTGCCGGCGTTTTCGCGCGCGGAAAAATCCTGAACGCCGAGCGCCGCGGCTATCGCGTGATCGTTCCCGACATGCTCAACGTCCTTTGCGTTTTTGAAAACGGCGCCGAAGGCGTGCTCGAGTTCAGCGGCGTCCATGCCGGCGCGCCGAATGATCGGTTGCGAATTTTCGGCGACCGCGGCGCGTTGCTTTACGATTTCACCAACGAACGGGTCCGGAGCGTGAAGTACGGCGGCCGCGAAATGGAAGATCTCGATGTTCCGAAAGAACTCATTACCGAATGGCGGGTGGAAGACGATTTCATTTCGGCGGTGAAATCAAAAGGCCGCGTTCGCCCGCGACCTAGTTTCGAGGACGGCGTCCGCTACATGCGCGTCGTCCAAGCCGTGGCCGATTCCCGCGCCGCCAACGAATGGGTCCCGATTAAGAAATAACTTCTCCAGTCATATCGAGCCTATGCACGGTTACGCTAAATTCGCTGGCTTTGTTCTTATTGGCGTAGGCATCGTGTACCTGCTTAAACCAGATCTCTTCAAACGCAGCATCTGGACGAAAACCGACATTGCCCAGCGTGCGCTCTCTGCCCAAGGGTACCTCAGGTACATGAGAGGCGTTGGAGTTTTTCATATTGCGCTCGGAGTCGCCGTTTTGGCGTGGGCATTCTTGAGCCATTAACAGACCGTTGCCTGAAGATCGCTTCAGGTGTCAGATCAGCATTCACAGATGCCGCACTCACGCGACGAGGTTGTTGGAGTTGTTCAAAAAACTTTTCCGGGAGCAGGAAATGACTAATTAGGAAGCCATGAAACCAGGAAAAAATCACAATTCGAGTTCCTTTCATGGATTCCTGGGTTCCTGATTCGTATTCTCTTTATCCGGCGGAGCGGTTACGGAAATCGTGTAGAAGCTATTCTCGATGATTGAAGTTGTTTACTACGTTGCCAGTAGTTTGGACGGGTACATCGCGACTCCTGATGGCGGCGTGGACTGGCTCAGCCGGTTTCATGTTGCCGGGGAGGACCACGGCGCCGGCAACTTGGAGGCATCAGTCGATGCACTCTTGCTGGGGAGCCACACTTACGAATTCGCGCTCAAGCTCGGCCAATGGCCTTCGCCAAATAAGCCGTCGTGGGTTTTCACCCGCCGCGATCTGCGCGTCCTTCACCCCAGCATCACCCTGACGTCGCAAAGCCCGCGTGAAGTTGTCGAATTGCTCGCGTCGCGCGGGATGCGTCGCGCCTGGCTCATGGGTGGCGGGAAATTGGCCGCCTCTTTTCACGAACAAGGACTTATCTCGCGTTGCATCATTTCAGTGTTTCCTGTTCTGCTCGGCGCGGGGATTCCACTTTTTGCGGCGCACCCGTCGCCGCCAGACGCGTTGCGTTTGGTAAAAGCGAAACCATTCAAGAGCGGCATCGTCCAGCTTACGTACGATTGCGGGAAAGCGCCTAAGCAGGCGACATAGTGATATCAAGTGGCGCACTCACGCGATGAGGTTGTTGCAGCTGTCGAAGCGACTTTTCCAAAGGAAAGTTGGTCCCGCGTGCTCGAGTTGCTCGACACTTACGGCATTGAAGCGTACGAGCGCGAACGCGAGCGAGTGCAGCTTGCGATTCTGAAATTGAGCGAGGGCAACGAAGAAAAACTGCGCGAGTTCGTCGCGGTGGCGAAGCGAGATTATCGGGACGTTCTCTTTTGGGCGGAGTATCCGGAGGAAGCGCGATTGGATACGCCGGAAAAGCGCGAACGAGTAAAGAAAATGTTCGAGAAGTTCGGGATCAAGCCGCCGGATGATTTGTAATCCGAGAAACGGGAATCGGCGCGCGCGCCCTTGTCACAACAGCGTGCCGCGAAGGATGAACAGCGCCACGTTGAAATAAATTATCAGACCGGTCACATCTACCAACGTGGCGACGAACGGCGCCGATGACGTTGCTGGATCGAGTCCAAGTCTGCGCAGCAGGAATGGAAGCATCGCTCCGCTGACGGTGCCCCACAAAACGACGCCTACTAGTGCAGCGCCAACCGTCACGGCAACAAGCCAGTGATACTGACCGTAATCAAAAATGTGCAGATATTGCCAGAGCGAGATTCGAAAGAAGCCGATCGTTCCAAGAATCAGGCCGAGTGAAAGTCCTGAGAGAAGTTCTTTGCGCACCACGCGAAACCAATCGCGCAGACCCAATTCGCCCAAAGCCATCGCGCGAATAACGAGCGTCGTCGCTTGCGATCCGGAATTTCCGCCGCTGGAAATGATCAACGGCAAAAACATCGCGAGGATCGCGGCCTTCTCGATCTCGCCGTTGTAACCCTGCATCGCGGTCGCGGTCAGCATTTCTCCGAGAAAGAGAATGATGAGCCAGGTCGCTCGTTTCTTGACCATGCGCAGGAGCGGGATGGTCGTATAAGGCTCATCGAGCGCTTCCATACCGCCGAGTTTCTGGATGTCTTCGGTCGCTTCTTCTTCGGCGACGTCGAGCATGTCGTCGCTGGTCACGATGCCGACAAGCACGCCGTTTGAATCAAGCACCGGTAGCGCGATACGGTCGTATTTCCGAAAAAGGTTCAGCGCTTCTTCCTGTGAGTCGGTGACTTTGAGCGCGGCGAAATTTTGATCGCGAATTTCGCTTACTTTCGCGCTGAGCGGACGGAGCAGGAACTCGCGCATCCGCACGTCGTCGATCAATTTGTTATGATCGTCGACGACGTAAACGACGTTAAGTGTTTCGCTGTCGTGTCCAAATTCCCGGACGTAATCGAGGACGTGTTGGACCGTCCAGTCCTCATGGACGGCGATAAAGTCGGGCGTCATTAATCGGCCGACACTGCCTTCGGGATAACCAAGCAACGACCGCGCGATTTTTCGTTCTTCCGGGGTGAGCAGTTTGATTAACTGGCGCGCCGCTTCGCTTGGCAATTCCTCGAGCAGCGCGGTGCGATCGTCCGGCGACATCTCGTTCAAAATCCCGACGACCTGTTCGTGCGCCATTGCCCGCAACAAATTCTGCTGCTCTTCGATCCCGATGTATTCAAAAACGTCGGCCGCCAGCGTTGCAGGCAGGACGCGGAAAATGATCACCTGCTCGTCTTCGGGAAGATCGAGAATCACTTCGGCGACGTCGGCCGGCGGCCATTCCTTGAAAAGTTCGCGCAGGCCGTTGAAATCGCGCGCGTCGATCAACGCTTTGATTTCAGGTGCTAAAAGTTTGCCGACCATGAGAGCCTCCGTTCGCGCTGCCGCCCGAGTTTTAACATTGCGACTGGCCAAGAGCAATTGTTCCGCGCTTGGAATTTGTCGGAATCAATCCTATATGAATCTGATGCCCCCAGTCATGACACGTTCAATGATTCAGAGAGAGATCGGGAAAGACCATATCTGCCTGCTCACGTTCGATCGCCCCGAATCGGGCGCGAACATTTTCGACGCCGCGACGATGAGCGAGCTGAGCGAACATGTCGATGTTATCGAGCACGACGAGTCGCTCCGCGGCTTGATCATCACCTCCGCGAAAAAGTCGATCTTTATCGCGGGCGCAGATTTGAAGACGCTGCTCAAGCAAGCGCAAACCGGTGAGTTGCGCGACTTCATCGCTGAAGGGCAGCGCGTTTTCAATCGGATCGCGGAGCTGAAAATTCCGAGCGTGGCCGCAATTCACGGCGCATGCGCCGGCGGCGGTTACGAAATCACGCTCGCCTGCGACTGGCGTGTCGCGTCGGACGATCCGGCGACGCGAATCGGATTACCGGAGACAACGCTCGGTTTGATTCCGGCGTGGGGCGGCAGCACGCGGCTGCCTCGTTTGATCGGTGAAGACAATGCCGCGGAAGTAATTTTGAAAGGCAAACTTTATTCAGCGAGCGAGGCATTGAAGATGGGTCTGATCGACGAAGTCGCGGCGCGAGAAAAGCTGCTCGAGGCCGCGCGGCGTTTGATCGACAAAGGAAAGCGTCCGCCTACCAAACTTTCGCAGCCGAAAGGAAAGACACCGGTTCCATCTGATCCTCGATCCGCCCGCGCGCGGGCGCTCGGTGTTATCACGACCGGCGGCGCAAATCCGATCGACGAGTCGCTCAAGCTCGAGCTCGATACGATTGTCGATCTTGGCAAAACCGAATCGACCCAAAATCTGATCCGTAATTTTTTCCTGGCGGAGAAATACAAGAAAGGAAATTCGAAAGCGCAGTTCGAGAAGGTTGCGCACGCGGCCGTGATCGGCGCCGGCGTGATGGGCGCGGGTATCGCTCAGTGGCTGAGCTCGCGCGGCGTGACCGTGATTTTACGCGACGTGAGTCGCGAATTGTGTGATCGCGGACTGGCCAACATCGAAAAAACTTACGCCGACGCGGTCAAGCGCGGTTTGATGCCGGAGGAAAAAGCGAAGCAAGGCCGAGCCCGCATTGTTGCTTCGACCGCACCAATGGAACTGCGCGATGTCGCGTTCATCATCGAAGCCGCCTCGGAAAAGATCGAAATCAAAAAGGAAATTTTCCGCGAGCTGTCGATGCAGGCGGGCCCGAAAACCATCATCGCCACGAACACTTCCGCGCTTCCAGTCAGCGAGCTGGCTAATTGCACGGTTTCGCCCGACCGCGTGATCGGTTTGCATTTCTTCAATCCCGTCAGCCGAATGAAACTCGTTGAAGTTGTTGTCGCCAAAGAAACTTCGGACGAAACGAAGGAGCACGCGCTCGCGTTCGTCCGGCAAATCGGAAAATTGCCGGTCGTTGTGCGCGACACCCCGGGGTTTCTGGTCAATCGCGTTTTGTTTCCGTACTTGGTGGAGGCGGCCGAATTGTTCGAAGGCGGCGTGGACGCAGAGAAGATTGACGAGAAACTGGTGAAATGGGGAATGCCGATGGGTCCGTTGCGTTTGATCGATGAGATCGGGATCGATGTCACCGTCGATATCGCGACAACCTTAGAGAAAGCATATGGCCGGCGCGATCACGCGCCGGAGATTTTGAAACGCATGCGCGAGTCAAAGTTGCTTGGTCGCAAAGCCGGGAGCGGTTTTTACAAGTACGAGGGGAAAGATCAATCACCCAACGAATCGCTCGCGCAATGGCGACGCAGCGGGCCGGCAAAAGAGGATGTCGATCTTGCGAACCGCCTGATGTTTCTGATGGTCAATGAAGCCGCGCGCTGCATCGAAGAAAAAGTGGTCGAATCTCCCGAGGACGCGGATTACGGAATGATTCTCGGAACTGGGTTCGCGCCCCATCGCGGCGGGCCTTTGCGTTTCGCTGAGCATTTCGGTTTGAAGAAAATGGTCGACGAAATGCAGCGGTTGGCGCAAAGCGACGACAAGTTCGAACCGTGCGACATTTTGAAGAAGCACGCACGCGACGGAACGAAATTCTACGAGTCATGAAATCATCGCTGGAGGCGCCAGCTTGTCATGTCGAGCGAAGTCGAGACATCTCTAGATGTTTCCGATTCAGAAATAGTGAGAGATTCCTCGACTCCGCTCGGAATGACAAAAGGTAATATGAAGTCATCACTCCAAGCGCCGGAGAAACAGGTCAGCGAGGAAACAAGTGCAAAGCCGCAAAAGCAGGCCCCGTCGTCGGTGATCGACACCTCGAAGATGTCGAAGGGCAAGCGCGAGGCGCTCGAGCTTGCCGAAGCCTCCCGCGATCCGTTGGATGAGCGCGGCAGTTTCGCGAGCAACCTCTTTATCGGTCGTTACGATTTCAACCGGATTTATCCGTGGCCGGAGCAAAGCGCGGAAGATCGCGCCGCCGGTCGGGACTTTCTCGGCAATCTCGAAAAATATTTGCGCGAGAACATTGACGCCGACGAGATCGATCGCACCGGCGAGATTCCGCAGAAAAATATCGACGAACTCTTCGCGATGGGTGCGTTCGGCGTTAAAATTCCGAAGCAGTACGAGGGACTTGGCCTGTCGCAGGTCAATTATGGGCGGGCTGCGATGTTGCTCGGCAGTTGGGACGCAAATCTTACCGCGCTCGTTTCCGCGCACCAATCGATCGGCGTTCCGCAGCCGTTGCTGCTCTTCGGCACGGACGAGCAGAAGAAAAAATATTTGCCGCGCGTTGCGCGGCACGAGATTTCGGCGTTCGCGCTGACGGAATGGAACGCCGGCTCCGACCCGGCGAACATGAGTTTGCGCGCCGACCCAACCGAAGACGGCTCTGCATTCATTCTCAATGGCGAAAAGCTTTGGTGCACGAATTTGATCAAGGCCGGCGTGTTGGTGGTGATGGCCGTCACGCCGCCGAAGACGGTTAATGGCAGGGAACGCAAACAGATCACCGCGTTCATTGTCGATGTTGATTCGGCCGGCTTGGAGATCACGTATCGCTGCCGGTTTATGGGATTGCGCGCGCTTTACAACGGAATTGTGAAATTCACGAACGTCCGCGTGCCGCGCGAAAACATGATCGCGAAAGAAGGCCAGGGGCTGAAAGTCGCGCTCACAACTTTGAACACCGGCCGGCTCACCATTCCGGCAGCGTGCGTCGGTTTATCGAAACGCCTGCTCGAGATCTGCCGAAAATGGGCGAGTGAACGCATCCAATGGGGCGGCCCAATCGGGAAGCATTCAGCGATCGCCGGGAAGATCGCCGAGATGGCGGGCAACACTTTCGCGATGGAGGCGATGACGTTTCTCACGTCGGGATTAGTGGATCGCAAAGCCGGCGATCTGCGAATCGAAACTGCGATGTGCAAAATGTGGTCGACCGAAACGACCTGGAAAATTTCGGATGACGCGATGCAAGTGCGCGGCGGGCGCGGTTACGAAACGGCGCAATCGTTGGCCGGTCGCGGCGAAGAAGCGATTCCGGTCGAGCGCTTTCTGCGTGATTGCCGAATCAACATGATCTTTGAAGGCTCGAGCGAGATTATGCGACTTTTCATCGCGCGCGAAGCGCTCGATCCGCATTTGAAAGTGGGCGGCGCCATTTTTAACACGACTTTGCCAATGTCGGAGCGCGCGAAAGCGGTTTTTACTTCGGGGAAATTTTATGCCGGCTGGTATCCACGGCAGTGGTTCTCAACGGGCGCCGGCAAGATCGACAATCTCCATCGCGATCTGCAACGGCATGTCGATTACTCTGCGCGGACGAGCAAAAAGCTGGCGCGCGGATTATTTCACGCGATGGCGCGCTTCGGCCCGAAGCTCGATCGGGAGCAACTTTTGCTTTCGCGGTTCGTTGGAATCGCGACCGAACTGTTTGCGATCAGCGCGACCTGTTCTTTTGCCCAATACAAAATCGATCATGGCGAATCGGCGGACGAAGTTCTGTCGGTCGCGAATTACTTTTGCAATTCGGCCCGGGCGCGGATCGATAATTACTTTGCCGGCGCACGTCGAAATGTAGACAAGAGGGGTTATCAGCTCACCCAGGAACTACTCGCTGGTAAGCATTCGGCGTTGCGCGAAGGGATCGTCCGTTAAGATCGAAATCACCTCCTCGATTCGCCGGTAATGGCATTACGCCTGCTTAAATCAGTGGCGTGGCGGCCCTCATTTTTCTCGGGATCGGACTGCTCTGCATTTTGATCGGACGGATCCTGCTCATCGGCGCGGCTTTTGGAGTTAGCGTTTGGTGGGGACTGGGCATTTTCCTGCCGTTTGGACCGTTGCTGTTTCGGCTGAACTATCCGGACCTGGCGCCGTTATCGAGAACGTTTCGATTGGTCGCGTTGCCCTGCATTCTTGCTTATTTCGTCATGCGGCCCGGACCTCCCAACTACGATAAATTTTTCAAACATAAGTCGGATAAGCCGGTCGCTTCAGCTCCGGCGAACCATTACGGTTTGGAAAAAGTTTCCAAAGTCGTCGCGCCGCCAACCGTTGAGCAACGACGGGCCATTAACGCGACCGAATTGGAACGGCTTACTGCCTGGAGCCAGACATTGCGCCTGAAAAAGCGCGATCTGCTGCACAGCGACGTGCAAGGCAACCTCGCCTACAATGCCGAGGTGGCCGAATATAATGCCGCGCTGGCCAAAGCGACTGCGGAAAAGAGCGCCATCTGGCCGCAGAAGAAGTAGGCCTGCTGCTTTAGCGTCGGTTGACCAACTCTACGGCGAAAGCTACTCTCAACGGATGAGTATGCCGCCCATGCTCACCGAGGCGGCTCGCACGTCGCGGCCGCGTTTGAGTAAGAGCAAAAATAAAAAATCTGTCGACCCGTCGCGTGTGCTCCACGTGTTGGGCGATCATATTTTGCTCGACGGCTTTAAGATTGTTCTCGATCAAGAAAAGAGCCGCGGCCCGTATCTTTACGACGCGGCGAACGGTCGTCGTTTGATCGACCTTTACGGTTTCTTCGGTTCGATGCCGATCGGATTTAATCATCCCTACTTCGATCAACCTGATGTTCAGCGCGATCTTTTGCGCGCGGCGAAAGCGAAGGTTGCGAACTCGGATGTTTACTCGGAGGCCTACGCAGAATTTGTGGAAACTTTTGCGCGCGTCGCCGGTTTGCGGCCGCTCGACAAATATCTCTTCATTGAAGGTGGCGCGGCCGCGGTCGAAAACACGCTCAAAGCGGCGATGGATTGGAAGGTGCGCAAAAACATGGCGGCTGGTCACGGCGAACGCGGCACGGAGATTTTGCATTTCCGTCACGCTTTTCATGGCCGCAGCGGCTACACCATGAGCCTGACCAATACCGATCCGCGCAAGACAGATTTGTTCGCCAAGTTCGATTGGCCGCGTGTTTCTTGTCCGTTCATCGATTTCGCTTTGCCGGAATCCGAACGCGAGCGTGACGTCATCGCACGTGAGAAAAAAGCGGAACAGGAAATCCGCGAAAACATCGACAAACGAAAGATCGACATCTGCGCGATCATCATCGAGCCGATTCAGGGCGAAGGCGGCGATAACCATTTTCGCGGCGAATGGTTGGAGAAGTTGCGCGCGATCTGCGACGACAACGACATCCTTCTCATTTTCGACGAAGTGCAATGCGGCATGGGCGCGACCGGAAAGATGTGGTGCTGCCAGCATTTCGATGTGTTGCCCGATCTGCTCGCGTTTGGAAAAAAAGCGCAGGCCTGCGGCGTGATGGCCGGGCCGCGGTTGGATGAAGTGAAGGACAATGCGTTTCGTTTGCCGAGCCGTTTGAATTCAACCTGGGGCGGCAATCTGACCGACATGGTTCGCTCGATCCATTACATGCACATCATTGAAGAGGAATTTCTGGTGGAGAACGCGGCCAAGGTTGGCGCTTACTTTTTGGATCAGCTGTGCGACCTGCAGCGTTACGAGCCGGCGATCTCCGCCGTGCGCGGTCGCGGACTAATGCTGGCGTTCGATCTGCCGGATGCCGATACCCGCGAAAGATTCTGGAAAGGTCTGTTTGATCTTGGCGTTTTGACGTTGCGCTCCGGTGATCGATCGATCCGTTTTCGTCCGGCGCTCGACATCACCGCTGAAGTTGTGGACGAAGCGATGGGTTTGATCCGGCAATATTGCCGGAAACGGAAATAGCGATGCAATCGGTCTTCGAGAAACTCGCGCTGAGCGAGGAAAATTCCGGAGTTTTCAACGGAGAATGGCGCGGCAGTGGTGCGAAGATCGACAAGATTTCGCCGATCGATGGCCGGCGGCTGGCCAGTATTCGAACGGCCTCCGCTGACGATTACCAAACGGCGATCGCGCGTGCGCAAGAAGCATTCGAAAAATGGCGAAAGACTCCGGGGCCGGTCCGCGGCGACACCGTTCGCCGTTTGGGAAACGCGCTCCGCGAACTGAAACACGAACTTGGTCAGCTGGTCACGCTCGAGACTGGAAAAATCATTGCGGAAGGTGAAGGCGAAGTTCAGGAGATGATCGACATCTGCGATTTCGCGGTCGGCCAATCGCGCATGCTTTACGGACTGACGATTCAATCCGAGCGCCCGAGTCACCGCTTGATGGAGCAATGGCATCCGCTCGGACTGGTCGCCGTAATCACGGCATTCAATTTTCCGGTCGCAGTCTGGTCCTGGAATGCGGCGCTCGCCGCCGTTTGCGGTGACGCGACAATTTGGAAACCGTCCGAGAAGACTCCGTTGACTGCGATCGCGGTCACAAGAATTGCCGAGCGCGTTTGTCGCGAGACCGGCGCCGATCCGGCGATCTTCACTTTGCTGATCGGCGACCGGAAATCGGTCGGCCAAAAACTGGCCGACGACGCGCGTATCCCGTTGATCTCGGCCACGGGCTCGGTCGCGATGGGCTTGAACGTGGCGAAGACCGTCCATGGCCGGCTTGGTAAGACAATCATGGAATTGGGCGGAAACAACGCGCTCATCGTTTGCCCAACTGCCGATCTGGAAATGGCGACGCAATCGATCTTCTTCGGTGCGGTTGGGACCGCGGGGCAGCGTTGCACTTCGACGCGGCGCGTGATCATGCACGAATCGGTTGCCGACAAAGTGCGCAAGAAACTGTTGGCCGCCTACAAATCGCTCCCGATCGGAAATCCGCTCGATAAGAAAACTTTGATGGGACCGTTGATCGACAAGGGCGCGGTCGACATGGTGCAGGATTCGATCAAGAAACTGAAAGCCGAAGGCGGCGAAGTCCTTTACGGCGGCGAGCGCATGGATTTACCGGGCGATTGTTATATGAAGCCGTGTCTCGCGAACGCGAAACCAAACTTCAAGATTGTGCATGAGGAAACGTTCGGGCCGCTTCTCTATTTACTGACCTATCGCGATTTCGACGAAGCGATCACAATTCAGAATGGCGTGCCGCAGGGTTTGACCAGCTCGATTTTCACGAACGATGTCCGCGAGGCGGAGAAATTTGTCAGCGCGGTCGGCAGCGATTGTGGAATCGCCAACGTGAACACTGGCACCAGCGGCGCGGAAATTGGCGGCGCGTTTGGCGGTGAGAAAAATACCGGCGGTGGGCGCGAAAGCGGGAGCGATTCGTGGAAGAGTTACATGCGCCGCCAGACCAACACGATCAACTTTTCGACCGAGCTCCCGCTGGCGCAGGGAATCCAGTTCGGCGCGGGTGACGCCGGCAGCGCGAACGCGTGACGATTGGAGGGACACGCGCCGCAGCGTCCTAAATATTTGGGCGCCGACAGCACAACGCCCTCAGTTCAGGCCAGTTCCTTCGCGTAGGCAAAAAGCGCCGGTGCGCCGCCGGTGTGCCAGAACAAAACGGTTTCGCCACGCTTGAACGCGCCTTTACGAATTAAATCGACTAACGCGCCGAACGCGCGCCCCGTGTAGACCGGGTCGAGAATGATCCCTTCGCACTGCGCCATTAAACGAATGGCTTCGCGTTCCAGATTGCTCACGACGCCGTAACCTTCGCCCGTGTAGTCGTAAATGACCTTGATGTGTTGCTTGGTCAACCGCACGTCCACGCCGATGTATTGTGCGCACTCGTTGGCAATCTGCGCCACTTCTTCTTCGTAGTCCTCGCGCTCTAAATCATCTTTATCAATGGACACTCCGTGCAATTGGCCCGCGAATTCCGCAACTCGCGCGCCCAGCACCATGCCGGCCTGCGTCCCGCCGGAGCTTGAAGCGAACACAATGTGATCCAAGTGGTGCGTGGTCGAGCGCAGTTGCTCCGTCAGTTCGATCATCGCCAGCACGTAGCCTGTTGCTCCGACACCGTTGGACCCGCCGATCTCAATCACATAAGGTTTGCGTCCCTGCGCGCGGAGTTGCTCGGGCAGTTGGCTCAATTTTACGGAAAGCTGCGGCCGCTCAGTCCAATGACAGTTTGCTCCCAGCAATTCATCGAGCAGCAGGTTGCCATTCGGCAATTCGGGTTTCTTGCCGGCGAGGATCAGTTCACACTTCAATCCCGCCTTCGCCGCCGCCGCCGCCGTTTGGCGACAATGATTCGATTGCGCCGCTCCCGCCGTCACCAATGTGTCCGCGCCCTGCTCCAGTGCCTGTCCCACGAGAAATTCGAGTTTGCGAGTCTTGTTGCCGCCCAACGCAAGACCCGTTTGATCATCGCGCTTGATCAACAGTTTAGGCCCGCCAAGTTCAGTTGAGATCCGTTCGAGCATTTCGACCGGCGTGGGCAATTGCGCCAGCGGAAAACGCGTAAGTGTTTCGGTATTCATTTGTCTTAAGGTAACTCACGCGTGCGCTATCCAGCCGTAGTCAGCTCAAAGAGTCCGCCAAGATCCTTGGCGGTTTCAATGCTCATGATGAATTGCTGTAACTTCTTGCATTGATCCCTTCCGATAACGTCGCCGCCGAGTGCCGTGAATTTCACCGCGATTTCGTCTTCGGTCATCGGATCGCGCGGATCGCCTTTGGGAACATCGACCCGGGTGGCGTGTGACTTGCCGTCGTTCGTGGTGATGGTCACGCGGCTCGGCTGAAATTTCGGAAAGAGCGCCTCGAACTCTTCGTTCGCGACCACTTTCACTTTGTCCATGATCGGAATGAGCGATTTGTCGAGCACGCGTTCTTCCTTGAATTGCAGCGGCGTCACCATTCCATCGACGAGCCCGACCGCCATGCAATACGGCAGCGAGTGGTCGGCCGTTTCCTTCGAGTCCGGCCGGTATTTGTGCGGATCGCCCAGAATGTCGGCCGCGCGCGCGATCACTTCCACTTTGATCTCCTTAACGTCGTCGGCCTTGATCTTGTGTTCCTTGACCGTCTTCATCATCGCAGTCAACGGCGCGTGGCTGAGCGCTTCGATCGGAAAACTTTTCATTCCGCAATCGAGGATCCGGTAGTGGGACTTCGGCGAGTTCGGTAAATCTCTAACCAAACTTTCGCCGTCGAAAGTGGCCGGTTCTCCTTTGTATTGGACGTGATGGAACACAGCAAAGAGCCCTTCTTTGCCGTCGATGATGTGTTCGGGACCTGAAAATCCGCCGCGAGCAAGGAGCGCGCTCTCCGCGCCCATCCGTCCGGCCCACGGATCGACCGTGTTTTTCATGTTGGTCAACTTGCCCGCCGTCACCGCACCCGGACAAAATGTTCGCGCCGCGCTAATGCCGATCGCCGAGACCATCTGATCCGTAGTCAGATTCAGAACGCGACCCGCCGCTACTGGCGCCGCGAACGCGCTCAACGTCGCGTGATGCCAGCCATATTCGCGCACTCCGGGTCGTCCGATTTCGCAAAGACGCATTTCAATTTCGTAGGCAATGATTGTCGCGAGAATCAGATCTTTGCCGCTCAGACCTTCGCTTTCACAGAGTGCCAACGGCGCGGCGATGAGATCGCTCGGATGACACGGATCGGCTTTCCAATAAATGTCGTTGTAATCCATCGCGCGAATCATGTGGCCATTCAGAAATGCGGCATCGACCGGATTGGTCTTGAAACCGGAGACGAACGCGGTCGCGGTGCCTTTGCTAGCGCCCATTGCCCGATAATGCTTCAGCAAAATTTTCGCGTCGTCCTGCTGACTGCCGCCAAGCGCGCAACCGATGGAATCGAACCAAAATAATTTCGCCGCTTGAATCGTCTCCGGCGAAAGATGCTCGTACTTCAGTGAGCAAGCCCAGTCGGCGATGATGTACGACAGCAGACGCTTCGATTCGGTTTGTTGAGATGCCATGACGACGTCGATCTTTCCGGGTTTATGAACTTGATTGGGCCGTGGAGATTTTCAAGCCGCTTCGCCTCGCGGTTAGCCGGAGTGTTAGCGCGAATTGGGCTAATGCCAGCCTTGTTCATAAATTGACTGTGTGGCAAAAGGATTGACGGCAAATCCGAAGCCGGTCTTGATCAGCAGTAACTTACCAAAAAGGGGGACATATGCCGATCACTGCCTTTAGCAATTTCACCGACGGCCTCGATCCGAATCGAAGGAGCCGCGAACACTTCATTACTAACATCAACTTGGAAGACGATCGTCTCTGGGTTCCTTACGCGAATGGTGTCTGGTTCCAGCCCTGCTCCTTTAACGTCACATCCGGAGGATTCAGCGTCGTTCTGAAAGGTCTCCCCGGGTCCATGGTGGGAACTCACTACCATGTTGGCACCGTTCATGGCTATACGATGCGGGGTCACTGGCGGTACCTGGAGCATGACTGGATTGCAAAGCCCGGAACGTACATCTACGAACCCGCCGGTGAAGCTCACACGCTGGTGATTACCGAGGACTCACCAGAGCCGATGGTAACTCTGTTCGTGGTTGGAGGCGGCCTCATCTATTTGGACAAAGCGGTGAACGGTGGTTTTGCTGCCTACGAGGATGGATTCACACTTCTCGAGCTGACTCGGAAACACTATCGCGAGGCCGGTTTGGATATGCGCCAGCTGGATCTGCTCGTGCGTTGAGCATGATTTGATGCATTTCGATTTCGCCAGCGCGCTCAACCTTGTTTCAACCGTCACGTTGATCGGCGCGCTCGTCTTCACCGGCTTGCAGGTGCGCGCCGCCAATCGCGCGCGACGCGACCAAGCGGCGGTGACTGTGATTGAAACTGCCGCCTTAAGCGAGAATTCGGCGCGCTTTTTAGAATTGCTCAGCGAAATTCCGGAAGGCGCATCTACAACCGTAATTGAAAACTTAGATGCCGAAACGAGGCGCCAGATTTTCCTGTTCGGACTTCGGGTGGAAGTAATCGGCTACATGGTTTTTCATGGTTTGGTTAACGTTCAAACCGTGAACGATCTTGCCGGCGGCGCGATCCTCAGTTTTTGGTCGCGCGCGAAAAACTGGTCGGAGGAAAGGCGAAAGCGCACCGGGCACGATGAGTTTTTGGAGTGGTGCGAATGGCTCGCGACGCAGATCGAACAGTATCGCGCCACGCGACCTTATGTTCCGGCTTACGCGCGAGTCCGATCACTATGAACTGGGAAATGCTCGCTGCGTTCGGCCAATTGGCGGCGGTGTTCGTCGGAATCCCTTCTCTTATTTATCTCGCCATCCAAATCCGCGAGCAGACAAAAGAACGCCGCCAGTCAGCGGTCAATGTTCTCACTGCGCAGTGGGGCGATCTGACATGCACCCTGCACGACAGCGCCGAGTTCAGCGCCATTTTTCTGCGCGGCGTGCAATCTTTCGCCGGTCTCGATCCTGTTTCAAAACTCAGGTTCAGCGCCTTCTTCAACCGTTTCTTAAACCACTTCGAAGCAATGTATTTCGCTCATCGCGACGGCATACTCACGGCATCGTCATGGGACAAGATCGACCGGACGATGAGCGATCTGATTGCTTATCGGGGAGTTCAACAATGGTGGAAGGAGCGGAGACATTGGCACACCGAAGAGTTTGGCCGCGTCGTCGACGCGATTATCGCGAGAGGCGATGAGCCCAAGGCTTACTCAACCTACAATCTACGCGAGATCATGAAGCCGAGTGACCCGCCTTCGCACAATGCTACGGCGCGGCAAGCAAGTGACCTGTGACGAGAGACGAGTTAACTACATTTGCGCAGCGTTACGCGAAGGCGTGGTGTAGCCAAAATCCTGAAAGCGTCGCGGAATTCTTCGCCGAGCGCGGCTCGATCAGCATTAACAACGGGCCGCCCGCGGTTGGACGCGCGGCGATTGCGGAGGAGGCGCGAGGATTCATGACCACATTTCCGGATATGATCGTGACATTCGACAAAGTCGAGTCAACGCCTAATGGGGTCGAGTTCCATTGGACGCTGACGGGAACGAACACCGGCCCAGGCGGCACCGGAAAACGCGTTCGCATCAGCGGCTACGAACTTGGAAGATCGACAACGCCGGACTGATCGGCGAATCGAAAGGCCATTTCGACAGCGCGGAGTACGAACGCCAGCTGCGCGGCTGACGCCGCATGTATGATGTTTGATGTTCGATGTTTGATGTAGGAGCAGGCAAAATGGAGGGATGCGCTCGGGGGCTCTGAAATCCGTGAAAATCTGTGTCTAATCTGTGGCTAGAATTCTGGAATCAAAATGAGGGCAAGTAAAATTATCTGCTTCGCCGTTGGCGCAATGTTGGTTGCCACTGCGGTGTGCGCCGACGAAACAGTCATCGTCAGCAATGTTCTTGGACCGGAAGGTCCGTTGTACATTGACGGCAACCTTTACTACGTTGGCTGGGTCTCCAACACGCTGTCGAAATGGGATGGCAAAACGACCACCGTGTTGAATCACACCCCGGGCTGCGGACATAACGGGTTGGCGCTCACGAAACAGAAGACGTTTTTGCTCGCGTGCACCGAGGAACATGGCGCCATCATGGAACTCGACCTGACCGGCAAGCAGTTGCGCCGTTGGGATGCCGACAAAAACGGCAAGCCATTCGACGGCGGCATCAATGATATTGTGGTGACCGCCAACGGTGGCGCTTACGCCACGGTCTTTGGCCCGTACAAGGACCAGCCGACCTCCGTCGCGGGAAAAATTCTCTATCTTGCGCCTGGCAGCGAGAAATGGGTCGAGGTAGCGGACGATCTCAACTACGCCAACGGAATCGGCGTCTCTCCCGATCAAAAAACTCTCTACGTCAGCGAAACCGTCGGAAACTGCATGTTGAAATTCAAAATCAATGACGACGGCACATTGAGCAGCAGATCGAATTTCGCTCTGCTCAATCTGCTCGTGAAAGACAAGAACAAGTCCTGGTGGCTCGGACCCGATAGCATGAAGATCGACAGCAAGGGGAACATTTATGTTGCCCAATGGTTCGGCGGAAAGATTTTGAAGCTATCTCCCGACGGCAAGCTGCTCCACGTATTTGAGATCGCCGCCGGTGATGGCACAACCAACGTCGCCTTCAGTGAGGGCGAGAAAGAATTGTACGTGACCGTGGTCAAGGACCCAAAAGACCCGCAGGCAAAGGGCAGCATCGTAAAGATCGCAAACGTGAAGTAACGGCTCCGGGAAGAGGCGCGAAAATTTTACGCCGGCGAAACCTGATTTTCGAATTAAAGGAGAGAGCGTTGTGGATCGATCTTTGGATAGCAAAATCCAAGCAACATGAAGCTTCGCCGCATCGCGGGATGAGCGAGGTTTCCAGCAAATGCGACAACATCTTTGTCCTTTGCAGTGATAAATTCGATCTTGCGCCGCACTTGATCGGCTGCCTTGTCCTCATCTCTCAAACGGTCACGTTCCTTCCGCCACAACTGAAAGAATTCCCAGTCAATAATTGAAAGCCAATGCTTTCGACCGTTCTCGTCCTCAAATCCGAGCTGAAATCGAAAAGGAATTTTTTCGAGCGGCTCCTTGTCCGAGAATAAATCCTTCTGGTTAATCGTCGCAATCTGCGCGTCTGTCCACGAGCTTGCTTCGCGCGTTACTTTGACTCCGAGGATTTTTGCTGGGCGAAAAGCGCCCAACGATTTGTTTTCTTTCTCTTGCTTCTCTGTGAGCTCACCAAACCCGCGCAAGATGGTGGGACTGATCCATCCAAGGCGCTGTCGCCAATCTCCCTCTTTCACTGAAACGTGATCTACAATTTTCATTGTATCGAGTTTAGGTTTCCAGCTTTCCGGACGATCATCTTTGTGCGCTTTGGGCCGTTCCGCGAGAACTTCGATCACGTCGCCTTTCTGAAATTGCTGCTGCCCTGGAAGATTGCGATATGGCACCGGATATAAGCGCACCCATTTCTGGTCGTCCGTAACACCTGCACAGCACACGAGTTCGTCATATCCTTTGCTGATTGAAGGATATGCTTTTACCGCGACCATGAGTCGCAGTCGCTGGGGGGACTGATTCACTAATTCAATATGAAATGTGCTCGACCTTGAGTTTTAAACCGTTGCTGCGCTGTTCCATCTCGCACGCTATCAAGCTGCGATGACATTCATCTGCATTTCGCTCAAAACAAAGAAGGCAAATTCGTCGGGTTGCCGCAAGTGATACAAGCTCATCGACCCACTCCACTTCTCGTTGCAAAACGACATTGTATCCTTTGATATATTCCCGCCAGCTTCCTCCATTGCGAAGCTTCTCTCGCAGTCTCTTTGGCGCACCAAGGTTGACAACGTGGCGGTACTCGATCCCCGCATTCTCCAATGAGCCACTGAGATAATGCTTCGAGAAACCTGGTTTTCGGCTGAGCGGGATCTGCCGAACATCCACCACGATCTCGACCTCGCGCGAGCGCAACAGTGACAGGAAACGCCTGATCGTGCTTTGTTCGTAGCCGATGGTGAAAAAATTGCCCGTGGTTACGGCACTGGGGGCCTTCGTCGTGATCACGCGTTTCTGCTGTAGCAAAAAGCGGGCGCGGCACAACAGAATAAAAATTTAAGGACGATGTCGATCATCATGAACTGGCGTAGTCAGCGATCGCTTTGGCGACGTCGAGGGTGGAATCTTTGCCGCCCTCGCCACGGCGAGTCCGACCAATGGCGGACATGTCGTAGGACATCAAGAGGCGTAGTCCGCAATCGCCTTCGCAACATCCAACGTCGAGTCCTTCCCACCCATATCGTAGGTGCGCACTTTGCCTTCCGCGATGACGCGAGCAATCGCGGTTTCAAGACGGGTGGCCATTTCGGTTTCTTTGAGCCAGTCCAGCATCAACTTCGCAGTCAGAAGCATGGCGATCGGATTGACCTTGTATTGACCGGTGTACTTCGGCGCCGATCCGTGCGTTGGTTCGAACACGGCGTAGTTGTCGCCGAGGTTCGCGCTGGGCGCGAAGCCGAGTCCGCCGACCAGGCCGGCGCACAAGTCGCTCACGATGTCGCCGAACATATTTTCCGCGACGAGGACCGAATAATCCTGCGGATTTTTGAACATCCACATGCAGATTGCGTCGATGTTCGCGTCATCGGCGCGAATGTCCGGATAATTTTTAGCGACGTCTTTGAAACAACGCATCATCAATCCGCCCGTTTCGCGCAGCACGTTTGGTTTTTCGATCAGCGTCACCCGCTTGCGTCCGGTTTTCTTGGCGAACTCGAACGCTTGCTTACAAATGTTGGTGCAACCCTGCTTGCTCATGATCCGAGTTGAGAGCGCGATATTCTCCAGACCCGCTTTGTCTTTCCATTTCTTCATCTTCGGGTTCGCGCAGAGCGCGGTGTAAACCGATTCCGGCAACGGAAAAAACTCGACGCCGCCGTACATGCCTTCGGTATTTTCACGGAACACAACCTGATCGATTAGAACATCTTCGCCGCTCGGGTTGGTGATCTTGTTTCCGCGAAAGTTCAGCGGGTTGCCGGGATAACTTTTACACGGCCGCATGTTGGTGTGGAGATTGAACATCTGCCGCAGACCGACGATCGGTGAAAAATAAACGAGACCTTTATCTTTCAGCTCGGGAGCCAATTCATTCTTGGCTTCACTTTGCGGTTTGCTGGTGATCGCACCGAAAAGCCCGCAGGTCGTTTCCTTCAATGCTTTGACGGTGCGATCGGGCAGCGCGTTGCCTTCCTTGCACCAAAATTCCCAGCCGATGTCGCACGGCACGTATTCGGCGTCGAGTTTCAGGCGATCCAACACGAGGCGCGCCGCCTCCATGACATCATTGCCCACTCCGTCGCCGGGCATCCACGCGATTCTGTACTTCGCCATAAGATGTCGATCTTATCGACGCGTTCGCGGCCCGCAAGCGAGCCAGGAAATTTCACCGCGGATTACGCGGATGACACTGATAAGACAAACAGAAGGAAACAAAGGAAACGAAGATCCAAGATTTTTCGGACGAGTCTTTGTTCTCTTCGTTATCTTCTGTTTAAACTCTGTTCCGGTTGCGAAGGCGCGAAGCGACCAGATTTTCCGCGCCTCCCGCGACGATCAATTCCTGAGCGGCAGGACTAAGCGGAGGAAAGGCGAGTGATTTTCCATCGATCGTCAGCGTCGATTTGGCGTAATCGATGTCGATCTTCGGCGCCACAGTGGTCGGCGCGCGATCTTTTAGCGTAGCTCGCAAGTGCGTCACCAGTTCGGGACATTCGAAGACGACGAAGCCGTTGTTGAACGCGTTGCGCTTGTAGGTTTCGGAAAAACTGGCCGCGATAACGCACGGGATGCCTTTGAACTTCAGCGCGGTCGCCGCCTGCTCACGACTCGAGCCGCTGCCAAAGTTGAGTCCGCCGACCACGACGTCGCCCTTTTGATAGAGCGCGTTGAAGTTGGGATCGTAATTTTCAAACGTGACCGCCGCCATTTCCTCCGGCATCATGTCGTCGCGGTAAGTGTGTTTGCTGCCGTAAATACCGTCCGTGTTCAAATTGTCTTTATCAACGAAAAGAACGCGACCGCTCACACGTGGCGGAAAACCGGCAATGATTTGAACCGACGCGGCCGGTTTCGCTTTTTTCTCCGCGCGCCGAATTGCTGTGCCCGCGGCGCGTTCGGCGAAATCTTGTGGTGCGCAAATGAATCCAGCCAGCGCGCTGGCCGCGACAACGGCGGGCGAACCTAAATAAACCAGCGCCTCGCGATCACCCATGCGGCCTTTGAAATTGCGATTGGTGGCGCTGATCGCGGTTTCGCCTTTACCGACCAGACCGCGACCCAGCCCGATGCACGCGCCGCAACCGGGCGGCAACGGAATCGCACCCGCATCGAGCAGAGTTTTCCAATCACCGTTGGATTCGGATTTCGCTTGCACCTCAGCGCTCGCGGGGGCGAGATAAAATTCGACACCGTTTGCCACATGCCCGCCGCGCGCGCGAATGACTTCGGCCGCGTCATGCAAATCTTCGAAGCGTGCGTTCACACACGACAACAAATAGGCTTTCTGAATCGCGACATGCTTCCGTTCCATTTCCGGTAAGGACACCATCGTCTTCACTTCGTTGGGCCCGGAGACATGCGGAACGACCGTGGCAAGATCAAGCTCAAGCTCGATCGCGTATTCGGCGTCCGCATCGGCGCTCAATTCGCTTCGATTCTTCCACCACGTGTCGATGTCGATCTTAGTGTAACCGGAGCGACTCTTCGGACCGCGCGTTCCTGGTCGACTCGGATTTGTGAAAGCGGGGATACGTGAGCGCAAATAATTCACGGTCACCTCATCAAACGGAAACACACCGGCGAGCGCGCCCCATTCAGTCGTCATGTTAGCAATGGTCAGGCGCGCGGATATGGGAAGATTCGTTACGCCGTCGCCCAGAAATTCAACCGCGTGATTCAGCACTTCGTCCTTATTGAACAGTCCGCACAAAGCAATGATGACATCCTTGCCGGTGACGCCAGCGGAAAGATTTCCTTTGAGCAGTACCTTCGCCACTTTCGGAACCTGCCACCACGTGACTCCAGTAGCCCAAATACTTGCGGCATCGGTTCGCACCACCGGTGTGCCCAGTGCCGCCGCCCCGCCGTACAAATTAGAGTGCGAATCGCTCGCCACGACGAGCGCGCCGGGGACGACGTAACCTTGCTCGACCATCACCTGGTGCGAAATTCCGGTGCCGGCCGGGTAAAAATCGATGCCGTGCTCAGCGGCGAATTTCTCGATCTTGGCGTACTTCTCGAGATTCTTCGGCGTGACATTTTGAATGTCGTGGTCGATGGCGAAAACCGGTTGCGCGGGATCGGCAATCTTCGTCGCGCCGATCTGCTTGAACTTTGGAATCACCGCGCCGGTGTTGTCGTGCGTCATGACATGGCGCGGACGGATGGAAATAAAATCGCCAGCGCGCACGACCGTGCCCGCGGGAAGTCCGTCCGCGTGACGCGCGGCAATCTTCTCAACCAGCGTCAGGCCCATATTAACAAACAGTTACTTCTTCGCGGCGCGCTTGCCAAGAAGCTTGGCGATATCGAAGTCGACGAAATCGGCGTGATGGAAAATGATCGACTCGATTGAGCGTTCGACTTTATCGCCCTCGTGACTGTGGGTCGCGATGATGTGCATGACTTCGCCGGGAATGCCGTGTTTGTAAGCGAGCGCGACGCCGCTGAACGGATGCCGCACTTGTTGTCCAAATTTTCCCTGAACCACTTTGCCTGACTTGTCCTTGTCGTACTCGAGCGGCTTGCCGACGTCGGCGAGCAATGCGCCGGCGATGAGATAATCGCGTTGAATCGGAATACTGCAGCGAAACGATTTTTTCAGGACGTCGGCGATGGCGATGCACTGCCGCGCACAGGAATTCAGGTGCTCGACGAATTTCATGTCGATATCGCCGGCCAGAAGCGTGAACTTCACCGCGCGCAATTCGGCAAAGGTCCAGCCTTTCCCGCCGCAACCGGTCGTGATCGCCTCGCTCCAAACCGCCGCTACTTTTTCGCGAAGCGATCTCTGATTGATCTTCATCAAGCTGGGAAAAAGCTTCGCGATGTCTTTAACGCGGTAGGTTTTTGTTTGGGTCGTTGTTGCCATGGTGATTGTCGATCTTGGTTAGGGTGAAATTTTTCTCGGCGGCGCTCCGTCGTAGCCGTGTTTAACCGGATCGATCCGGCGCATCGGTTTTTCGCGAGTTTGTTCTTCGATGACGTGCGCGATCAGTCCGGGAGTGCGCGCGATCATGAAAATGCCATTGAAGGCCGCCGGATTCATTCCGAGATCGGCCAGAATGGCGCCGATCGCGCCATCGACATTGATCGGCAGCGCTTTCTTGGCATCGGCGAATGATTTTTCGACCGCGCGCGCCGCTTTCATGTGCGCGCCATCGATGCCGGCTTCGCGCGCGAGCTCGAACAATCTCGCGGTGCGCGGATCCTTCGTGTGCACGCGATGACCAAATCCCGACATGCGTTCGTCGCTTTCGCGCATGGCGGCGAGTGTGCGCGTCGCTGCTTCCTCAATTGAAATAGATTCTTTCGCTGCGCGATCGGCGATTGCTTTCAATTGGCGCGCGCAATCCTCGATCGCGCCGCCGTGATGACGATTGATCGACATGATCCCGGCGGCGACGGCGGCGCTCAACGATGCGCCGGTCGATGCGGTTGTTCGCGCAGCCAGCGCGCTCGGCGGTGTCGCGCCGTGATCGATCGATGAAACGAGAATCGCGTCCATCAAGCGCGCGACCTCGGGTTTGGGTAATTCGCCGGTCAAAATCAAATGGACCGCCGCGCCAAACGAAACGCGCCCCATTAATTCGGCGATGTTGTAGCCGCGAACCGCGACGCGATTCGGTTCGATGCGCGTGATCGCGCTGTTCCAGACTGCGTTCTTATCGGCTTCGCTCATCAGGCTTTCTCCTTTTAATTTCCGCAGAATCTCAACCACTGCATCCGGCAATTCGCCGAACGCATCGACTACCGTCGCGCCCGCCTCACGCAAAGCTTTCACTTTTCCTGCGTGCGTGCCGCGTCCGCCTTCGATGATCGCTCCGGCGTGACTGAATCGCGTTCCTTCGCGCGCCGCTTTGCCGCCAATGTAAGCGATCACGGGCTTGGTCACTTTGCGATCGCGAATCAATTGAGCGAGTTCCTCTTCCTGCGAGGAACCGATTTCGCCAAAGATCACGATCGCTTCGGTGAGCGGGTCGGCTTCAAACATCAACGCCGCGTCAGGAATGCGAATTCCAAGGACCGCGTCGCCGCCAATGTGCGCGATCGTCGAGATCCGGACGCCGGCTTGTCCTAAATAATAACCGGTGCTCGACGCCATCCCGCCGGAGCGGCTGATCACGCCGACGCCTTTTGGAACTCCGGGCTTGAACCATTGCCGCGCGCTCTCCGCGCGACCGCCAATCATTCCAACCACAGCTTTGCCGGGACTCAACACGCCGAGCGTGTTCGGTCCGACGAACATCGAGCCGTGCGCTTTTGCGACCGCAGCAATTTCCATCGCGTCCCAAACCGGCACGCGATCCGGGACCAGCACTGTGAGTTTGATTCCGGCTTCAATCGCGGCGATGGCCGCTTCTTTCACGCCGGCTGCGGGAACGAACAGCACGGAGATGTCGATCTTGCCTAATGAATTGACCGCGTCCTGTGGCGTGTTGAAGACCGGAACGCCGAGAACATTTTCGCCGCCTTTTCCCGGCGTTACGCCGGCGACGACGTTCGTGCCGTATTCGCGCATCAAGCGCGTCCGGGCGCGGCCTTCGCGTCCGGTGATTCCCTGGACCAGCACGCGCTTAGTTTCGTCGATCAAAATCGCCATTAGCGCGCGCCTCCGATCAGTTTGTCCAGCCCCGGAACATCAAGCTCTAAATAGAATCCGTCGATTCCGGCGAGGCGACATTCCACATCGCACGCGACTAACTCGGAATCCTTATTCGCGAATTCTTCGCTTGGCAGTGCAATTGCGGGCGCATCCTTGCGATCGATGATCAAGCCGCCAGAATGAGTTTCGATTGCGGACCGGATCAGCGGCCACATTGTGTCGTCGATCCAAACGCGGCCACCTTTCACCTCAAACTTCGTGGCCGCGTCGCTCTTAATAAACTTTGGCGTACGCGGGGCGCGAGGTTTCCATTTTTTGCCTTTTGATTCGGCGACAAGCTCGGCGAAGCGGTTCGCGATCGTCGCCGGCGCATCAGTTTTGCGATAGCCTTCAATCCGCGCGCCGAGCAATTTCGACATGCGCGCCAAAATATCGACCGCACGATCTTCGGTGTTTCCACCGAGTCGGATCACGGCCGGAATATTGAGATCGAGTTCCCAGAACGCTTTGGCCAGTCCGTAAGCGGACCAATACTGTTCCTGACTCGCTACGCCGGAGCCGGAACCGAAATAACCAACGAGATCCGGTTGCGCCAAAATGATCCGCGCCGCTCGATAAACTTTCGACGCGGAAGGATTGCCGCTGGTGTCGGTAAAATTAGCGATGGTGAATCCAGCGTTCACGATCGCGTCCATCGACATCATCGACCCGCCGCCGCCAGCGCCGTGAAAACCGGACAGTCCCTTGGATTCTTTCGGCGCCGCAGTTGCCAACTGCGCGAAATAAAATGTGCCGCGGTGATCGTTCTGCTCGACCGCGTAGGCGACGCGTTCGATCGCGGTTGGTGGATGATCAAACTCGCGCGCGATCTCGATTTTCAATTCGGGATGTCGCGCGACGGCGTAATCGTCAATCGTGACGCGACAATCGGCGGCGACGAATTCGCCGCTTTTTGTCAGAACAAGCGGATTAATTTCCAGCGAACGCGCTTCAACGCTGCGCGCCGCCGCAAAGAGTTTTCGAATCGATTCGGCGAGTTGGCTTGTTTGGTCCTTTGAAAGTCCGCACGACGCGGCCGCTTCTTTCAGGGCGGCATCAGACGGTCCCGTTTTCACATCGCACGGAATTTTTCTCGTCGAAGCGGCGCGCTCCTCGATTCCAGTACCGCCACCGACCGCAAAGATGATCACCGGCGCGCGCGCGGCGTCATCGATCGCCAGCGAAAGAAAAAATTCGCGTTCGATGTCGATCTTTTCCTCTACGAGCACGGTTTCGACGGGGAATTGTCCGACTTTCATCGAAAGCATCCGGGCCGCGTGGCCGCGTACGTCGGCCGGTCTCTTGGCGAAAGCAATGCCGCCAATTCCCGCACGCCCGGTCGTCCACGCTTGAATCTTTGTCACGACTTGGCCGCCAAGTTCTTTCGCGGCAATCACGGCATCGTCAGGATTAGAGACAGCGCGGCCGCGCGGAATCTTGAATCCGTTCGCGGCGAGAATCGCTTTGCCTTGATATTCGTGAAGTCGTGCCATGGCTATTGCGGATCAGAATCTTAAAAGATATAGCACTGTTGAAAAGCTGAGCATTGCATGACTTCGCTTGATTACTACGGCATTGAAGAATTACTCACCGATGAGGAGCGCGCGGCGCGCGATAAAGCACGGCGTTTTGTGGAGGAAGAAGCGATGCCTGAGATCGTCCCGAGTCATCGCGCCGGGAAATTTCCGGAAAAACTGATTCCGCGAATGGGCGCGGCCGGATTTTTCGCGCCGTATTTAAAAGAGCACGGCTGCGCGGGCGTAAGTTACACCGGATTCGGGTTGATGATGCAGGAGCTGGAACGCGGCGACTCGGGTCTGCGTTCGCTCGCGTCAGTCCAGGGCGCGCTCGTCATCCATGCGATCCATTCTTTCGGTACGGCCGAGCAACACGCGCGTTGGCTGCCCGGATTGGTTTCGGGCAAAAGCATTGGGTGTTTCGCGCTGACCGAACACGGACACGGCTCGGATCCGGGCGGGATGGAAACACGCGCGACGCGCGACGGCGATCATTACGTTTTGAATGGCAGCAAATGCTGGATCGGCAACGCGTCGATCGCGGATGTCAAAGTTGTTTGGGCGAAAGACGACGATGGAAAAGTCGGCGGATTTATTGTCGAGAGAGACGCGCCGGGATTTCGCGCGCAAGACATCGAAGGGAAATTCAGCCTGCGGATGTCGCGAACATCGGAATGCTGGTTTGAGAACTGCCGCATCCCGACCGGAAATCGTTTGCCGAAAGCAATCGGATTGCGCGCGCCGCTGTCCTGTTTATCGCAAGCCCGAACGAGCATCACCTGGGGCGTGATTGGGGCGGCGATCGATTGTTACGAAACCGCGCTGGCTTACGCCAAATCGAGAAAGCAATTTGATCGGCCGATCGCGGGTTTTCAGTTGGTCCAGGAAAAACTGGTTTGGATGGTGAACGAGATCACCAAGGCGCAATTGCTCGCCTTGCGGCTCACTCGAATGATTGAAGCCGGCACGGCGCGCGCCGAACAAATCTCGTTGGCCAAGCGCAACAATGCCTGGATGGCGCTCGAATGCGCGCGGAAGGCGCGCGATATTTTGGGCGCGGTCGGAATCACTGATCGCTATTCGCCCATCCGGCATTTGATGAACCTCGAGACCGTCAACACTTATGAAGGCACGGCCGACATTCACCTCTTGGTGATCGGTCGCGACGTCACCGGCATCAGTGCTTTCGGCGGCTGAGTCGCGCATGACAGCGCGTCGGGATTGGCTAAATTAATTCTATGAGCGAGCCAGTTTACATTCTCGGCGGTGCGCGCACCGATTTTAAGCGCAACATGAAGAAGGAAGGGAAAACCATCCGGCATTTGATTATCGAAGCCGGAAAGAAAGCGCTCGAGGACGCGAAGATCGACGCGGGCGAAATTCAAGCGGGCGCGGTTGGAAATTTCAACGCCGGTCAGTTCACCAAACAACTGCAACTCGGCGCGTTCATTCCGGAGATCGATCCGAAATTGCGCGGCATTCCGACGATGCACACCGAAGCGGCTTGCGCGTCCGGCGCGCTCTCGGTCTTGCTCGGCGCGGAATGGATCATGGGCGGACTTTATGATGCCGTCCTCGTGGTCGGCGCGGAGCAGCAAAAGACGATGTCGTCGCTCGATGGCTCGGACGTTCTTGGCGCGGCAGCCGATTACCACAACGAGAAACCCGAATACGGCGATTTCATGTTCCCGAAATTGTTCGGGCGAATCGCGCAGATTTACATCGACAAGTACGGCGCGAAGGAGGCCGACCTCGCGACGGTGGCCTGGAAAAATTACGCGCATGCGAAATTGAATCCGCTCGCGCAAATGCGCGATGCCGATCTCACGCTCGATTGCGCTTCGCAGGTCTCGGACAAAAATCCGAGCGTGGCGCCGCCGCTGAAAGTTTCGGATTGCTCGCAGATCACCGACGGGTCGGCTGGGCTCGTTCTCGTTTCGGGGAAATACCTGGACAAGATCGGCCGCGATAAAAAGAAAACGCCGCGACTGCTCGGGTTCGGTCACACGACGGACTACCTGCCGCTCGACAAAAAGGATGCGCCGACATTTTCGATCGCACGCAAGGCAGCGGAGCAAGCATTCGGCATGGCGAATTTGAAACCGCGCGATTTAAACGGCGCAGACGTGCACGATTGTTTCTCAGTTACCGAAATCGTGGTCTACGAAATTCTCGGACTGGCCGAGCCGGGCAAGGGCGCGGAACTGGCGAAAAGTGGTGCGACTACGTTGCCGCAGGTCCGAAACGAAAACATGAAGGGCAAGTTCGCGTTCGAGCTTCCGGTGAATCCGGGCGGCGGATTAATCGGCGATGGGCATCCGGTCGGGGCGACCGGCGTGCGACAGGTTGTGGAAGCGTATCAACATCTGACCGAACAAGCCGGACAGCGGCAAATTCCAAACGCGAAACGTTATCTCACCTTCAATATGGGCGGCAGTCTGACGACGAGTGTCGCGATGTTGTGGGGCCGCGATTAGGAAACCGCTGTCCGCAGTTGCGCGATTCGATCGCGGACGACTGCGCAGCGTTTGCGTTCCAGAACAGCGTCTGTTTCGGGCAAAGACTGAGCCTCGTAGGGCGAGCGCGCCGGTTGGAGGCATCCTTGCACAAAATCATTCGCCAAAGTTGTACTCGCGAGCTTCGCCTTTGTACAAACCTCCTCCGCTTCGGCGAGCAGTTGGTCGCGGATCGCAATGTAGGCGTTGATCTCGGCGACGGAATAAGCCGATCCAAAGGTCGGGCTGAGAGTTGTGGCAAGGCGACGCGATTCCGGTTTCGCCGCCGGTGCGGTGGAGCTGATGGCGAGAGGCATGCATCATAAAAGAGCATTTCCCGTGCTGACCTCTCGGGCGCGATTTCGCTTGGGTTAGAGGATTGCGTAGATCAAAACCACGCCGAAAACGAAGGACGCCGCCCCGCAAATTATTTGGATCTTTCGATCTCGGGCGAGCCACCAATCGATCATTCGTCGATGTCGATCCAAGCCTAGCAGTGGCATCGCGATCGCGACGATCAAAATGATCAAACCGAGAATGCGCAGCAACACTGGTGCTTTCGATTCGCTGGCGGCGGCCAACAAACCCAAACCTAAAACTGCTCGAATCGCGGTCGCGACCCAGAGCCCGGTCTTATCGGCGAATAAGCGCGTTAGCTCATTTGCTCGAGCGGGTGAAACAATCATGAGCACGCCCGTGGCGGCGATGAAGGCGCACAAGATTAACGTCAACGCAGTCATGCCTGCTTTTACCGCTTTAATTTTACCGTTCCCAACTTTTATTTGGATTATGAAAGTGCCATTTACGCTCGGCGTCGTCGGCCATTTTGGGTTGGCCGTGCGCGATCCGAAGAAAAGCGCCCGCTGGTTTCAACGAGTCCTTGGACTACGCAAAGAGTTCGAATTTGAAAATGGAATCGCCGTCGGCAATGACAACGTCACGATCGCTCTCTTTAAAGGGAAAGCTTCGCCAAAAACTTTCGACCACATGTCGTTTCACTTGCCGACGATGTCGATCTTGCGCAAAGCGCTG
Source organism: Chthoniobacterales bacterium (assembly GCA_035635435.1). Lineage (GTDB taxonomy): Bacteria > Verrucomicrobiota > Verrucomicrobiia > Chthoniobacterales > UBA10450 > AV40. The sequence goes on along the minus strand of DASQBB010000096.1, from coordinate 1,429 downwards.
GCGCATTTGAAAATACACAAGGTCGAAATCGAAGATCCGGACGACGAGATTGGTCCGGAAGCGCCGGGTTCTCTGCACAGAGGACTCTGGTTTCACGATCTCGATGGCTACCGCTGGGAACTCAGCGTGCAGGGAGCCCGCTGAGTAGACGGTCAAGCTCGCGATGGGTAGCGAGTGAGTGGGCGGGAGCCCACGAATCAATTGTCGGTCCAGGGAGGAAAATAGATCGGCGACACGGCCCAAAAATTGCGCTTTGTTTTCTGGGAGTTAAATTGTGAATGGAATGCTAGGACTCATCGCGGGCTGTCTAAAATGGGCGGCGGTCGGTTTCATCGTGGCCTTTGTCCTGATGAAACTTTACGAGGGGAGCCACATTCATGACGACGTCCCGCGACCGGAATTTAAGGTTCGCCAATCCCGACGCGCGGCGCTCGTGCTCGCGACATTTGCCGGAATGCTCTCGGGCCTGGTCTGGTTGTTAGTGCAAAAGTGGGACTGACTGTTTGGTCACCCCATGTAGAAGCCGCCATTGACGTTGAGCACCTGACCGGTGATGTAATTCGCCATTGGCGAAGCAAGAAAGAGCGCGGCATCGACGATTTCGCGCACATCGCCGAGCCGGCCGAGCGGAATCTGTTTCTTGAAGTTCTCAGTCACTTCGTCGGGCATGCCTTTGCTCATCCCGACGTCGATGAATCCAGGCGCAATCGCGTTGACGGTAATATTCTGACGAGCGAGCTCGCGCGCTGAAACTTTGGTCAGGGCGATGATCGCAGCTTTGCTGGAGGAATAATTGGCCTGGCCGAACAAACCCATTTGTCCGCTGACCGACGATAAATTCACAATCCGCCCGCCGTTTCGGAGGATCGACATCGCCTTCTGGGTGACGTTGAAAGTGCCGGTCAGGTTGACTCGGACGATGCTTTCGAATTCTTCCAGCGACATCTTTTTGATTGTCCGGTCGCGAATGATTCCAGAGTTGTTCACCAGAATATCGAGACCACCGTGTCGATCCTGGATTTGCTTCATCATCGCCTCGACTTGCGCCGGCTGTGTTACGTCGCAATCGATCACCAGCGGATCTTTCAATTCTTTCGCGACACTTGCCGCGTCGGCTTTGTTCTGACCTTGTGGGTCGGTGAAAAAATTGACCACGCAGGTCGCGCCGCATTTGCCGAAAGCCTTGATCATTTCCGCGCCGATGCCGCGCGAGCTCCCCGTGACCAGTACAACTTTCCCAGTGAAATCCAGCGGATCCTCCATTTAGTGATTTAATGAGTTAGTGATTTAGCGATTGCAATGGTTAAATCGCTGACTCACTAAATCGTTAAATTCTTCAGATGGCCTCACCGATTCGAATTCTGACTGCCGTCCCGATTTGTGATGGACACGACAGCGCCATCAACACGATCAATCTCGAGTTCATCCG
>DASQBB010000095.1:0-36751 GCA_035635435.1 Chthoniobacterales bacterium | reverse complement strand
CCCATTAACATCAGCAACCCGACGAATTGAATTCGCAGTCGTGGACTAAGTCGACGCCGGTTCATTCAAAACTCCTCTCTGGCAAATACGGGTAACGCGTCACTCGCGCAACCCAGTTCAACATCCAAAAAATAACCGGCGCCATCAGCATCGCCATTAAACCCGGCCCGCCGATTTGCCACCAGACTTCGCGGGTAAAGAAAAACGACCCGCGCCGGAACGTGATCATGAGATATTGCGCCAAAATAATTGCCGAAGTGCAGAAGCCGGTCAGCAGGCAATGAACTTCCCAGCGGCCGCGGATGAATAAAGGCCTTAAGCCATGCATAATTCCCGCCAGCACACCGTAGAGAAGTATCGACCAGCCGAGTGAGATTTCAACTCTGGTGCCGATCACCTGCACCGTGAGCGCATCGAGCAACACTCCTGCAAAAAACGCCAGCGCCAGCATCAACGGAAACGGCAGCGCCATCGCGCCATAAAATACCAACACCGGCGCGATGTAAATATGCGCATGATACATCCAATCGAGCGGCGGAATGAAGAATTCCGCGATTTGGGCCACCACCACCAGGACAAGTAATATGAAAAAGAAAATCATTTTCGTCCCGTCACCACGAACACGTCCTCCAAATGTGATAAATCCACTGCCGGCGCCAGTTTTGCCTGTCCATCCAGTTCGCGAGTCTTAAAACTTTTCACCGTTCCGATGAATAATCCCGACGGGAAAACTCCGCCGACTCCGGACGTGTAGGTTTTTTGTCCTGGCTGCAGGTTCGCCTGTTTCGTCAGATAATTCAGGTCGAGCAGAGGCGCCAATCCGCCGGACACGCGCTCGCCCGCAACAATTCCCTGTTCGCGCGTGCCTTCAACCGACGATGCCACTTTGCAATTTTCGTCCGTGACCAAAAGCACGACCGAAATCGTGTTACTCACGGTTGTTGTCTTGCCGACTAGACCTTCGTCCGTCACCACCGGCATGTCGGTTTCAATGTGGTCTTCCTTGCCGCGATTGATCGTGACCGTGTGCCACCAGGTCGATGCATCCCGCGTCACGATTTCTGCCGGAATCAATTTGAAAACCGAGCGTTCGCGATAATTAAGCGCGTGCCGCAACCGGTTCACTTCATGCTCGACGTCGCGCAATGCGGAGTTGGTCGCGCGCAACTGTCGATTGTCGACCCGCAGCGAAGCGTTCTCACGCTCCAATTCCTCCAGCGATTTCAACCCGCTCCTGACCGACGTAATTTGTTTTTGCAAACCCGAGCCGGTGGTAAAAAACGGCGCCAGCATTTGATAAATGCTCGCCTGGAATTTACGCGTCGTGTCCGCGCCGAAACTCAGGAAGTAACCGAGAACGGCGCCGAAGATCAGCAGCGCGATGATGCTCGTGCGGCTCATCGCAAATTATCGATTGTCGATCTTGCGCGGCGCGAGTTCAATCGCGCGAATCGAAAATCCAAATTCGAAAATCGAAAATGGTCAGCGCCACTGGCGATCTGCCGCAGCCACTTGACGCAAAAATTTAAGTTCATTCAGACATTTGCCCGTTCCTTCGGCCACGGCGCTCAGCGGATCTTCCGCAACATGGACAGGCAAACCGGTCTCCTCGCTCAAAAGTTTATCGAAACCGCGCAAGAGCGCGCCGCCGCCTGCCAAAACCAGACCGCGATCCACCAAGTCGGCTGAAAGCTCCGGCGGACAACGCTCCAACGTGATGCGGACCGAATCGACAATGGTCGAGATCGGTTCCAGCAACGCTTCGCGCACCTCCTGCGACGTGATCATCAACGTCTTCGGCAATCCCGCCACCAGGTCGCGTCCTTTCACTTCCACGCTTGTTTCTTTTTCGCTCGGATAGGCCGAGCCGATTTTAATTTTGATCTCTTCCGCCGTGCGTTCGCCGACCATCAAATTGTAAGCGCGCTTCATGTATTGCACGATCGCCTCGTCCAGCTCGTCGCCAGCCACGCGAACGCTGCGGCTGAAAACAATTCCAGAAAGCGAAATCAGCGCGACCTCAGTTGTCCCGCCGCCGATGTCGATGATCATGTTACCCGCCGGATCTTGCACTGGAAGTCCGACCCCAATCGCGGCCGCCATCGGTTCTTCGATCAAATAAACTTCACGCGCGCCGGCATGCGTCGCCGATTCGCGCACCGCCCGTTTTTCGACTTCGGTGATTCCGGAAGGAACTGCGATCACCACCCGCGGTCTCGCACGGACGCGCCGATTGTGCACCTTCGAAATGAAGTGCCGCAGCATCGCTTCGGTCACTTCGAAGTCCGCAATCACGCCGTCTTTCAAGGGCCGAACCGCGACAATGTTCGAAGGCGTGCGCCCAAGCATGCGCTTCGCTTCGTCGCCGACTGCGAGCACTTTGTTGGTGCCGGCTTGGACGGCGACCACCGATGGCTCGCGTAAAACGATCCCCTGATCTTTGACGTAGACCAGGGTGTTCGCGGTCCCGAGATCGATCCCGATGTCGTTGGATAAAAAGCCGAAAAGTCCGTTGAACATGAATTTATTTCTCCAGCCCGCTCGGAAACGCTGATCTTCGCAGCAAACTGTGCGCCTCAGAGCGCGATTTCTAACCGGCTGAAACGCGGTAACATGAAACGGCGCGCCCCGCCGTCAAGCTCTTAATATATAGACGTTGAACGGTTGAAGGGTTAAAGCGTGGAAAAGGTCAGGATGTCGCTTTAACGGTCCATCGCTTTATCGCTTCAACCCTATGCCAATCCTCGTCGCCCCATCCATCCTGGCCGCTGACTTCTCAAATCTGGCCGCGGAAGTTCGCAAAGTTGAAGACGCCGGCGCCGACTGGATCCATTGCGACATCATGGACGGCCATTTCGTGGACAACATTTCGTTCGGACCGATGGTCGTCGGAGTTGTCCGCAAACAAACGAAGCTCCCGCTCGATGTGCATTTGATGATTGAGCACGCCGATCATTACGTTCCGCGCTTTGTCGAGGCCGGTGCGAACTCGATTACCGTTCACATCGAATCGGAAGCGAAACACGACGTCGGCAAAACGTTGCAACAAATTCGCGACGCCGGTTGTCGCGTCGGTCTGACTTTGAATCCGGCCACGTCTTTCAAATTGCTCGAGCCGTTCCTCGACAAGATCGACATGTTGCTGGTCATGACGGTGCAGCCCGGCTTCGGTGGTCAATCGTTTCGCGCCGAGCAAATGGAAAAAGTGAAACGCACCGTCGAATGGAACAGATCGCGCGACCGCAAGATCGACATTGAAGTCGATGGCGGCATTAATCCCGAAACCGCGCGCGTCTCGATTCAAAACGGCGCCAACGTCCTCGTCGCCGGCACTTCAATTTTCCGCGCGAAAGATTACGCGAAAGCAATCCGCGACCTGCGCGGAAATTAAGCGTCGCTTTCGACCGTCTCCGCCATCACTTCGTCGGTCTGGGTGACGCGCACGACTTCTTCGATGGTGGTATTGCCGTTCGCTACCCGTCGCCAACCGTCCTGGCGCAACGATTCCATGCCTTCGGCAATGGCGCATTGCTTGAGCTCGCCGCCGTCTTTCTTTTGCATGATCAATTTCCGCAGCGGCTCAGTCACCAGACAGACTTCGTAAATCGCCGTCCGACCTTGATAACCGGTGTGCCGGCATTGTTCGCAACCCTTCCCGCGCATGAATTTCGTGCCGAGTTCCTTCACCGGCAACCCGATCTCCGCTAGATAATCTGCCGGATACTCCACCTTCTCGGCGCATTCCGGACAGATCGTGCGGACCAATCGTTGCGCGATGAACGATTTCACCACCGAGGCAAGCAGGAACGGCTCGACGTCCATGTCGAGCAAACGGGTGATGCCGCCGACCGCGTCGTTCGTGTGTAGCGTGCTGAAAACAAGATGACCCGTCATGGCTGCGCGAATCGTTATATCGGCAGTTTCGATATCGCGAATTTCCCCGACCATCACGATGTTGGGATCTTGTCGCAAAATGTGGCGCAAACCTTTTGCGAACGTGAAATCGATCTCCGGCTTCACATCCATCTGCAAAACCCCCGGCAATTTGTATTCGACCGGTTCCTCGATCGTGATGATGCGGCGCGACACTGAGTTGATCGTGCTGAGAAAGCAATAGAGCGATGTCGATTTTCCGCAGCCAGTCGGCCCGGTCAGCAAAATGATTCCGTTCGGCTGCGCGAGCAGATGCCGGATCGTCTTCTCCTGCTTCTTGCTCATATCCAGCCGCTGGAAACCGAACTGCTTGCCGCCCCGCGCGAGCAAACGCAAACTGATCGACTCGCCATTCACGGTCGGAATCGTCGAGACGCGAACGTCAATTTCCTGGCCGTTCGCCTGCAGATTCATGCGACCGTCTTGCGGCAATCGGCGCTCGGCAATGTCCATGTGGGACATCACCTTCAATCGCGAAATGATGGCCGAGTGCAGCAGGCGCAATTGCGGCGGCACCGCCGCTTCGTGCAGGATGCCGTCGATCCGATAACGGATTCGAATGTCGTTCTCGAGCGGCTCGACGTGAATGTCGGTCGCCCGTTCGACGATCGCTTCGCGAATAATCTGGTTCACAAATTTTACGACCGAGGCTTCCGGATCGTCGGCATTGATGTCAGTCGCGGTTTCGCCTTCCTGCAAAATTTCGAAATCACGCTTGCTCTTAAGAATTTCGTCGAACGTTTCCGCGCCCACGCCGTAAAGCGTTTTCATCGCGCGAAGCAGTTGCGCCCGCGGCACCAGCACCCATTCGGCCGGCTTCTTCAAAAGCTGACCCGCGAGCTGCCGGCCTAACGAATTGAAAAGATCGTAAGTCGCTAGTACGACCGAGCTCTCTTTTATTTCGATCGGCAGAATGTGATGTTGGAAAACGAAACGGCTCGGCAAGATCGACAATGTATCGCGCTCGATGGTTTTCGGGTCGATCGAGATCACCGGGACGCGGAAGAAATTACCGATCACGCTCAAGAAACGTTGCTCGTCCACTTTTCCGGAATCGAGCACCTGCGCCGTCCAGGAGCCGCCGTTCATGTTTTGCGCGAGCTCCATCGCTTCCTCGCGCGAGGGCACACCACTCGCGAGCAAAAGATCGACAACTGACTGGCTGGCAGTCTGATTCATTTTTTGTAGCGGCGGTCTATGACCGCCGGATTTGTGCCAATCATGGGAAGGATTCGGCGCTCATAGAGCGCCGCTACAGCACTAGTCCCCCCGTTCACGTCCCTAGTTTAGCTTAAACTACGGCAAATGCAGCACACGCCGCACCGGAACCGTCAATGTTCCCGTTACGCGCATCGAGTAATTCTTCTGCAAAGTCGCAATTGCCTCGGCCACTTCGACCGTATAAACGCCGTCAATCGGTCCGCAATAATAACCAAGCCGGGTTAGGTCGCGCTGCAATGCGCCAACATAAGCCGGTTGCGCGATTACTTCGCGGCCGCCTTCGAAATAATAAAGCGGCCGCCAACCATGCCGCGGCGCGAAATCAGTTTCGTATACGGTCGTCCGGCTTTGATGGAGCAGCCCCCAATCGTCGCGCGGCGCGAGTGTGTCGGTGTGATGAAAAAATGGCCGATCGAAAAATATGTCGTTGACGTCGGCTCGGGCGATAACAGCGCTTAGCGCAAGGATAAGCGAAATTGCGATCCTGGTTTTCATAATTTATTTGCTCTTTATCGGTGCTTTTCCAAACGGCAGATCGGGTGGGGGCAATTGTTTTGGCAACTGTTTCTCTTCGGTCGCGCGCGGCGGACAATCCGGACAATAGCCCTGGTCGATCTCCGGTCCGAAATGGGTGTGGTCTTCAATCTTCTCACGCAATTTCTGCGTCTCGAGATTGGTCATCGTCACTTCCGGGCACATCAGAATGATTAACTCACTGCGCATTTTGGTGCTCGTAGTGGTCCGGAAAAGCGCCCCGATGTACGGAATGCGATCCAGGATTGGGAGGCCTTTGGTATTCTTTTGCTTACTGTCAGTGATCAGACCGCCCAGAACGATTGTCGATCCACTGGGAGCGGAAACATTTGTTTTTACATAACGCGTGGCAATATTTGGAATCGAGTTGCCGTTCACAATCGTGGAACCAGCAAGACTGTCGAGTTTCTGCAAAATATCGAGCGACACTTCTCGCTCGGAGTTGATCAGCGGCACAACCTCGAGCTGCAAGGCGACACGCTTAAATTCGATATTCGAAGCGACCGCCGCCTGGCCAGTAGCAACATTCTGATTAACAACATTCGTCAGCGTATTGACCGGCACCGGAATCTCAGTTCCCGACGCAATAATCGCTTTCTTATTATTACTGGTGAAGACAACTGGCCGATTGATCACGCGAAAGCGCCCAGTCGATTCGAGCACGTGCACCACAGCAGCGAGCGCATTTCCGGCAGCAAGATAGACATTGGCGCCACTCGCAGCATTTGTCGCCAGTTGCGTGAAGCTGACCAACTTACCGGGATCGAAGACACTTCCACCGCTAGTTGTAACCGTTGGCGGTGTTGTCGTCGTATCAGTAGTGGTGGTACCCCCTCCAGCAAAAGGTTTAATGCCAGTGAAATTGGTGGTGGCAGCAAATCTGTTGCGCGCACGAAAAAAATAATCGACGCCGAATTCTTCGTCGTCACTCAATGTCAATTCGCCGATGACCGTGCTGAGCGCGACCTGCGGCGCCTTCACGTCCATCTCGTCGAGGATCTTTTGTACTTTCAACACTACGTCCTTGTTCCCGAGCATGATGATGCTGTTCGCGCGCTGGTCGGCGATGATCTTCGCGTTGCCGACAGTGACGGAGGTTGGCCGAGTATCGACTGCCTGGGTCTGGAGTTCTTCGGAAACGTTGAGCGTGCCACCGCCGGCGCCGCCAGTGGTGCTTCCGCTAGTCGATGATGTCATTGAACCGGTGCTTGTTCCGGCGGAGCCAGTCGTCCGGCGCGGCTGACCTGGGGTCGCGCCGGGCGCGGGCTGCGCGCCTTCCGCGCCGCCAGGTCCAGCTTGGCCGGGCTCGGTTAACGCTTGAACAATCACCGGTAAAACGTCCGCCGCCGAAATGTAATTGAGCGCACGCGTGACCGGTTTCGCGAATTCCACGTTCGCATCGAACTCAGCGATCAGTTTGCGGACAAACGGCATGTTGACCGGCCGGGTGATGACGTGGATCCGATTCGTCCGGACATCGGCCGACAATTTTATTTTCCCCACCACGACCGCTTCTTCGGTCAGCGCCGTTAATCCAGCCAGCTCTCCGTATTCGGGCGCCGGCGCAGGCGCATTCGGCACGGCCCCGGCACGAACACCGCGGACGCCACCAGTCGCACCGGCCGCACCAGTCTTGTCGCCTTTTTCGAAGACATCTTTCAGCATGTCCACCACCTTGCTGGCATCAGCGCGCTCGAGTTTGATAAACTCGCTCACCACTTCCGCCGGCGGCACGTCGACCTGATCAATGATCTTGGCAAGCGTGCGAATCACGCTTGAATTCTCGGTGATTAAAATCGCGCCCGCTTTCGGCAGCGCCAGAAACGATGTGTAGGCCTGCGGCGGAGAAAGATATTGCCCGAGCGCCTGCTGCAATTCCTGCGGGTCCGCGAATCGGAGCTTGAACAAATAACTGATCACGTGGTCGCCGTCGGGAATGTCGCTTTCGTCCGAAATGATCGGCACCCCGGTCGTGCGCGGATTTTTTCCGGTACCGAGCACTTTGACGATGTCCGGGTCTTGCGATGGAATCAGCGAATACCCGTTCAACAGCAAATTCATTTCGATGATTTTGATCGCTTCCTCGCGCGGAACATCTTTGCCAATAAAAATGTTGACCTTGCCCTGCACGAAATTGTCCATGACCAACTTCTTCCCGGTCAGCTGTTCGTAGAGGTGCAGAACGTCAGTGACGTCGCTGTTGGGAAATTGCAGCCGCACCATTTGTGGCGCGGCCGGTTGGGGATTCGTCGGCGGAGCTGCCGGCGCCGGAGCTCGCGGCCGTTGCGCCGGTGTCGAAACTACCAGCGGCACAGAGGGCGCAGGCCGCGCGGGTGGTCCCGAAGTGAAACCCGGGTTTTGAGCCGGCGGTGGCGGCTGTGCCACCAGCGCCGGTGGTTCGGCATCATCCGCCTCATCCGAGTCATCCGAGTCATCCGAGTCGTCGGAGTCATCCGGTGCCTTGGCTCCTTTCGAAACTGACGGGGCTGGCTGGCCAGGATGAAAGACTGGGGCAACTTGAGCAAAGCTCCAGTTGGCCGCGGCCAAAAACAAAACCGCCAAAAATCGCGACACGAAGTTAATGGTGGCGAAGATGCTATCAGACCCGTGATAGCGGGTCAATTCGCTTCCAAGCGCAATGCGCTTGCCCGCCGTAGCCTTGGCGAAGGCGGGGTTCTTTAGCGCTTCACGAGATTTTCGGGATGACCACACTCAAGCTGGACATCGACCGCGATCTCATATTAAGAATGTCATGCTTCGAAATGCCAATCTCCCCCAGCTCATGAAAAATTTCCTTCGAGTCTTTGCAGCTGCTCTCTGCGCGATTGCCGGAACAACTTTCGCCGATGATTTCAAAAGTCTGACCATTGCGAGTAGAGACACTCAACCTCTCCCGCGAATCCATGGCGATCAGTTCATGGTGATTCGTAATTTCACGCAAGAGGACCTTGTTACTACCCGCGGCGTAGTAACGGTCACCAAACCCCCGAGTGCGCCTTCATCGGTTAGTGTCCTGAGCGCAGCCATTCTCACTGCGTTCCCGCCAGATGTTATTAATAATGTCATCATCGCTGGCCCGGCGGAAGTTTCGGTTACTTGTGGAGATACGACCGGAAGCTGTTTCATCTCCTTCAAGAAAGACAGCAACTAGTTGCTCGCTAACGGCACATGAAAAGCGCCGCGTCGCTTTTGGTTTTTCTTTGCATTACTTCGGTCATTCTCGTTGCCAACGATTTCAGGACCAAAGTAGTCACGAGCACCACTTCGTTTAGCACCGACGTTCCTGATCACTATCACCTCCGGATATTCAACTTCACTCAGGACGGAGGAACTACCCGCGGGGTAGTGGTTGCGGCCGCGGCCACGCCAACCGCGACTCCGACACCAACTCCAATTCCCGCGCCGACACCGACACCGATTCAGACTGACTTGACCGCCACCAAGACCGATAATGTGGGAGGCCACACAGTTTTTCCCAACCCATGGACATGGAAAATCCACGTTGCAAACGGCGGCAATGTGTCGGGCGGCTTCGCTTCTGGAAACACCATCCTGAGCGACAATCTGCCGAACAGCACTATCGCCTACGGAGCGCCTACCGTGAGCAACCAAACAGGCGTCACGGGTACCATCAATTGCAGCATCGCTAGCAGTAATCTCACCTGCACCGCCTCAGGAGCAGTTACAATCGCGCCGGCCGGTTCTTTCGACGTATCATTTTCAGCGAATGCTACGGCGACTGGAAGTTATGCGAACCCGCGCTCGGGCGGCGGTTGTTCGGTGGACCCAATCAATGTGGTCGCGGAGAGCAATGAAAGTAACAACACCTGTGCGGACACGGTGGTTAGCGGTACGCCCACTCCAGCTCCAACTCCGACTCCGCCTCCACGGGCAGTGCTCACCGCGGCGATTATCGACTCCGGGTCCGCACCGGAGTTTATCAAACAAGTGGTGATCGACGGACCTGCGCGCATAACGGCGACGTGTCCCGATCCAAACGCGACCTGTGTATTAACTTATCAGAAAGAGCCCGAAGCTACGCCAACATCGACTCCTACGCCGACGCCCTAAATGCGAACGCGACTGTGTTGTTTAACGATTTGTTTTGTAGTCGCCGCTGCTTTTGGATCTCTCCGGGCGGCCGAACCGAAATCAGAAATTGAAAGTGTTCTGCGCGCGCAGCAGGACGCGTGGAATCGCGGTGCGGTCGAAGAATTCATGAACGGCTACTGGCGATCCGAGAAAACCGTTTTCGTTTCCGGCAATGAAGTCTCGCGCGGGTGGCAAAAAGTGCTGGATCGTTACAGGAAGAAATATTCGGATCGCACGGAAATGGGAACGCTCGCCTTTGAGGAGCTCGATATCACGGAGTTGAGCAACGATTCCGCGGTCGTACTGGGAAGGTGGGCTTTATATAATGGTAAGGTCATGGGGCCGCATGGCCGCTTCACATTAATTTTTCGCCGCTTCCCCGACGGCTGGAAAATCATTCACGACCACACGAGCGCCGCCGAAAAATAATTCCATTAACACCGCGCTTTAGCGCGGTGGGAACCTGACCTCTACAGATCGAAACCGTTTAAACGGTTTCTGCGCTAGTAGATCGCGAGCACACCGGGCTGAAGCCCGGTGTTATCGAGATCAGGTCTTGCTCAGCCGCGTCAGCAATTTTTCGTGGATGTTGTCGAATCCGCCGTTGCTGAAAACGACAACTACGTCTTCCCGTTTCAGCAGCGGCACAATTCGATCGACAATCGCGTCCGCGTTTTTTTCATAAAACGCCGGACGACCGTCTTCGGAAATTTCTTTTACCAACGCTTCCGGATGCAAACGTTCCGCTTCCGGGATTTGTTCGAGTCGCGCCACTTGTGCGATGAAGACGCCGTCTGCCACCTTGAGCGCTTCCGGAAGTTCCTTTTGAAAAATCGCGCGCCGGGTTGTGTTCGAGCGCGGCTCGAAGATCGCCCAAAGCCGCTGACCCTGATAACGCTGCCGCAACGCTTGCAACGTCTGCCCGATCGCCGTCGGATGATGACCAAAGTCGTCGATCACTTTGACGCCGCCCGCTTCGCCGCGCACTTCCTGCCGCCGCGCAATTCCCGAAAAACTTTTCAGCGCATGGTCGATCTTCGATTTCGGCACGTCGTAAAAGCGGGCCGCGCTCGCGGCCATCGCGGCGTTGCGCACGTTGAATTCGCCGACCAGCGGAATTTCGTAAACGTCGTCGCCAAGTTTGAACTGCGAACCCTCGGGCGAATACGCGACCTCGCGAATCCGTTGCGCGCAATTTTTTGAAAAGCCGACTTCCACCATTTGCGCCAGACAATCTTTCGCGACTTCCACGCAGTTCTGATCGTCGCCGTTGACCAAAACCATTCCGTTTTGCGGTACGACGTTGAGCAAACGGCGAAAACTCAGTTTGATCTCATCGAGATTGTTGAAGATGTCGGCGTGATCGAACTCGATGTTGTTCACGATCACCAATTCGGGCAGGTAATGGACGAACTTCGAGCGCTTGTCGAAAAACGCGCTGTCGTATTCGTCGCCTTCGATCACGAAATATTTGGAATCGTTCAAGCGCGCGCCCTGTCCGAGATTTTTCGGAATACCGCCGATCAGATAACCGGGTTTGCGCCCGCCTTTCTCCATGATCCAGGTCAGCAACGACGTGGTCGTGGTTTTTCCGTGGGTGCCGGTAACGACCAGGTTGTGTTTGCCGCGGAGAAAATAATTTTTCAAAGCTTCGGGCAACGAGAGGTAGAAAAGTTTCCGATTCAGGACGGCCTCCACTTCCGGATTGCCGCGCTTCATCGCGTTGCCGATTACGACCACATCGGCGTCCGCCGGAATGTTTTCCTTGCCGTAACCCTGATGAAGCTTAATCCCGTGCTCTTCGAGAAAGATCGACATCGGCGGATAAACACTCTCGTCCGAGCCGCTGATCTTGAATCCGCGCTCCTGTAACGCAGCCGCCACCGCGCCCATGGCCGTGCCGCAAATCCCGATGAAATGAAATTTTTTCGGCGCAGCCTTCGTCACGCGGATTCTTTACGCCGCGTCCGCGACTTTGGCTACTGAAAGCAGATTACCAACCCGCGAATCACGCGAATCATACGAATTTTGGAAATCGGATTTTGAAAACTTCCGGCGCCGCATTCGCGTCTATTCGCGTGATTGGCGGGCAGTTCTACTTCTTTTTAAACACCTCGACCGCGTTCCAGGCTTCGTCCGGCGGCGATTGCTCGAATTCTAACGCGCTCGCGAGATACATTTTCCCCAGCGTGTCGTCCGGATAAAATTCGAGAAAGTGTGAAAACAGAATCTTGGCGTCTTTGAAGTCACGTTTTCGGAACTTGACGACCGCCTCCTCGTAAGCTTGCAGCCATTTCAAAAACTCTGGATCGACATCGTCGGCGCGCGCGCCGATCAGCGTGAAGATCTCCACCGGTTCCGTCTTTCCTTTCACCTGCGCGCGCGCGACTGAGCGCAAATGAAAATCGTCGCGGACAAGATCGGCCGCGCTTTGCCCGACCAGAATATCAACGGAATAAACGCGCGTGAGCGCTTCTAATCTAGAGGCGAGATTCACCGCGTCGCCGATCACGGTTGGATCAAGCCGTTCGTGTGGTTCGTAGGAACCGATATTGCCGACAACGGCTTCGCCATGATTAATGCCAATGCCGAAGGCGAGCGGATCAATTCCCTCGGCTTGCCATGCCGCATTCAGCTTCGGCATTTCGCGCCGCATCCCGAGCGCGGCGCGCACCGCCGCCTTTGCATCTTCGGCCGCGCCGTGACTGCTCACGTTCCCCCAAACCGCCATGATCGCGTCGCCGATAAATTTATCGAGCGTGCCGCCGTTATCGAACACCATTGGCACCATCGCGCTCAGATAACGATTTAGCTGCGCGACGAGCACGGTTGGATCGGCTTTCTCCGATAGGCTCGTGAAACCGACCAGGTCCGAAAACAGCACGGTCACCGGTTTGCGTGAGCCGAGCATCGAGCTGTAAAAGCCGCCCGGGTTATCGAGAATTTCTTTGACCAGATTTTTCGAAACGTAACGCTCGAGCGTGCGGCGGGTGCGCAATTTCTCCAATCGTTCGAGCGCGTATTCAAAACCAAGCCCGGAAAGTCCGCTGGTCAGAAACGCGCTCACCGGCGGCACGACCATCAACAACAGACCGACGCGATCGTAAAGAATTCGCGCCAGACCAAGATAAGCTGCGGCGATAGCGAGTAGCGTGACAAAACACAGAAATGGCCGGCGCAAAAAAGTGACTACAGTCCAAGCCGTTAGTCCCCCTAGCAAAACCAAAACAAAGTCGACCTTGATCGGAGTCTCCGAAAGAAATTCATGGTCCAGCGTGGCCGCAAGCGCGTGCAAATGCATCGCCGCACCCCAAAGTCGCGTATTGATCGGCGTAGCGACGACGTCGTGTTGAATCTCCGCCGACGAACCGACGATAACGACCTTGTTCTTAAAAAATTTCCCGTCGTCATAGTTGCCGTGCCATGTCGCAGGGAGGAAGACCTCGTACAACGGGCGCGGGTAGTAGGCTTCGATGGATCCAAAGCGGATCGCATGAGCATCAATGTCCGACGGCACGGCATCGGCGCGGCCCAGCTTCGCGGCAGCCCTCGCAACAAATGACGTATAAATTTTCTCGCCCTGATATTCAGGTTGATCGGCCAACCAGCGGTCGGAAACATGAAAGCGCGAGCGCCGAACTACCCCATCAAGGTCGCGCCAGTAATTTATAAAGCCGACTCGATCATCATCCTCCTGAGGCGCTGGAATCAGCGTCTTGCTTGGGAGAACCAGTTCGAAGTTATGCTGATCGTCAAAATTGCACGCGATCACCACCCGGTCGCGATACTTGTCCAGGGCGGCCTGAAATGCGGGATCTGCATCGGTGCTCCCGCCGAATACGATGTCGAACATCACGAGGCGCGCGCCGGCGCTGAAAAGTTTATCCATCAGCACCGCCCAGACTTCACGCGACCATGGATACGGATGCGCGGCCATTAATCGCAGTGCCGGATCCTGAGCAATCTCGCCCGGATCAACCGCGTCGAGGATCAACGATTGCTGATCGATCCCGAGAAAAACAAAATCCGAATGCGTCGCGGTTTTTCTCCCCTCTTTTCGAAGCACATCGGAAAAACTGCGTTCGCCGCTCCAAACGGTCGAAAGAAATGGGGCGCCCGGAAAAAAGTGCGCCAATGCGACCAGGCCGGTCCAGAAAAACGCGATCAGACTCAGGATCAACAGCCGATGCCGATGGAGCCAATGCACGAATGCATTCTACCAAAGAATGCAACAATGACGAAGCTCGAATGACGAATGTCGAAGAAGCATCAGAAGATTCGGTTCATATGTTCGTGCTTCGGTCATTCAATCTTCCTTCGTCATTCGGCATTCGACATTCGTCATTTTCCCGCTACGTTTCGCGTTCCGAAAAGAATTCGGTTCATCTTTCCACCTGTCCCGCGCTGCGGGACTAATCAGCGAGCGAGGTCGGAAAGATCGATTAATTAAGAACAGCGCGCTGAACGAGGAGTCCCGAAGTAATTCGGGGCAAAACAACAATGCCAAGAGCCACTAATGCGCCGGCCAGCCGTGCGCGACGCAAACGCGTCATCAAGTCCGCCAAAGGTTATCGCGGTCGCCGATCAAAACTTTTCCGTTACGCCAAAGACGCGACCATGAAAGGCAAATATTGGGCCTATCGCGACCGCAAAACTCGCAAGCGTAATTTTCGTTACTTGTGGATCCTACGGCTCAACGCCGCCGCGCGCGCCAACGGAATGACCTACAGCCGGTTCGCCGAAGGATTGAAAGCCGCCGGCATCGGACTCGACCGCAAAGTACTGGCCGATCTCGCCGTGACTGACGAGAACGCGTTCAAGTCAATTGTCGATCAAGCGAAAAGCGCGCTGGAAGACAAAAAGAAAAAGAAAGCGGCGTAGATTTTTTGGTAGCGGCCCCGAAAGCATTCGGGGCCGCACTTATTGATTGAGCGTTGGACGTTGAGCGTTCAACGTTTGCTATTTCATGCCGCATCCACTTCAAGATCTTCAAACAGCTGCGCTGGCGGAAATAAACGCTGCACCTGACGAGCAAGCGCTCGAAGCCGCGCGCGTGAAATACCTCGGCCGCAGCGGCAGCATTTCGAACTGGGGCGAGCAAATGAAAACGCTCGCCAAGGACGAGAAGCCGGTCGTCGGCAAATTGCTCAACGAAGTTCGCACCGCCGTCACCGCCGCGATCGACATACGCGCACAGCAATTTCGATCACAAAAAGAATCGGGCGCGCGCTCTAAGATCGACATCTCACTGCCCGGCACGCGACACGAGATCGGCGCGCTCCATCCACTCACCCAAATGTGGGAGCGATCGATCGAAATTTTTCGGCGAATGGGTTTCGCGCTCGCCGACGGGCCGGACGTCGAAGACGAATGGCATTGTTTCGACGCGCTCAACACACCGCCCGATCATCCCGCGCGCACTGAGCAGGACACGTTTTATTTGCCGGATGGTCGATTGCTCCGAACCCACACTTCGACCGTTCAGATTCGCACGATGGAATCAGCGGCGCCACCGATCCGAGTGATCGCGCCCGGTGCGGCGTATCGAAATGAGGAGATCAATGCGACCCACAGCGCACAGTTTCATCAGATCGAAGGCTTATATGTCGATCAAAACGTCGGCGTTGCGGATCTAAAAGGGGCGCTCGAATTTTTCATGCGCGAGCTGTTTGGTGCCGGAACGGAGGTCGAATTTCGGCCGCATTATTTTCCGTTCACCGAACCGAGTCTCGAAGTTTATGTGAAATCGAAAGCGCTCAAAGGCGGCGAGCAATGGATTGAAGTCGCTGGCTCGGGCGTGGTGCATCCCGCCGTTTTCGAGCAGGTCAACAAAGCGCGCGGCGACAAAGCTTACGATCCTGAAAAGTGGAGCGGTTACGCGTTCGGCCTCGGCATGGACCGCCTCGCCATGATCTTGTTCGACATTCCCGACATTCGCTTGTTCTCGCAAAACGATTTGCGGTTTCTCCGCCAGTTCGCATGAAATTTTCCGTTAACTGGCTGCGCGAATTTGTCGAACTTCCAAAAGATTCGGAAGACATCGCAACTTTGCTGACGCGCGCGGGTGTCGAGACCGAAAACATCGAAACGCGCGGCGCGAAGATCGACAGAGTGATCGTTTCCCAAATCACTGCGTCGTCGCGCCACCCGAATGCCGATCGCTTGACGGTTTGTGAAGTTAACGATGGCAGCGGAACGAAACGCCAGATTGTTTGCGGTGCGACCAATTACAAGGTGGGTGACAAAGTCCCGCTCGCGTTCCCCGGCACAAAATTGCCGAACGGAACCGAGATTCGAAAAAGCAAACTCCGCGGTGTCGAGAGCGAAGGAATGTTGTGCAGCGCGATTGAGCTCGGCCTCGGTTCGGACGCCGCCGGTCTTTTGATCTTGTCACCGGAAGCGAAGGTTGGCGCTCCGATCACCGATCTTTTCCCAAGCGATACGATTCTCGACGTCGAGATTACGCCCAATCGCGGAGATTTACTTAGTCACTTTGGTCTGGCGCGCGAGATTGCCGCGCTGACTGGAAAGAAACTGCGCGCTGAAACTCGACCGTTTAAAGCGGTCAAGTTCGCAACCGCTGGTATCAAAATCTCCGCCCCGCGCGAATGTCCATTTTTCTCCGCGCGCAAGATCGAGAAGGTGAAAGTCGGTCCCAGTCCGCAATGGTTGCGGTCGAAGATCGAGAGCGTCGGCATCCGTTCGATCAACAACATCGTCGATATTTCAAACTTTGTGATGCTCGAGCTCGGCCAGCCGACCCACGCGTTCGACGCTGACAAATTGAAAGGCGGGATCAATGTGCGACTCGCGCGCGATGGAGAGAAATTTCTCGCCCTCGATGGAAAGACTTATTCGCTGAAACCGGACAATTGCGTCGTAGCCGATCAAGAGCGCGCGGTTGGAATCGGCGGGGTGATGGGCGGCGAAGAAACCGGTGTGACGGAATCGACGAAAAACATTTTGCTCGAAGCGGCTTATTTTTTACCGGCAAGCATTCGTCGAACCGCGCGAAATTTGAATCTGCCGAGCGACGCAAGTTATCGGTTTGAGCGCGGCGTCGATCCGGGGATGATTTTACGCGCATCGCAGCGCTCGACCGAATTGATTCGTGAGATCGCAGGCGGAAGTCCGGCAACGGAAGTTGGAGCTGCTGGCAAGGTTCCGGCGAATCCAGCGGACGTTTCGTTGAGTTACGAAAAGTGCGATCGAGTCATCGGAGTCGCGATCAAAGCGAAGACTGTAGACGAAATTCTAACCGGGTTTGGTTTGAAGAAAACCAGCGCCGCGAAAACAACGAGATGGAAGATCCCGAGTTACCGCCGGGATTTGCAGCGTGATGTCGATCTTATCGAAGAAGTGGTGCGCGCTTACGGCGCAGACCAAATCCCTGGCGTGGAGCGGGGCCGTTATTCGGCTTCGAGCGTGGCCGATCATGCGCACGATTTGGAATCGACGTGGCGAAACAGACTAGCCGCGGTCGGTCTCTACGAAGTGCGCACATCAAAATTGTTGCCGCGCGAACGATTCGCCTTCAGCGAAGGAGCGATCGAACTGCGAAATCCGCTCAGCGAAGACGCCGTCGCATTGCGACCGAGCATTCTAGCCGGACTGGTGGCCGTTCTCGATCGAAACATCCGGGCGGGCGCGGAACGCGTCGCAATCTTTGAGATCGGGCGCACCTTCATCCCGCCCTCTGGAAAAGAAGAACGACATCTCGGCATTTTGCTCTGGGGAAATGTCGCGGCCGCGGCCGATTGGCGATCTCAAACAAAGCGCAGTCTCGATCTGTTCGATCTCAAAGGCGCCCTTGAGTCCGCAGTTCCAGATTTGTCGTTTCACCCGGGGAAATTTCCTGATCTCGCGCTGCCAGTCGACATTTACTCGGGCGATCGCATAATCGGTTTCGGCGGACAACTTTCAGCGCGCAAATCGAGCGCGCCCGGACCAGTGTTCGTCGCTGAACTCCATGCCGACGTTCTTTTAACTCGCGACCAATCGGAGAAAAAGTTTCGCGAACTTGAGAAATTTCCGGCCGTAACTCGCGACATTGCGATGATTCTTCCGAAAGAAACTTCCCACGAAAAAATTTTGCGCGCGATTGAAGAGCCGCGCGAACCGCTCTTGGAGAGCGTTGAGCTGTTCGACTTGTTCAGCGGCGGCGAAATTGGAGCGGCGCGCAAGTCGCTCGCATATCGATTGACATATCGAGACCGGAGTCGCACACTGACGAGTGAGGAAGTGAGTGCGGTGCACGCGAAAATTCGCGAGCGTTTGCAGCGCGACCTCGGCGCAGAATTGCGCGAGTAGTTCTTTGAGAGTGAGAGCCGCTCGTTGAGGGTTGGGAAGGAAACCAGTGCTTTCCACTCAACTCTCAACCAGCGGCTTTCGAATTTACCCTGCGATGTTCGAGATTGAGGTGACGTCCCCGAACCGATAGTTGATTAAGCAAAGGAGGCTTGGTTGGTGCGGAGAATGGCACGCCTTCATTGGAAGTCAGATTCCGCAGCGACGGTCATCCGCCGTTTACCGAAAGGGAACGGGAGATTCACCTGAACGGCACCTGTGGGGTAAAATTTTAAGAATGCCCGAGTCGAATTTTTCGATTCGGGCATTTTTTTGTCGCCGCAATTTGAAATTCGCTCATTAAGATCGACAATCACCCGCGATGCGCGCCCTGCTCGCTCTCGAAGACGGAAAATATTTCGAGGGCGAATCATTTGGCGCCACCGGCACCCGAGTCGGTGAGATCTGCTTCAACACCGCGATGACCGGTTATCAGGAAGTGCTGACCGATCCTTCGTATCGCGGCCAGATCGTGGCCATGACTTATCCGCTGATCGGCAATTACGGGATCAATTCGGTCGACCAGGAAAGCCTATCGCCGCACGTCCGTGGGTTCGTGATCGAAGAATTAAGCGAAGCGCCGAGCAACTGGCGCTCCGAAATGTCGCTCGATGAATATTTGAAAAAATGGGAGATCCCCGGCGTTCAGGGAATCGACACCCGCGCGCTGACACGGCATCTGCGCACGCGCGGCGCGATGAAGGCGTGCCTGACCACTGAGAAGATGTCGATCCAAAACGCGGTGCAGCGGGCGGTCGATGGCGAAGGCGTGATCGGAATGGATTACGTTCGCGAAGTTTCGACACCGGAAATTTATCAATGGGATCCGGAGGACAAATTGAGCCAGCCATGGTCGATCCAAAATGGCGACGGCGACAACAAACCGAAACTACCGCCGATTCGGTTTCGGGTTCTGGCTTACGACTACGGGATCAAACAAAATATTTTGCGCCTGCTCCGGCAAAAAGGTTTCGGCGTCACAGTCGTACCCGCTTCAACAACGGCAGAGCAAGCGCTCGCGCTCAATCCCGACGGAATTTTTCTCTCAAACGGCCCCGGCGATCCATCGGCGTTGCCGTATGCGCACAGGACCGTGGCGGATTTGATCGGGAAGAAGCCGATCTTTGGAATTTGTCTCGGCCATCAGATCCTCGGCTTCGCGTTCGGCGGCTCGACATTCAAACTAAAGTTCGGTCATCGCGGCGCCAATCAGCCGGTGAAAGATTTAAAAAGTGGGAGGGTTGCGATCACTGCGCAAAACCACGGCTTCGCGGTCGATCCGAAATCGCTCCCGAAAAATGTCGAAGTCAGTCACATTAATTTGAATGACAACACGGTGGAAGGCTTGCAGCACAAAGAATTGCCAATCTTCAGCGTCCAGTATCATCCCGAGGCCGCGCCCGGCCCGCACGACGCTTCGTATTTCTTCTCGCAATTCGCCGATTTGATCGAAGGCAAAAAAAGCCGAAAGTGATTCATGTTTAACTCAACGCGATTTAAAACTTTTAGGACGATCTTCTCAGTCATCGTCATTACTTCAGTTGCCACCGCGCCGTTGGCATTCGCCCATGACGAACACGGCAAATCAGATGCGGCCGGTGAAAAATCCGTGACCGGCGAAATCGTCGACATGATGTGCTATGTCGATCACAACGCGATTGGCGAAAGTCACGGCCAATCATGCGGCGCGAAGTGCATCAAAGGTGGCGGCCCGGTCGGAATCGTCAGTGACGGGAAAGCGTATCTGGTCGTCGGCGAACACAAACCGATGAACGACCAGTTGGCCGAGTACTGCGGAAAAACGGTGACGCTGAAGGGCAAATTGGCCGACCGCGGCGGCATCGCGATGCTCGAGAACGCTGAGATCGTCAAGAAATAATCACGACGACATTCGCAGCGCGATTACTTCGCGCAGCATGCGCAGGCTGTCGTGAATCACGCGCACCTTGCTGCCTTCGGCATGGTTCCAGCGCACCGGGATTTCGCGCATTCGCAATCCGGCGCTGTGCGCTAGAAAAAGAAGTTCGACGTCGAATGCGAAGCCGACGGTATGCGCTTTTTCAAGTATTGGCCGGCAGACATCGAGCCGAAATGCTTTGAAACCGCACTGCGTGTCCCAAAACGGCATTCCGGTCGCAAGTCGCACGATCAAATTGAAAACGCGTCCGGCCTGCTCACGTCGCCACGGCTGGTGAATGCCGATCAGTTTTCGGTCGAGCGCGCGCGAACCAAACGCAAGATCGACATCTCCTCTCGTGATCGGTTCGATCACTTTCGGAATTTCACTCAGCGGCGTCGAAAGATCAGCGTCGAAAAACAATCCGATGGGTTTGGTTGCGGCGAGCAATCCAGTTCGCACTGCCACGCCTTTGCCGCGATTCGGAAAGTTCTCGAGCAATCGTGCCTGGATTTTTGCGTCGCTTAGAACTTTGCGAACAATCGTCGGAGTCGCGTCGGTCGAACCGTCGTTGACCACAATCAATTCCGCGTCCGGACTTTCCGCGGAAAGATAATCGAGTGTCGCATGGACGGTGTCCCCGATCCGCGCAGCTTCGTTATAGCAGGGAATGACAACGGAAAATGACGGCAGCATCAATTGAGTTGTAGAGGCGCTCGCCGCGGCGAGCGCCTGTTATCTGTAAATCTCGGTCACGAACTTCCCGTTTGGATCGACATATCCCCGGTACATTCCTGAAGTGTTGAACGGGAGCGCGATCTTGCCGCTTTTGTCGATCACGATCATGCCGCCGGTGCCGCCGAGTTTTGCGATTTTGTCGATGACGGCGACACTCGCTTCCTCCACGGTTTTGCGGCGATACTCCATCAGCGCTGAAACGTCGTGCGCAGCCGTGGCCATGATAAAAAATTCGCCGTCACCGGTGCCGGACACCGCGCAGGTGGCGTTGTTCGCGTAAGTGCCGCCCCCAATGACCGGTGTGTCGCCAATTCGCCCGCTAAGTTTGTTTGTCTTGCCGCCGGTTGAAGTTGCGGCGGCTAAATTTCCATTTCGATCCAACGCCACGGCGCCGACGGTCCCATGCAGGTCCTGATCGGTAATGATGAACTTCTTGTCACCGTTAGCGCCGCTTTTTTCAGCCGCTTTCGTTTTCTGAAGCGCGTCCCAGCGTTCCTGGGTGAAAAAATATTTTTGATCGACGAGTTCGACGCCGTGTTCTTTGGCAAAGCTTTCCGCGCCGTCGCCGGCCATCATTACATGTGGCGATTTCTCCATCACGAGTCGCGCGAGACTAATCGGGTTCTTGACGTGCTGGACAGCAGCGACGGCGCCAGCCTTGAGCGTCTTGCCGTCCATGATCGCGGCGTCCATTTCGTTGGTAGCGGCGGCGGTGAACACCGAACCTTTGCCGGCGTTGAAAAGCGGATCGTCCTCGAGTACGCGCACCGCCGCTTCAGTCGCGTCCAAACTCGAACCGCCATGCTGCAAAATGTCCCAGCCGGCTCGGAGCGCGTTTTCAATACCAGCGCGATACTCCCGCTCGCGTTCCGGCGTCATCTTGCCGCGCTCCATCGTTCCGGCGCCGCCGTGAACAGCTAATCCAATTTTATTTTCTTTCATCGAACTCATCTTGCCGAACTGTTGCGCATGAGCTAATGCCGCGACCGCGACCAGTCCGCAAATTAGAAAACATCGTCCGGCCATAAATTTTTTTAGCTTCCGAACAATTAGTCCGCGCTTCGGCGGTGCGCCAGCGAGAAGAAAACGCTTTTTCGGTTTCCTGAACTAGGGCAGCTTCCCTTCGACGATGGCTGTGCAAAAACAAAACTCGACCGAAGAAGTTCTGATCGGGGCGCCAGTAATTGCGCTCCAGGAGATCGGAGGGGTCTTCTGGAATTTCCTGCGCGAAGTGGGCAGCATGTTCTGGTTCATCGTCTACACGTTCCAGGAAACGATCGAGCGTGTGCGCGACGGACGAGTGCCGTTTCGCGCTATTAGTTTCTTCCGGCACGCCGAACGTGCCGGCGTCGAGTCCGTGCCGCTGGTCGCGCTGGTCTCATTTTTTCTCGGCCTGACCATGGCGTTGCTGACCGGTTATCAATTGCAACGCTTTGGAACGCAGCGACTGATTCCCGGTCTGGTGGCGATCAGTTTCACGCGTGAGCTCGGACCATTGCTGACCGGCATCATGCTCGCAGCGCGGATCGGCGCTTCCTTTACCGCCGAGCTCGGCACGATGACGGTTTCCGAAGAAGTCGAAGCGATCGAAGCGATGGGCATCGGACCGCTACGGTTCCTGGTCGCGCCGCGAATGCTCGCCTTATTTTTCCTGATGCCTTGTCTCTCAACGATTTCGAATATGTCCGCGATCTTCGCCAGCAGCCTGATCTCGAAAGCTTATTTCAGTATCGCGTTCCCCTACTTTCTCGATCTTGTTCGCGACTCGCTCTTGATTCGCGACCTCATCACCGGCGTGTTCAAGAGTTTCATGTTCGGTTTGCTGATCGCCGCGATTGCCTGTTACCGCGGTCTCAATGTCAAAGGCGGAGCGGCCGGGGTCGGAATCGCGACGACCTCGAGCGTCGTCACCGCGATCACGGTCGTGATCGGCGTTGATACGCTCTACAACATTGTTTACGTCAACTTTTTCCCAACATGAGCGAGAAGAATTCGCACATGGTCGAACTGCGCGACGTGGCCATGCAGTTCGAAGAAAAAAAAGTGCTCGATGGATGCTCACTTTCGGTCGAGCCCGAGGATCGCCTGGTGATCATGGGCCAAAGTGGCAGCGGCAAGAGCACCATCCTGCGGCTGATTCTGGGAATATTGAAACCCAATGCCGGTTCGATTTTCTTCAAGCAATTCGAGATTACGCGTTTGAAGCGGCGCAAATTGCAGCAGGTGCGGCGGCACATCGGGATGGTTTATCAATACTCGGCCTTGCTCAGTTCGCGCAACGTGCGCGACAACGTTGCGCTTCCGCTCGAGGAGTTAACCGACAAGTCGCGCCAGGAGATCGACCAGATCGTGGATGAAAAACTGGACCTGGTCGGGATGAAGGAGGCGAAGAACCTGATGCCGTCGGAACTAAGCGGCGGGATGAAGAAACGCGTGAGTCTGGCGCGGGCCCTTGTCCTCGAGCCGGAATTGATCCTTTTCGACGAACCGGTGGCCGGTCTCGACCCAGTGATTGCGTCGGTCATCGACGAATTGATCATCAGCCTGACCGAGAAATCCAAAGTCACGTCGATTATCGTGACCCACGAAATGGACAGCGCCTTTCGCATCGGCACACGAATGGCTATGTTGTATCAAGGAAAAATCATCGAAGACGCCGAGGCCGAAAAATTCAAGCAATCCCAAAATCCAGTGGTCCGACAATTCTTGAGCGGCAGCACCGAAGGCCCGATTCTGGAAGGAAGCCAAGATGCAATTGCAAAAAAATGAAATCATGACCGGCCTGTTGGTGGTGGGGACCGTGGCCGTGCTCGTCTTTGTTTTGGTGTTGCTCGGCGCACCCGGACTTTTTCGTCCGCTCGTTACTTACAAAATCTACGTCGACAACGCCGCCGGCATTAAACAAGGCGCAGTCGTGATGCTCGCCGGTCGCAAGATTGGTCAGGTCCAAAAATTGTTCTCGCCGGTGTCACGTGAAGAGGAGCGTCGCGCTGAAGAAGCGGCCGCTGCCTTCGCTCCGCCGCAAACAAGTCCAACGCCGAGCCCGACGCCGGGAAAACCGAAATACGAAGCGCGCATCGACGTGCAGGTGGACCGGAACGCAGTCGTTTATCGCGACGCGCGGACACGTTTGATGCAACTGGGTTTGCTTGGCGACATGGCGATCGACATCACCCAGGGCACTGAAGCTTCCGGGCGAGCACGTGATGGCGAGATGTTTGCCGGCGAACGCAACCCCGATCTCGGCGAAGCCGCTGCGAAAATGCTGGAAATAATCAAGCCCGTCGCCGCCGAAGCGACCAATACGATGAAGGACCTTCAGCAGACTGCGCTAAATTTGAACCACATCACCGATGAGAACTCGGAGCTGAACCAAGCACTCGGTCAGGTGAAATTGTTTGGCGAACACATCGCCGACATGACCGCGCCGGAGAGTGCGCTCTCTCATTCTCTCAATAACATCGAGAAGATCAGCACTAGTCTGACCGAGAACAACAACATCGAGATCACACTCCAAAATCTGCGCAGCTCTTCGGAGAAATTGAAACTAACGATCAACGATCTCGGACCGACCGGTCAGAACATCAAGGAATTCAGCGAGACAATAAAAAGTCAGCCTTGGCGCCTGATCTGGCCGGGCACGAAAAAATCTCCCGAGAAATCGCCAACGCCCGCTTCCAGTGAAGCGACAATCACTGTTCGCAAAAGCGCGAAACCAAAAGCGAGCGCGACTCCAGTCGGCGGCGGTCGCTGATACGGGTTACGCCGCTTTCTTCGTTAATCGCGATTCCAAAAACTTCAGGACGGCGTTTTCACTCGAGCGAAGATCGACATCTTCCTTTTCCAACGCGTCTTCGGCCGTCCGCCTCAGTCCGTCGATCGATTTTTGATCGAGATAAGTTTCGAGCACTGCCGGGTGAACGTAACATTTCCGGCAAATCGCCGGCGTGTTGCCGAGAATCTTGGCCACGGCGCTGATCGCGGTTTTAATGTTCGCTTTCGCCTGCTTTCCGTTCTCGAATTTCTCCTGGGCATTGAGCGCGATTGCGGTCAGGACCGTTCCCGCCCAGGTTCGAAAATCTTTGGCGCTGAAATCTTCGCCGGTAATTTCGCGGAGGTACTCATTGACGTCCTGTGAACTGATGTCACGCACCTCGCCGTCATCGTCGAGATACTGAAACAAGTCCTGGCCGGGCAAATCCTGGAGCCTGGAAATAATTTTCGCGATCCGCCGATCGGTCACGTCGACTTCATGTTCGCGCCCGCTCTTGCCGCGAAAACGGAAACGCAACTTCGCGCCTTTGACCTCCACATGTCGATCTTTCATGGTCGTAAGGCCGAATGATTTATTGTCGCGCGCGTACTCTTCGTTGCCGATGCGAATGAACGTGCGCTCGAGTAATTGCACGACCGTCGCCAGCACCTTGTTTCGCGGCAAACCCGGCAATTTTAAATCTCGCGCGATTCGTCGGCGGATTTTCGACAGCGCTTTGCCGAAGCTGATGATGCGGTCGTATTTGTTTTCGTCGCGAACTTCGCGCCAGCGCTCGTGATAAAGGTATTGCTTCCGACCGCGCGCGTCACGCCCAATGGCTTGGATGTGGCCGTTCGCTACCGGGCAAATCCAAACTTCAGTCCAGGCCGGCGGAATCGCGAGACGTTTGATCCGGAGAAGGCGCTGCTCGTCGCGGATTAGTTTTCCATCCGCGTCGAGCCAATCGAAATCGTCGCCTTTTGCCTTTCGCGTGTAGCCCGGCCGATCATCGCTGACGTAACGCAGACCGGCTCCCTCGGCTGCGTCCATCGCTTCCGCGACAAGCTTCGCGCCGTTGCCAGCTCCGTTTCCGTTTTTAACCCGAGGGTGCATGCTAATTTCGATTCGTAGGATGTCGTAGCTGCCGATGTCATCATCGGCAGTTTTAATCTCTGCCGCCAGAGACGGCGGCAGCTACAACGGTCGATTAATCACTACGACGCGCTGAATGCGCGTTTCATTCAAGAGTGGGAGCCCGATAAGTCAAACGCTAGGTCCATCTCGAGTTCGCGCTTCGGAAGATCTTTTATGACCGCTGGCGGAATAGGCGGGATCTTAACCTCCGCTAAAGCTTGCCGCACGACCTTCTCCGCTGCGTCATTCGAGCTATTACTAAGAATCATGATCTTGGCGATCCGGCCATCGGCACGGATTACGACGTGCACTTGCAGTTTGCCCAGCGCGACTACGTCGCCGTACCGCTCCATGAGCGCGTACCAGCGCGGACCGATCAGGTCGAACACCGTCTTTTGGTACGCAGCGAGTGCTGGGTTTGTCGGCTTTTGTTCGGTTTTTCGCTGAGGCTGAGAGAAACAAGGCAACGCGCTTAGCAAACAAACGCCAATTATGGCCGATCGAACGATCAATTTCATTTGGGGGGATTATTTCAATTCACGAGCCGTAGCTCTTGGTGAATTTTTTCTTCGACTCGGATTCAGTCGAAGCGATCGGCGGTTGCTCCGGCGCGCTTGTCGACTTGTCCGCCGTAGGCTCGGCGGAGGAGGATGCTTCAGGTTTCGACTCGGGTGCAGGTTGCGCTGCACCTTTCGGCGCCTGCCGCGCCACTTCGACGTAGACCATCTGCAAATTCGAGAGCGTGTTGCGGAGAACGGTCGATTCGTCGTTCGTCAGATTGCCGCGCGTTTTTTCCTGAACCATCGCCAGTTGATCGATGAACATTTTCGCGAGCTCAAGATTGACTTCGCCTTCGCCGGTTTTCGGATTCGGAATCTGACCGAGAAACAGCGCCGCGTTCTGCGCGTGCATCATCACAAACTCGATGAAGCGCTGCGAAAGCTCGCCGCTCTGAGTGCTGGTTTGGACTTCAGCCATGGTTCACTTTTGTTTCGCAACTGGAGATGCGTCTGGCCTGCCCGCCGTAGCCTTGGCGGAGGCGGACGGTCGGACCGTCGCTAAAACATACGGTTGATCGCGAAAATATTTTGCGGCCATTTGCTTGGTTTCATCCAGTGTCACAGCTTCGACCTCACGCTCAAGCGATTTGTAATGGTCGAAGCCGAGCCCGTAAAGCTCGTCGAGCGCGCATTGGTAGCCGAATGAGTCGTTGCTCTGCATCGCGATTTGATGCTGACCGATCAATTTCTTTTTCGCGCGTGCTAACTCTTCCTTCGTCAAACCTTCGCTCGCCAGTTTCCGGATCTCGTCGAGCAACGCGGTCTTCACCGGTTCGATTTTTTGCGGATCAGTGCCGAGATAAAACGCGAACAGACCCGGCACCAATCCCTCCATCTGGCTGGCACCCACGTAATAGGCCAGTCCCATTTGCTCGCGAATGCGAATGAAAAAGCGCGAGCCGAGATCGCTGCTCGCCTCGTCGATCAGCTCCAGAGCATGTCGATCTTTGTTGAACATATCGACTCCGCGATAGCCGACCATGATAACGCTCTGCGCTTTTTCCTTATGGTTTTCGACACTCTCTGTTTTCGTGATGGGCGCCGGCGGCCGCGCATCGGTTAGCGCGAGCGACCCGGGTTTCATTGCGCCGAGCGCTTGCTCGAAGAGTTGTTTCACTTCCGCAGCGTTCACGTTTCCGAAAACTGAAATCACACCATTTTTTGCGACCAGATATTTATCGCGAAACCCGATCAGATCTTTTTGGGTGAGACGCTGGACCGATTCCGGTGAGCCATTAGCACGCAAGGCGTAGGGGTGATCGCCGAAAAGAGCCTTTCGCAGAATGTTGCGCGCGACTGTCGTCAACTGTTCCTCTTCTTGTTTAATGCCGGCAATCTGAACTTCCTTTTCGCGCGCGACCGCTTTCTCCGGAAAGTTTGCGTTGAGCAAAACGTCGGACAACAGATCGACCGCTGTCTTCAGGTCCGGCTTCATCACATGAACGCCGACACTCATGCTGTTGTTGCCGGCATCGCTCGAGATCGATCCGCCGATGGCTTCGATCTGATTCGCGATTTGCTCGGCGGTGCGCGTCTTTGTTCCTTTAAGCAACGCGCGCGCAGTCAACCGCGTGATTCCATTCGTCTCTGGAGTTTCGGCGAGCAATCCGCTGCGAAAGGCGGCGCTTATCGAAACCAGCGGCAAGCGCGAATCTTCGCGCACGAGCAGGCGCAGACCATTGGAAAGCTCGAACTTCTGAATTTCAGCGATCGCGGGCGGTTTCGATGCCTCTTGTTTTGCGGCGAGCGAACCTTTCGGATTCAGCGACGTCACGGTCAGGTTTTGATCGACCAGATATTTCGCGGCGACGCGGCGAATATCGTCCAGCGTTACTTTTTGGACGGCAGTCAGATAGTCGCGGCTGAAATTCAGGTTCCGGGTGAGCATCCAGTTTGATCCGAGATCGGAGGCTTGCCCGCGCATAGTCGTGAGCGCGCCGAGATGATTACTGAGCGACATCTTTTTTGCTTTCATCAACTCATCCGCGGTCACGCCGGCTTGTTTCACTTCGGCGATCATCTGCAAGATCAACTTCTCCGCGGCGTCGCGCTTCTTTGGATCGACAGTCGCATCCACGCCGAACAATCCGGGATCGCCCGGGGTATAGGAAAATGCCGAAACGCCGAAAGCGAGACCTGCTTCTTCGCGGACCCGCCGATATAAACGCGAACTGCGTCCCTCACCCAGAATCGTCGAAAGCAAATCGAGCGGCGGAACATCCGGATGCGTGATCTCGGGAATATGCCACGCCAACGAGAGCCGGCTTAGTTCAGTGGCGAATTCATTGTGAACTTCGCGCCGGCCGAGTTGCGGCGGTTCTTCCGGAACAAACACGGGCTTAAGCGATTTCTCGGGATAACTTTTGAAGAAGTCGGCCAGTTGTTGATGCACTTTTTCTCCATCGACATCTCCCACCACGATGAAGATGAGATTGTTCGGCACGTAACGCGATTTGTAGTACTGCATCACCTGCTCTTGCGTGAGCTGGTTGTAAATTTCCAGCTCACCGATCACCGGCAGTCGATAAGGATGGCGCTGATACGCGGTCGCAAAGAGCAGCAACCCAGCCTGGCGATCGGGATCGTCCAAGCCCATCGCGAACTCGCGACGAATCACCTCTTGTTCTTTGGCGTATTCTTCCGGCGGCAACGTGGAGTTCATCATCGCGTCGGACAAAATCGCGAGCGCGGTTTGCACTCCATCTTTCGGCACGTCGATCCAAAAAACCGTGCGATCAAAAGAAGTATAAGCGTTGATGTAACCGCCGACGTCCTGGATTTTTTGCGCGATCGCATTACTCGATTGCGTTTTGGTCCCTTTGAAGAGCATGTGCTCGAGAATGTGCGAGAGACCGGCGCCCAATTTCTCGTCCTCGTAAATGCTGCCGGTGCCGCACCACGCCTGCACGCTCGCGACCGGCGCGCTTCGGTCTTCTTGCACGATCAACGTCAGGCCGTCGGGCAAGACCCATTTTTGCGCCGAGCTCGGGGGAAAAGTGATAACGGCCGACTCATCAACAGGGGAGCAGCTTTGTAAGTTCACCATGCTAAATACAATTCCAAAAATGAGCGCCACCCGCGGCGCCGCGCCCATCATACAATTTTGGGCGCTGGTAAACTTTTTGGGGCTTCGGTTTTTTTCTCGGGCGCAAACGGTCTCACGAACGCTTCCTGAAAATCGTAAACAGATTTGAAATCCTCGATTGAATCTTCGTCGGTCTTCCCAAAAATTCCGGCGCCGATGAGATTGAAAACCATGTGACCGATATCTTCGCAAGAGCGAATGCCCCAGCTATCGAACACCGTCACCACCATCGGCCCGAATTCCTTGAGCGCGTACTGCTTGACGCCTTCCAGTAGTTCCGGTCCGGAAACATGCCGCACGGTTGTGCCTTTCGCTTTCTTCTGCTGCTTGGTCGTGAAGTCGAGCGAGTCGCGCAAAAAAACGTAGGCGTCGCGTTGGTAACGCGGGTCGCTCGCCACGATTGAATCGAGGGCTTCGGCAAATCCAATTTTCTGCATCAGGAAAAACGCGCGGCTTAACTGCGGCGACTATCTTAATGAGAAAGTTCCCAATGAGCAACTGTATCGCAAGATCGACATCTTCCGACATCGACGATGTCTATTTATCGGACCAAATGGCGAACTCGCCTCCGCCCGGCTCGCGAAAATGGAAACGGCGGCCGCCGGGAAATTCGAAAATTTCTTTGGTAATCTCGCCGCCAAGATCGACAACTTTCGTTTTCGTCTTCTCCAGTTCGCCGTGATAGAAGACAACAAGTGGCGTGCCGTCCACGTCGGCGGTTTTTTCAGACGCGAAAACGCCGCCGGTCATTCGGCCGTCATCAAATGAGGCATAATCCGGCCCGTAATCGACGAACGCCCAACCGAAAAGTGCGGCGAAGAATTTCTTTGTCGCCGCGAGATCGCGCGAGGGCATCTCAATATAGTCGATCGTGTTCGGCAATGACTCGTGCATTTGGCAATTAGAATTGTTCTTCCATCGCGTCGAGATAAGCCGAGAACGCGTCCTTTCTGTGCGCTGCGGGAGGACTGGCCGCGCTCGAAGTATTGAGAAAGTCGTCAAAGAGACCGCTCCGAGTCGACAATTGCGTGGCCTCGAACCAATTCAGGTAATCGTCGATCTCGGTCATTCGGTCGGAAAGTCTAGTGCGCAAAGTTTTCAACTCAGTCAATCGCGCCGCCACGGTGCGATTTTTTCCGAGAGCGAGTTGCGCGGCCAGCTGCTGATAATCCTGAACGATCGGCCGAAGGATCGGGTTCGCATGCGCGGCGAGCAGCATTAATTCCTGACTGAATTTCTGGAGCGCCGTTCGCTGCGCCGGAATCAGTTTTTTTTGGGAAAGATCTTCAAGCGACAAAGATTTATTGCGTCCATCGGCCGGCGAAAATTTTGTCTGCAACAGCTGATCGAGCTTTTCGTCTGTCCGCGAAAAAGCCAGAAGATCGGTGCGCCCCGAGCTCTTCATGCTCGCGATCTTCGATTTCCAGATTTTCCCGAAATCATTTCCGGCAAGTTGTGGAAACGCGGCGTGCAAATCGGCGAGCGGATCGTTTGAAGCGAATGCGAGATTGTCGATGTAACGGCCGGCCCGCTCGGGACCGCCGGCGCTTTCGAGGAGCAACTGGACGAGCGCGAACGAATAGGCGCGATAAACAGATCGCCCGACCGAATCGAGTAATTCGGGCCGCTCGCGGAGAAATTCATCGAGCGATGCGATTCGCTCCGACACGGCCAGCGCGTTGACCAGCGAGGTGCGGTCGCGGTTCGGTGTTAGTGCGAGCAAACCGTCGATGAGCCAACCTGGCGGATCAACATACGTCTCGCCCGACGCGATCCCGGTTTGATTGCGATAAATCATTTCGAGCAAAATCGCCCGCAAGATTTCACGCTCGATTGCTCCTGAGTTGGTCTCACCTGAAATCGTGAGATCGAGTTGCAGCTTTAATCCGGAACCGGTTTGGCTAAAGCGCAACGCCGTGTTCGGAATTTCCGGTAGGTTCGCCGCCCGCGGTTGCAAATTAATCACCGCTGCAGTTGTCCATTGATCGCGTCGTTGCAAGACGGCGAGCAAATTCGCTTTGGTTCGCTCGGCCAGCGTGGAGACGGTACCGCGCCAGGCCGCATCGCCGCCGTAAATAATGAATTGTCCGGAGGGACTCACGCTCCGCTCGATTGATGCCGTCGCCCGCGACTCGAATACAAGGATCGGCAACAAAGCAAACGCCACGATGGGGATGCGGTAAGATTTCACCTCACAAACAGTTGGCGACAGAATAGTTGCGCAGCGGGTGCATTGGCGAGCAGGATCGCCAATTTTCCCCGAAAAAAGGTGAAATTCTCGACCTTTTCCTACGTCTAATTTTTAGAACCAAAACAGGCTTATGAACACAAAACGCATACTAATAAGCGTGGTCGCAGGG
Source organism: Chthoniobacterales bacterium (assembly GCA_035635435.1). Lineage (GTDB taxonomy): Bacteria > Verrucomicrobiota > Verrucomicrobiia > Chthoniobacterales > UBA10450 > AV40. The sequence continues at coordinate 5,097 of DASQBB010000095.1, read as the reverse complement.
GTGATGTTGACCGGGTCGCTCGCATTTGCGGCCCATGGGAACGACCAAGCCCGCTCGAAAACAAAAGTGAGAGCGGCAAAGCAGACCGCGACCACTACAATGAGAACCGGCGGAAATACGACCGCAGTTCGAACTCATCAGGTTCGTAACCGCAGCACCGTTTTTACCGGAGGCAACAACACGACGGTCCGAACTGGAACCGTTCGTAATCGAAGCACCGTTTACGTAGGCAGCAGCAGATATGGGTATAGCTACCCGTATCGCTCATATGGCTACGGCTATGGCTATCCGTATTACTCGTACGGCCCGTCCGTTTCATTCGGATTCGGTTACCCGTACTCGTACGGCTATTACCCGTACGACTACAGCTACGGATATTACTCTTATGACCGGCCCGGTTACAGCACCTACGCGAATGGATCAATCGTGATCCAGGTCCAGTCGCGCCTGGCCCGAGCCGGTTACTATCGCGGACCTATTGATGGAGCGATGGGACCGCGCACGCATTACGCCATTCAAGCTTATGAGCGCGACCACGGCCTGCGCGTGGACGGCGTAATTAGCGGACCGCTTCTGCGGAACATGGGTCTCCGTTATTAACGGAAACTAAAAACAGATTGATTGGTTGATTGGCCGGTGAGTCCCGATGGCGGGCTCCCGGCCACTTCCTTTTTAGCGAGTCGGCGTCGTTATCGTAACGCCGCCATCGTGAAAGCTGACCGCTCCCATTTTCCCGAGCAATTTGCGCTCGCGCTCGAGCGCAGACCATAGATCGGCGAAAATGATGTCACCGAATTGCATGATCGCGGGATGAATCGGAAGTCGGCCGATCCAGCCGCCAACATTCGTGGCTGTAATTTTTCCTGCGCCCGCATCGACCTTGTGCGACGTGCGAGTGTAAATCGAATAACCAAAGAGCGAGCGCTCCATCCCGATCGTGCACGCGCCGTCACGAAAAGAGGCAGTCGCCCGCACGAACGTCAGGAACGGCTTGTTCAGAACTTTTTTCTTACTCATCAATCGATAAGCGAGATATGCGTTGATCTGCTCCTGCGAATATTCGAGAGGACCAGCCTTCTGAAAAGTCGCTGCATTTTCCAAATCGAGATCGATTTGCGGCGGCACAGCTTTAGTCGGCGCCGGAAATTCCGGTGGCAGCGCGATTTGCACCAGCGCGGCCACCACCGCTGCAGCCAAAACTAACTTGCTGGCGTTGAAAAAATTTCGCCTCGTCATGCTTGGTGGCCCCAACATCTTCTGTAAACGCCGGTGCGCTTCCTGCGGGTCCTGCGCTTTCTTCCGCGCCGACACCGCCGAACGATCCAAGCGCTCTCCACAATTGTGGCAGTAGATCCGCTCGGCCTCGTTTTCGTGCCGGCACTCCGCGCAAACCAATTTCGTCATTGTTGTTGTAGTCGTCATACAGCCGATTCCTTTTTCGGTTTAGTCGGTGGGGCGGATGTCGATGTTTTCGATGGAGGTGTCTTCGGTTCCTTGGCAGGAGCAGGTTTTTCGCCAGCTGCGGTGGGTGATTCTTTCTTGGCCGCCTCCTGGTAGGCTTTGCTTCGATAATCGGTGCTGTAAAAACCGGAGCCTTTGAAAATAATCCCCGCTCCGGTGCCGAGGAGGCGTTTTACTTTGCCATGGCCCCATTTCGGGAGGCGGCAAAGATCCTCGGGACATTCCCGGACTGGTTGGTCGCGCATCGATTGAAACATCTCAAAATTTTGGTCGCACTTCTGGCAGTGATACTCGTAAGTCGGCATGCCGGAAACGCTGCCTCGAACAAAGCACAATTCAAGCCGCGGAAAGGACCGAAATTCGCCAACTCCGCCGCCGCCGCATCTCTTGACTTTGGACAGGCTGCCGGTAAAGGGTTCGACCGAAAAGTTTTTATGCGTTCTTCATTTTATCGGCTGTTTCTTTTGTCGTTTGTCCCCGCTTTAGCTTTAATCGTCACGAGCTGCGAGGAAGACGTCCGCTATTCAGGGCAAACCCAATATCTCGGCGGCGTTTATGGCAACGCTCCAACCACCGGCGCGCCAACCGACACCGTTTCCTACTGGGACGGCGACCACATCGGCGGCAAGCCCTCGGTAAAAATCAGGCTGAAAGAACAACGCGCCTACTTTTACAAAAGCGGAATGCTGGTCGGGATCTCACAGCTTTCCACCGGACGCGAGGGTTTGATTACGCCGGCCGGTACTTTCTCAATCATCCAAAAAGACGTTAACCATGTCTCAACCAAATACGGCGACTTCGTTGACGGCGCCGGTAACGTGGTGATGCCAAACGTCTCCGTGGACGACAAGAAACCGCCCGGCACCCATTTCAAGGGCGCGCCCATGCCGTATTTCATGCGCATCGTCGATGGCGTCGGAATGCACGCCGGATACCTGCCTGGTTATCCCGCATCGCACGGCTGCATTCGAATGCCGGAATTCATGGCCCAGAATTTCTTTAAGTCGGTTTCCAACGGCACTCCGGTCACCATCACCAATTAATCCGTAGCCGACACCGGACTATCGGCGAAACTTCGCCGTGGAAAGATCGACATCCGGCGAATTGATCGAACGAGTCGCGCAATCCGAACCGATCGCGCGCAAACTCGAACAGATCGGGACAGCACGCGCGCCGGTAAAGTTTTCCCACGTCATCGCGCCGGCCCAGGCGTTTCTCGCCGCCGTTATCGCGCGCCGCGGGCAGAAAACGGTCTGGATTCTTTGCCCGAGCGTGCGTGCGCAAGATTCTCTCTACGAAACGATCCTGAACTGGTTGCCGAGCGCGCAGTTTCTACTCGAAGCCGAATTCGCCGCGGTTGAAAACGTTTTGCCGGATCCTGAAATCGCGGCCGAACGCCTCGCGCTATTGGCGAAGATCGATAGCGCAGACGGGCCGCAGGTGATCGTCACGACGCGTGCGAGTCTCGATCAACCCGCGCCGAAACGCGGCGCGGTAGCAGCGGCGACCTTGAAAATCACCCGCGGCACGGCGTTAACCATGGAGCAGTTGCTCGAAAAGTTGAGCGGCGCCGGTTACCAGCGGGTCGCGCAAGTAACCACGCGCGGCCAATTCGCAGTCCGCGGCGGCATTGTCGATCTTTATTCGTGGCAGGCGCCGCTACCCGTCCGGCTTGAATTCTTCGGAGACAACGTCGAATCGCTGCGCGAATTCGATATCGACACCCAAACTTCGGTGCGCGATCTGCGCCAGATCGACATCTTGCTCGGCGCGGCCGACGACCAAACCGGTTTCGTTCGCGATTACATCGGTAAGGAAGATTTATCGATCGAGATCGAGCCTGAGGAAAAATCGGACGCCCGAATTCAAATCAGCGAGGGCTGGATTGAAACCGGTCCCGAAGATTTCAGCGGCGCATTTCAGGATTGCGACATCGGTGAATTTGCCGTGGGCGATTTTCTGCTCGCGGAAGCGAAGCGCGACCAATTCGTCAAGCGATTGAACGAATGGCGAAAAAATAAAGCGCGCGTTGTCGTTTATTTTCAAACCGAGGGCGAGATCGAGCGTTTCCGTGAACTCATCAGCGCCGACGCGTTGAAAGATGTCGATCTTGTCCTGGGCACACTCGCGCGCGGTTTTTGTTTTCCCTCTGCGAATCTCGTCGCTTTGTCGGCCGCCGAATTGTTCGGCCGCTTCGCCCCGCACGCGCGACGCCGGCTTTACCACGCCGAGCGCCACCGCGCTCAAATCGATTTCAGCGAGCTGAACGAGGACGATCTTGTCGTTCATCTCGAACATGGCGTCGCCCGGTTCGCGGGCGTGACGCGCATTCCAACATCGACCAACGGCGAACAGGAAGTGCTCGCGCTCGAATTCGCCGATGAAGCCAAGCTCTACGTTCCGCTGGAGCAGGCTTATCTCGTTTCGCGTTACGTCGGCGTCGGCAAACGATCGCCCCAGCTTAGTTCGCTCGCCGATTCAAAATGGGCGCGCGCCAAAAAGAACGCGGCCTCGTCCATTTTCGATTACGCCGGAAAAATGCTCGCCGTCCAGGCCGAGCGCGAAACCGTTCCCGGCCACGCATTCGGCCCGGACACCAAATGGCAACGCGAGTTCGAACATTCCTTTCCGTTTCGCGAAACGCCCGACCAGATGAAGGCGATCATCGACGCGAAGATCGACATGGAGCAGCCGCGGCCGATGGATCGATTGATCTGCGGCGACGTCGGCTTCGGCAAAACGGAAGTGGCGATCCGCGCCGCATTCAAAGCGGTCATGGACGGCAGACAAGTTGCAGTGCTCGCGCCGACGACCGTGCTCGCGCAACAACACTTCGAAGTGTTTCGACAGCGCATGCTCGATTATCCGGTGCGAATCGAAATGCTCAGCCGGTTTCGATCGCACGGTGAGCAGCGCAAAATCTTGGAGCTGCTTCGCCAGGGTGGCATCGACATCGTGATCGGCACGCACCGCCTCATTTCCGGCGACGTCATCTTCAAAGATCTCGGTCTCGTCGTGATCGACGAAGAGCAGCGCTTCGGCGTTTTGCACAAAGAAAAATTCAAGGAGCTTTTCAAGCTGGTCGACGTGCTCACGCTTTCGGCCACGCCAATTCCGCGAACCCTTTATCTTTCGCTCGTCGGCGTGAAAGACATGTCTACCATCGAAACGCCGCCGCTCAACCGCTTGCCGGTGGAAACGATCGTCTGCGGTTACGACGAGCGAATTATCCGGGACGCGATCAATCGTGAGCTGGAACGCCAGGGCCAGATTTATTTTTTGCATAACCGAGTAATGACCATCGAGCGCGTCCGCGAACGCATTGTCGATCTTGTCCCACAAGCGCGGGTCGAGATCGGCCACGGACAAATGGATTCGGACGAGCTCGAGGAAGTGATGGCACGCTTCGTCGCCGGAAAAATCGACGTGCTGGTTTGCACCACCATCATTGAGAGCGGGCTCGATATTCCAAACGCGAACACGATCGTCATCGATCGCGCCGATCGCTTTGGTCTGGCCGATCTTTATCAACTCCGCGGCCGGGTGGGTCGCGCCGAACACAAGGCCTACGCCTACTTGCTCCTCCCGCGCGAAATGATGACGATCGGCGCCGCGCGCAAGCGGATCAACGCGATC
>DASQBB010000094.1:0-76873 GCA_035635435.1 Chthoniobacterales bacterium | reverse complement strand
CAGCTTGTCAGACCGTGTCCGATCAGTTTCTCCTCGTTCTCAAGGCCGAGATAGCGTGCCGATGCGCCACTCGCAATGATCAGCGCCTTCGTCTCAAGCCATTCGTCATCGGCTTTTACTCGAATGTGATTGTTGCGCGGTTCGTAATCTGTGACCTCAGCGTATGAAAATCGGGCGCCGAAGTTCTCGGCTTGTTTGTGCATGTTCAGGATCAGCTGCGGTCCGTCGATCCCTTCGGGGAATCCCGGATAATTTTCCACGAGCGTAGTAGTGGAAAGCTGGCCGCCCGGCTGGCGCCCCTCCAAAACGAGCGGATTCAGATTGGCGCGAGCAGCATAAATGGCGGCGGTCAACCCGGCGCAGCCGCTCCCAACGATGATCACCTTTTCCACATATCAATCTAGCACAGGCCGCAAGTGGAACGCATCTCTCTCCGCGGCTAATTTCCGCGATGCCGGAGCTGGCCGAGGTCGAATGGTTTCGCAAACAATGGGACATCGGGCGCGGCGCGGAGATTGTCGATCTTAGCGTGCACGCACGGAACCGAATCTTTCGTGGCGAGAACGTGCGCGCCCTTCGGCAGCGCTTGATCGGCGCGAAATTTCTCAGTTCTCATGCGCGCGGGAAACGGATGCTCTTCAAGTTCGCCAGCGACAATTGGCTCGGAATTCATCTCGGCATGACGGGCAAGATTCGCGTCGAGCCGCCGAATTATCGGCCAGCGAAACACGATCATCTCGTCTTGTTTCAGCGACAACGCGCACTTGTCTTTACCGACTCGCGCCAATTCGGCCGCGTTCGATTCCACCACGGCTCCGATGAACCAGATTGGTGGAAAGCCGACGCACCAGAAATCAATTCGCGCGAGTTCGATCAAGAATTTCTTGATCGATTCCTGGATCGACATCGGAAAGCGCGGATCAAAGCTGCGCTCCTGATGCAGCATGGTTTTCCCGGCATCGGCAACTGGATGGCCGACGAAATTCTGTGGCGCGCAAAAGTTTTGCCATCGAAGCGCGTCGGTAGGTTAACTAATCGCGAACGCCAAGCGATTTTCCGCGCGACAAAGTTTGTTGTTAGAAGATCGCTTGAAACGCTAGGGAAAGACTTCTCCGATCCGCCACGCAACTGGCTCATTCATCAAAAATGGAAACGCGACGGCATTTGCCCAATCCATCGCATGCCATTACGCCACACCACCGTCGCCGGCCGAACCACCGCCTGGTGTTCAAAATGTCAGAGGTAGGAGGGCTCGCGCTTATGCCGTGATATGGACAATAATTTTGTGGAAGCCGGTGACGCCGGAGAAAGGGTTGCGGTCTTCTTCCCATTCCTGGATAGCGCCTTCGCCGTCGGTGGCGCGGACGACGAGGGTATAATCGTCGGCGCCGTCTGGTCGCCAATCGTAACTCCAGAGCGCCCAGGTTAATTTTGTTCCAGGATAAATAATTTTCGCCTCGGTCCAGGTTTCGCCGTCGTCATCGCTGATTTCGACCCGCGAGATGCCGCGATCGCCACCAAAGGCGACCCCTTTGACTTCGATCGCCCCGCCACCGAGTTGGCCTAACGAAAAACGCGATTCGTGATCGGGCACGTCGATTCTCGATCTTGTCGGCGTGATGAAGTCGGGCCCCCAGCCTTGGGTTTCGTAAAAACCTTTCGCGTCCGCGCCGGTGAGCTCGATCCGAGTCAACCACTTCACATGTTTTTCGCCGAAGTATCCCGGCACGATCGCGCGCAACGGATAACCATGCCGATGCGGCAAATCAACGCCGTTCATCTCCCAAGCCAGGATCGTGGTAGGATCGAGCGCTTTCTCGATTGGAATGGTGTCGGTGTAATTATCCACGCCGTACAAGCGAACTCGTTGCGCATCCGCCATCGGTCCCGCGGGATCGAGCAGGTCGCGCAGCGCCATCCCTTTCCAAACCGCGTTGCTCATCAGGCCGGCGTCGAGCCCGTTACTGATACACATCAGCGTCGTTTCCTGCTCGACCTGATCGAAGCCTTTCAAATCTTGAAACCGATAGGTGACCGGATTTTGGATGAGGCCATTCAATTCCAAATGCCAGAGGTCGATGTTCACACGCGGATCGATCACGTTCTTGGTCACGCAATAAAATAAATCGTTGGGCGTAATCGGCTGGACGCTGCGGCCTTTGTACTGGGTGCCGTCGTAACTGAACGTGGCCGCGCGATAAAGTTTTCGCAGGAGCGCAGTGCCGCCGCCGGCCAGGAGCACGCCGAGTCCGCCCAAAATTAACGCGCGCCGTCCAATTGCCGGACTGAATTCGCCGCTCTCGGCTTCAGATTTCGGTCGCGTGAGAAAATGAAAGCTGGCAACGAGCGTCCGCTCAAAAACCAAAACGCTGAGCGCAAACCCGATTAGCGTAACAACGCCCCCTGAGGCGATCGGCAAACCGATGTAGCTCGTGCCGAGAACCGGCCACAAAACAATCGCGACCGCGACGATCGGCAGCGCGACGAAGATCGACATCGTCCAGGCCATGACGCGGCGCTGGGGATCGCGGCGCATGAGCAGACCGAAGACCGCGCCACCGACTGCGCTGACGAACAACTGTCCGGCCATGGTTGATCCAACGCCGAGCTGTTTGAGATGATTGTAGCCGCCGACGCGGCCCATGATGGCAAGGAACGGCCCAGGCTTAATGAAAACCGAAAGCCGATCGCCGATGATTGCGAGCGGCGTAGCGACACCGAAACAGGCGAGCACCAACATCACCACGGTCATGGCGATTCCGGCGATCAGTCCAGCGAGTAATCCGGCAAACAAAGCTTTCGATCTGCTCATCACGCTCAACGATTATCTGTTGTAGAGGCGCTTGTGCCAAGCGCCTGATTATTTCGTAGCGAGCGCGATGCGCGCAAACGTGATGATGATTCGCGCGCCCGCGACAAACGTTCCGCCCAATGTGCCGGAAACTTTGGAGACGCCACCGGCGCGTCGACGATGATTCACGGGCATTTCGAGAATTCGGAGACCGGCCCGCGCGGCTTTCATCTGCATTTCCAAATTCCAGCCGTAAGTTTCTTCTTTCATCGACAATCGGTCGAGCGCGTCGCGCCTGATTGCGCGAAACGGACACATGTCGGTGTAACGAACGCCGTACAAGATCGACATCAACCATCCTGCGAGTCGGCCGGCGAAAACTTGCTGAAAATTCATGCTGCCGGGTTCGCGTTGACCTCGCGTGCGCGAACCGATCACGAAGTCGAAATGTCCAGCCGCGATTGGATCGACAAGTTCGTTCATGAATTCGGGGCAATCGCTGCCGTCGCCATCGAGAAACACGACGACATCGCACTCGAGTGAAAGCGCGCGAATTCCGGCGATGCAAGCGCGGCCGTAACCGTGGCGCGGCTCGCTCACGACTTTTGCGCCCGCTTCCCGCGCGCGGTCTGCCGTTCGATCGTTGCTGCCGTTATCGACGACCATGATCTCGCTCGGAATTTTCGTCGCCAAACATTCGCGCACAACATTCGCGATCGGCTCCTCTTCGTTCAGCGCCGGAATAATTACGGAAACCGCGCTCATCGCAAAAACAGGCGCGCAGCCGTGAAATAAAGAACGAGCGCGCAGATATCGGCGAGGGCGAGCGTAATTGGTCCGGCCGCAATTTTCGGATCGAGCTTGAGCCGATGTAAAAACGACGGGACGCCAAGACCAAACAAGGAGGCGGTCACCAGGGAAAGCGCGATGCTTCCGCCAATGGCGCCGGCACTGCGAAGATCGTTTTTCCAGAACCAGACGATCGCGGCAACGACGCTCCCGCAGCTCAGGCCGAGCAGGAGCGCGGTGGTAAATTCGCGCCGAAGCGCTGCGGCAAACCAGCCCCATGTCACTGGCGCCGAGCGCAACATTTGAATCGTCACGCTCATGGATTGTGCGCTGACGCTTTCGTTGAGGCCGAGCACCATAGTGAGAAAAAAGGCAACGACGAGGCTCCGAGCGAGAGTCGCTTCAAAAGCGCCCGCAAGGACGGCGCAGACGGTGCCCGCCGCCACCGTGACCAGGAGCCATGGAAAACGAAATCGAAAAACTCGCCACGATGACGCACCCCGGATTTGTTCGAGATGAAATCCCAGGATTTCGAAGACATCATCGCGAATGGGCACGGCCGGACGATGTCGATCTTCGCTTTCGCCCGCCTGAAGGATTTCGTCGGCAAAAAGGCTCGCGTCGATAACGCCGACGACATGGCGGTGTTCGTCGATCACTGGGAAGGCGAAAAATTTGTAGAGCACGAAAAACTCGCAGGCATCGAGGACGGATGCCGTGGCGGGAATGGCGATGACGCGACGCACCATGATCTCGCGCAACGGTGTGTCGAGAGATGCAGTCAACAAACGCCGCGTCGGCAGGACTCCGACCAGACGTTTGTCGGAATCGACTGCGAAGAAATAGATTACCCGTTCACCGATGCCTTCGCTCCGGATGCGATCGAGCGCCTCCGCCACGGTCATGTCCGCATCCAGGAGCGGAAAATCTTTGCGCGCGTGCAGGACAACCGGGGAGTTGAAATCGGGAATGCCAGGGGCTTCAGGCATTCCCAACTTCTACCCGATGAACGATGCCTTTGCTCTTTAGAATTTGTTCCGCCTCGGTGAAATAATCGCGGATGTCCGATTGGGAGCGGATCCAGTCAATGTAGCGCTGAATTCCCTCTTCCAGGTCGACCTGCGGTTTGTAGCCGGCGGAACGAACTTTAGTTGTGTCGCTGGTGAGATGTCGCATTTCGCCGGGACGAAATTCGCCGCGCGCTTCCGGTTCGATATCGATCTTGAGCGCGTTGGAAACAATCTGCGCGACCTGGCGAATGGGCACGCCTTTGCCGCTGCCGACGTTGACTGCTAATCCGTCGAGCTGATCGCTCTCAGCTGCGAGCAGATTCGCGCGCGAGATGTCTTCGACGAATGAGAAATCCCGAGTTTGTTCGCCGTCTTCGTAAAGCACCGGCGGCAAGTTGTTAAGTAAGCGAGTGCAAAAAATTGCGATCACGCCGGTGTAAGGATTGAAAATGGATTGGCGCGGTCCGTAAGTGCACGAGTACCGGAGCGCGACGCTCGGGACTCCAACTTGTTTTCCCCAAAGCAACACAAGCCTCTCCTGATCAACTTTGGTCAGGCCATAAACGGTTTCGCCGCCGACCGGCGAATTCTCGGGAGTCGGCGCGCTTGTCGTAATCGCACCGCAAATCGGACAGTGGACTTCCCAATCGCCTTTGCGCAATTGCTCGACCGGCCGCACGGCTGGAAAAACCAGATTGTGCTTTGGGCAAATGCCAGCGCCTTCGCTGTAAACGGCCTGCGAGCTCGCCACGATAATCTTTTTGATCGGCACATTCTTCTCACGAATCACTTCGAGCATTTGGGCCGTGCCTAACGAGTTAACATGCACATATTTTGAAATCTCGGGCATGTAGCCGCCGTAGGCCGCCTGGTGAAAGACGATGTCGATCTTATCAAGCGCAGCGGTAATCGTTTCGCGATCACGAATGTCGCCTTGGATGAATTCGGCCCTGGGATTGATCCATGCCGGTTTACCGCGGCGATGCGTTTGCGGCTCAAGATTATCCAGGACGCGCACTTTCCAGCCTTCGCGCACAAGCAGATCGGTAACGTGCGACCCGATGAGGCCGGCACCGCCGGTGACGAGGGCGCGTTTGTCGCTTTTTGCCATGAGAGGCAGGCTAGCGTTACAGCTAACGCCCTACAATTTTTTCTGCGCGGTTAACTCGGCCAGAAATTTCCGCGTGTTCGGCGCGATATCGGGTGTTGTTTGACGGGAAAGCAATTCGTTGCACAAACGCCGCAACGTCGCCGCATCATCGACATCGTAACCAGTCGGCAGCGGGCCGACCTCGAGATCGAGCTCGCGCGCCCGTTGTTCTGTCTGTTCCAAAACGCGTTCGGTGCTCCAATCGATTCGTTCGAACAATTCCGGGCGATTGCGCTTTAGCCCGATCAAATAATACCCGCCGTCATCTGACGGGCCCAGGACGACGCGATCGCCTGGCTTCGATAACAACTCGACTGCCTTTGCATAAACATCGGCAGCAACTGTCGGACTGTCGGAGTCGATCAGACAAACTGAGGTGAAGCCACATTGAAAGAGGTCCGCCGCCGCGAAGGCAAGTCGTTCGCCAAATCCGTGGCCGCGCTGCGGAAGAAGATCGAAGTCGCGCGGCAAGATGTCGATGTAGGCCGCTTCAGCGCCGATCGGAGTGTAGACACCAACGCCGCGCGCATTCGCGCCACAAGCTTTGGCGATTGCCATCGCGGTGTCGCGAAGAAAACAGATGTTTAGCTGCGCCGCTTCCTCGAGGCTGAGCGGAGGTGCCAGGCGCGTCTTCACCTGTCCAGCGCGCGGCGCCTTGGTCATTACTGCCAACGCACAAATATTTTCTGTTATCGTCGCGGGCGCAGCGGGATCGAGAACACGATGGAGGGCCTGCATTTAGCTGAGTTTCTCGCGCTCAGTTTTTCTCGCAAAGCGCGTACTGGTAACGCCCATCCTGCCAGATTCGAACATATTTCCATGGCATTTGCCGGAACAATTCTGCAAATGCTTCGGTTGTGAGCACGGTTGTTTTTCGCGGCTCGCGGTAGCCATTACCAGAATGGATAACGCTTGCCAGCAGCCACATCGCCATAAGCGGAATTGAAGCCCAAAAGGCGTGGCGTGGTTCGGCAATAAAGCAGCGGCCGCCCGGTCTTAAAACACGGAACATCTCGGTAACGGCGCGATAGTGATCAGGCAGTACCGTAAAAATGCGTGAAGCAATCAAAACGTCGAACGACGCGTCTTCGCTTGGCAGAGCGAGCGCGTTCACGCGTTCAAAGACACAGTTATTTACGTTTTGTGCGGCCGCACGTTGGCGCGCTGAACGGACCTGGCTCTCGGAGCGATCCACCCCGATAACAGCAATCTGTGGAAACCGGCGTGCCAGTTTTCTCGAATAAAATCCGGGACCACAACCGAGTTCGACGACTTTGGTTCCGGAAAGCGGCATCCGAGTTTGCCAAAGCGCCGAGATCATTCGTTCGGTATCATCACGAAAGAGACGCTCGCGGCAGAACGCATAAAGCCAGGCAGCGCGTTCAAACAAACTGTCTGTCGATTCTGACGCAACTCGCGATGGGGCAATTGTTCGCTCCGGCGAATCCGTCCGATGGCGAATCGTCCTTTCAGCTACTTTGTGCGTAGAGGCAACAGTGTTTGGCGGCATCGTCTCTATATATTGAATTCGCACAAGGCATCGGAGTTGTTCGCAATTCTAATATGAGTTTCTAATTGAGGGCCCATTAGTTCTTCTTCTTCTGCGTGCCAACAACTACAACGCCAGGCCGAAACACCGTGGCAGAGCAAGCTGTTGATAATACTGTCAACAACCGCCGACAACCTTGATCGTAGTCGAAGAGACGGAAGTTGTTGGGCGTTATTCGAAGTTGTTGGCTTGTTGCTGTGGCTTCAGTTAACAAAGTAAAATGAACTTTCAGTTATGATTTCTGTGCTTGGTCAAGTTGACCAAAAGTTGCGGACCGAACGAAGGTAAGGGTTGAAGATGCATATCGCGGACATCATGCGGGAGGATTCGCCGACGTTTTCGTTTGAGTTTTTTCCTCCGAAAACACCGGCGGCGGCAGAAACTCTCTATCAGACGATTCGCGATCTTGAATCGTACATGCCGCACTTTGTTAGCGTGACGTATGGAGCAGGTGGCACAACGCGAGACCTAACTCACGATCTCGTCGAGCGCATTCAACACACAACAAAACTCGATCCGATCCCTCACCTGACGTGCGTCTGTCATAATGAACAAGAGGTCCAACAAATTTTGCTTCGATACGCGAAGTCGGGGATTGGGAATATTCTCGCGCTCGGGGGCGATAGACCTCATGACATTCCGTACGACAAATCGCGCGACTCTTTTCAACACGCGATCGACTTGGTAAAGTTCATTCGGAGATTCAACGAATCGGGCACACATCCAGATCGGCGCGGGTTCGGAATCGGCGTGGCCGGTTTTCCTGAAGGGCATCCGGCGACTCCTAATCGGTTCGTCGAAATGGATTATTTCAAAGCGAAAGTCGACGCCGGTGCCGATTACATCGTTACGCAGTTATTTTTCGAAAATCGCGATTTCTTTGACTTTCGCGAGCGTTGCGCACTGGCCGACATCCATGTGCCTATTATCGCTGGCATCATGCCGGTCACGTCCATGAGCGGAGTCAGACGTATCGCCGAACTTGCCGGAGGCGCACGCTTTCCCGCCAAGCTCCTGCGCGCTGTACGACGATGCGAAAATGATGCTGAAAGCGTCCGGCGCGTCGGTGTGCACTTCGCTCTGGAACAATGTCACGATCTTTTGGATAACAACGTAGCCGGCATTCATTTCTACACGCTCAATCGTTCTGACGCCACACGGGTCATTTTTGACAGCCTCGGCGTTCCGCGTCGGCGAAACGCACAAGCCCCCACCGCTTAGTGGGATTAAAGCCGCTAAATTTGCGCGAAGTCTCTGAACCGAGCAGAATCTTAGAATGCTCGAAGCCCGGCGCGCGGTGTACCTGCAGCTCGCGACACTTGCAACCTTTGTCACGTTATTCGTGCTGCTGGCGCGCTTCTTCCCAGTGGTCGACTTCGTGGCGGGTCTGCAGCAGCGAGTCATCGGATTAGGCCGTTGGAGCGCGATCTTTTACCCGTTACTTTTTGCCGCGTGCAATTTGCTCTTGTTACCGGGTGGAATCTTGAGCGTGGGTGCCGGCTTTTTCTTTGGCCTCTGGTGGGGATTTTTCATCGTGCTTCTCGGTAACACCATTGGAGCAGCAATTTCATTTGCTTTAAGTCGATGGCTGGGAGCGCGGTGGAGGAAGGGACCAGTTTCGGCGAACCCAATGTTGCGAGTCGTGGAAAGGGCCGTAGAACGCGATGCCTGGAAGATAATTTTCCTCACGCAATTGCATCCGCTTTTTCCGACCAGCCTGTTGAATTACTTGTACGGGTTGACGCGAATTCGTTTTGGCCTGTACATGTTCTGGACGACGGTGGGCCGCGCTCCGGGTCTTTTTCTCTACACGTATCTGGGCACGTTGGGCCAACTGAGCCTGAATCTGGCGCGTGGAAAAACGCATCCGCGGATTGTGGAATATTGGACGTGGGGAGGTGCATTTCTTGTGACGGTGGTGTTATTTGTAGTGCTAACGCGTATGGCCTTGAGTGCGGTGCGAGAGTCGCAAGATTGTCCGCCTTCGATAAGTGATGAAAAAGCGCTTCCTAATATGTCGGCGTAAATCATTGATCAACAAATAGTTATGGTTGACAGCGAACTCATTGATGCGGCGGCGAAGGCGCGGGCCATGGCGTACGCGCCGTACTCCAAGTTTACGGTCGGTGCGGCGGTGCTTACCAAGCAGGGCAAGGTTTTCGTCGGCTGCAATGTTGAAAACCTATCGCTAGGATTAACAATATGTGCGGAGCGATCGGCAGTTGCTGCGGCAATCGCGCAGGGCAGCAAAGACTTGGCCGCGATTGCCATTGTAACCGGCTCCAAAAAACCGGCAGCACCTTGTGGCGCTTGTCGGCAGGTTCTCGCTGAGTTTAATCCGACGATGAGGGTTCTCGCGGCAACGGTGGACGGAGCGTCGCAGCGATTTGAATTGTCCGAATTGCTGCCAGTGCCGACACAAGGAATCTTGGAGACAGCCAAGAATGTTTAGGCTTCCAACGGAATATGACGTGATCGTTGTAGGCAGCGGTCACGCCGGAATTGAAGCGGCACTCGCGTCGGCTCGGCTGGGCTGTCGAACTTTGATGCTCACTCAGAACCTCGACACGATCGGCCAAATGTCGTGCAACCCCGCAATCGGCGGTTTGGCGAAGGGGCAGATTGTCCGGGAGATCGACGCGCTCGGTGGAGCAATGGGCCTAAACGCGGATGCGACGGGCATTCAGTTTCGGATGCTGAACAGATCGAAGGGTCCATCGGTCCGCGCACCGCGAGTGCAATGCGATAAGAAGGCGTACCAATTTCGAATGAAGGCCATCTTGGAACGCGCTATTAATTTGGATCTAAAGCAGGCCAATGTTGCGCGAGTTCTCACTTCGGACGGGAGCGTGGTCGGCGTCGAGACAGATTTGGGTCTGTCGGTTCGAGGCTGCAAAGTAGTGGTGACCTCTGGAACGTTCTTGCGTGGTTTGCTGCACGTCGGCAACAACAGCCAGCCAGGCGGAAGGATGGCCGATGCCAGCTCTAGTTTGAGCGAGAACCTTAGCGAGTTGGGCTTCGAAGTTGGCAGATTTAAGACCGGCACCCCATGCCGGATCAGTCGCCGCTCAATAGACTTTTCGAAATGTAAAATTCAACGGGGCGATGAGCCGCCGCCCCGGTTCTCATTTTTCGCTGACGGGTCGCGCGATATAAATGACATATTTACCTTAAATGACGTGAGCGGGACGCCGTTCCACGTGGAACAAGTGCCCTGCTGGATCACGCAGACCAGCGCTCGGACCCACCAAATAATTCGAGCTAATCTCCACCGATCGCCGCTTTACGCCGGGCGGATTAAGGGAACTGGGCCACGCTACTGCCCGTCGATCGAGGATAAGGTCGTCAAATTTGCAGATCGCGAAGCGCATCAGCTCTTTCTCGAACCGGAGGGTCGTCACACAGAGGAGTTCTATGTAAACGGTATCTCGACCAGCCTTCCGTATGAAGTTCAGCTCGAGTTTGTGCGGTCAATACTGGCTTTGGAGCGCGCTGAAATAATGCGGCCAGGATATGCCGTCGAGTACGATTTTTTCCCGCCGACTCAGCTATTTCACACTCTCGAAACCAAGAAGGTGCAGGGTCTTTATTTTGCTGGGCAGGTTAACGGTACTTCCGGTTACGAGGAGGCTGCCGCCCAGGGCCTTATTGCCGGCACCAACGCAGCCCTCCGGACCCAGGATAAGCCAGCCTTCATACTTGGCAGGAATGAGGCCTACATGGGCGTGCTTGTTGATGATCTCGTTACTAAAGGAACGGACGAGCCTTATCGCATGTTCACGAGCCGTGCCGAGGATCGATTGCAGCTTCGGCATAATAACGCAGACCAACGTCTAACCACTAAAGGACACCACTTAGGATTAGTTAGTCCGCCGCGCTGGGCGGCGTTCGAATCAAAAATGTCGCTGGTAAGGGAGTGTCGCATCGTGGCTAATACTACGAGATGCGGAGGAGTTTCTGTCTCTCAGCTGCTGAGACGGCCGACCTTCACTTATTTGAACTTAGACACTGAGACCCGGGCGGTGGCTCCTGCGGACATTTGGGAATTAGTCGAAGCCGATATCAAATACGAAGGCTATGCAGCTCGGCAGACTCAACACAACAAGGAGCTATCAAAGAGGAATGGTCAAAAAATCTCTGATGGGTTCAACTTCGCAAGCGTCGCAGGTCTGAGCTCCGAAACGCGCCAAAAACTTTCGAAAGTACGTCCCACGACGTTAGGACAGGCCGCGCGGATTAGCGGTGTGACTCCGGCAGACATTTCAATCCTATCTATATGGCTTATTAAGAACGACTTACAACGAGATTCGGCCGTCTCATTTGTCGGATCGGGAGCCAACTAGCCGGCCGTGCTTACTCTCGTTGGCGTCGCGTTGGTTGCTTATCTTCTCGGATCTTTCCCGGCTGGTTACATTGCCGGAAGACTCGCGGGCATCGACATTCGTAAGGTCGGTAGCGGCAATGTGGGTGCAACAAACGTTACCCGTGTATTCGGCAAGGGGCTTGGGTATTCGGTCTTTGTCTTGGACTTGGCTAAGGGCTTGGCTGCGGTCGAGGTGGCCGTGATTATGGGCAAGGGCGCTCAATCGAGCGCGCAATTTGTCGACCTTTACGCCGTAATCGGCGCTCTTTTTTCTGTGATCGGACACAGCTATTCGATATGGCTTGGATTTAGTGGTGGGAAAGGGGTTGCTACATCGATCGGCGCTCTTTTTGGCGTCAATTGGATAATGGCACTGATCGTGTGCGCCGTTTGGGTTGCAGTGTTTCAGACGACTCGATATGTATCTGTCGCTTCGATAGCGGCGGCGGTCGCGCTTCCTATTGCTGCCGGAATCATGCTGTTTCTGAAAGAACTTCCTACACCGATTCCACTTTATTTTTCGTTGTGCCTGGCAACGATCATAGTCGTACGGCATCGCTCTAACTTGTCGCGCCTGCTGAAAGGCACTGAACCGCGCTTTGCTCGAAAGTGAAACCGGAAAAAATTGCAGTGATTGGAGCTGGCGGCTGGGGAACCGCGTTATCGGTAATCTGGGCGCGGCAAGGTCACGCGATTTTGCTATGGGGAAAAAATCGGTCACGGGTTGAAGAAGTGCAAAAATCGCGGGAGAACACCGCCTATCTTCCTGGTGTAAATCTGCCCAAAGGTGTCGGCCTAACAAGTGAGCTTCGAGCGTGTGCCGACGCTGATTTAATTGTTTTTGTTACGCCCTCCACTGCCTTGCGCGAAACTGCTACTCAATTGAGCGAAGTTGCGATCAAGCGCGACGCAGTGCTGCTGAGTTGCATCAAAGGGATCGAGCACGGAACCGGCAAGCGCATGAGTGAAATACTCGCCGAAATTTTTCCCGGACACCCGATCGCAGTGTTGTCAGGGCCAAATTTAGCCGCAGAAGTTTCGCGTGAATTGCCGACGGCTACGGTCCTGGCGTGTACAAGACCTGAATTTGCAACGACGCTTCAGAACTATCTCGCCACGCCGCGGTTCAGAATTTACACGGGGGAGGAGTTGGCCGGTATCGAGCTGGGCGGCGCACTCAAGAATGTGTACGCGATCGCAGCCGGCGCCGGCGATGGTCTCGGTTTAGGTGATAATTCGAAAGCGGCTCTCGTCACCCGAGCACTCGCGGAAATGGTCCGCCTCGGGATGAAGATGGGAGGAGAACTGCGAACGTTTTATGGATTAAGCGGTGTCGGAGATCTTGTCGCAACCTGCTTCAGTCAACACAGCCGCAATCGTCGCGCCGGCGAACAGTTGGGGCAGGGTCGCTCGTTAAAGGAGATTGCTTCTTCGATGGGGACGGTTGCCGAAGGAATCCCGACCGCCAAAAGCGCTTATGAGTGCGCGCGTAAACTGCAAGTCGACACGCCAATTATTGATCAGGTCTACTCGTTGCTTTACCAGCAAAAAGCGCCAGCGCAGGCGATGGAAGAATTATTGCGGCGTGACCAAAAAGCTGAGGGCATTTAGACCGCGCCATCACTTTCGCGACAAAGCTTTTCGATCACCGCCGGATATAGTTCGTGCTCGGCAATTTGAATTCGCGCGTGCAGGCTTTCGGCCGAGTCGTTAGGCAGGATCGCCACTTCGCGTTGGGCGATGAGGTCTCCGTGATCAATTTTTTCGTCGACGAAGTGAACGGTACAACCAGTCACGGTCTCGCCCGCAGCGATAGCCTGTTTCCATGCTTCGAGTCCAGGAAATTTCGGGAGAAGTGATGGATGAATGTTGATGATGCGCCGTGGAAAGGCTTCCAGCATCGGCGATTTTAACACTCGCATAAACCCGGCGAGTACCACCAATTCGACGTCTGCATCGCGCAACATCTGCACAAGCTCTGCCTCCGCATTTGGCTCGAGCCGCGTGCGAAATTGACCCGGCGGGAGATAGGCATTCGGGACAGAGAATTCGCGCGCAATTTCCAGAATCGGCGCATCGAGAACATCGGATATCACGACGCGCGCTTCTGCGGGCAATGCTCCCGAGCGGATGCTCTCGAGAATCGCGCGGCAATTCGATCCTTTTCCTGATCCGAGAATTCCGAGACCAAGGCGCTTCATTTTCCGAGTTTGCTCAAACGTTTCAGTAAATCAGATGTCGAATAGCCGCGCTCCAACGGCACGATGTCGATCTTAGCGCCGATTCTTTGCAGAACTTGGCGTTCTTCGGTATTCAACGTGTCAGCCTTGTAATCGCCGCCTTTCACATAAATGTCGGGCCTGGCCAGTTCGAGGAATTGTGTTGCCCGCAATTCCGGAAAGATCGCGACTAGATCAACTGAACTTAGCGCTGCGACAACTTCGGCTCGATCCGTCTCGGAATTAACGGGCCGGCCGCGCCCTTTCAGTTCGCGAACGGAACGATCGCCATTGATTCCCACAATCAGCGCGTCGCCGAGCGCGCGAGCAGCTTTCAAGTAGCGAATATGTCCTACGTGAAGCAAATCGAAGCAGCCGTTTGTGGCGACGATTCTTTTTCCGGCGGCGCGCAGATCGTTCGCACGCTGGCGGAGTTGTTCTAAAGGCACGATCTTCTGATTCGTCATTTCACAACGAAGTTTAATGCGCGCGGCAGGATTTGAAATTCCGCAGGCGCGTTTCCAATAAGTTATCCATCTGTGTTAAACCATATACCGGGCGCGAGCCTCGCGGTGATTTTTTTTGCTCGTCGAGCAATCGCAGGGCTGCGAGCGCGTTACTTTTTTCGATGACCAACCATTTCACCGCGAACACTTCGCGGATCGAGCCGGGTGAGATTTTTTTTCATGCTCGATGTGAGCAACGAAATGTGCGGGATCTCGCAAAGATGCTCGGCGATAAACCAGACCGGCTTCTCGGTTGTCATCCACTTGAGATGGTCGAAACGCCCTAGGTTCACTGGACGTGAGTAGCGACGCAAGGTGCGCTCGAATCGCAGATTAAAGTAAATATTGAAGTAGCTCATCGCGAGTTCGCGCAGGCTCCGATAGACCGGCTCGCGATAACGACAGCCGGCGAAGTTGGATTTCGCGACCGCGCCCCAATGTCCGCGCACTTTAAAAATCGCAACTACGTGATCGGTGTCTTGCTCGGCTTCCAAATCGAAGATGAGTGGAGGGAAACCGAGAAGGCGCAGCGCCGCCGCGGCAAAGATCCCCCCTTCTAGGCAGGATGCGGTGCGCTCGTGCAAAACACGTTTCGGCGAACGTGCGGTGTAACCAAGGTTGTAAGGCAGCTCATCCAGAAAACGCTGCACGCCGGCCGGTGTTTTCAGTGCTCGGAATTTGCGCAATTCTGGCGACGTAAACCCAAAATCGCGGCGTCTGGATGTCGATCTTTCGATTGTCGATCTTGCGCCTCGGCGCTGAGATTTACAACCCGACAGGGTGCCGCGCCTCGAAACCGCCGGCCGGGACGCGCTCAGCCACTTGCCAGCCCGGCTGCCACCGGTCGTGCGCGGTCAGATAAGGCGTCGTGTCTAATCGTAGGCCCGCGATGATCGCGTAAGCGTGACCACTGCGCGCATAAATCGTGATCCATTTGCCCCGACCGCGTTCGCCAAAGTTGCGAAAATCGGTGGAACTGATGGGCGATTTGAGCAAGCCAGCCGCGCCGAGCGCATAGGAAACTGTGCCTGAACAGTCGTAACCGCGATCAATAAACGATTTGTGACCGCCCCCGAAAATGTAGGGCTTGCGATGAAGTTGGTTCGCGCCCCAGATGGCGCGCTTTACCGCGAGCGGTGCACCTTCCGGAGCTGCGGCCTGACCGAAGCGAAGGCGGGCGCGCGTTCCCGGCACGGTTGGCCCAGAAGCCGGAAAAGTATTCGCGTTTGCCGAAGATGCGATTGCGGCGACAACAGCCGCGCCAAAAAGGATTTTAGAAGTCAGGGGATACACAGAGCGTTTTCGGAGCGTGTCCTATGCCATAACAATTGCGTTTGCAAAGAAAAAATCGCTTCGAAACGACCGTTTTGCGGTCCTCTCGCGATCCTTGCTTAGGAACGGATTATGCTCTATAAAGGATCTCCACGAAGATCAGCCTGGAGGTAAAGAATATGCCCCAACTCGATTTCCGCGCAGCGCTCTCCACGCCGGAAGAAAAACTTTTCTCGCCGCCCGCATCGGTTGCAATCGCGCCCATCCCAGCGCGAGCCGCTGTCCCGAGCTATCCATTTCTGCGCAATCTGGGTCTTAGCCGCTCGACTTTGGCGAACATCGTGTTCGTCGCGATCGCTGCCATGGGCGGACTAGTCTGTGCGTTTTACTTTTTCAATGGCGGCGAGTTGTTGCGCGCGGCAGCGGCCTGGCCGAGCGAGTTTCTCTACCCGCGCCCGCTATCGACCGATAAGATCGATGTCGGCGTGCAGGCGAATCCAGTCGATCAATTTTCCGACAGCAGCAAGAGCGCAGCGGCTTCGAAGAAAACCATTGGCGAAAGCGCGAGCCCGTTCGAGCAAAATTTCTGGGCACCGGACCTAACGCAACCAACCCCAACAATCAATACGACGAGCCCAGTACCGCCGGTCGTGCTTCCGGGGTCCGGGATAGTTATTGTTCCGCCTCCACCTCCGTCTTCGCTCCTTAATGATCTGAACACGCTCGTCGCCGGCGCGGACGCATTGGTCCAGTCTCTTTATAACACGGTAAATCAAACCGTAACGTCAGTTACCCCAAAGACAGTTACCCAAACCGCAAGCAGCATGCTTCGTTCGACCGGCCGCAAGGTTTCGAGCACACGGCAAAAACTCCCGGTGCGCTCAAATGTGACCAGCGTCCGCACAACGACAACATCGGTGTCACAAACGACGCAACAAATGACCAGCACGCAGGTGCAAGCGCCCACGATCCAAAACCAAACAATGTTTGGCGGCGGGATGGGTGGCATTGGCGGTCCCGGCGGCGTCGGCACTGTTGGTACTGTCGGCACTGTTGGTACTATTGGTACTGTGGGCACTGTGGGTGTTCCTGGTGCCGTTGGTACTGTTGGCAGCCTTGGAGGACTCGGTGGACTCGGCTCCGGACTGGGCGGTCTCGGCTTAGGACCTCACTAAACCTGGTTCGTTGAACGCCAGAAGGTGATATTATTGCGGCATGCTGCGCGGAGCCGCGCTTCTTCTTGGACTTGTCGCGACGACTCTGTTCGCGCAAGAGCCGAACAAGGATCCGGATTCGTTCGACATTGAACCGCCGCTCCTGATTCCAAATCGGACAGACGAACAACTCGCCAAAGCCGCGCCCTCTCCGGCCCGAGATGTCGATCTTGCCAAGCTCGAAAAAGAATTCGAGCGCGCAAAAAGGAATGCCGCCGGCGCTGAGCGTCTCTGCAAAATTGGCGCCCTTTCTAAACTAGAGGCGGAGCAGCGCGCTCTCCGTCTCGTTCATCTTGAATTTGATCTGGCGAATGCGCGGTTGGTCTGCGCCAAGGAAGAAATGCTGGAGAAGGAAAAACAGCTGACCGCAGGCCAAATCGCAAAAACCGAAATCGCGCAGACGGAATCGGGCCTTGCGCATGCGATCGAAGCTGCGCACGCCGCGACCGCAAAACGCGAGCAGGCTGACCTTGATGCGGCCGAAGCCAACGTCCATCGCCAGGAAAAACTTCTCGCTCTCGGTAGCGCGCGAAAATCCGACGTCGACCGCGCTGTCCAGAAACTTGCCGAGCTCAAGTCTCGGGAAAATTAAAATCCGCTGAAGAATCCGTCGATTGCCACATGCAGATCGGTAACTACGTGACTGCCGGAATCCACGCGTACTGCTGGAAAGTGGTCAATAGTTCGATCGGGCCGTATTTTGTGTAGAGTTGCTCCCAGGCATCAGGAGTTCGCTCAGTCGTGCCAGTCAATGTTTGCAATGCGGCTTTGGAATGTTGTCCGAAGATTCCGTCGAGATCTTCCGGCTTACTCAGAGCGCCACCGTGAAAGAGATATTTTTGCCATTGCAATCCTTCATCGAGATCGAGCGAACTTTTAAAAACGCGGCTTGGCGGGATCTCGATGTGAGGTAGGTCCTGCCAGCCAGTCCAGTTCCCGCCCCAATCCAGACCATATTTGGCGGCACCTTTGCCGATCTTCTGTTCCTGCGGGCCGGCCTCCAATTCCTCCCCGGTTGGTTTAAAAAGAACGATGTCGACCGCGGTAGACGGCAAATAATTGTGGCGCGATTTCTTTTTGTAACCGTCCAGACCCGTGACCTTCTTGCTTTTATCGACGAGCACCCAACTACCATTCCGGAAGGCACGGCCTTTCTGGAAAAGCGCGAACTGTTCAGCTGGCGTGCGATGAATTCCCTCCGATCCAGTGCCGGTTTTCCAGCCGGTGGGGAGATTGCTTTTTACTTCGGCAAGAATCCCGGCAAGGCGGGCATGCAAAATTGGGTGAAGGAAGAGTGGGTCGGATTTGTGATTCGCCATGGGGAGAAGGGGTTTGGAATCGACGCGACGATAGCGAAGCCCAATTTATCGGACAAGAGAAAAGCCGATGACTTCTGAGTTCAACTTTTGGACGTCAGACATTTTCTCTTTAATAGCCGGCGGCTTGTCCGTCTTTGCGCGATTCGCTTGCGCCGACGTAAACACGCTGCCCGTCGTGCATCTCAACTTTGATCGCTTGATAACCACCGTAACCGCCGACATCGACGCGCACATCGTGCCCGCGTTTTTTTAATTCGCGCTGCGTCTCCGCGGGAATTCCGCTTTCCAAATTCACGTAGCCGCCGTTTTCCATCTTCTCGCCAGTCGGTTCGTTATCGCCTTCATGTTGCCAGCGCGACGCGTCGCCCGCTTCCTGCACGTTCGATCCGAAATCGATCTGGTTCGTTAGCACTTGGACGTGACCTTGCGGCTGCATTCCGCCGCCCATCACGCCGAATGCTTCCCACGGTTTTCCATCTTTCATGACCAAGCCGGGAATGATCGTGTGAAACGGACGCTTGCCCGGCGCGTAGACATTCGCGTGTCCCGGTTCCATCGAGAAAAGTTCGCCGCGATCCTGAAACATGAACCCGAGCCCCGGCACGACGATACCGCTGCCCATCCCGCGATAATTGCTCTGAATGAGCGAGACCATGTTGCCTTCATCATCGGCCGTGCACATGTAAATCGTGTCGCCGCTGTCGATCTTGCCGGCGGCAACAGTTTTTGCCGCGCGGTTCGGATCGATCAATTTGCGGCGCTCAGCCGCGTATTCTTTCGAAAGCAGTTTCGTTAGCGGAATTTTGGCGAACGCAGGATCGGCGTAATATTTCGCGCGATCGGCCCAGACGATTTTCTTTGTCTCAATCATCGTGTGCAACGTGTCCGGCGAGTTGCGGCCCATCGCTTTCAAATCGAATCCTTCGAGGACGTTCAGGAGTTGCAACGTTGCAATTCCCTGTCCATTTGGAGGCAGTTCGAAAACATCGTAGCCGCGATAATTCACTGAAACCGGATCGACCCAGGTTGAGGTGTGTTTCTCAAAATCCGCCTTGCGCAGAAACCCGCCGTTCTGCTGCATGAAGATGTCGATCTTGTCCGCGATCTCGCCTTTGTAAAAAGCGTCGCGGCCTTTTTCGCCGATCAAGCGCAGCGTCTTTGCCAGCGCTGGGTTTTTGAAAATGTCGCCTTTCGCCGGCGTCCGGCCTTTGCCGTCGAGCGTGTAAGTTTCAAGAAACGCGCCGGGCAATCCTTTATAGATGCGCGGCCCGAACGTCCAGTAATACGCAATCAATTCCGCAACCGGGAACCCTTCTTCGGCGTAACGAATCGCTGGCGCGAGATCGTCGCTCAGTTTCAGTTTCCCGAATTTTTTATGAAGCTCCGCCCACGCATCGACGCAACCGGGCACGCTGATCGGCAGCATTCCCTGCGGCGGAATCGTTTTGCGATTCAATTTGTCGAGCTCGGCTTTCATTTGATCGTAACTCAAACCGAGTGGCGAACGTCCGCTGCCGTTGATTCCGTAAAGTTTATTGTCCTTTGCGCTGTAAACGATGGCGAAGAGATCGCCGCCGACTCCATTCGAGACTGGCTCCATCAAACCAAGCGTTGCGTTCGCGGCAATGGCCGCGTCCACCGCACTGCCGCCCTTTTTCAAAATGTCGATCCCGACTTGCGTCGCCGCCGGCACGCTCGTGCAAACCATCCCGTGCCGCGCCAGGACTTCCGAGCGCGTCGCAAAATTCTTGCCGGTGATCCGGTCAATTTGGGCAGATGCAAGATCGACCATGAGCAAAAGAGCAACGACAAATCGGATCGCTTTCATAAGGGAAAGACTACTACGATTGAGCAACTCTGATTCAAGGAATCGCAAACATTCTGCGTCCAATCAGCTACTACATGCTTCTCCGCGCTCTGATTCTAATTCTGTGCATATGTTTTGTCGCTCCGGTGAGCGATGCGGCCGAGCAGACACTTGGCCAGGCGCTCAAGAAGATCTTTTCCACGCCGACCCCAACGCCGCACCGAAAAAAGAAAAGCGCCACTGCGATAAAAAAGAAATCACCGACGCCAACACCAACTCCGTCGCCGAAGAAAAAACATTCGCCGCCACCGAAGGAAGAGGAATCGCCAACGTCATCGCCGACTTCTTCTCCGAAAAAGAAACGAACTCCGGCAGTGGAAGAGGAGACTCCCACGCCGACTCCAACGAAGAAAAAGATCTCACCAACGGCTTCACCTACCGCTTCAGCGCATCACAAGAAGAAGGGATCGCCCACTCCGGAGCCATTTGAAACGCCGGAAGGATCGACATCTCCGGCCCCAAGTCCGCAGGAGTCAGCGCCGCCTCCGCCTTCGCCGGCACCATCACGGAAGCTCCACGCGCCGAACGCGACCTTGTTGCCGAATCAAATTAAAGGGTTCGAAAATTATCCGCTCAAAGTCCAGAAGCTTCTGACCGCCGCGCTCGAGCTGACCACCCGCGATCTCGATTACAAGTACGGCTCGGCCGATCCGACGAGCGGCGGCATGGATTGCTCCGGCTTCGTTTATTACGTGCTCAAGCAAAACGACGTCGCCGATGTTCCGCGCGATTCGAGCCAGCAATATGTCTGGCTGCGTCGGGCCCGAACTTTTGAAGCGGTCATGAGTCAAAAGGACGACTCATTTGAATTGCAAGATCTCAAGCCGGGCGACCTGCTTTTCTGGACCGGCACTTATTCAATCGAGCGCGACCCGCCGATCACCCACGCGATGATTTATCTCGGCCGGGAGAAGAAAACCGGCAACCGGGTCATGGTCGGCGCGAGCGACGGGCGCGTTTATCAGGGCGAATCGCGTTTCGGCGTCAGTGTTTTCGATTTCAAAGTTCAACACCGGGAAACAAATGGCGAAGGAAAATTGCGACCGACGTTCATCGGTTACGGCCACATTCCCGGATTGCGCGAGTAGAGTGCTTTCGACCGAAATTTAGATCGACAATCAGATGAGAATCTTGCAATGAAGGTCGCAAAGCTTCTTGGGGCTAGCTGACCTCAACCAAAAAACTATGAACTGGACAAAATTCTTCATCGCATTCGTCGTAACATTCGTTTGGATCTTTATTTTCGGATACGTCTGGTGGGGACTGCTGATGCACAGCGCTCACATGGAAGTGCCGGCGATGTTCCGACCCGAAGCGGAGTTCGGCAATTACATGCCGTGGCTGATTATCGGTCACATCATCATGGCATTTTTCCTAACTTGTATTTATGCGAGCTTTGTTTCACCCAGTGGGGTCGGTGCGGGTGCAAAACTCGGCGTCAAGTTAGGTCTCTTCTGCGGCGGGATCGATTTCATTGGCTACGCCGTCCACCCAATGACTACGAAAATGCTTTGGGGCTGGGTCGCAGGTGACGTTTTGATGCTGCTCGTTGCTGGCGCACTCATTGGCGCGATTTACAAACCGAGCGCTTCGACCGGCGCATAGTCACTCCGTTAGATCGACATCGCTCTCGCCCGCGGGGAAATTGCTTCCAACGAGGTTGCCCGCTGCTCTATCATTGTCTCAACCTGCCCATGGCTGAGACGGTTGAGAAATTCACGACGGGCGAACCGCTGACGATCGATCAGCTTCTCGAATATCTCCCGGCGCTAAAAGAAATCCCGCGCGCCCAGCTCGAGAATTGGGCCAAAGGCGCGGCCGTTCTTCATCATTACCGCAAAGGCGAGATGGTTTGCGAAGAGGGCGAGTTCGGCTCGACCGCCTACTACATCGTTTCCGGAACGGTCGACATCTTCATTCACAATCCGCTCGCGCATCTGCGCACCCATCCGGTCCGGAATTTTCTCGGCCGGAGCATGCGGCGGATGAAAAGTTTTCTGACTGACGATCAAACCGATCTTCGTCCGGAAGCGCACCAGCGGAAATTCATCGGCATCGACGCGAATGTCGATCTTCCGATCAATCGCCCGCTCGCCCAGCTCGGCCCCGGCGAGTTGTTCGGCGAAATGACCTGCCGCACTTATCAACCGCGCTCGGCCACGGTTCAGGCGCGTGAGCCGTGCGTCATGGTCGAGATGCTGCGCGTAATTCTCGACATGCTGGTCGGCAATCGCCAGCCGTCCGAAGCCACCAGGGCTACGTCCAAAGTAAAGATGCCGACCTTCAAGGGCACTTCATTCAAGACCGAGCTCGAGAAAAAATATCGCGAGCGTTCGCTCAACAATCATCTCCGTGCTGTCCCGCTCTTTGCTTCGCTCGACGACGAATTTATCGAACACCTCCGCCAACACGTCGAGCTCGTTTCCTACAATCAAAATCAAGTCATTTGCAAAGAAGGCGATGACGCGGATGCGTTTTATCTGATCCGTTCCGGTATGGTCCGCGTTTCGAATTCGCTGCCGGGGGGCGAAATGGTCCGGACTTATTTGAGTCGCGGCGATTATTTCGGCGAAATCGGACTGCTGCGCTCGATCAAGCGCACCGCCACCTGTGCCGCGCTTGATGCGGTCGACGTCGTCAAAATTCCAGCGGCTGATTTCGCGCTCATGCTTGAAAGATTTCCGATGGTGCGTCAGCAGATCGAAGCCGTGGCCGGCGCGCGTTTCGCCGCCGACCAGCAAAAGGCGATCCCGGCAGGTTTGCATCTCGACGACTTCTTGAATCAGGGATTGTTTGAAGCGCAGAATCTTTTGCTAATCGATCTCGAAAACTGCACGCGGTGTGACGCATGCGTTCGGGCCTGCGCGCAGGCGCACGACGGCGTGTCGCGACTTCTGCGGGACGGTTTGCGCTACGAACATTTCCTGGTCGCGACTGCATGTCGATCATGCCGCGATCCGCTTTGCATGACGCAATGCCCAGTTGGCTCGATTCGGCGGAAGGAAAATCTGGAAATCATCATCGAAGATTGGTGCATCGGTTGCGGCAAATGCGCCGAGCTTTGCCCGTACGGCAACATCAACATGCACCCGCTCGAGTTGATGAAAGAAGTGAAAACGGAAATCAAGGGCAAAGAAGGCGCACCGCCCACGATCAAGATCGAACAGAAGAAAATGACGGCCTACAAGGCGAACACCTGCGACCTTTGCACGCAGCTTTCCACCCCGAGCTGTGTTTACGCCTGTCCGCACGACGCGGCCAAGCGCGTCGATCCGCAAAGATTCTTCGGCGACGCGATCACAGCGCAAAGCGAACTCATCGGCAAGACTTGGGAGCCGATGCCGGCGCGCTACGAAACGCATCGCACTCACTAGCCGATGCGCATCGTCAATCGCGCACACCTGCCGTGGTTCATCTTCGTCGTCGCGGCGACACTTTTCGCGGTGTGGCTCTATCTCGGCAATTTTTCTCCACAAACTTTGCCGTCGGCGCTGCGTTTGCCGAATTCGTTGCTCCAAAAACCTTCCGAGTATCGAAATGTCGGCGGCACACCGCTCGGTTTGATCTTCGGCACGATCGCATTGTCGATCTTTGTCTTTGCCGCGCTCCTCGGTGTGCGGAAAAAAATCGTGCTCTGGCGCATTGGCACGGTGCAACGCTGGTTGCGCGCGCACATTTGGCTGACACTGCTCACTATTCCGCTGGTGATTTTGCACAGCGGCTTTCGTCTTGGCGGACCGATGACGACGCTCATCATCATTCTCTACGTCATCGTGATGGTGAGCGGGATTTATGGACTCGTTCTTCAGCATTATATGCCGGCGGTTATGATGGAGCGATTGCCCGCCGAGAGTGTTTACGAACAGGTTCCGCATATTCGCGCGCAAATCGTGGCCGCCGCGGCAAAAATGCGCGATTCGTTCAAGCCCGCGCCGCCGATGAAACCTGACGCTGGTGCGCCCGCGCCGAGCCCGGACAAAGCAGTCACGGTTGGATCAACCCCAATGGCGTCGACCGCGGCGGCGTTGAGCACGCCGACCGCGCGCGCAAAAAGTGTCGTTGGATCGACAATCACTGCCGAAACCATCGCGGTGCCGGAGAAAAAGCCGGAAGAAAAAGTTTCGTCGGCGGTTGAACCGAAAGCCGTTGTTCCACCAACGCCGATTGCCTCTTCCGCCGCCGCGCCGGGTGAAAAACCGCCGGCTGCAACGATTGCCCAACCAATCGCGACCGCGACGCCTGCGAAAGCTACCGCTGCAACCGATGCCGATTCCGAAGCGGCGCTTCTCGATTTTTTAGATCGCCAAATCATTCCGTATCTTTCCGCCAGGCGCGGCGACCGCATGCGGCTTGGTAAGGCGCGTTTTTCGGAAGATACCTTTCGTTTCGTCAAACTTCGCGTCACCGAAGGTTATCGCGATCGCGTCGAAGAAATGCAGGGTTGGTGCGATGAGCGCCGCATGCTCGATCTGCAAATCAAATTGCATCATTGGCTGCACGCCTGGCTGTTCGTGCACGCGCCGGTTTCGTTCCTTTTGCTCATGCTCGTTTTCTGGCACGCGTTTGTGACGTTGTTCAACTACTGAGCCGATGCCGAAACCCGGACGCACGCAAAAGCAGATCGCCGAGCGTTACAAAGGCAATCTCGGTTATTATCGCAGACTTCATCCCTGGCGGCGCACGCGACTGATCGTCAGTTTATTAACGATCTTCGGCGGGCTGGTTGCGATTTTCCTTTTCCCACGTTGTGGCCGCGAAACGTTCTTTAACGCCGGCAAAATCTCGACCAGCCACGCCAGGTTCGCTGGCGACTGTGCCCAATGTCATGACAAGAACGTCGCCGGCGGAAAATTCAGCGAAGTTTTAAGAGATCGCTTTCGCAACGGCGTCGCTACCGAAGCGATCGATCGCAAATGCGAGAGCTGCCACCAAAAGCACAGCTTCCACGAAGCCAACGTCGTGCAGAACCGCTCCTGCTCTGCGTGTCACCAGGAACATCGCGGCCTGAATAATCTCAGATTGGTCGCCAGCTCGCGGTGCGCGACTTGCCACAACGATTCCGCCACGATGGCGGCGTCGGCACAGAAGGGATTGAGCATTCCGCGCGATGCGTTTCATCGACATCCGCATCGGGCGCAACAGATCGTCTTTGAACTGCCGCGACCGCCGCAAGGTTTCACCGCTGCGTTTGCGTCGTTTTGGGAAGCGCATCCCGAATTTCAATTGAAACGCGTGAACGCACGCGATCCCGACGTGCTTCGTTTCAATCATCAGCGCCACTTCGCTTCCGACATCCCACCAGTGAACGGGCAGAAGCTTGATTGCAATTATTGCCATCAACTCCAGCCGGACGGCCGCTTTTATCAACGGATCAGTTTCGCCGCCAATTGTCAGGCGTGTCACTCGCTCCAGTTCGATTCGAGAAACCCGGAAATGCACATTCCGCATGGGAATGTCGATCTTGTTCGAACGTTTCTGCGGAGCTTGCCGGCGCAATACGCCGACTACGCGCGCTTGAAGAAGGGAATTTCTGAGCGCGAGGTCCCTGGTTTTGTTGCTCAACAAATCAAACAGCTACGCGATCAATTTCATTCCGGGGACGAGCTAGAGCGCGCCGTCTTTTTCACCAAGGACCCTTATAAACCGCAGCAAACGATGGGCGCGGCCGCGCGTGGCAATTTTACCGGCTGCGCTTTTTGTCACGAAGTGAAAGCTGCCGCCAATCGCGCACCCGCGATCACAAAACCGATTTTAGTGGATCGCTGGATACCGCAGGCGAATTTCAATCACGCCAAACATCAGATCGATCCGGCCACGCAAAAACCGCTCGACTGCAACATTTGCCATCAGGCGACGCAAAGCCGCGAAACGTCCGACGTTCTGATGCCGTCGAAAGCGAATTGTGTCATTTGCCACAGTCCGCAAGGCAAAGTCGTCGCCGAATGCATCACTTGTCACACCTATCACGCGCCGATCGCCGCGCAGACCGTCGCTGAATCGACAACCTCGCTGAAACAAATGCTCCTCGGCGCGAAATAGTCGCTCCTCTGAATTCGAGATTGGACGTTGGGCGTTGGGCGTTGGACGTTTTCCGCTTATGACTGCGACGACGCGGATTCCCGCCCGACTTGGTTACCGCATGCCGGCGGAATGGGAACCGCACGCCGCGACCTGGTTGTCATGGCCGCGGCGCGAAGGAATCAGTTTTCCGGATTCGTTCGATCGCGTTTTGCCGGCGTTGCGCGAAATGGTCGCGGCCCTCGTCGAAAGCGAACCGGTCTGCATCAATGTCATTAACGGTGTTCACGAAGCTGAAGCGCGCGCAGTCCTCGATCACCTTCGACACCAGGAGTGCATCGCCTATTACGAAATTCCGACAAACGAGCCGTGGTGCCGCGATCATGGTCCGATTTTTTTGACGCGCGATGT
Source organism: Chthoniobacterales bacterium (assembly GCA_035635435.1). Lineage (GTDB taxonomy): Bacteria > Verrucomicrobiota > Verrucomicrobiia > Chthoniobacterales > UBA10450 > AV40. The sequence continues at coordinate 50,395 of DASQBB010000094.1, read as the reverse complement.
CGATCCAAAGCTCGCGATCGTCGATTGGGACTACAACGCCTGGGGCAATAAATATCCGCCGTTCGATCTGGACGAAGTTGTTCCGACGCGTATCGCTGAAATCATGAAACTCCCGGTTTTTCATCCGCGAATGATTTTGGAAGGCGGCTCGATCGAAGTGAATGGCGCGGGCGCGCTCCTCACCAGCGAATCGTGCCTCTTAAATAAGAATCGCAACCCAAGTCTCTCGCGCGAAGAAATCGAACAGCGTCTGCGCGACTACCTTGGCGTCCGCGAAATTCTTTGGCTCGGAGATGGCATTGAGGGCGACGACACCGACGGTCACATCGACGATCTCGCGCGGTTCGTTTCGAAAACAAAAGTCGTCACCGTCGTCGAAGAAACTTCGGATGACGCAAATTACAAACCGCTCCAGGAAAATCTCCAGCGTCTCCGGAAAATGAAAATCGGCAATCGTAAGATCGACATCGTCATGTTACCGATGCCGAAGAAAATTGTCCGCGAAGATCTGCGAATGCCGGCGAGCTACGCCAACTTTTACATCGCGAACAGTTGCGTGCTCGTCCCGACTTTCGCCGATCCCGCTGACGAACTCGCCTTGTCGATCTTGCGTGACTGCTTTCCGAATCGTCGCGTCATCGGTATCGATTGCTGCGAATTAATCTGGGGTCTCGGCACATTTCACTGCCTGACTCAGCAGCAACCAAAGGTCTGATTTTTGTAGCGGCGTTCTATCAGCGTCGGAAGAATAATGCGGCGGGCATAGACCGCCGTTATAGTCAATCTGCCTCCGACCCCGGCTTGTAGCCGCTTTTCAAAATCGCATCGTGCAAATCGGGCGCGTGCGTTTTGCGGGCGTCGAATTTAACAATCACCCGTTCGCGCGGAAGATCGACAGTCACATCCTGCACGCCGTTTATTTTCATCAGCACGGGACGAAGCTTTCGCACGCATTCGTCGCAATCTTCCCCCTCAGTCGCAATTTCGATCGTCTCGACGATCGCGTGGTCGGCGCGCTCGGGATTATGCGGATCGCTTGGTTCCGGTTCATTTGGTCGGGCTGGGTCCATCACTTATTGAACGCGCGCGGCCGACTCTGTGGCCGTCTCGCGAGCGACCGGTTCCAAAACGCGCCAGACGTTTTCGGCGAGAGTTTTTTGGCCGACGGCGTTTGGATGGACGCGATCGGGCTGATTCAGGAGCGGATCGCCGCTAACGCCTTCGAGTAAATAAGGAATCAGCGCGGCGTCATTTTTCGTAGCGAGGTCGGCGTAAATCTGTCCGAAAGCGAAAACGTAATCGTCAGAGGCGTAATTTGGCAGCTGCATTCCGGCGATGATAATGCGCACATTCGGATTGCGCGCTTTCACTTGGTCGATGATCGCTTGCAGATTGTTTCGAATTTCCGTGATCGGCACGCCGCGAAAAGCGTCATTGATTCCGAGCTCGAGAATGAAGATGTCGATCTTGCGTTTGGGGTGCGCGGGCAAGCGGCGCAATCCTCCCTCGGTCATTCCGCCGCTTTGACTGGCGTTGATGATTTCAAAATTCAAATTTGCGGCGCGCAACTTTTCGGTCAACAACGCCGGATAAGCCTGGTTCGGTCTCAGGCCGAATCCAGCCGATAAACTGTCGCCGAGAACGAGGATTCGTTTCATCGGTGAAGAATCGCGCGGCGTCGCGGCCACGGATTGCGAAGATAAGATCGACAATATGCCGATAAGCAATGCTCCAGTTCTCAATTGCTTCACCCGTTTACCCATCTTAATTTCCCACCCTCACTCGTTGCTGAAGATTTGCTCAGCAATCGAAAATCTGAAATCGCAAATCGCAAATTTTACTTATGGCTAATTACGGAATCAACGGCTTCGGGCGCATCGGTCGCAACGTCTTGCGCGCGATGACGCAGAAACAAGTCGAGCGCCTTCGCGCAATCAACGATCTGACCGACACCAAAACGCTCGCGCATTTACTCAAATGGGACTCGGTCCACGGCAAATTCGACGGCGAAATCGGGTTCGATCAGGAAAACATCGTCGTTCGCGGTCATAAGATTAAGATCTTCAAAGAACGCGATCCCGGAAATCTGCCGTGGAAAAAGTTGGAGGTCGATGTGGTCCTGGAATCGACCGGATTTTTCACGGCGCGCGACAAAGCCGAGCTGCACATCACCAAAGCCGGGGCAAAACGAGTTCTAATCTCGGCGCCGGCGAAGAATCCCGACGCGACGCTTTGCATCGGCATCAATGACAACGTCTACGATCCGGCGAAGCACACAATCGTTTCTAACGCGAGCTGCACCACCAACTGCCTCGCGCCGCTGGCCAAAGTGTTACACGACAAATTCGGTGTCGCTCACGGGTTTATGAGCACGATCCACAGCTACACCAACGACCAGCGCATTCTCGATTTTCCTCACGAAGATTTGCGGCGCGCGCGGGCGGCCGCGATCAGCATCATTCCTTCGAGCACGGGAGCAGCGAAAGCGATCGGCGAAGTGATCCCGGATTTGAAGGGGAAATTAAACGGCGGCGCGTTCCGTGTGCCGACACCGGACGGTTCGGTCACCGATTTCAGTGCGGTATTGGAAAAGGACGCGACGGTCGACGCTGTCAACGCGGCGTTCAAAGAAGCCTCGTCTGACAAGAGTTACAAAGGCGTGCTCGAATACAGCGACGAACCGCTCGTGTCCCACGACATCATCGGCAATCCGCATTCGTGCATCTTCGACAGCAAATTGACGATCATGCTCGGGAATCGTTTCGTGAAAGTGGTCGGCTGGTACGACAACGAGTGGGGTTACAGCAATCGCTGCGTCGAAATGCTCGAAATGCTTGGGAAATAATGGCGAAACTTTCGGTTCGAGATGTCGATGTTCGCGGGAAGCGCGTCCTGGCTCGCGTCGATTTCAATGTGCCGATCAAGGAGAACGGTGACGAGATTGAAATCACGGACGACACCCGGATTCGCGAAGCGTTGCCGACGATCAATTATTTGCGCGAGCAAGGGGCGAAAACGATTTTGATGTCGCACTTCGGCCGGCCACAGGGAAAGCGCGTCCAGAAATATTCGCTACGGCCGATCGGCGACTATTTGCACACGTTGATCAATCAGCCGGTCATCTTCAGTCACGACACGATTGGCGACGTGCCGGAAAAGATCATCGCCACGATGAAGGAGGGCGACGTCGCGCTCCTGGAAAATCTGCGCTTTCATCCCGGGGAGGAAACGAACGATCCAAAGTTCGCCAGCGCGCTCGCAGAATTCGGCGACGTCTATGTCAATGATGCCTTCGGGGCGGCGCATCGCGCCCACGCTTCGACCGTTGGCGTTACCATGTTCTTCGAGAAGCGGGCGATGGGTTTTTTGATGGAGAAAGAGCTGAAATATCTCCACGAGGAGCTGGACAATCCGGCCAAGCCGTTCGTCGTCATCATGGGCGGAGCGAAAGTCTCAGACAAAATAGGCGTGCTCAAAGCGCTGATGAAAAAGGCCAACACGATTTTGATCGGCGGTGCGATGGCCAACACCTTTTTTAAGGCGCAGGGAATTCCGATCGGCGCCAGTCGCGTGGAAGCGGACAAAACAAATCTCGCAACCGAGCTTCTCGATCTTGCAAAGGAGCGCGGCGTAAAATTTCTTCTGCCGATCGATGTTCTCGAAGCGCAGGAAATTAAGCCAGGCGCGCCGACTCGAAACACCAGCCGGCTATCGCGCGAACACGGTATCAGTGACGGCTGGCAGGCGGTCGATATCGGAAACGCGACGATCGCGTTGTTTGAGGAGGAGATCGCCAAGGCGAAGACGATTTTGTGGAACGGTCCGGTTGGCATTTTCGAAATTCCAGATTTTGCGGAAGGAACAATTGCGATCGCCGAAGCGCTGGCCAAATCAGGCGCGACTACGGTCATCGGCGGCGGCGATTCAGTCACGGCCGTGAAACAAGCTGGCCTGGCGGACAAAATGACTTTTATTTCCACCGGCGGCGGCGCGTCGCTGGAGTTGCTCGAAGGCAAAGAACTTCCGGGAGTCGCCGCCCTGTCGGACAAATAGTTTTATGCGAAAGAAAATCGTGGCCGCCAATTGGAAGATGAACATGACGCAAGCGGAGTCGGCGCGTTTTGTTCAGTCGTTGTTGCTCGACCTCGGCGACATCACCGACGTCGAAGTGGTGATCCTGCCGCCATTCACCGCGATTGCAAAGGTGATGGAAGCGCTGGGTGCTTCGCAGAGCATCAAAGTGGGAGCGCAGAACATGCATTGGGAACCGAACGGTCCGTTTACCGGTGAAATCAGCACCGCGCTGCTGCGGGATTTGCTCGTGCGCTACGTCGTGCTCGGCCACAGCGAACGCCGGACGTTGTTTGGCGAGACCGATAAAATTGTGAATCGCAAAGTGCGCGCGGCGCACGAAGCGACCTTGCGGCCGATCGTTTGCGTCGGCGAAACATTGGAGCAGCGCGACAAAGGCAACGTGGAAAAAATATTGTCGATCCAACTGCGCGGAAGTTTGAAAGACCTCAACGAAAAGGAACTTCTGGAAACCGTCGTCGCCTACGAACCCGTTTGGGCAATCGGCACTGGCCGGAACGCGACACCGCAGCAGGCGCAGGAAGCGCACGCGTTTATTCGCCAGACCCTGCGCGAAATGTCCGACGAAGCTACCGCAGACCGCATTCGCATTCAGTACGGCGGAAGCGTGAAACCGGAGAACGCGCGCGATTTGATGACGCAGCCGGACATCGACGGCGCGTTGGTCGGCGGCGCCAGTCTCGATCCGCGCAGTTTCGCGCAAATCGTCAAAGCCGCGCGCGACGAAGATTCGTCGCGTTCAGACGCACGAGTTACTTCTTGATCTCGAGATAAGTGCGCGCCCGCACTTTGTTGGTGCCGGGCTGCAATTCTTCCACGCGCATTTGCTTTAGGAACCAGCGGTTGTCGATCTTTTGTGCGGAAATGACTTCGAAACGCTTCACCAGTTTTCCGTCCCAATCATAGGCTTCCATTCGCATGAGCGCGCCGCTCGCTTTGTCGACCCAAATAACAACGTTCCAGTACTGCGAATCCCGGGAAGGCGCGACTAACTGCAGTTTCCAGCAGCTGCGCGTTCGCACCGTTTCGTCGCCGAGGACGCGCGCGCTCTCCCAGTACAGAAATTTCAGCGCGAGATCTTCGTAGCTAATGCTCGTGCCGCGAATTTTCTCATTCAACTTTTCCGCCGGAAATTTTTCCGTGCCCGCATCGGTGACAAGATCGAGGCGCGACCCGTTTTCACCAAGGCGTAATTGCAAGACTTCCTCCGGGTCCGCGAATGAGTAACGGATGAGCGGCCCAGTTTGGGTGAGGTGAAACGGAATCACTTGTTCGTTCTCGCGCAGCTGGCCATCGAGATCGATCTGCTGTCGCGCCTCGAGCAGGCGGACAGAATCGAGAATGTCTTTCGCCGAAGGAGGAGGCGCAGCGGACAAAGCAGCCACAACGAAAGTGAAAACAACAACGGTAACCCGCATCGCGCTTGACCTTTTCAATGTCTCAACGAATCACCTATCTTTAACCCTGCCAAATGGATCAGCAGCTTTTTCATCTCATCAACGAGCGATGGACGAGCCCGGCCCTGGATTTGTTCATGGCCGCGGTCAGCGATGCCGACGTCTGGAAGCCGCTGCTAATCATCATCATTTTTGCCGCGCTCATCTTTGGCGGATTCAGGGCACGGGCCTGTATTTTTTGTCTGCTAATCACGATCTTCATCGCCCAGCCGATCACGAATACATTGAAGTCGGCAATCAATCGCAAACGGCCAAAGCAGGTGGCTTCGGTCCGGATGGTGCGACTGGAGAAAGGCCGGCCGGAGTTTATGTCGATCTTCAAAAAACCGGTCGTGCGTCGTTCGGACGAATCCGACCGGAAGCGAGGTGATGGCTCCTTTCCGTCCGGGCACATGACGAACAATACCATCGCGGCAATTTGTTTGACCCTGTTTTACCGGCGCGGCTGGCTTTACTGGATTTTCGCTGCGCTCGTCGGCTATTCACGAATTTACTTGGGCGCGCATTGGCCGAGCGACGTGATCGGCACGATTTTCCTGGCCGCGGCCGAAACATTTTTTGTTCTGGCGGCGCTGGAGTTGACTTGGCGCTGGGCCGCCGGGAAATGGGTGCCACGGATTTTTGAACGGCATCCGGGTTTGGTGGTTAATCCAACCGAATGAGCAAGACACGAGTGGTTTGGTTGTTCATCGGAGCACTGACGCTGATTCGGTTGTCGATGTTGGGATCGACCGATCTCGAATTCGACGAAGCGCATTATTGGATGTGGTCGGAGCGATTGGCGCCCGGATATTTCAGCAAAGGCCCGGGCATTGCGTTCGCGATTCGCGCAAGCGCCGCAATTTTCGGCCCGACTGAATTCGGTGTTCGTTTCTGGAGCCCGATCCTCGCCGCCGGCACGAGTTTGTTTCTTTTTTATTTCGGACGCCGTTTGTTTAGCGAGAGCGTTGGCCTTTGGACTGTGATCGCTTTCAATGTCACACCTATTTTTAATGTCGGTGCGTTTGTTATGACCACCGACGCGTTGTCGATCTTCTTTTGGATGGCAGCGATGTTTACGTTTTGGCTCGCCACGGAAAAGAGTCCGCGCTTTTCCTTTTACTGGCCGCTGACCGGATTATTAATCGGGCTCGGCTTCCTAAGTCGATGGATCAACGCCGTCGAAATCATTTGTGTTCTGCTCGTTCTCGTTTTTGCGCCGCGTTTGCGGCAGGAATTCAAACGGCCAGGTCTATATTGGCTGCTGACGGTTTTTACCGTCTGCACCATCCCGCCAATCGTTTGGGATGCGCAACACGCCTGGGTTACGCTCGCGCATCTGCGCACGCGCGGAAGTTTGGGCGAGGAGGTTGGCTTTCGACCGCTCGAGCCGCTCAAATTTTTTGGCGAGCATTTCATTTTCTATTCGCCGCTCCTCTTTGCCGCTTTGGCCTGGGGCGTGGTCGGCAGCTGGCGCCGTGTGAATCAACAATTCAAGATCCTGTTTCTATTTTGGTTTGGATTGCCGGTGTTCGCTTCTTATTTCCTGGTCTCAATGAACCACGTGGCCACGCCAAACTGGGACGCCGTGTCCTTTCTCAGCTTCGGATTGCTCGCGGTCCATTATTGGTGCGAACGGGTCGAGACGCGCGGCGTGAGAATCTTTCTTACTGCCGCCATTCTTCTTGGCTTTGTGATCAGTCTTTTCGCGCTCGATTCCGATTTGCTGCGCAGCGCAGGTCTCCGCTTTTGGCGAAGCGATCCGAGCGATCGCCTCCGCGGCTGGAAGTCGATGACCGCCGAAGTGGAGCGAATTCGGAACGAACAGGAAGTAAAACTGGGCGAGAAATTGTTTTTGATTGCCGACGAGCGTCATCGCGCTTCTGAGATCTCGTTCTATTTGCACGACAAGCGCCTCGAAGGGCCGGGACATCCGTCTGTTTATCTCGTCGAATCCCAGGACCTGATTAACGAGTTTTCGTTCTGGCCGCGTTACGATCAATTCGTCGAAGCGCCGGCAAAACCGAACCAATCGCCCGAGGAAACTTTTACCGAGGAAAAAGGAGTGAACCCGTTTGTCGGGCGCAGCGCGCTGTTAATTCGTAACATGGCAAAAAAGCCGCCGCACAACATTCGCGCGGCATTTGAATCGACCGAACTCGTTGGAACGATCGAGCTGCGACGGTTTGGAGAGCATGTGCGCTACTGGCAGGTTTTTCTTTGCCGCCGTTATCGCACCCTACCGTTATGAACGACGCCACTGCATCGCCGGCTGTTTCTGTCGTGGTCCCCGTCTTCAACGAGGAAGAGAACATGTCGATCTTGCAATCGGAACTGCGCAGCGCGCTCGCGGGTTTGGGTCACGAAATCATTTTTGTCGATGACGGCTCGACCGACCGGAGCGCCGAAAAAATCGAGCGCGGACCAAACGTTCGACTCCTTCGGTTTGAAAAAAATACCGGCCAAAGCGCCGCGCTTTACGCCGGGATCAAGGCCGCGCGCGGACAGACGATCGTCATGATCGACAGCGATCTGCAAAATGATCCGGCCGACATTTCGCGTTTGCTCGGGGAAATTTCCCGCGGGGCCGATCTCGTTTGCGGATATCGCGCGAAACGCAAGGACACGATCACAAAGCGTCTGACCAGCCGGATCGCCAACTTTGTCCGAAGCCGGTTCACGAAAGACTACGTGCGCGACACCGGTTGCACGCTCAAAGCGATGCGGCGCGAATGTGCTGACGCGCTGGTTCCGTTTAAAGGAATGCATCGTTTTATTCCGGCGCTAATCAGGGGCGCGGGTTATCGGTTGGTCGAAATTCCGGTGAATCATCGGCCGCGCCGGTTCGGCCAGACCAAGTACGGTTTCGGAAGCCGCGCGCTGCGTGCCACCGTCGACATGTTCGGCGTCCGGTGGCTGCTCTCGCGCCGTTTGAATTACAAAATCCGCGGTTCCTGAGACCGAAATGCGCTTGTCAACTTAAGCGTCACCGCTAAGCTTGCGCTCCCGAATCGCGCTTCTGCATGTCGTTGGGCAATTTACTTTCCGCCGAGCAAATCATCCCCGAGATGAAGGCGACCGAGCGTTGGCCGGCCATCGTCGAGCTGATCGATCTGCTCGTGCAGCTCGGCAAGATTAAACCCGAGGACCGCGACAGCATTCTCGGGGCGCTCAAGCAACGCGAAGAAACGATGAGCACCGGCATCGGTTTTGGGATTGCCATTCCGCATTGCTCGTCCGATCGGATCGAAGATGTGGTGGCGGCCTTCGGAAGATCGACAACCGGGATCGAGTTCGACGCGCTTGATAATGCCCCGGTGAAATTTGTCGTCCTTTTCATTGTTCCGAAAAACCAGTTTCAAACTCACCTCCGCACGCTTGCCTCAATCGCGAAATTTTTAAACGACCGCGGCACGCGCGAAAAACTCGGCGCCGCGAAATTGACTGAAGAAATCTTGTCGATCTTTCGCGATTCAGCGCAAAAATAAACTGTAGCCGCCCCGCTCAGTCGGGGCGAATTATCTCGCGATGAAACGCGGCGACAGAGCGCCGCGGCTACAAAGCAATGGAAACTTTCCAAACACTTCTCGCGAAGAAATTGGTCGATGCTTTGGCGAAGGCGGGGTTTCCGAATGCGGGCGAATTGACCCAAGCGACTGATCCGCGTTTTGGTGATTATCAAACGAACGCAGCGCTGATCCTCGGCAAACAGCGCGGTGAAAATCCGCGAGAGGTTGCAGCAAAGATTTTGGAGCATCTCGATGTTGCCGATCTGTCCGAATCGCCAACGGTCGCCGGCGCGGGCTTTATTAATGTCAAATTATTGCCAACTGCCATTGCCGGAAAAACGCGGGAGCTCTTTGCCGACGAGTGGTTGGGGGTTGCAACATCGACATCTCCAAAAAGAATCGTGATCGATTTCGGTTCGCCAAATGTGGCCAAGCCGATGCACGTCGGTCACATTCGCAGCACTGCGCTCGGCGACGCGCTCGCGCGAATCGCGAGCTTTCTCGGGCACGACGTGATTCGGGACAATCACATCGGCGACTGGGGAACCCAGTTCGGGATGGTGATCTGGGGTTGGAAAAATTTGTTGGATCGAGAGGCGCTCCAGCGCGATCCCCTCGCCGAGATCGTTCGCATTTATAAAGAGACGAACGCGAGATCGACATCCGACCCGGGAGTGCGCGAAGCGTGCCGGCAGGAACTGGTCAAGCTTCAATCAGGCGACAAAGAAAATACCGACATCTGGAACGAGTGCGTCGCGCTCTCGATGCAGGATTTCCAACACGTTTACGAACTGCTCGACATTCACTACGACATCCAGTGCGGCGAAAGTTTTTACAACGATCGTTTGGCGGGTGTGGTCGATCGGTTGCTCAAATCCAAAATCGCTGAAGTGAGCGACGGCGCGGTCGTTGTTTTCTTTCGCGATGTACCCGAGCTGGCGGACAAACCGTGCATCATTCGAAAAAGCGACGGGGGTTTCAATTACGCCACCAGCGACATCGCGACGGTTGAGTATCGAGTCAACGAGCTGAAGCGCGACATGGTTTGGTACGTCGTCGGCGCGCCGCAAACCTTGCACTTCAAACAGATATTCGAGATCGCCCGGCGAGAAGGGTACAAAGTCGATTTCCGTCACATTCCGTTTGGCAACGTGCTCGGCGAAGACCGAAAATTGATGAAGACGCGCTCCGGCGCAAATGTGCCGTTGCGACAATTGTTGGAAGAAGCCTGCACCCGCGCACGCAAAATTGTGGAAGAAAAAAATCCGGACTTGAGCGATGCGGAGAAGGATAAAATCGCGCGGACGATCGGCATCGGCGCGGTCAAATACGCCGATCTCTCTCAATATCGAATGACCGATTACATTTTCTCGTGGGAAAAGATGCTGGCGTTGCAGGGCAACACCGCACCTTATCTGCAAAACGCCTATGTCCGCATCCGATCGATCTTTCGCAAAGCTGGCGAAGGCCCGCCGAAGATCGACAAGTTCGTTCTCAACCAGGCTGCCGAAATTATTTTGGCGAAGCGACTTTGTCAGTTCGCCGAGGTCGTTCCGCAAGTGCTGAATGATTTTCGACCAAACATTCTCGCTAATTATTTGTTTGAGTTGGCGAATAGCTTCCACGCGTTCTACGAAGCGTGCCCGGTCTTGAAATCGGACGAACCGGTGCGCGCCTCGCGCCTTGCGCTCTGCGATCTGGCCGGGCGGGTTTTGGAGCGCGGCCTCGATTTGCTAGGCATCAAAGTGCCGGAGAAGATGTGACACGCGGAAGCGTGTCATCCTGAGCAGAGCGAAGGATCTCACAGTCGAAGCTTGGATTACCCAATCTTAAGAGCGTGATGTAAACTCCCTGTGAGAGGTCCCTCGCATTCGCTTGGGATGACATGACAGAGAAACAACATCCACGCATTCCATCTTGCACCTACCGGTTGCAATTCAACCGCTGGTTCACGTTCGCGCAGGCGCGCGAGATCGTGCCGTATTTACAGGCGCTCGGCGTCAGCGACGTTTACGCGTCGCCTTATTTTCAGGCCGGCGCGAACAGCTTGCACGGCTACGACATTACTGATCACAACAAGCTGAACGCCGTCATCGGTTCGCAGGAGGATTACGACGGGTGGATCGCGGAGTTGCACGCACACGACTTGGGACAGGTGCTCGACTTCGTGCCGAATCACATGGGCATCGCCGAACCCGGCAACAAATGGTGGGCGGACGTGCTCGAGAACGGTCCGAGCTCGATGTATGCGCCGTATTTCGACATCGATTGGCGTCCGCTCAAATCCGATCTCCGCGATAAGGTTCTGCTCCCGATCCTGACCGATCAATACGGACGCGTGCTCGAGCGCGGTGAGTTGCAGGTGCGCTTCGAAGAGGGCGCCTTCTATCTTGCCTATCAAAATCAGAAACTGCCGATTGCGCCCGGCACTTATCGATTTGTTCTCGAGATGGCGCTGGAAAATCTCGCCGAATACAAAGACGAAGAGTTTTACGCCGAGTTTCAAAGTATTCTGACTGCGCTGGAGTATTTGCCGCGACGGACTGAGACCGATCCCGAAAAAATTGCCGAGCGCGCGCGGGAAAAGGAAATTGTGAAGCGCCGTCTGGAACGGCGTTGTCAGGAAGCGCCCCAAGTTCAGCGCGCGATTGAAAAAGCGCTGGCCAAAATTAACGGTCGCTCAGGCGATCCGCGGAGTTTTGATCGCTTGGACGAGCTGCTGAACGCGCAGTCGTATCGCCTGGCATTTTGGCGCGTCGCTGCTGAAGAAATTAATTATCGCCGCTTTTTCGACGTGAACGATCTGGCGGCAATCCGGATGGAGTTGCCGGAAGTGTTCGACGCTGCACACCAGTTGGTTGTCGATCTTGTCCGGACGGGGGCGGTGACCGGACTGCGGATCGATCATCCCGACGGTTTGTATTTGCCAAAAGAATATTTGGAGGCGCTCCAACGCCGCTGTGCAAAGACGCTGGGCATTCCGCTGCCGAAAGACGGTCGTGCCGTTTACATGATCGCGGAAAAAATTCTAAGCGGAGCGGAGAAGCTTCGGTCCGATTGGCCACTGCACGGAACAACCGGTTACGATTTTGCTAATCAAGTCGCCGGCGTTTTGGTCGACGGATCAGTCGAAGCTGACATGACGAGGGCTTTTCATCGGTTCGTCGGACACACCATGCACTTCGGGCATCTTGTTTACGCGAAGAAACGCTTGGTGATGCGCCTGGCGCTGGCCAACGAGGTCGAAGTGCTTGGCAACATGCTCGACCGGTTATCGGAAAAGAACCGTTGGTATCGCGACTTCACGTTTGAAGCGCTCGCCCGCGCGGTGCGGGAAACGATTGCCTGCTTCCCGGTTTATCGAACTTATCTCGCGCCTGGACAACCGGTGAGCGACGAAGATCGACAAGTGATCGAGCGCGCGATTGCTGCGGCCAAACGCCGCAATCCGGCGATGGAGGAATCGATCTTCAATTTTCTCCGCGACATTCTGCTTTTCCGGTTTCCGGAAAACCTCGATGCGCAGGCGCGCGAGGAGCACATGCATTTCGTGCTCAAATTCCAGCAGTTCACCGGGCCGATCATGGCGAAGGGACTCGAGGACACGGTGTTCTACATTTACAACCGTCTGGCCGCGCTCAACGAAGTGGGTGGCGAACCGCAACAATTCGGCCTGAGTGTTGAGGCATTTCACGAACGCAATCTGGATCGACATCGCAATTGGCCGGCAACGTTGCTCGCGACTTCAACTCACGACACCAAACGAAGCGAAGACGTGCGCGCGAGAATGGTTGCGATTTCGGAGATTCCCGAATTGTGGCGGCGTTCTTTGCAGCGCTGGCGGACCGCGAATCGGCGCTGGAAAAAAATGGTGAACGAAGCGGAAGCCCCCGATCCGGACGAGGAATATCTGCTCTACCAGACGTTGCTCGGGACCTGGCCGATCGCGGCCAATGGCGCGCCGGAACAGAACGTCGGTGCTGAATACGTCCAGCGCATTCAGGCTTACATGACGAAAGCGTTGAACGAAGCGAAGCTGAACACGAGCTGGATCCAACCGAACGAAGAGTGGCTCGCCACGACCCGCGATTTCGTTGCGAAGGTTTTGGACGCGACTCCGAAGAACAAGTTTTTGCCGGCTTTCCTTCCAGTCGCGGAAGAGATTGCGCGACTCGGCGCGATCAATTCGCTCGCTCAGACTTTGCTCAAACTGACTTCTCCGGGCGTGCCGGACATTTATCAGGGAAACGAAGTTTGGGATTTCTCTCTGGTCGATCCCGACAATCGCCGCCCGGTCCATTACAAACGTCGCGCCGAGATGCTCTCGTGTTTATCGACTAAATCGCCGGAAGGGCTTTTGCAAAATTGGCCGGATGGCCGGATCAAAATGTTTCTGACCCAGCGGACGCTGAGTTTTCGGAACGAACACGTCGATCTTTTTCGAAATGGAAATTACTTGCCGTTGCGCATAACCGGGGCCTTTGCCGATTGTTGCCTCTCTTTCGCACGCCACCTTGATCAGAAGTCCATCATCGTAATTGTCCCGCGCCTTTCATCGCGAATCGGGTTTCCTCCAATCGGTGAACGTTGGAGGGATACAGTGGTCGAGTTGCCGGAAAACCTATCGCTCCAGCGTGGACGCGAAATTTTTACCGGACACGAATTGTCGATCCAAAATCGGCAGATCCGCCTGGCCGACGCGATGTCGATCTTGCCGTTCGCGATAATCACGAATCTGTAGCGGCGGTCTATGACCGCCGGAATCAATGATGCGCTCCTTGAACGAACTTATCGCTCAAGTCGCCGACCCATTGAGAAAAGTTGCCAAGATTTTTCGCCAGGTCCGCACCGAAACTTGCGAACGTGATGTGGGGTGACGCCACGATCAACATCACACTGAGGAGAACGAGATTCAGGAGGTAAATCACGGCCAGGGAAAAAAATGTTCCGTGATCGCGCAAGTCGGTCTGGTTTTTGGGGATCATCCAACAAGTGAAGGTGAGATGGAACGCCCAGGTTGCGCCGATGACCGCGTAAAGCAATCGGCCGTAGGGCTGGACGTTGTAAAAAACGCTGAGCACGCCATAAATCGCGATCGCGAGAATGCTGTAGAGCGGAAAAAAATATGGCGCGAGCGCGATCCAAAAATTGGTGCGGTTGGTGACGACGTGGCCGCCATCCCGGCCAACGCGGAACCGGCTGACCCGGCCCCCCATTAACCAAATCCACACTGCGTGGGTGAGCTCGTGACCAAACACGTAAAGCAAAATCGGTCGCGGCAGCCCGATAAACGCGATCAACCAGAGCACCGCGCCTAACGAAAAGAACCAGAACTCCTGCCCCGCCCACAAACGTTGCGTTATGGTCGCGCGCGCGAAGACGGTGAAAAATGTTTGGGTCAAAATCGCGCAGAGCGGCAGAAGAAAAATCGCGAAGACAAATTTCAGCCAGCGCGTCGGGACCATGAACGGAGTCATAGTCGCCGAGCCCCGTCTGGTTGGGACGACATAGGGCGGAACTTTTACCCGGCCGGTCGGTTTACGTCCGCGAACCATTGGATTTCTTCGATGCATCAATTCAAGGAATTAAAATTCAGGCTAACCACGGATTACGCGGATGTCGCGGATGATTGTGGCGCAAGCGCATCGCCTCCCGACAAGAGTAAGATTAGGCGGAAAAGGAAGAGTTACGCCCGGCTCATGTAAGCGCCGGTGCGGGTGTCGATCTTGATCGTTTCGCCCTCTTTGATGAAGAGCGGGACGTTGATTGTTTTTCCGGTCTCCAATTTCGCGGGCTTGGTTACGTTGCTGGCGGTGTCGCCGCGTAAACCCTCGGCGGACTCGATCACTTTTAAATTCACCGATGCCGGCATTTCGATCTGGACCGGTTTGCCTTCGGCGTAGAGGACCTGGATGGAAAGATTTTCGACGAGATAATCTTTCGAGTCGCCGATCAAATTCTCCTGCAAGGTGATGGTGTCGTAGGTTTCCGGATCCATGAAATGGTAGCCGTTGTGATCTTTATAACTGAACTCGAGTTGCTTTCGCTCGATATCGATCAATTGGACCTTGTCGGTGGAACCCAAGCGGACGTCGGCGCTGTTCCCGGTGTTGATGTAGCGGATGATCGCCTGGACGAACGCGCGCTTGTTTCCCGGCGTGCGATGATGCACTTCCAGAACAATTGCGGTGTTGCCGTTATACTTTATCGCCATTCCCCGGCGAAGATCATTAGCTGCGGCTGCCATAAGGAATTGGAGTTAGTGGTTGAGAATTGAGAGGGAAACGGAGCGCGGACTCTACACGCGCTCAGAGCAACTTCAAGCGGGTCAGGTCTTGCGAATCGATCACACCGACCGGCACTTTATCGTCATCAACCACGACCAGATCGTCGATCCGATGGGTCTCGAGCAGTTTGAGAACTTCGACCGCGAGTTTGTCTTTGTGCACCGTCACCGGATTCAAGGTCATCAAGTCGGCTACCAAACGCTCGCCCACTTTTGGATCCGATTGAAAGTGCCTCGCGAAATCTCCATGGGTAAAGATCCCGAGCAGTTGTCGATCTTCGCCCGCCACCACGGCCGCGCCGGCGCGCACGCTGGTCATTGCTTTGAGCACGTCGCGAACAGTCGCAGTTGGTAAAACCATCGCCATTGATTCGCGCGGCCGCATCAGCTGGTGCACGCGAATGAGCAGACTGCGTCCAATTTTTCCGCCGGGATGGAATTTGGCGAAATCCTCTTTTTTGAATCCACGCGCTTCCAGCAAAACCATCGCGATCGCATCACCCAGGGCGAGCATCGCGGTCGTGCTCGAAGTCGGCGCCAGATTCAACGGACAAGCTTCCTGCTCGACGTTTACATCGAGAACCACGTGCGCGTTTTTGGCGAGGGTGGAATCCGAATCGCCGCACATCGCAATAATTTTCACTTGAAACCGCGCGATCGCCGGCAAAATGCGCACCAGCTCTTCGGTTTCGCCGCTCGAGCTCAATGCCAGGACGACGTCGCCATCGGCCACCATCCCGAGATCGCCATGCAACGCGTTGAGCGAATCCAAAACCACCGCGGGTGAGCCGGTACTGGTCAAGGTCGACGCAATTTTGCCTCCGACATGCCCCGATTTGCCGACACCGACGACGACCACCTTGCCGCGCGCATCAACCGCGTCTTTGATTAACGCCACCGCGCGCGAAAAGTCGTCGCCCAGGCGCTCGCGCGTTCGTTGCAATTCCAGGATTTCGATATCCAGGACGCGCCTTCCTTTCTCCAGATAGTCCATTTGTCTTGACAATTGTGCGCCGGAGGAGTCTAACCGGCAAGAACCGACCTTAACCGGAGAAACAGTAGATGAAAAAGCTCGTGACGTTGGGAGTATTTATTGCGATCGCGAGCCTGGCCCTGGCGCAATCGCCGCAGCCTCAGAAGAAAACGTTCACGGCAAAGGTCCAGAAAAAGTCTCGGCCAGCTCCGACCCCGCCGCCGCTCAAGAAAGACAACACCGACGGTGTTCTCGCGCGCGCGGCTCGCGGCGGTAACCCCTTCCAAATGCTCAACCCAAAGGCGCCAGCCGTATATGGGAAAGCTGAGGACAGCGTCGAGCTCGATCCCGACACCGGAAAGTGGAAGGGGATCAAGCTCTTCACAATTAATTTTTGATTTTGCGGTTCGATGTTTGATTTCAAACATTGAACGACTCGCCTAATCCAAAACCGGTCGTCGCCTTTTATTGCGCGACCTTTCTCAAGCCGGAGATGCTGCACATCTACCGGCAAATCACCGGACTTGGACGCGTCCGATCAGTCGTCATCGCCCAAAAGCGCGAGAATGCGGAACGGTTTCCGTTCGATAAGATCGACATCGTTCCAAAACCGGCGACGCATTTTTTCCGGCGTTTCTGGTTTCGACAAATTTGCAACAAGCCGTGGCAGATCTCGTCGAGAGAACTGCGCGCGTTAACTGACGTTCTGAATCTCGAGAAAGCGCAGCTTCTCCACATTTTTTTCGGGCATATTGCTGTTCATCTCCTGCCGCTAATTGAGATGTGGCCGAAGCCGAGCGTCGTTTCCTTTCACGGCGCGGACGTTCTGGTGGACATGGAGAAACCCGCTTATCGGAAAGCGACCAGGCAGATGCTCGATGCCGTCACGCGAGTTTTTGTGCGCTCTGCTTCGTTGCAACGCGCCGTGGTCGAGCTCGGATGCGATGAAAGCAAGGTCGACATCGTCCGTACCGGCATTCCGCTTGATGAATTTCCATTTCGCGAACGCGAGTTTCCCGCCGACGGCGAATGGCGCTTCGTCCAGGCCAGCCGCCTGATTGAAAAGAAAGGCCTGGCGACGACCCTTCATGCGTTCACCGCTTTTCTGGCGCATTATCCGCGCGCGACCCTGACCATTGCCGGTGAAGGGCCGCTGCTGCGCGAGCTCCAGGAACTGACCCGCAAACTCAAGATCAACGATCGCGTGGCGCTCCCAGGCTTCGTGGCGCCGGAGAAATTGCGCGAGATCTATTATGCGTCCCACATTTTTCTGCATCCGAGCGAAACTGGCAGCGACGGAAATCAGGAAGGCATTCCCAATTCAATGTTGGAAGCGATGGCGACCGGGCTTTCAGTTTTCGCGACCGATCACGGCGGAATTCCGGAAGCGATCGAAAATGGCGTGAGCGGAATCCTGGTCTCCGAGCGCGATTATGAGGCGCTCTCACACGCCTTGCTTGAAGCGGTGCAAGATCGACATCTCCTGGCGCGGCTCGCTCGAAACGGCGCGAACGTGGTGGCAGAGAAATTCGATCAACGGAAACAAATTCGCCAGCTCGAAGAAATTTATCTGGGAATGATCGGCAGGGTCGGTTGAAGATCAACCACGCCTTTCTCGATCCGCTCGAAAAAACTCGCGAGTTGTCTTTGCACGGCCTGGAACGAAATGCGTTCGGCCGCGCGCCATTGGGTTTCGACGATTGCGGTCGCACGTCCGGCGGTGTTTTTGAGTAGTTCCAAGGCGATGGTTTTGAGTTGGGCGGTGGTCCGGCCCTCCCCGCAGAAATTGGCAAACACGAGCCGCTCAATCGCGCCGTCGCCGCCGACGCAAATCGTTCGGCAAAGCAGCGCGTCACCTGCCACTTGTCCGGGCACGCGGCTGTGATCGAGCTGGAGGACGATCTTGTGCTTTGCGATTTCGCGCAGGTAATCGGGATACGGTTCGCGCTTGTTATGGACGCGTAATTTTCCCGGCGGAAAATTCAACTCGGCCAAGAGTTTTTCACCTTTTCGGCCGTCGAGATTGAAGACGGTCACCGGCTCGCCGCTGTTCTGGCAAATTTCTCGAGCGAGCAGAAGCGTCGCCAGATGGTTGCGCGACGGGACGTCCCATTCGCGAGTGCCAACAAAAATCCCGCGCTGTTCCGTGGGCGGAACGGTAAATTTCCATTGCTCGTCTTCGAGCGGATAGGGCGTAGGGATGAAAGCGACCGTGCTGACA
This sequence comes from Chthoniobacterales bacterium, assembly GCA_035635435.1. GTDB lineage: Bacteria > Verrucomicrobiota > Verrucomicrobiia > Chthoniobacterales > UBA10450 > AV40. Next base: position 31,878 of record DASQBB010000094.1, on the reverse strand, counting down.
TCGCGTTCGGGTCGGGCGCGGCGAAAAATCTCAGCGGCTTCCGGGGTTGTAGCAACACATCCGTCGGCCTGCGCGACGATGTGCATAAATCGCGCAAGCTTCTTGGGCTCACGCAATTGTTCCGCAATTTGATGTAGCCCGGTTTCTTTTAACGCGACCGCGACGGTTCGTTTCTCATTTTGGCATTCAGCCAGCGCGCGTTCGGTCGCGCGAAAATTGCCGCGAAGCAAAAGAAGAATCGGCCGCTTTTCTTCAATCGCATTTTTTGGCGTCCGATGAAACGAACCGCCCGTGCAAGCGGCGAACGCGTGAAGATTGATCGGCGGATGGCCGGTCTCGCCCGGACCGATCGGTTCGTCAAAATATTGCTCGAGGTCCCGTCCGCCAGGATTGAGGACGCTCAGCTGAAAATCAGTTGCGTCGGTCGACGCCATTCTATTGATCGTCTGATTGGGCTGGAGATGGAGTGGCCGCTCTCAACAACGCTCCCTCTTCGACCTCATCCATCGGCCCGACCGGAACTGCCCGGCGGATCTCCACCGGCGTCTCTTCCGGCTGCGGCTCGACCGGTATCGCTCTTAAGATCGGTTTTGCGTCCTCGGCACTGCGCGCTTTGTCGGTCTTTTGAGTTCGAACTTCGGCGCGCACGGCATCTGGCTCGCGATTGTCGATCTTTGGCGGGGTTTCCTTTTCCGCGACTTGTTCCTCGGCGGCCGTGTCGATTTTTGCGATCGACCTCGCGGAATTATAAGGATCGTTTTCCGCTAGTAACGTCGGGCTTTTGACAATGACAGGTTTCACTTCAGTTAAATCAGCGGCGAGTTGGGCACGCGGAACCTCTGGGGCCGGCGCGTCCGCTACCACCGGCGCCCGTGGTTCGACATGGACATTGCACGTCTCGGTCGGCATTTGTGCCGGTGTTGCAATTTCGGTGTAAGTCGTCCGCTTTTGAACTGACTCACCCGTCGCGCTTTTTACCGCATCGTAGCATTTGTCAGTCGCGAGCATTCCGGAACGCAAACAGATCTCGACGTCTTTCAAGCCCGGCGGTCGTTTAATCTCGCGCGGTGAATAACGCGCGGCCGCCGTGTTCATGACGTCGACCCAGACTGGCAACGCCAGTTCCCGACCAAATGCGCCGCGATAAATTTTCTGCGGCTTGTCGAATCCAGCCCAGACCGCGCAAGTGAAGTTACTGTCGTAACCCGCAAAAAGCGCGTCCGTAAAATCGTAGGCCGTTCCGGTTTTCCCTGCGGCCGGAAACTTTTTGAGACCAAATTCAGCTCGCGCAGCTTTGCCGGTGCCGGTTTCCAATGCATCGGTCAGACAGGAATGAACTTCGTAAGCGGTTTCGGCTTTGAGGACGCTCTGCGCGTTGTGGTCGCGCTGCGTTTCCCAAACGACGTTTCCGTCTTTTTCATCGATCCGCTCGAGAATGTGCGGTGCATTCACGCGCGAGCCGCCGTTTGGAAATATCGTGTAGGTGAGAGCGAGCTCGGCCAGTGTGACTTCGCTGCTCCCAAGCAATGTCGCCGGATATGGGCGAAGGCTGGAACGAATTCCGGCCGTTCGACAAAGCTGCAAGACCTCGTCGAGCCCCGCTTCCATTCCGATCCGCACGGTGGCGCCGTTCTTTGATTTCGCCAGCGCCTGCCGCGCGGTCATTGTTCCTTCGTAGCGATTGTCCGCGCTTTCCGGACCCCACTCGCCAAGAATCCCGGTCATCCCGCCGATCATCACGGCGCGATTATCGAGCGGCGAATCTTCAACCAGTGTTCCGGGAAACATTCCCTGTTCGAACGCGGTCGCGTAAATCAACGGCAGCATCGCCGTCCCGGCCGGACGTCTGGCTTGCAGCGCGCGATTGTACTGATTGTGCTCAAAATCGCGGCCACCCACCAGCACGAGAATTCCGCCGGTCTCGTTGTTGAGCCCGATGACTGCACCTTGCAAATATTCCGGAGCGGGTTGCGCCGCTGCCGTGCCGTTCGATTTCGCCGCGCGAAAACTGGCCGCGTATTCGGCATAGGTTTGATGATCGTAACCGGGATGCTGCTCCGCTTTGTCGAGATTCCTGCGGAGCGATTCTTCCGCGACCTTTTGCAGTTCGCCGTCGATCGTTGTGTGAATCCGAAAGCCTTCGTTCATGGCGCGGTCCCAGCCGACCGCGTTGATCACCTGCTGCCGGATGTAATCGACCGCATAGTTTTGCCCCTGCGCATTCTGCCGATTTCCAATCACCAAATCCTGAGCCTGGGCTGCGGTGTACTGGGAACTGTCGACCAAACCGAGATCGCGCATGCGAGTGAGCGCGTAATTCCGCGCGTCGCGCGAGGCCGCCTTGTCCGTCCACGGCGAAAGTCGGTTCGGGCTTTTGATCAGTCCCGCGAGCGTGGCGGATTCACTCAGCGAAAGATCGCGCGCCCGCTTACCGAAATAACCGCGCGCGGCTGCTTCCGCGCCATAAAGCCCGCCGCCGAAATAAATCCGGTTGAGATAAAGCTCCAAGATCTTCTGCTTGTTAAAATTGTCCTCGATCCTGCGCGCGACAAAAATTTCGAGCAATTTGCGGCGAAATGTTTTTCCTTTGAGCGCAAAACTGTTCCGCGCCAATTGTTGCGTGATCGTGCTCGCGCCCTGGCGCACATGTCCGGCGATCAGGTTCTTGAACGTGGCGCGCAGAATTCCCGAAAGCGCGTAGCCGTGATGCTTATAAAATTTGGCGTCCTCGACCGAGACGACGGCATTGACCAAATCGCGCGGCAACTGCTCATACGGAATCGTTTCGCGATTCTCGACGTAGATTTGGCCGAAGATCTTGTCGTTTCGATCCAGAATTACGCTGGCCGATTCCATTTGCTCGAGCTTGTTCAGATCGAATGTGGCCGCCTGGTTCTTCAAATCGGCCACATTCATCGAAATCAAAATCGCGAGCCCACCGATGACGAACGCCGCAACCGTGATCGGCACGTAGAACTCTGGCCGCGAATACCACGGCGGCCGGAACCGGTAACCGGGAGGCGGGATCAAATACTGGTTAGTAGAGGGATTTCTCAAAGCGACAGGGGCAGCAACTTAGGGCAGTCGGTTGACGATTCAACGATTTACCTGTCGCGCCGTAGTTTTTAACGTAGGCAGAACGATTTAACGAGTGAGCACCTGTAACTCCGCGCTAGTCGAATTGATTCGCTGCAAGATCAGCAATGACGGCCCCGTTTCCTTCGCCTGGTTCATGGAGCAGGCGCTGTATCATCCCGAACACGGTTATTATTCCAGCGATCGCGCCGCCATTGGACGACGCGGCGATTACTTTACCAACGTCAGCGTCGGACCGCTTTTCGGCGAATTACTCGCGACGCAATTCGTGGAGATCTGGGAACGTCTCGGCAAGATCGACAACGTTGTCCTCGTCGAGCAGGGCGCGCATCATGGCGAGTTCGCACAGGACGTTCTCGAATCAACCCAGCGGCGCTTTCCCGACTTCTTCTCTGCGTTGCGTTACCAAATCATCGAGCCGTTTCCGACGTTGCAAGATCGACAATCGCAAACGCTGCAGCAATTCCGAGATCGCGTGCAGTGGAGAAAATCACTCGACGCGCTCGGGCCGTTCGTCGGTGTTCATTTCTCAAACGAGCTACTCGACGCCATGCCGATAAACTTGCGCGGGAAACTTGTTGGCGTTGATGGCGACAAATTTGTGTTTGTGAAAGATGCGGCGAGCGCGCCGACAAACCAGGCGATGCTTGATTGGATCGATTGTGTGTCAACAAAACTACAGCGCGGCTTCGTCATCGCGGTCGATTACGGATTTGCGCGCGCAGAATTCAGTGAGGTGCTGCAAGTGCGCGCGAAGCATCGGCGTCTCGATTCCCCACTCGAGGAAATCGGCGAAGCCGACATTACCGCGCACGTGAATTGGACCGACCTGGCGGAGCGTGCCGAACCAAATGGGCTACGCGTCGCCGGGTTCACTGATCAGCATCATTTCCTGACCGGAATCATTTCTGAGTCGCCGGCTTTGTTCGAAAAAGCAGAGGCAAAAACAAAACGCGAGCTGCAAACCCTTCTTCATCCGGAAATGCTGGGGCGAACCTTTCAAGTCCTTGCCCTGACGAAGGATGTCGATCTTTCCGCGCCGCTAAGCGGTTTTAAGTTCGCCCGGAATCCTCACGAGGCGCTCGGCCTTTGAGTTTGCATCCCGGTCGATTCCACCTAACTTCCCACTCCCTCAGCGGAGAAAATTATGGCAGATGTCGCCAACAAATATCCCGAGAACGCAGCCGGCAAATTCTATGTCGACGAGCAGTGCATCGACTGCGATTTGTGCCGGGAGACCGCGCCCGCGAATTTCAAACGCAACGACGACGGCGGTCACTCCTACGTCTATAAGCAACCCGAATCGCCCGAGGAAGAAGCTCTTTGCAAAGAAGCAATGGAAGGCTGCCCGGTCGAAGCGATCGGTAACGACGGAACTTAGGTTCTTCTGTAGTGGCCGCCGTCTCTGGCGGCAGACCTCTGAGCCGCGTAGATTCTCAGCGTGAGCTTCATTTTCACCATCATCGGTTTGATGGTTTCGCTCGATCTCGTCTGGTGGATTGTTTTCGCGCGCCTGACCAATCACGGGATCGCTCGCGTTCTGGTCTCGATCTTTATGCTCGCGATGATGGCCGGGTTGATCGGGATCATCGCCGCGAGAATGTATCGCGGCAATTGGGACCGTTTCATTCCGAAGTTCGCGGTCTCAGCAATCTTCATCTGGCATTTCATCGGGCTGGGGCTCCTTTCGCTGATCGCGCTTGCGCTCATACCAATTCTGCTCGGACAAAAAATAGTGCGCGTTGCTCGCCACACTCCGAACGCGATTACGCGATCGGTCGAAGCGCCCGCTTGGAGCCGCCGCGATTTTCTGCGGTTTGCCGGCGCGATGTTGCCATCCGTTTTCACGTTCGGCCTCACTGGAATCGCGATGGCGCAGCTGAACAACGTTCGGGTTCGCCGTTTTGTTTTGCCGATCCCGGAACTGCCGAAGGAACTGGATGGAACGATCATCGCGCAGGTGAGCGACATGCACGTTGGACGATTCACGAAAGGTGAGGTGCTAAAAAAGATGGTGCGCATGGTCAATGAGATGCGCGCGGACTTGGTGCTTTTGACCGGCGACTTGATTAACGACGCCCTCGCTGATCTCGATACCGGATTGGAATTGACTCGAGCGCTCGAAGCGCGCTTCGGTCTCGCGATCATTGAAGGGAATCATGATCTGATCGAGAACCCGACGGAATTCGAAAGGCGCGTGAAAGCGTCCGGAATTCCGTTTTTGCTCGATGAATCGACAATTGTCAGTGTCCGTGGAGTTCCGGTGCAGCTTCTCGGGCTGAGTTGGACGCGTGTTTATGGTCAAGGACGCGACGCGGCGATCGCATCCGCCGTTAACAAATTGCTTGAGCAGCGCGAACCGAATGCGTTTCCGATTCTGATGGCGCATCACCCGCACGCCTTCGACGCGGCGGCTGAGGCGGGATTACCTCTTACTCTCTCCGGCCACACGCACGGCGGGCAATTGATGTTGAACGAGCAGTTAGGCTTTGGACCCGCGATGTTTCGCTATTGGTCCGGACTCTATCGGCGCGGCCAAAGCCAACTCATCGTCTCAAACGGTGTCGGTAACTGGTTCCCGCTTCGCGTGAATGCGCCCGCGGAGATTGTTCATCTCACCTTGCGGCGAGAGTGAAACCTTAAAGCGGCGTTCTGCTCGAGAACGATCTCGGACTAATTGGTCCTTCGTCGAAAAACCAAGGGTTCGAACGAAGTTTCGAGATTGATCGACCGGGTCTGGTGATTGTTCCCTGCGACGGAGCGGCCGGGCTGCGGCTGCGAGCTCCAAGAGTGCGGTTTACCAGGAGCGAATTGGCGGCCAGGTACTTGTGCGCTCCTTCATATCCATAGAACGCAACGTAGTTTCGTGTATCCGATATTTTGATTGTGGCCGTCCAATTAAATGTTGGATCGAGCAGAAGCGTTCCCATCTCCGTGTCCCATTCCAGCCAGGCGTGAGTCAGCGAGTCATTCGCCCGACGTTTCCCGATCACGAAACGCAGATTCGTAGCGCCGTTTAATTGCAGGCGGTCGTAAAGGGCCAGCGCTTTACCTTTGCAATCCGCCTGTCTGACTGCTTCGACTTCGAACGGCGTCTGCCATTCTCGGGAATATCGATAAGGCATCGCGCGCAATTCGATCATCCACTCGTTGACCAGCGTGAACGAGATTCCATCAACGGCGCACCCCGAAGGCGCTGTCAAAGTTGGTTGGACTCGCAACATCTGTCGGTCGTACGGCGTCGAGTCGACTTCCAGGAAAGTCGACTGCGCAAAACCAACCGACGTCGATCCAAATACGACAACTAAAAGCCAGAGAGCTTTCTTAACCAGCGCGATCATAGCCGTGTGGCCATGACGTAAAGCAGCGCCCGTGCCGCGTTACGCGATTTACGATTTCGTCGTCGCCGGCGGAGATTCGCCAGGAGCCGATGTCGATCCTGGCGTGGAAGGTGTCGCCGGCGTGGGTTTGGCCGCAGCTGCAGCTGCGGCCGCTTTTTTCTTGGCTTCAGCTGCCGCCGCGGCTTCCGCAAGGTTGGCGTCTACGGCCGCGGCCTCGACCGGATGAATCCGATGATAATATTCGTTCGACTTCGAAAGCTCTTCTTTTCGGAATAGCAACGCGTCGAATCGCTCGCGCTTACTGAGTTCGAAATCCTTGTCCATCTTGATCGCTTCGAACGGACAAACCTCGACGCAAATCTGGCAGCTCATGCAAACCGAGATGTCGATGTCGAACACCTTCGGATAAAACTGCGGCTTGCCCATGTAATCGGGCTTCTTGTCGTCGCTCTTAACAATATAGATGCACTGCGGCGGGCATTCCTTCTCGCAGATCTTGCATGCTACGCAGCGCAATCCCGCTTCCGGATCGTTCGTGTCGTAAATCAGGATCGGAAAATTGCGGTAATTTTCCGGCAACGGGTTCCGCTCTTCCGGATATTGCACCGTGATCAAGCGGTCCTTCTCGAAATAACTTCCGACGAAGTTACGCATCGTCACCGCCATTCCATTCAAAATCCCCGTCCCAATCATCGAAGTTTTAATCTCGCTGAAACCGCGACATATTCACAAGGAAAAGATGCGTTGTCTTAGCGTTATTCTGTTTCTTTGTGCGGCGCTGACTTTGCAGGCGGCGGATCGTATCTTCGAAAGCGGGCCGCTAAAAGTTCACCTCATCGAGCTTTTTACGTCGCAAGGCTGCAGCAGTTGCCCGCCAGCCGAAGCCTGGATGTCCAAACTGAAGGCCGAGCCGCAATTGTGGAAGGATTTCGTGCCGCTTGCGTTTCACGTCGATTATTGGGACCGACTTGGCTGGCGCGATCCATTTGCCGCCAAGGAATGGACCGCTCGCCAGTACCAATACTCTGCCAGTTGGAAGAATGACGGCGTTTATACTCCCGGTTTCGTGGTCGACGGTCGTGAATCACAGGATCGTAGTATTCCAACGTCCTCGAGCGACAAGCCGGGCGTACTGAAAATCAGGTTAGTAAACGAAAACGCTTCGGCAGAATTCAATCCGGCGAACGGCGCAACAAACGATATCGATCTTCACGTCGCGATGCTTGGCTTCGATCTAAACACCAAAGTTACGGCCGGCGAAAACAATGGGCGCAATTTGCATCAGGATTTCGTCGTGCTTTCGCTCGTGAACGAAAAAATGTCGGCTGGCAAAGCCGAGATCCATCTAACAACAGATTCGCGCGCCGGAGCAGTCGTCGCTTGGATTACGGCGCCGAATCAACTCGAGCCGGTCCAAGCCGTCGGGGGATGGTTGCGCTGATTAGCGATCCACTTCGCCCATCACGATATCGACGCTGCCAAGAATCACCATTACGTCCGCGACAGTGTGGCCGAGACAAAGGTCCTCCAGCACCGTGAGATTAATGAAGCTTGGCGGACGCACGCGGTACCGATACGGATTCGGCCCGCCATCGCTGATCAAATAAAATCCGAGCTCGCCCTTCGGTCCTTCGATTCGTCCGTAAGCTTCGCCAACCGGCGGCCGAAAGGCGCGGATTTTCACTTTCGGGTTCACGACCGGCCCCGGTTGAATTTGCGCCAGCGCTTGTTTGAGGATCTCGACGCTCTCGTGCATTTCGAGAGCGCGCATCATCAAGCGATCATAAGTGTCGCCATGGTCGCCCAATGGAATTCGGAATTTGAAGCGCGGATAAATTCCGTAGCCGTCCACTTTGCGAATGTCGTAGTTCACTCCCGACGCGCGCAGCATCGGTCCGGTGATGCCGGCGCTGATCGCCAGCTCGGGCGAAAGCTTTCCGACGTTCTGCGTCCGCGCGATCACGATTTCGTTTTGCAGGATTAATTGTTCGAACTCGTCCAGGAATTTCGGGAACCGATCTACAATCCTCTTTGCGCCTGCGAGCCAGGCGTCATCCGCATCGACTCGGCAACCGCCGAACCGCATGTAATCGCACATCATCCGGGAACCGGAGAGCGATTCGAAAAGGTCGAGAATCTTTTCGCGTTCGCGGAACGCGTACATGAGCGGCGTACCCCACGCGCCCATGTCGCTCAATAAAAAACCGAGCAGCGACGCATGATTCTGGAGTCGCGTCAGCTCGGCCAGAATAAGCCGCAGATATTCGGCACGTTCGGGCACTTCGATGCCCGCGAGCTTTTCCACACTGAGCGCGTAGGCCCAGTTGTTCGACATCGAACAAAAATAATCGAGTCGATCGGTGTACGGCATCGAGCCAAGATAACTGGTCTGTTCGCCGATTTGCTCGTGATTGCGGTGCAGATAACCGAACACGGGTTTGAGCTTGCGAACGATCTCGCCCTCCAGCGCGACGTTCATGCGAAACACGCCGTGAGTCGAAGGATGTTGCGGCCCCATCGACACTTCGAGTAGTTCGCCGTCAACCCGCGAACTCATCGTCACCGGCGGTCGCTCCATTGCCTCGAGTGTTTCGACCGTCGCGCTCATGGCTTTTGGGCGGTGATCTGCTCCGCGCCATCCAACTGTGGCCGCGGCTCATAATGTTTCTTCGCGCGCTCCAGCACGTCATCGTGTGGTGTCGGTTCCCACTCGAAATCGTCCGGCGGCGCGTAATCTTTTCGCATCGGATGATCGACGAACTCGTCCCACATTAAGATCCGCCGCAGATCCGGATGGCCGTCGAAATGAATTCCGTAGAGATCGAAGATTTCGCGCTCTTGGAGCTCGGCGCTGCGCCAGATCGGCGTGAGCGATGGCAAACGCGCACCGGCTGCGCGATCTCCTGTCCGCATTCGAATAATCAGCGGTCCGTGTTTGTGTTTCATCGAGTAAAGGTGATAAACAGCTTCCAGGTAGCCGGAAATTTTCTCTTCCGTCGTTTGGTCGACCTCTTTCTCAACACCGTCGACGATCTGTTTCACTTTAGTCGTTTTCTTCACGACGCGATCGAGCCAATCGACTCCGGTCGCGTTTGAGCAGTAGTCGAAATTCAGCGCCGGATGATCGCGGAGAAATTGTGCGACCGCGACGGCGTGCGCGTTGTCGATCAGCAACGAAGATTGCTGCGACGGACCGGGATTAACGACGATGTCGATCCTGGCGCCACGTGCCGCCAGCTCTGCGCGATTTTTGATTTGCTCCAACGTCTCCACGATCAGACGCGCTCGAGTTTCGGTGCCTGAAAAACGTCCGGATTCGCCGGCGGTTCCAAATCATGTTCGCCAAACGCCGGCACCGGAAATTCGCTCGGCTGCGCCGGTTCGAGATGCTGCGCCTTGTTCGCACCGGTCAGTTTCTGATCGTCGATCTTGCGCTGCAATTCCATAAACGCGTGTAGCAACGCTTCCGGACGCGGCGGGCAACCCGGAATGTAAACATCGACCGGAATGTAACGGTCGATTCCTTTGAGCACATTGTAACCTTGTTTGAATGGTCCGCCCGAAATCGCGCACGCGCCCATCGAGATCACATATTTAGGGTCCGGCATCTGGTTGTAGAGCCGCACGATTTGCGGCGCCATTTTTTTTGTTACCGTGCCGGCCACAATCATGAGATCGGCTTGGCGCGGTGACGGCCGAAAGACTTCGCCGCCAAAACGCGCGATATCATAACGCGACGCTGCCGTCGCGATCATTTCGATCGCGCAACAGGCCAGCCCGAATTGGAGCGGCCAGATCGAATTTTTGCGGCCCCAATTATAAAGCTCCTGCATCGACGTGACCCACACGCCTTGTCGTTGCAGCTCGCTCCGCAATCCCTCGTCGATTTGCCCTTCGCTCATTTTAAGTGCCAGTCCGGCTCGGACCCCAATTTAAACAACCTTTGCCCCAAGCCCAAACGAGACCTTCAATCAACAAAAGCAAAAACACGAGAATCGCGATGAACGCCCCGACCGGCAACCCGGTGAACGCGACCGCAAACGGCACCAGAAAAATCGCTTCGACGTCGAAGATCAGAAAAATAATTGCGTAGAGATAATACTGCGACCGGAACTGAATTTGGGCTTCACCAATCGACTCAACGCCGCATTCGTAGATCGCATTTTTCTGCGCACCGGGCTTCGGCGGTTGAAAGAATCTTCGCCAAAGCCACGCCAACCCGAGCGGCAGCAACGGAAACACCAGCGCCACGCCGGCGAAGATGACGATGAACAAATAAGGATTCGGAGTCATTCCTGCGAAAACTTAATCAACCACAGATCGACACAGATTTACACTGATCGACAGACATAATACTACTACTCTTTAATCCGTGTTTCATCTGCTTGCCGAGCCGTAGTTTTTAACGAAGGCTGGTGTTAATCGGTGGCAACCTAAAAAATGGCTGATTCTCTCGATCAAATTTTCATCCACGCAAAACAATGGTTGCTCTCGATGCTGAATGGGCGCGCGCCGGATTGGCTGGTTCAAACTGCTTCGAGCCTGCTCAATATTGTCGTCCTTCTCGGAGTTTTCCTAACGCTCTTCGCGCTCATCTCGGTTCTGGAACGGAAGATTCTCGGCCGGATGCAAAATCGGTACGGCCCGAATCGGGTCGGTCCATTCGGATTGTTCCAGCCCGTCGCCGACGGAATCAAAATGTTGATCAAGGAAGACATCGTGCCGGCCCGCGCCGACAAGATTGTTCATTTTCTGGCGCCGGTTTTGATTGCTGCGACCGCAATTCTCAGTCTCGGCGTCATTCCTTACGGCCGAAACATGACCCCGTTTGTCATCGATGGCGGCATTCTATTCTTCTTTGCCGTTGGATCGACAACGGAGCTGGCCGTCTTCATGGCCGGCTGGGGCAGCAACAACAAGTTTTCCATGCTCGGCGCGATGCGCGCCATCGCGCAGATGATCAGCTACGAATTGCCGCTCATCATCACCGTGCTTCCAGTCGTGATGATCGTCGCCTCGTTGAATCCCGACAAAATTGTCGACGCTCAAGGCAACTACTCACTCGGTTTCGTGCCGCATTGGTTTGTTTTCACGCCGTGGGGCGCGACTGCGTTCGTCTTGTTTTTCGTTTCCGGTTTGGTCGAATCGAATCGAACGCCGTTTGATGTGCCCGAAGGCGAATCCGAAATCGTGGCTGGCCACATGACCGAATATTCGGGATTCAAATACGCCACCTTTTTCATGGCCGAATACATTGGAATGTTCGCGATCAGCGGATTGGGCATAACATTGTTTCTCGGCGGATGGCACGCGCCGGTTCACTTTCTCGAATTCATTCCGTCCTACGCGTGGTTTTTCGTGAAGTTGTCGATCTTACTCTTCGTTTACATCTGGCTGCGCGGCACACTTCCGCGCACGCGCGTCGATCAGATCATGAACTTCGCCTGGAAATTTATGCTGCCGATGGCGTTTACCTGCGTCATTGCCGCGGCTGTTTGGCACTACACCGGTCGCGGTTTGCGTGGCTGGCTCTGGTCATTTGTCGTGATCGCCAGTGTTTACACAACATTGTCGATCTTGCTCGACACGCGCCGGAAATTTGCGCCGCGCACTTATCGGTTCGCTGAATGAGTACCGTCGCCTTTGCCGCCATCGCAATTCTAACGCTCGCCGCGGCACTGGCAGCAGCAACGTTGCAAAAGCTCATGCACGCTGCGCTCTGTTTCGCGGTCATGTTTGTCGGCATCTCCGCGTTTTTCTTTTTGTTCGGCGCGGAATTCGTCGGCCTGGTCCAAATCTTCGTTTACATCGGCGCGGTCGCGGTCCTGATTGTTTTCACGATTCTCCTCACCCGGCACGACGTCGGAAAAGTCCGCGGCTTTAATTGGAGCGGCGTTGTTATTGCGGTCGCGGTGTTTGCCGGTTTGGTCTGGGCCATTTCGAAAACAAAATTGGTTTCCGCTCCGTCGCCACGTATCGAGCCGGTCACCGTCCAGCGCATCGGTGAACTCTTGATGACGAATTACGTCTGGCCGCTCCAATGTGTCGGAGTTTTGCTGACCGCGGCCTTGATCGGCGCGCTCATTCTCGTGATGGAGGACAAGAGCTGATGACATTGTCGATCTTGCTCGTCGTCTCGGCGGCATTGTTTTGCATCGGACTGCTTGCCGCGCTTAGCCGGCGTCACGCGATCTTTATCCTGATCGGGATTGAGATGATGCTGGCGGCGGCGAATTTGAATTTCATCGCGTTTTGGCGGTTCGCGCCGCAGCCGCAGCCACCGACCGGCGTCATGGTCGCAATTTTCGCCATTGCCATCGCCGCTGCCGAAGCAGCGGTCGGTCTTGCCATGGTGATTGCCGTTTATCGCCACTTTCGCACCACCAACGTCGACCAGCTCGATCAACTCAAAGGATGAACTCCTGGATCACGAGCAACGTTTGGTTAATTCCGGCAACGCCGGTCCTCGCGTCGCTGTTGATTTTGGGTTTCGGGAAGTCCGCTCGCTTCACTTCGAGCGCAGTCGCCGTGCTGGGCCAAATCGCCGCGTTGGCGATGTCGATCTTCGCGTTTGTCCCGACGTTGCATTCTCACAGCTTCCGCGCGATTCAGAATCTCAACTGGTTCACGTTCGGGGGGCAGACTCTGCGCATCGGGTTTGTTCTCGATCCACTCGCCGCGGCGATGCTGATGATGATCGCGCTGGTCGGTCTCTGCATTTTTGTTTTCAGCATTGGCTACATGTCCGAAGACAAAAACTTTTCTCGGTTCTTCGCTTATCTCTCTTTTTTTTCCGGCGCGATGCTGGGCGTGGTTGTCGCCAACAGTTTGCTTCTGCTCTTTGTTTTTTGGGAACTGGTCGGCCTCGCGTCTTACTTATTGATCGGATTTTGGATTGAGCGGCCCAGCGCGGCGGCCGCGGCAAAAAAAGCGTTCATCACCACGCGCATCGGCGACATGGGATTTTTTCTTGGGATCCTTTGGCTCTATCACGCGAGCGGCACGTTGCTTTTTTATGATGGCGGACGTGGTTGTCTTGAAAATGTTGGGCTCCTCGCGCTCGGGGCCAGCGCCACGTTCATAGCACTCCTGATTTTTTGCGGGGCGGTCGGCAAGTCCGGACAATTTCCGCTCCACGTTTGGTTGCCGGACGCGATGGAAGGCCCGACGCCGGTCAGCGCGTTGATCCACGCCGCCACCATGGTCGCCGCCGGCGTTTTTTTGGTCGCGCGCGTTTATCCGATCTTTGCTGTCGGTGCGATCAATGGCGTTACGACTTCGCTCACCGTCGTCGTTTGGATCGGCGTCGTCACGGGCTTAATGGCGGCGCTGATCGCGGTCGCGCAGTCCGACATCAAACGCATTCTTGCTTACTCCACCGTTTCACAACTCGGTTTGATGATGGTGTCGCTCGGCGTCGGTGGCGTCGCCGCGGGAATCATGCACTTACTCGCGCACGGATTTTTCAAAGCCCTTTTGTTTCTCGGCGCCGGTTCGGTCATTCACGGCTGCCATCATGAACAGGACATTCGCAAAATGGGCGGCTTGCGCCGGCTCATGCCGGTCACGTTTGGAACTTACGCGGTCGGAATGATGGCGCTGAGCGGGGTGCCGTTCTTTTTTTCCGGTGGCTGGACGAAAGAAGAAATTTTGCACGCGACTGCCAATTGGTCGCACTCCCATGCGCCGCATTATCTCATGATGATCGGCGTCATTCTGACCGCGCTCTACATGACGCGGCAGATCATTTTCGTTTTCTTCGGCGGAAAACGCTCAGGTTCGGAGCAAGCGCACGAAAGTCCAAGCGTGATGACGATTCCACTAATCGTGCTCGCGGTGTGCGCAATTCTTTTCAGCGTCGTGCTCACGCCGGCCTGGCCGTGGCTTGAAAGTTATTTAACGGGACATCCAGCGCGTTTTGATCCGCATCTTTTACTTCAACCGATGATCATCGTCTCGCTCGCGCTTGTCGGCGCCGGCGTTTCGCTTGGTATTTGGATGTATCGGCGCGCTGATGGACGCGATCCGCTTCAACAGGCTCAGCCCGCACTCTTTCGTTTTCTCGAAAACAAAATGTGGATCGACGAGATTTACGATCGCACCGTTATCGCCCTCTCTGCGATTTTAGCGCGACTTTCTGACTGGATGGATCGCCATGTCTGGGACGGCCTCGTTCAAGACATTGGCAGAATCGGACAATTTTTTGGCCGCGTCACAACCAGTACCGACGAACGCGTAATCAACGCCGGTGTCGATGAAGGTACTGTTGGCGCGCACGGATTTGGGCGTCTCATGTCGCGCCGGCACTCCGGTCAGATTCAAACTTATCTCGGCGCGATCGCTCTCGGCATGCTCGCGCTCGTTCTTCTTTACGCATGGCTGGGTTAATCAGCGCGCTCATTTTTATTCCGCTAGCCGGCGCGATCGCGCTTTATATCGGCCAGCCAAAAAACGCGCGCATGGTTGCTCTCATCTTCAACGCGCTCTCTGCGTTTTACGCGGCGATGCTCTGGCAAAAATTCGATGTCACCGCGCCTGGTTTGCAGATCGTCGAGCGCCATGTCTGGATTCCTTCGATCGGCGCCGAATATCTCGTTGGCGTCGATGGTCTGAGTCTGCTTCTCGTATTGCTGACATCACTCGTTTTCCCGTTCGCTTTCTGCGCGCAGCGATTAGAACGCGGCGCCTGCGCGCTCATGCTCGTGATGCAGGCCGCGCTCTACGGCACCTTCACCGCCCAGAATTTTGTTCTCTGGTTTTTGTTTTACGAGATGAGCCTGGTGCCGGCGTTTCTGCTCATCAAAATTTACGGCGGCGAAAACCGCGACTACGCCGCGGTAAAGTTTTTCATTTACACATTCTTCGGCAGCGTCGCCATGCTGCTCGCGTTCCTCGGAATTTATTTTTCCAAAGGAACATTCGATTTCGCGACGTTGGCTGGCCTCGGAAAAAGCGGATTGCTCACCGGTAATGTTCGATGGATCGCCTTCGCCGGAATTTTTCTTGGGCTTGCCGTTAAAGTACCGCTCTTTCCATTTCACACCTGGCTGCCTGACGCATATCAAACGGCGCCGACCGGCGTGTCGATGGTGTTGACCGGCGCGCTTTCGAAAATGGGCGTTTACGGTTTCATTCGACTGCTTGTTCCGTTGTTCCCGAACGAAATCAAAATAGTCGGGCCATGGTTACTTGGACTCGTGGTCTGTTCGATTGTGTTCGCACCGCTGGCGGCCTGGGCACAACGCGACTTGAAACGAATGGTCGCCTATTTGTCGATCAATCACCTCGGTTACTGCCTCCTCGGTCTCTTCGCCATCACAACATCGACATCCTCTTTGATCGACAAACACGCGGCGATGAGTGGCGTGTTCCTGCAAATTTTCAATCACGGCATCACTGCCGCTGCGCTCTTTTATTTCGTCGGTTTGCTTGAACAACGTCGCGGTCTGCGCGGCATCGACGATTTCGGCGGACTGATGCAGCGCATACCGCTGCTGTGCGGCTGGATGAGCATCGCGATGTTTTCGTCGCTCGGGTTGCCCGGTCTCAACGGCTTCGTTGGCGAATTTTTGATTTTCAAAGGCTCGTTCGCCACCGCCGCTTCGTTCACCGCAATTGCGGTTCTCGGTCTCCTTTTCACCGCAGTGACTTTCATGCGCGCGATCCAATCGCTCTTCAGCGGGCCGCTCGCCGAAAGTTGCAGCGGCTTTTCCGATCTCATCCGCAGCGAAAAATTCGTCATCGTTCCGGTCACGCTGTTGATGTTCGCCATCGGCATCAATCCGCAATTCATCTTCAACATCTTCAACGCAACCGTCGTTCAAATGGCGCGATTGTTTGTGTGAAGACCGCCACAATGAGCAAAGAGATCATTCCGATTGAGCGCATTGCGCGAGCGATTTATCTCCTGCGCGGTCAAAAGGTCCTGCTCGATTTCGACCTGGCGGCTTTATACGGCGTCGCAACACGAGTCCTAAATCAGGCGGTCAAGCGTAACGCGGCGCGCTTCCCACACGATTTCATGTTCCAACTTAGCAGGGAGGAGACGCGCTCTTTAAGGTCACAAATTGTGACCTTAAACGAACAACCAGCCCAGGCTGAAGAAGTTGCGAAGAACCGGTCACAATTTGTGACCGGTTCCCTCAAGCCGTCGAAACAACCGCGTCGCCAGATAGGATTTCACGTTCGCGAAAAAAGCGCGCGTTATCGAGCGGGCAATGGCCGATGATCGCCTGGACGATTTACATCACATTCGTAGGGGCCATCGCGCTTCTCGTTCTGCCACGCGCTTTCGCTCGTTGGATCGCGCTCGTCACCGCCATTGCAGCGTTCACGATCACCCTGGCGACATTTTTCTGTGACGATGTCGATCTTGCGCACTTCACCACGGTCGTGCGGGTGCCTTGGGTGCCGGCGCTCGGCATGAATTATCATCTCGCGCTCGATGGAATCAGTCTCACGCTCGTTCTGGTCACAGGGATCGCCGCGATCAGCGCGGTCCTCTTTTCCTGGGACGTTGCCGAACGGCAAAACGAATTCTTCTTTTGGCTCTTGCTCGTAGTCGGCGGCTCCTACGGCGTTTTCCTCAGCGCCGATCTTTTCCTGCTCTTCCTCTTTTACGAGCTCGTCATCGTCCCTAAATATTTCCTGATCGCGATCTTCGGTTCGACCAACAAGGAATACGGCGCGATGAAGCTGACGTTGTATTCATTCTTCGGGGGCGCGCTCGTTTTTCTTGGGATCATCGCCATTTATGTGAGCGGCGGATCGCTCGATCTCAATCAGCTCGCGCGAATTCAATTTGCGCCGCAGCTCCAATCGTGGGCGTTTCCGGTTTTGTTTCTTGGGTTCGCCGTGCTCGCCGGCATCTGGCCGTTGCACACCTGGGCGCCGACCGGTCACGTCGCCGCACCAACCGCCGGCTCGATGTTGCTTGCTGGTATCGTCATGAAACTCGGCGCTTACGCGGCTTTGCGCGTAGCGATGAATCTTCTCCCGCAAGGTTTTCAAATGTGGCGGAGCTGGATCGCAGTCCTTGCCGTTGTCGGGATCGTTTACGCCGCCGCCGTCGCTCTTCGGCAACGCGACCTTAAATTTGTCATCGGCTATTCCAGTGTCAGCCATATGGGTTTTGTGTTGCTGGGATTTGCGACGGCCAACGTCTTCGGCGTTTCCGGCGCGGTCCTGCAAATGTTTTCCCACGGCGTGATCGGCGCCCTTCTCTTCGCCGTCGCCGGACGAATGATTTATCGGCGCACACATACGCGCGAACTCGACGCGCTTGCGGGGATGAATCTCAGCCGCGCGTTGCCGTTCGCCGCGTTTACCTTTGTCGTCGCATCCGCCGCGTCGATGGGCATTCCCGGCTTCAGCGGGTTCGCCGCGGAGATCACGATTCTCATCGGTGCTTGGAAAAGCTATCCGCTCGCGGTCTGGATCACCGGCGCCGGAATGGTGCTGGTCGCCGCGTTTACACTCCGCGCTCTGAAGCGCGCGTTCTTCGATGTCGACTTGGCCGCCGAAGGCTTGGCGAAGGAGGCTCTTGCGACCACGAATCCTCGGCTAACTGAGCTGTCGCCGATCACGATCCCGGAAAAACTCGGCGCCGGTCTCCTCATGTTCGCCACGCTCGCCATTGGACTTTATCCGAAATTTTTGCTCGATCGCATCCAGCCGGCGGTCGAGGCAATGCGGTTTCTGAAATGAGCTATCTCGAATTACTCAAACTTGCCGCGCCCGAGGCGATCGTTGTTGTCACCGCGCTTGCTGTGCTGACGATCGGATTAGCGAGCACGCGTGCGTCGATGTTGGGCCCCATTGTTGCGATGCTAGGAATCGTAATCGCAATCGGCGCAGTCCTGATGTTGCCCCAACACGCAAATTTGTTCGGCGGCATGCTCGTGATTTCGCCGCTCAATGCGCTATTCAAAATTATCTGTCTCGTCCTCGCGCTCGTTACTGTTCCGCTTGCTTCGTCGGAGAAATCCCTGCCCAATCCTGGCGAATATATCGCCGTGCTTCTGCTCGGCGCGGTTGGATTAATGCTGCTCGTCGGGAGCGAAGAGCTCCTCATGATTTTTATTGGACTCGAGCTGCTCGGATTGTCGCTTTATGTGATGGCGGCTTTTGACAAGAGCGACGTCCGCTCAGCCGAAGCCGGTCTGAAATATTTTCTCTTCGGCAGCACTGCGAGCGCGTTCACCCTTTTTGGAATCAGTTTCATCTACGGCATGTCGGGAACGACCGCACTCGCCGCGATCGGCCAAAAACTCGCGGCTGGTCCGGTCCAACCACTCCTCGCCGTCGGCATCGTCATGACGCTGGTTGGTTTCGCCTTCAAGATCGCCGCTGCGCCATTTCATCTTTGGGCTCCCGACGCTTATCAGGGCGCGCCGGTTCCGAGCGCCGCTTTTATCGCTTCGGCTTCGAAAGTCGCATCGTTCGTCGTGCTTGGGAAAATCGTGCTGGTTGGTTTTGCTCCCGTTCACGGCAGCGCCGACTGGCACGCAATGGTCGCCGGTTGGTCGCCAGTGCTTGCCGTCCTCGCCGCATTATCGATCCTGCTCGGCAATTTCGTGGCGCTCGCGCAAACGAATGTTCGTCGTTTGCTCGCTTATTCTGCCGTCGCGCACGGTGGCTACACGTTACTCGGGATCATCGCTGGTGGACGCGACGGATTTTCGGCTACCCTGTTCTACACCAGCATCTACGCAATCACACTTGTCGGCGCGTTCGCGGTCGTCGGCGTGGTTCGCCGCGAAAGTGGCGGCGACGATTTACAAAATTTCGCAGGATTGGCCGCGCGGTCGCCATTCCTTGCCGGCTCGATGTCGATCTTCTTCTTGTCGCTGGCCGGTCTGCCACCGCTGGCGGGATTTTTTGGAAAATTTTATCTGTTCAGCGCAGCCTTCCGCGCCGGCGGAAATCACGGTTTGCTCTGGCTGGTGGCAATTGCGCTCTTCGGAAGCTTTGTGTCGCTCTATTATTATTTGATCGTTCTCAAGATCATTTTCGTCGACAAATCTTCGGATTCTGTCGCTGGTCACTCGCCACTCGCCACTCGCCACATATTCGGCGAAGCCGTAATTGCCGTTCTTGCTGCCGCCGTTCTCTTTCTCGGGATCATGCCGCAAACGTTGGCCGCCCGGATCCTTGCTTCCCTGCCCTGAAAAAAATTTTGGTTCAGATCGAAAAAAATGCGTGCTCAATCGCTGAAAATAACGTTATAGATTTTCTGTGCAGCGACAGCGGAAGAGTGAGGCCGCAAACGTTCACCGCATGAAGGCGGGTCCCATCAGTGAATTCATTGATCGGCATTACCGGCATTTCAACGCCGCCGTAGTTAAGGACGCCGCCGACGCTTACATCGCGCACATCAACGCCGGCGGGAAAATGATGATCACTCTTGCCGGGGCGATGAGCACGGCCGAACTCGGCGTTTCTCTCGCGGAGATGATTCGTCAGGACAAAGTTCACGCCATCACCTGCACCGGGGCGAATTTGGAGGAGGACCTGTTCAATCTTGTTGCCCGAAGCCATTACGAGCGTCTGCCGAATTATCGGGAGCTTAGTCCGAAGCAGGAAGAACAGCTCATGAAACGTCATCTCAATCGCGTGACCGATACCTGCATTCCGGAGGAAGAAGCGATCCGCCGGATCGAGGGTCTCGTTATCGACGAATGGATTTTGGCCGCGAAAAACAAGGAGCGGAAATTTCCGCACGAGTTTCTGTTCAAGATTTTGCGGGAATGCCGGCTCAAACAATTTTACGAGATCGATCCGGCCGACAGTTGGATGATGGCGGCCGCGCAAAAAGATCTGTCGATGGTCGTGCCGGGTTGGGAAGATTCGACCCTCGGAAATATTTACGCGGCGCGTTGCATCACCGGCCACATCACCGACGTTCACACTGTCCGCTCCGGCATCGAATATATGATGGAGCTGGTGAAATGGTACCGGCGCGAGTCAAAGGATTCATCCATTGGCTTCTTTCAGATCGGCGGCGGCATCGCGGGCGATTTCCCGATTTGCGTGGTCCCGCTGCTCAATCAGGACCTCGTTACCGATCAAGTGCCCGAATGGGGTTATTTCTGCCAGATTAGCGATTCGACCACCAGCTTCGGGTCGTATTCCGGCGCGGTCCCGAACGAAAAAATCACCTGGGGCAAACTCCGCGCCACTACCCCGCGCTTCATTATTGAGTCTGATGCCACCATTGTGGCTCCACTGATCTTCGCCAAAGTCCTCGGTTGGTAAACGCCAACGCGGCGCTTGACGTTAGTGCGGGTTCTTTTCAACAATGCCCGCCATGAAAATATCCGTGTTTGTAACAGTTCTTTTTGCAGCGACATCGCTCGCTGTCTCATCATTCGCTCAACAGACCACGACTTCGCCTTCAACTGGTTCTTTCGCCGCGCCGGCGAAACCAAGTGGCGGTACCGGAGCGAGTGCGCCGACCGGCCAACCGAGCGCAGCCGACATGCAAAAGATGATGCAGCAGATGATGGAGATGTCGAAACTGAACGAGAATCACAAGCTGCTTTCCAGCCTCGACGGCGATTGGGATTACAGCATCAAGTTCTGGATGAACCCGGATCCGAATGCCAAACCACAGGAATCGAAAGGCACCGCGACCAGAAAATCGATCATGGGCGGCCGCTATTGCACAATGGACGTCTCCGGAAAAATGCAGATGCCCGGTGAGGACGGCAAAATGAAAGATGTCATGTTCAAGGGGATGGGCATTGAAGGCTACGACAACGTGAAAAAGAAATTCGTCGCTTCCTGGATCGACAGTATGGGCACCGGTATCGAGTTCTCCGAAGGCACCTACGATCCCGCAACCAAATCGTTCACCTACACCTCCGAGATGGAAGTGGTCCCGGGAATGAAAACATCGGTCCGCGAAGTAATCAAAATTGCCGACAACAATCACATGAGCCTGGAGTGGTACGAGAACCAGGGCGGCCAGGAAAAGAAAACCATGGAGATTAGCTACACCAAGAAGAAATAGGACGAACGGCCAGCAATATTTAACGAAGCGCTCGCGGGAATCTCTCGCGGGCGCTTTTTTTTGTGTAGCGGCGGCCGTGTCGGCCGCGGTTAAGGAATAACTGAAAGATTCGGGTGCCAACCGACGAACTATGATTCATGAGACGTCGATCTCACGTAATCCGCAGATTCCTATCGTCCCAATTTACACAGATCCGAAATGGGAATTAGGGTGCTGAAAATCTGCGAAATCTGTGGATGAATTGCTGAAATATCGTGAGCGAAAACATAATTGACCCGCGCTTTAGCGATCGAGAACGCCAGCCGGGTCTCGATCTTCTCCGCGCGCTCGCCATTATTGTGGTGGTCATTTACCACGGCGGGCTCTTCGGATTTAAATTGCCGGGGCGGGTCGATCGCTGGGGCTGGATCGGTGTCGATCTTTTCTTTGTCCTCAGCGGGTATCTGATCGGCGGCCAGCTGCTCGCCCCGCTCGCGCGCGGACAATCGATCAACTTTGGCCGCTTCTTTGCTCGTCGCGCTTTGCGGATCATGCCTGCCTATTTCGTCGTGCTCGCGATTTATTTTTTGTTGCCGTCATGGCGCGAGTTTCCCGAAATGTCGCAGCCGCTCTGGAAATTTCTTCTCTCGGTTCAAAACATTGCGCTCCATGGCGGCACCGCCTTCTCCCACGCCTGGTCGCTCGCGGTCGAAGACCAATTTTATCTTTGTCTCCCGTTCATCCTGCTCTTTGTGAATCGCTGGCCGCGCGCGGCGATCATTATCCCTTTTGTCATCGTGTTCGGTGGGATCGCACTGCGAACGTTTCTCGCTTATCAAAATCTCGGCGAAACCGGCGTCTCGTTCCGCGGCTTTCAAGCGTGGATCTACTACCCGACCTGGACCCGGCTCGATCCGCTCGTCTTCGGCGTCGCCTTGGCCGCGATCGAAAAACTCCGGCCGCAATGGTGGCAACGACTCACTGACTGCGCGATCTGGCTTTGGTTGCCCGCGCTTGCGCTGATCGGTTACGGGTTGTGGTTGGGCGAAGGCGATTACCTCATGGCCTCGGCCGCGATCTGGCAATTTCCGCTGATCGCTATCGGGATGGCTGCGCTCCTCATCTGTGCACAAAGTCCACGACTCCTGTTTCGCCGCGTTGCGATTCCGGGCGCCGCGTTCATCGCCAGCGTCGCTTACAGCGCGTATTTAATTCAGAAACTCGTCATCCACTTCGTCGGCCAATTTTGCTTTGACCACAACATCGAGCTGACATCGGTGCCCGGTCTTCTCGGCGTCGAACTCTGCGTTTACGCCGCCGGCGCCGTTCTCTTTCTCGTGGTCGAGCGCCCCTTCCTCCAACTCCGGCATCGGCTCGCGCCGCGACCGGCTCACACCGCGATTTGATCCGCAGATTCCGTCATCCCGATTTACACCGATTGGAAACGGGAACTAGGGTGCTGATAATCTGCGAAATCTGGATGGCATCCCTGCGGCCAGGCCGCCTCAGTCGCTTTTTCCCGGATTTCGGCTATAATCCTTAATGTCTAAAGTAAACGGAGCTTCTTTCACACGTCGGATGCCCGACAACGTCACCGAGGAATTGGTGGCCGTGCTTTCGTCCAGGGCGTCGTTTGAGTTCAAACCCTTGTTCGACATCATCCTGCTTAATCTTCGGGAACGAAACGCTGCCAGCGGCGGGGAAGAAATGCTGCGGTTGCGCGTTTACGAAAAGCTTCAGGGTCTGGTCGGTCAGGGCGCGGTCAATCGAACGGTCAACGGGACCAC
The DNA here is from genome assembly GCA_035635435.1 of Chthoniobacterales bacterium. Classification (GTDB taxonomy): domain Bacteria; phylum Verrucomicrobiota; class Verrucomicrobiia; order Chthoniobacterales; family UBA10450; genus AV40. The sequence goes on along the minus strand of DASQBB010000094.1, from coordinate 8,662 downwards.
GAAAAAATATAAAGGCGTCGCCCCGCGGATGCGCGGGCTCAAAGCGGAGATGAAAGTCTTGCGCGCTGACTGGGCTAAAAAACTTCAGGCCAAGGCCGCCGCCCGGCGTTGATTGCCGCGGGCAAGCTTGCGTTTGCTAACGCAATCTAGCTTTGAACAGAAGACTTTGTTTCCCGTTCAACTTGCTCGGTTTGACGCGCGTCTCGTACGTCACGTTTCGGCGCCTTCCAACTTATCGATCGATTATCTCGGCGGTTCGACGTTGCCGACAACGTGAACGCAGTGAGGGAAACAGCGACACAAATAAGCAACAAAATGAAGTTCATGAGCCTCGATTCGTTTCGTTTCTGATGTTTCGGTTACTCCTACAAAATCTAGTCTGGTGAAAGCATGACACAGGCCAATCCGTTAAGCAAAGCGCAAAGATAAAGCCAAGGTGAATACCCCAAGATGTTGGCCTGTAACGTGTTAGGCTGACCCGCAAGGGTTAATAGTGCATTCGAGGTAAGCTCGACGTACCAGCATGTAGCGAGAAGCATCAAAAACGCCGAGGACGCCGCGATTGCCATCCTTCTTTTCGTGTGGGTTGTCTTCGAGAGCACTAAATCACCAAAGGCTGTCGCGGTGCCGATTAGCGAGATTAAGAACAGCTCTCCTCTCGACCAGACGTCGCTATATGCCTTCAACTTGCCGTGGTCGTTCAAGATCACTCCCGACAGAAAGAGAGGAATGACTGATACGAGAGCGCTAAAGATTAACCATTTCAGTATCCGGGAGGACATGAAGGAAGGCTATTCCCATCTGAGTTGGCTAGGCAATTCGTTTTTTAAGCGAGGGCGAGGGGACTCCTATTTCGCCATGAGCCGAGTACTACATTCTGACGATGGCTCCATGGATTTTCGCTGGAGTCTCACCCGCACCGCAGATTCAAGATTCTAAGGCTGCTGCGCGGAATTAATTTCTTACCGCTCACTATCATCTCAAGCGAAGTCGGGTGCCGGTTCGTTCGCTCCCTTGCGGTCAATGAGCTGATTCCTGTAAGATCGACATCGTGGCCTTGAATACGATTTTGAAGCAGCGCGACCAGCTAGCGCAGCGGCATTACATCACCAAAGCCGATCCGCAAAATGCATACTGGTTTAATTTTTACATCGCAAAGTTGCATGACTATCAAAAAGCCACTGGAGGCGATTTCTGCCTGATAATCTTTGGCGACGAATCGGTTGAAACTGATTTCTTCGCGATTCCATTCCGCGAAGTCGCGCACATATTCACGGAAAAATACCTCGCGCTTGGCAAGGATAGACGAAGACGCTGGATTGGAACGATTCAGGATAACAAGCTCAAAATAACAAATTATCCATCGGTCTTTGACGTAGGTGAATTTTTCAGCAACCCACATTTCCTCGCGGGATCGGTCTCCAAACCGCCGCCGGAAGATATTGTCAACGACTACGCAATCGAAAATCGCCGCATGGAAATAAATGCTCGTCTCAAACAGTCGGTTTTCCGGCGCAGAGTCCTTGCAAATTTCGGCGGCCGATGCTGTTTGTCCGGCGTTATTGAGGCGGACCTACTAACCGCGAGCCACATTGTTCCTTGGGCTTCTCGCGTTGAGTCCCGGCTGGATCCGGCCAATGGCCTTTGCCTGAATACATGCTATGACGCGCTTTTCGACCGTGGATTAATTACATTTTCCGATGATCTCGAAGTCATGATTCCGAAGGATCTTTCAAAATTTAGTTGGCCAGTGAGTGCTGTCCTTGAGTTGATTCGCGGCCAGCGGGCAAAGGCGCCCAAACACTTTCAAATCAAGCCCGAATACCTGCGATACCACCGCGAAAAGATATTTCGCAATTGTTAGCGCGAAGAGATTAGGCAACTCTTTCCTATGAGTCCTAAGTTCGCGATCTACGCGGACATCGCCTTAGCAGGGTTTTGATCGATCGATCTCACAAAATGTTGCATCGGCAACTCACAGTCGTTGCTTCCGATTACAAGCTCTCTTCCGATCCTGATCTTGTGCATAACATAGTTCATGAACAGGACGTTTTTCCGCCCGGCATAGATACTATGTATCAGCGACGAATCATCGTACGAGATCAGCCACCGAAATCGTGCATCCTGATGAAGAAAATTTGCAAGTTTCCGATGGTCGGAGTCTCGAAAGAATCTGGGATAGAGTCGCTGTCCTTTCACGTGATACGGCGGATCGAGATAGACAATGGAACGATTCGCGTTAAAGAATCCACTGCGCTGTTTCTCACGCAGCAAAGTAATAGCATCCTTGCCGGAAACGGCTATTCGGTCGCGGTGAAGGAAAATCTTCTCAATTCTTTTCCGGAGCGCTATTTTGTTAAAGCGAACATCAATCTTGTATTCGCCTTTCTGGTCCAGTCCTCCGATCGGACCTCCGTTTAGCGCACCGGACCGATTGCAGCGATTGAGATAAAATGTCGCGAATCCAACTTTCAATCGCGAATGCCTGTGCGGATATCGGATTATCTCTCGTTGCCGGCGCCACGTAACCACATTGATTCCCGTCCTATCGAGCAGTTCCAAAAACTCTTCAGTGTGAAAAACGACAGAATGCCAAAAACTAAAGACACATGGGTCGACGTCGTTGATGTGGATAAAGGAAACGTATGCACCGAAAAGAAGGTTTAACGCGGCACCGGCACCGCCCGCACACGGCTCGATGTATGTGCCTCCTTGGATCGCATTGAGATGAATGGCGTCAGCAAGAAAAGGCGTAAGAAAGCTTTTTCCACCAGGATATCGGAGCGGACTTGGGTGGCAGTACGTCACGCGAGAATTTCCTTAAAAAATTCCTCCAGGTTCGCCCATGTATTGCGGAGTCTTGTCTCGTTCGGATGATATGTTGGATTATGACTCGTTAGGTTAAGCCCGAATAATTCCTGCTCCTCTTTAATGACTTTATTTAGTGCTTTGACGGTATGCTGATTCTTCAGCAAGCTGGATTTGGCATCGGCCAAGCGCGCCATCATTTCCTGAAGCGTGGGCGTCCAGCCGGGCTGCGGCTTGATTTGCTTGTCTTGAGGCCGTCCAGCGTTTCTCCTCGCGACGGCCTTTACGTATTCGGTCTGCATCTTGTTTATCTCGCCCTTGCTATCGAGGAAGCAGTAAACGCTCAGTTCAAGAAACGACCGGAACGTGAACGCGCATCCATTAGGAAACTTGTTTGGCGGAAGTTTCTGTAGTTCTCCAAAAAGATTTCGAACGCGCTGATTGTTCACACCGCACACGATCGAATACGGAATCAGGCCAGCGGATGCTCGGACGCGGCGCCTTCGTGGCGGTGGCGGCAAAGGCGTCGGCGCCGCAACGCGCGTCGGAAGCAAGAAACTATCCGCCGTGAACAGTCCTTTCCTGGCTAGGTTCGGTCGTTCCGATGGCTTGAATCGCCCCAAGTAATTTTGAATATCGGCCGGCGCGTGAAGCGAACGCGAGTCTTCGCGCGTCATCGCAACATCTGAAACGAGCCGGGTGAACCCTTTTGCAAATTCCTCGGGAGCGATTTTGCCGGAAATGTTGCCATCAACGCCGAAATCGATACCAAAGAAACCCCTGCCTGTGGGCGTCTCGAATACGCGGTGCAGTGTCGTTAGATTGAAGCGATGGGGGTCGCGGACGACATCGGCCTCTTCTTGCGAAAGCTGCAATCGACACGCCATTTTATACAGGTTGTGGAGATGTAGCGCGTCACGTACTTCTCCAGGCTGCAAATTGAATTTTTCCGCGACTTCTTCGAGTGTTAGCCCGTGCCGGACTAGGTTGCTGTAGAAATGGGCCTGCATCGCAGGTTTCCATTTCGCGATTTGAGTTGCGGTGTGCCTCGCCATAACCAACGGAATCGTTGCTTCGCGCGAGGGAGCGATCAGGACAGGTAGTTTCGCGAGTTGCTTTACATCAAAGGTCGCGGCAAGCGTTCTGAACTTCTTTTCCACTTCCTGCGGTGCCGCTTCTGGTGCAGCTAACAGCTTGCACGCAGCTAGGCGACGATTCCCTTCCACGACCGTCAATTTTCCGGTCTGTCGAATTGCGACTAAGGGCTCGCTCGGGAAAAATCCATTTGCCGCGATGTTCTTGGCGAGAGTGTAAACGTCCTCGTGAATTACTAGCGCTTCGATGATGTCGCGTTCGCTTGCCACGTTTGTTCCCGGCGCCAGTCGTGGATTTTCAGGATCGAGAAATAAACCTCCGACTTTTGAAATCGTCTGTTGCCATTTGTCGTAATTCATAAACGAGCCGAAACCGGATTGACGTTGGCCCCTCAGCACCGCCGTGGCGTGCCTACCTCTGACTACGAGAAAAGGGCGACCAAGTTCACAAAAAAATGTCTCGACCGGGCTACTTCATCCGGTCGAAAGTTTTTTGGAGGAGTTGTAAGTCCGACGCATTGCCCGTCTTCTCCCGGCTGCTCTCGATCCATTTCTTTTCGAGCGCGTTCTTGGTCGGACGATCGCTTTGATAGAAGACGCCGAACACGCCGGGGAATGGGAGTTGCGCTAATTTGTAGGCGGCGAGCTCGTCGGTGACGTCGTGGCGGAGTTCGTCCTCGGGGGTGTTGTCCCATTTCTTTTCCTGGATCAGCTCGAAGCTGCCGCCTTTGCGCGGATCGGCCGGATCGAAGACGTCGGGATAAAATTCGACGCATTCGCTCAAACATTCGATCGCCGAGAAGCCCGGATGATCCATGGCGCGCTCGATCATCTCCATCATGTGTTTGACCTGAGTGGCGTGAGTCCGCGCAATGAAAGTGGCCCCGGCGGAAATCAGTTGTTTCATCGGGTTGACCGGCATGTCGATCGCGCCGGTCGGATCGGTTTTGCTCTTGAAACCGATGGGCGACGTGGGCGAGGTCTGCTTTTTGGTCAGGCCATAGACGAAGTTGTCCATGATGAAGTAGACGAGGTTGACGTTCTTGCGCGCGCCGTGAGTGAGATGGTTGCCGCCGATGGAGAAACCGTCGCCGTCGCCGCCGAACAAAAAGACGTTCAGGTCCGGCCGGGCCAAACTGATGCCGCTCGCAAGCGGGACGGCGCGGCCGTGAATGAAGTGGGCGCCGTGGCCGTTGACGAAATAGGGAAAGCGCGATGAACAACCGATCCCGGCGAGGGTGACGATCTTTTCGTGATCGAGATTTCGTTTCTCGAGAACTTTGTAGAAGGAAGCGAGCACGGCGAAATCGCCGCAGCCGGGACACCAAGTCGGATGGTCGGCGGTGATGGCTTTCTTACTTAACTTTTCTCGCTCGGGCTGCGCCGTTGGAGTTGTTGTTGTGGCTTCGCTCATAAATTAACCAACGCCCTGCGTGATAGACTCGTGGCGGGCAATTTCGACATCTTGTTCGCCGTTACCGGCAATCGGACGATTGGGTGAATAGCCCCTGGCTGAGACAAACTTGCCGGGGAAAACGCCTTGAAGAATTTCTTTCACCCGATAGGTGAGCCCATCGGTCTTGGTCACGCTCTCGATCTTCGGTTCGCAATAACGCGCGCGTAGAATCGTGGCGAGCTGACCAAACCCGTAAACGCCCTGGTCGTTCATCTCGACGGTGACGATGCGCTTGAAGTTCTTGAAGATTTTTTCGAGGCCGTTCGGCAACGGATGCAGATGGCGCAAATGAAGCGCGCCCATTTTTTCGCCGTGCTCGCGTCCCATTTTTACCGCGTCGTGGATCGGACCATAAGTTGATCCCCAACCGACCAGGAGCGTGTCGCCCTTTTCGTCGCCGTAAACTTCCGGCACCGGAATTTCCTCGGCCAGTTTGCGTAATTTGTTCCGGCGTTTCGCCGTCATGGCCATGTGCAACTTCGGACTGCCGGTGGGATGACCGTGCTCATCGTGTTCGAGGCCGGTGACGAGCGGATATTTCCCGTCGAGCATGCGCGTGCCGGGGGGAACGTGTTGCGTGACTTTTTCGAGATCGTAGGGCTTGAACCCGCCTTCGCGCGGTGTCAGGTCCGGTTTCGGATCGACCATCAACTTGGAAAGATCCGGTTCGTCGAACGCTTCGATGCGCGTCGCCAGCGAGGTGTCGCTCAAAATGAAAACCGGCGTGCTGTACTTGCGCGCGATCCGCGCAGCTTCGATCGCGATGTAGAAACAATCTTCCACCGTCGATGCAGCGAGGACGACGCGCGGACTGTCACCGTGACTTCCGAAGATCGCCTGATGCAAATCGCTTTGCTCGACATTGGTCGGCAGACCGGTGCTCGGTCCGCCGCGTTGAATGTTGCAAATGATGAGCGGCATTTCGGCCATCGATGCCCAACCGATCGCTTCGCTCTTGAGCGAAATTCCGGGACCGGCGCTGCCGGTGACGGCGAGATATCCGGAATAAGAGAAACCGAGCGAGAGCGAGACCGCGCCCAGCTCGTCTTCGGCCTGGACAAACATGCCGCCGTATTTCGGCAGCTCGCTTCGCAACATTTCCATGATCGACGACCAGGGCGTGATCGGATAACCAGCGCCGTAGCGAACACCGCCGGCGATCAATCCGTAAGCAATCGCCTGGTTGCCATCCATCGTGACTTGGGCGCGCCCGCCGGGCTTCGGGACGTGCTCGAATTGATAGTGTTTCTTCAGCACATTCCCGACCGGATACGCATAACCAGCGGTGAACGCCATGATGGCGGTGTTGACGATGCTCTCATCTTTGCCGCCGAACTTTTCTTTGATCAGGGTCGTGAGCTTCTCGACATCGAGACTAAAAATTTTCGCAATCAAACCGAGGATGAAAATGTTTTTACCTTTGTCCTTGGCCGTGCCGCCGAGCGCTTCAACCGTCAGGCCGGTGATCGGAACGCCGACATACATGAAGCGTTTGTCGTCCAGATTCGGCTCGACGTTGTCCGAATCGTAAAGCAGCACGCCGCCTTCTTTGAGAAAGTCGATGTGGTCCTGATAACTGTGTTGATAAAACGCGACCAGAAAATCGGCTTCGTCACCGGCCGATAACACTTCGCCCGTGCCCATGCGGACTTGGAAAATGGACGGGCCGCCGGAAATGGTTGCCGGGATCGTCATATAAGTCATGACGTCGTGGTCGCTGCGTCCGGCCAGTCGCGCGAGAAATGCGCCGGCGGTTTGAATTCCGTCCTGCGAATTTCCGGCGAGGCGGATGACAGCATCGTTGATGTTCTCCGGCGTTAGATCAGCGCGGTCCGGACCCGGAGTAGCGGTGGGCGATGCAGGTTTATCCGCCGTGGCGGACTTCTGCACTGCACTTAGATCGGGATTAACAGGATCGCCCATGGGTCGATTGTCGATTTTACGCAGTCAACAAGGTAACAAAACAGGCGCTTGGCACAAGCGGCTCTACAACCCAGAGGTCAGAGGACAGCGGTCAGAGGTCGGATGAGAAAACGGAAAATTGCTGACCTGTGATCTCTGATTTGTGATCTCTAGTCTATCCGCCCGGGAACCAGGCGTGTTCCTGCCAGAAGGCCTGGAGCAGCGCGTTGTTGCCGCGGAAAATATTGCGCTCGGCTCTTCGCAAATTGGCGACCCGGGTTGGGAACGCGCTCCGCGGACGCAAACCGCACTTGCCGTCGCCGGTGTATTGCCAAAGGTCCCAGCCTCGCCATGGCGAAGTATATCGCGGCTGGTTGTGATAATTGGCGATCCAAAGCCAGCAATTGGAAAGAACAGCGCGATGGGCGGCGGTCGCACCGCTTCCGTACAACATTTGGCGCAACCGGAATTCGCTGCCGTAGATCCCGGGATATTTTCCGGTGCGCTCTTTGATTCGCTCAACGAACGCGACCGCCTGGGCGGTGCTCATCGAGCCGCCGGGATAATGACCGTTCTTTTCGAAATCGAGCACGAGTAACACACCGGGGCGCGTTTTTTCCGCATTCGGAGCGGGATCGACCCGCGGACGAGACGAACTCACGACCGCAAGGAAATGATCGGCCTGCGAAATCGGACTCGTGCCGTCGCCAAAATGATACGCGCCCCACAACAGACCCGCCTGCGCCGCCGCCATTTGACGTTCAGAATATCGCCAGTCGCGTTGCAAGCGCGGAAATGTCGCTTCGTGAATCACGCCGACGACGCCTTCGTTTTTCATCCCAACGAAATCGGCGCGGACTAAATCGTAATGCGACATGTTCACGACGCTGTTGCTGGCAAATGCGCAAAGCGGGAGAAACGAAAGGGCGAAAAGAATTCGAATGATGGCTGAGTTCACGGGCGAAAAGTAGCGCGCGGATGAAAAGGAGAAAGTAGTTTTCGCAATTGCGGATTTCGGACTGCGGAATGCGGATTGGAGAGCAGAGGAAGAGTTCGCGAATTAGCCGCCGGGTTTTTGCGGTTCGGCCTTGGTATCGTTGGCACCCGGAGTGCGATCAAGGCCGCGGCGTTTCAGCAACGGTTCGATGTAAGGATCGCGGCCGGTGAAATTTTTGAACAGGCTGAGCGCATCGGCTGTTCCACCGCGCGAGAGAAGCGTTTCGCGGAAGTGGTCGCCGTTTTCGCGTTTCAATCCACCGTGTTCCTTCATCCACTCGACGCTGTCGGCATCGAGCACTTCGCTCCAAAGATACGAATAATAACCGGCCGAATAGCCGCCGGCGAAAGCGTGCGAAAAATAACAGCTGCGATAACGCGGCGGGACCGGCGGAAAATCGACGCC
>DASQBB010000093.1:0-32339 GCA_035635435.1 Chthoniobacterales bacterium | reverse complement strand
AACTGAGGTGTTAGTTATGAAAAGCTCTCGAACCGTCCGGATCCTCTGCGCCGCTGCTGTGATGCTCGGCTGCGGAACTGTAATCGCACAAACAAGTCCATCGGCGGCAGTGAAGAATGTTGTTCTGGTCCACGGCGGTTTCGTGGACGGATCGGGGTGGGAAGGCGTTTACAAAATCCTGAAGAAAGACGGGTACACGGTCGCAATCGTTCAGAATCCGACCATCTCGCTGGCGGATGATGTTGCGGTGACCAAGCGAACGATCGCGAACCAGAACGGACCAGTGATTCTTGTCGGCCACTCCTATGGCGGCGCCGTGATCACCGAAGCGGGCAATGACCCGAAAGTTGTCGGGCTGGTTTATGTGGCAGCATTCGCTCCCGACAAGGGCGAGTCTGTATCCACGCTCATAGCAAACCCGCCGCCAGGCGCTCCGCAGCCGCCGATTCTGCCGCCGCAGGATGGATATCTCTTTCTCGATAAGGCGAAGTTTGCCGCTGCATTCGCCGGAGATGTGAAACCAGACGCGGCCGCTTTTATGGCTGATTCTCAGGTCCCTTGGGGCGCGGAGGCACTCAACGGCAAGATCAGCGAACCGGCGTGGAAAACAAAACCAAGTTGGTACTTGCTCACCACCGAGGACAAAATGATTCCGCCTGACGCCCAACGAATGATGTCTAAACGCACCGGCGCAAAAGTTGTCGAGGTTAAGGGCAGCCACGCCATTTACGTGTCGCAGCCGAAGGCTGTTGCCGCGCTCATCGAAAAGGCTGCACAAGGCGCAGCACGGAAGTAAATGTCACCTATTTAGCGGTAAGAAGAGCCCGGGGTCAGATCTAAACTTTGAACATTTGACCAGGCCCGCAGAAAAAACCGGCTCGTCCGCGCGAACGCAAATTCGTCCGCCGCCGTTCTCGCAGCATCTACGCGAGTTTGCATCCAATCCTCACGCATGGGCCGTGCTCGCGCGCAATCTGATTCCAGTGGTCGGCATTTACGGCTTCGGCTGGTCGGCCGGGCTCATCGTTTTCAATTACTGGTTTGATGGATTGACCGCGTTGGCGGCGATAACAGCGGCGTTAGTACCGCGCGCTATGCGCGAGACGCGGACGAAGAACGAAGGCACAGGTGCGATGTCACAGGTCAGAGGACGGATCACCGAAGTCTTTCGTGGTGTGCTTACTTGGATTTTTCTGGTCGGCATTATCGGGCTGCCATACTGGATTGTGTTGGTTCCACTGCACACGCTTTTTGTTGGGGAGAATCTGCGACAGCATCTGGCACAGTCCCCGGGGCTCTGGTTTGCCTTCGGATCAATTGCGGTCGGTCATTTTTGGAAAGCATTCCAGTCCGGTTACGACACGATGCCGGACAATCAGCTGAAACAGCGGTTGCGCTCGGCCATTTATCTTTTGATGCTCCGCGGCATCGCGATGTTCATGATGATCGGGTTCGCCATTTTTATCGTTCCGCTGATGGCGCTGCTCCTGAGTTATTTCGAGATCTGGCCCGAGCGCGTGATTGGCGCGGTCTTCGGCGATCCGTCGCGTTTGTACGAATACGATCCGGAGAAGGAAAAGTAATGACCAGTGGCGAGCCGGAAAGTTGAGAGTTGATAGCTGAGAGTTGAGAGCAGAAGCAGAGGTTTAGGCGTTGAGAAGTTGAGAGGAACTGGAAGCTGAAAAACTGAAAAGCTGAAACCGGAATGGAGATCAAAAGAAAAGGCTCACGGAGTTCCAGCAAAGGCCCGGCGGATTGGTTTACGGGGAACGTCAAAATCGAACCGTTGTTTGAAGCGCCGGAACCGGCACGGGTGCGTGGCGCGAGCGTCACGTTCGAGCCGGGTGCTCGCACCGCCTGGCATACGCATCCGTTAGGCCAGACGTTGATCGTGACGTTCGGTCTTGGTTGGGCGCAGCGTTGGGGCGGCCCGATCGAGGAAATCCGGCCAGGTGATGTGATCTGGTTCTCGCCTAACGAAAAGCATTGGCATGGCGCGACGCCCACAGCGGCGATGACACACATTGCAATTCAAGAAGCGCTCAACGGCAAAGTGGTCGACTGGATGGAAAAAGTCAGCGATCAGCAATACAAGAAGTGACGAGTGACATGTGACGAGCAGTCAGAAGTCACAGGTCAGAAATCAGATCTTCGTTTACTTCGTTGCCTTCTGTTGGAGTCCGATCATCTCTGTATCTCCGTGAACTCTGCGGCTAAATGCCACTCCGGTCGAAGACTCGCCGTGGTGAGCTCGGACAAGCGCGGCGTGCGATGCGGCTGCGATCCTTAATAAAGGAGACAAGCATCAAAGGTATGCATCCAACTTCCTACAACGCGAAGGCTTACTCCGCTGCGAGCGCGACATCAGGGCTGGCCTCAACCAAAATCAAGCGTCGCGATCCAACTGACCGCGACGTGCAGATCGAGATCCTCTTCTGCGGCATCTGTCACTCCGATCTCCATTCTGTCCGCAACGAGTGGAGCGAGTTCATGGCCACGAATTACCCGATTGTCCCCGGTCACGAGATCGTCGGCCGTGTCATCAAGGTCGGCTCGGCGGTCACCAAGTACAAAACAGGCGATCTCGCTGCGGTCGGCTGCATGGTCGATTCGGACGGCACCTGCCCACAGTGCAAGGCTGGCCTTGAGCAATTCTGCCCGAACATGATTCTCACCTTCAATTCCCCGGACAAACACCTCGGAGGTTTTACCTACGGCGGCTACTCCGAGAGCATTGTGGTCGATGAACATTTCGTTCTGCGCCTCCCTTCCAACCTCAATCTCGCCGCAGCCGCGCCGCTGCTCTGCGCCGGGATCACGACCTACTCGCCCATGCATCACTGGGGCGTCACCAAGGGTAAAAAAGTTGGCGTGGTCGGTCTTGGCGGACTGGGCCACATGGCGGTAAAATTTGCTCATGCCCTCGGAGCGCACGTTGTCGTCTTGACCCATTCACCCGGAAAGAAAGAAGACGCGCTCCGCTTGGGCGCCGACGAAGTCGTTCTCTCGCGCAACGCCGACGAGATGAAAAAGCACAACGGCAGTTTCGATTTCATCCTCGACGCCGTTTCCGCCGATCACGACATCAAGCCCTATATCAATTTACTCGGCGTCGACGGCAATCTTACGTTGGTCGGCGCTCCGGCAGAGCCTCTCGCGGTTTCGGCGTTCGACCTCATCACGCGGCGCCGCAGTTTCTCCGGCTCTGCCATTGGCGGCATCCCCGAAACACAGGAGATGCTCGATTTTTGCGGCAAACATAACATCACCGCCGATGTCGAAGTCATTCCGATCCAAAAAGTCAACGAAGCTTACCAAAGACTGCTCAAATCCGATGTGAAGTATCGGTTTTCGATCGACATGGCTTCTCTCAAATCGGAGTGAGCGACAAGCGAGGAGATGGGAGCTAGGAGCTGGGAGCTGGGAGCTGGGATTGGGAGTTAGGAGCTAGGAGTTGGGAGCATGGAGAACGAAAGATTTAACGGCGCTGAGCTGAGCGAATCGGTTCTCGGCCGCGATTGGAACTCACCAGAAGAGGATGTCGCGTGGTCAAACCTGTAGCCGGCGAAGTCGTTGCCATTCCGTTTCCGCGGACCGATCCTGCCGGCGGAAAGCGGCGGCCCGCTTTGGTGATTGCCGATCTTCCGGGCGCGGACTTGATTCTCTGCCAGATCACGAGCCGCGCCCATTCGGATGCTTTCTCCATTCCGCTGGATAGCAGCGATTTTAAGCGCGGCCAACTCGGTGAGCCGTGCTTCATTCGTCCGCAACGTCTTTTCACGGTCGAACATCACATCATTCTTTCCTCAATTGGAAAGGTGCAGGCCGCGAAGCTCGGCCAGGTGTTGAAGAAAGCGCGGGCGTTTTTCGATTAGCGAGAATTAATAATACGGGCATGTCAGCCATCTTTGATCGCGTTCTGGTATTAAATCTTGTAGCGAACACGGCGATCTTTTACGTCGCGGCGCGGCTGTATTTGCTGCCGCAGCTTTCGCGGCTTCGGCCGAAACAGATTTTGATTCCCATCCTCCTTTTGCATTCAACGCGACATCTCGGGCTGATGTTTCTGACTCGCGGCGCGACTTATCCGGGATTGCCTTCGCAGTTTGCGTATCCGGCTGGGTTTGGCGATCTAATAACTGCGTTCCTTGCATTCGCCGGAATTCCACTGGTGTTGCGCAGCGCTCGCCTGGCCAAGCCGGCGGTATGGCTCTTCAACATCGTCGGCACGATCGATCTGGTCGCGGCCATCACGCTCGCCACAATTCATAATGCACCGGTGGCAATGGGACCGGCCTACTGGATTCCGGCGTTTTGGGTCCCGCTATTGTTGGTGACCCACTACGTTACTTTTCTTGTTCTCTGGAGGCACTGGAAAGGCGCGACCTGACATCGACTGGCGCCCACAATTCAAAATTCCGACTATTTGTTGCGAAGAACTTCTGCGACTTTCTCGATCGTGTTCCAATTACGCGTCGTAACTGGCACACCGAGGAGCTTCTCGATCTTGCCGAGGTAGCCGATCGCTTTCATTTGTCGGCGATAAAGGCCCAGGACGAATCGGTCTTGGATCGCAATGACCTTGAGCAGCCAGTCATTGTCTGAGGGCAGATTAAGAGGAAAAGGAAGACGCTTGCGTGGTGGTTTGTGCAACACGCTTACAAACCGGGTTATGTCCGGGCCCGAGGGTTGACCTGCGAATGGATCTTTGCGTGTAAGATTGATAATCGCCTTCGCGGGACAAATCATGATCTCGCACTTGAATGACAGTTTCTTTGCAATCGCCGCGCGCAGAGTCGATTCAGTTACAGCTGCGCGCACAACAAACGTCCCGACCGCGCCAATGTTGACGACATCAAATTTGGCCAACTGCTTCGCGATTAGCGCCGGTTGGCATCGGTTGGTTCCACCGACATTCACCGCGCGAAGAAATACGACGCAAGCCATTCGTCAGTTTGTACTGACGAGTGGCGAGTGACCAGTGACATGTGACCCGTGACGAGCAGTAGAAGACTCTTTATTCGAGGTTCGTCTGAATGAATTTCGGACTCGAATGGATATCGATTTGCCGTAACACAGTGTCGCCGGAGTTAACGAATCGATGCGGCGTTTCCGCCGGAATGATGATGATGCCGCCCGCTTTCACTTCGCGCTGTTCGTCTCCAACCGTGATGGTGGCGCGGCCTTCGAGCGTGAACGCGACTTCAACGTAGGGATGCTTATGTAACGGCGGGCCTTTTCCGGGTTCGGCCTTGACGATGTAAGCCGAGAAGGGCGCGCCTTGAGTTTCGCCGACGAACTCATACGACATTCCAACAAACGGCAGTTGCTCGAGATCGATGAAGCTCATGGTGGAAATCTACAAAGAAAGTGACGAGTGACATGTGATCAGTGACGAGACGGATCCAGGACAAAACGCCCAACGCTCAACGCCGAATACAGAGAAGAGATGAGACCGCGGCGCAAAACTGGAACCCTACCTATTGCAGTTTCAGGATTGGAACGATCGCGGTCTGGATGGGTTGGCCGGTGACTTCGATCTCTTTGTCGCGGACGTAAACGTCGATCTCGGAACGGACGCCGAACTTGCCGGGCAGGTAAATGCCGGGTTCGATTGAAAAACAAACGCCGGGCGTGATCCGGCGAGAGTCGCGTGTTTCGAAGTTGTCGATGTTGACGCCGTTGCCGTGGACTTCTTCGCCGATGGAATGGCCGGTGCGATGCGTGAAATATTCTCCAAAGCCAGCTTTGGTGATCACGCCGCGCGAGACATCATCGACATCGGCGCCCCGGATCGATTTGCCCGCGCGCACGTTTTGCCGCACGAACTCGACCGCGGCGTCACGCGCTTGGCGCACGATGTTGAATATCTTGGTATATTCTTCCGGTACCGTTTCGCCGACATAACCGGTCCAGGTTTGATCGGTAAAGACCGCGCCGGGCTTGCGCAATTTCGAAGCGAGATCGAGCAGGACGAAATCGCCGCGCTTGATGGGTAAGGCGGTCTCTTTCTTCGGCGTGTAATGCGGGTTGGCCGTGTTCGCGTTTACGGAGACGATCGCGTCATCATGTTCGCCGCCCATTCCTTCTTCATGCCAACGGCGGATGATGAGCTGCTCAATATCGTATTCAGTGGTGGCTTCGTTCGCGCGAACGCGGCGGGCGATCTCACCAAAAGCGTCAAAGAAGATGCGATGCATTTTATCGGAAGCTTCGAGGTGCGTTTGCAACTGTTCGGGCGACCAGACTGCTTCAAATTGTTGGACAAGCTCGGCGCTGGTCACAAGTTCGACACCGAACGAGCGGACCAGTTCGATCGTGCCCGCGTCCACCTTCGACATGTAAGGCACGTCGTTCATGGGGGAGTATTGCATCGCGATGCGCGGCTTTTTGTTCGCGGCGGTCAACACGGCGCGCAATAGCGCGTGTTGTTCTTTCCAACTGCTGTATTCCTGACGCTTTCCCGGCAAGGCATCGAGTTTGTTCGGTTCGATGCGGTGGACAATCTTGGTTGGTTCGCCGGTCTTCGGGACGTAATAAAACCAGCGGCGCGAACCGATCGCGTGCTCGTCGAGTTTCAAGACGCGCAAAGCGATGAGGTCGCTCCCGCGGAAATCATAGAACAACCAGCCGTCGATCTTGGCGGCCTGGAGCGCTTTCTGAATTTCTCCGACACGTTCCGCCGAAGTTGGGGCTGCGCGCATTTGGCCAATACCGAATAACAAAGCGCAAACCGTGGCGAATTCGAAAACCTGTCTCATCGGAGCGCCACGCTAAAGATTCGGATGATTGTTAGCAAGACACACGGTTGACCGAATCGCTCGCAGCGCAATTGCACGACGGTGATTGAGCGCACGGCGAAGATCGACAATGGAGCCGGCGGGAGCCGAGCGAGATGGACGGGAAAGCCCGAGCGGCGACTCGGATTCACGCGCTCGTGCGCTCGTTAGGCATCGAGAAAGCGCGAGTGGAGGGACACGATATTGGATTGATGGTTGGTCACTTCGCCGCGCGAATCGAGCGCGAGAAATGCCGTTTTCGGAGGGGGTCAAAAAGGCAATTAACAGGGCTTGACCCTTCACAATGCATTTTCGTATTCTTCGCCCCGAATAGCTTTTCCGACATCCTTAACCACACAACGGAGTAATAATACAATGAACGTCTCATCCATCCTTTATTCATCTCTGCGAAACTTTTTCATCGTCGCCGCTGGCGTAATTGCCGTCGGCGCGTTGTTGAGCCCACAATCCGCGCGTGCGCAGGAAGTTCTTGCCGGCAGCGCTACTGGCGCTGAAGCGCAATCTGGTAATGGTGCGACGGCCACAAATGCATTCGACCTCGCCGGGGGCTCGACCGCGATTGCCACCGGCGGGGGCACGGTCTTTACCGCCGCGACAGCAATCGGCGCCAATGCCTTTGCCTTAGGAGCCGGTGCTACTGTGATAGGCGCCAATGCGGGTAATCTTTCAGTCGCGGGCCAAACCAATATCGGCGCGAACGCAGGTAACACTATCAGCGGAACCGGCATTTTCGGTACGGCGATCGGCGCGGGCGTTGCCGGCGGCCCGAATTTCACCACTGCGCCAAGCGCGGCCGGTCCTTACAGTATCGCGATCGGCGGTGGTGACGGCGTAGCCGGCACCGGCGCGGTTTCATCGGGCGCCCGATCCATTGCGATCGGTTTGAGCTCCTCCGCGTCCGGCACCAGCGCAACGGCGATCGGCAGTGGCGCCGTCGCGAGCGCCGACTTCTCCACCGCCATCGGTGGCGGCATCGCTTCGCCCGCCAGGGCGACCGCCATCGGGGCGAGCGCGTTCGGCAACAATGCGATCGCGAGCGGTTTTTCGAGCCAAGCCATTGGCACCAACAGCACGGCCTCGGGGTCCCAGTCCACCGCGATTGGACGCGGTGCTACCGCCTCCGGCACTAACGCCGAGGCGTTAGGGGTGAATGCCACCGCCTCCGGAACCTCATCCACCGCGATTGGTAACAGTTCCATTGCCTCCGGCGCGAACGCCGATGCGTTCGGGGTGAGTGCCACCGCCTCCGGCACGAACGCGATCGCGTTCGGGACGAATGCTAGCGCGGCTTTTGCGAATTCGACTGCAATCGGTGTGGGCGCGACGACAACACGCGCAAACCAGATGTCTTTCGGTACCGCAAGCAACACCTACACGATGGCGGGCGTCACTTCGGCGGCGAGCAGCGCCGCGCAGAGTGGGCCGACGCAGTTCGTGACGACCGATCTTTCGGGCAATCTCGCGGCGTTCAACTTGACACCGACCTTCAATGCCATTGAGAACGAAATCCATGCGAATCGGCAGGAAGCGCGAGCCGGCACAGCGCTGGCAATCGCAACGGGTCAAATCCGTTACGACGATAGGCCGGGCAAGTTTTCGATCGGCGGAGGGTTCGGCGGATTTATAGATCAAGCCGGCGGTGCGCTGGGCGTTGGCTACACGTCGGAAAGTGGTCGGGTGCGGGTGAATCTATCCGGCGGCGGTACATCCAAGGGTGACGCAGGTGTTGGCGCGGGCATCGGCTTCACGCTGAATTGATCAAACGCAGTGGTGTCGTAGTGCGCAGTGTTGCAGTGGTGACAGCTGTGTTCGCGATCACTTGTTCGCGGATAACGGACGCGGCCACACCAACTGCGGAGCCGACGCCACCGCCGAGACCGGTCCAGATCGACAAAAACAGTGTCTTAATCCTGATTCGCACCACGTTGGTAGCAGTGCAACAGGCAAACCAAACGGGTAACTACAGTGTGCTCTACAGTATCAGCGCGCCGGGATTTCAGAGCGTGAACTCACCTGACCGGCTTTCGCAGATTTTCGCCAATCTCCGCGCGAAGAACTTCGACCTTTCAGGTGTCGTAGTGCTGGAGCCGCAGCTTCTGGTGATGCCGGAGATGTATAGCAATGGCGTGATGCGCATGGCTGGTTTCTTTCCATCCGTGCCGCTTCAGGTCTTATTCGATCTGCAGTTCATACCTGTTGCAGGGCAATGGCGCCTCGTTGCGATTAGTGTTGATGTGGGCACCTCTACTCCCGCTGCGCCGTCGGTTGCGACGTCGCAGCCTACCGCCGTGAAACCGGCCGCGACGCCATCTCCATCGGTCGAGCTAAACATTAAACCGAAGCCGTCAGCAACAGCGTCCGCCACGCCAGAAATTAAAAATTAGGAACTAAGAAGTAAAAGACAGAAGCGAAGCGACTGCTAATCAAGCAACTCAACCGAGTCGCCTTTGCGAATCATTCCTTCCGCGAGGACGGCGCCATAAACACCGGCCATGCCTTCGTGAGCTTGCGCGACTTGTTTCAAGATCGCCGGAGTTTTTTCGGCGGTGTCGGGATCGAGCGTGATCATCATGCAACGCGCATCACGCTCCAAGACCGACACAACTACCTTCGATCCAATGCGCAACGATTTGCCGACGAATTGATCTTCGGCGAAGCCGTCGGCGTCGCTAAGATCGATATATACGTTGGCCCGGAAACGCCGCTTGTCGACGGTGATGCCCGTTTCTTCGCCAAGTTTTTTCGCCGATTGCACGGCAAAGATCGACAACGGACGGCAATCGGTCAGGGCGCGGTCGGATCGAAGCAATGTGAGCTCGTGTTTGCCGTCGAGATTTTCTCGCAGATTGTCGATCAAAGCAGGATCGTCAATCGCGAAAGTTTTTCCGTCTGGCGTTTCGACATCGATCATCAAGTCGGAGGCGCCAGCCGAGATCGGATTCGCGCCCGATTTCTCCGCTTCGCTCAAGTTGACCGGTCGCGCCGCTTTCTCAGGATTTCGGAAGCGCGCTCGGTATCGAATCATTTGACGTTGGTCGCGTCCGGTAAAAAACGGGAAGCCCCGCGCATTGGCCGAGCTTTCGAAAGCAAAAAGACGGTCGCCGTAAACTCCAGCGTAGCCGGCGAACAGTTCGTCCAACTCTTCGCCGCGCATGCTTTTGACCGGATAACGCCAAAGACTTTCCACTTTTCCGATGATGCCCATGAAGAAGGTAGAAAGTAGAAATTACAAAGTAGAAAGTAAAGAATCAGACAGAAATCAGCGAGCAGCGATCAGAATTCGCTCGGACGGCGGGATGTTGTCCCGATAAGTGTCAACGCGGTGAGGGCGCTGGCGACGGCTAAGGCCGCGCCGATGGCCATGATCGATCTGAAGCCGGACACGAAAGATTCATCGATCGCGCGGCGAATCAATTGTTGTGTCGCCGGATCCTGATCTTCCGGAACGGTGATGGCGGCGAGTTTAGTGCGCTGTGCTTCTAACGAACGCGACACTGACGGCGGCAGTTTCGATTCTTTTAGCCGCTGATCGAGCCGGTCATTAAAAACGTGGAGCATCACGATTCCAAGGACCGCGATGGCGAGCAGTCCGGCTGAGCGCGCGACAGCGTTGTTAACGCCCGACGCGATGCCGGCCCGATTTTGTGAGACGGAATTCATCACGGTGGTGGTGAGCGGCGCGACGCTGATCGCCATCCCTAGGCCCAAAATTACGATCGGTGGAAAAAAATTCGTCCAGTAACTGCCGCCGACATTCGGCAACGTGAAAAACGCAAAACCCAACGCAGCGATCAACGGACCGACAATAAGCGGAAGCTTCGCTCCATAACTTACGATGAGCCCACCCGACCAACGTGAAAGAAAAGAAATGATCAGGATGAAGGGCAAGAGCGCCGCGCCGGCCGCAGTGGCGGAGTAGTGCTGGACCTGAATTAAATTGAGTGGCAGGAAAAACAAAGTCCCGCCAAGCGCAGCGTAGAGGAGAAACGTCAACAAGTTCGCACCGGTGAAGATTTTTTCACGAAAGAGCGCGAGCGGCAACATCGGCTGAGACATGCGCGCTTCTATTAAGAGGAAGACAATAAGAAGCACACCCGCGGCGGTTAGGACGACAATGACTGATTTATCGGCGAAACCGAGTCGCGACGATTCGATCAACCCGTAAACGAGCGCGCCTAAACCGGCCGCAGCCAGGATTGCGCCCAGCCAATCGACTCGGGTGTTTTCCTTGTCCGAATTTTCCGCGACGTGCCGAAGCGAGATCAGAATGACGAGAAGCGCGATCGGAAGATTGATAAAAAATACCGCGCGCCACGAAATGTGTTCGATCAGCCAGCCGCCGATCACTGGGCCGATCGCGGCAGTGATTGCGCTGAAGCCCGACCAGGTACCGATGGCGCGACCACGTTCGTTTTCCGAAAAAGAACCGCTGATAATGGCAAGACTGCCGGGAACGAGGAGCGCCGCGCCGAGTCCCTGAAGCGCGCGGGCGGCGATCAGTTGACGAATGTCCGCGGCAGATCCGCACGCGGCCGACGCCGCGGCGAAGAGCGCAACGCCAGTCAGAAAAATGCGACGGCGACCGTAGTGATCGCCGAGCGAACCACCGACGAGCAGAAGCGCGGAAAGTAGGAGCGAGTACGCCTCGATTACCCATTGCAGGTCAACGGCGGTGGCGTTGAGGCTCGATTGCAGCGCGGGCAATGCGACGTTGACGACGGTGCCATCGATGAATGCCATGCTGGAAGCGAGAATGGTGGCGGCGAGAATCCAGCGCCCACTCGTTTTGGAACAGGGCGCGGTCGCGGCGCGGGAACGGATTACGTTCTCGTCGCAAGGTTCTCGAAACAGCGCCCACATGTCGGCAGCATATCAGAAGACGGAAGGCAGAGGACAGAGATCACAGGACAGAAGACACCTTCCTAAATTCTGTCTCGTTTTTGGAACTTGGAAATGATCGTTTGTGTTTCGGTTAATCCGGGCGATAGTGCGGCCCTATTGGATTACTCTGTTTAACTTCACTGCACGGTAGATCGTCAGGTGAGCGTCGCTCATTGGTGGTTTGAAACCCGATTCCCGGGAACGGCTCTGTAGCTCGGTAGTTTTTCCATATTCAAAACACAATGAAACTGTACGTAGGTAATCTCTCTTTTGAGACCACCGAGAACGATCTTCAGGATCTGTTCGAAAAACACGGAACCGTCAACGAAGTCCATCTGATGATGGACAAGATGACCGGTAAATCGCGCGGGTTTGCGTTCGTCACTATGAACGACGGCGCCCAAGCCAATGCCGCGATGAGCGCGCTCAACGGCCAAGAACTCAACGGCCGCGCGCTGAACGTGAACGAAGCTCGTCCACGCGAAGACCGGCCGCGCCCTCAGGGCTCGGGCGGCCGTTTTGCGGGCAATCGCCGGTAGATCCGGAATTGATTGCATAGCCGGCGCTCAAGTGAGCGCCGCGCTATTCGCAATTCGATTTGAAATTCGAAATGGTGAATCCTGAAAAAGCAATCAGCCTCGAGGGCACGATCATGAGCGTGCTGCCCGGGACCATGTTTCGGGTCGCGCTGGCGAACGATCATCTCGTTCTCGCCCACATCTCCGGCAAAATGCGCAAACGTTTTATTCGCCTAACCATCGGAGATCGAGTAAAGATGGAGATGTCTCCCTACGATACCGCCAAGGCGCGGATCGTTTATCGACTTTAATTTTATATGGCAACACGATTCCTTTTCGATCCCCCGCGGCGACCAAAACCCAAAATCGGCACCGGTCTCAAGAGCTTGCTTGTGCGCTGTCCTTCAACGTCGAAACTGACTGATACTGGACGCACGGTAAAAGAAAAGCTCTGGCCAACCCACAAGGTCAAAGCGCAAAAGTTCACCTGTGCGCATTGCGGCGGCGTTCATACGTGGACAAAAGAAGACGTGGTTCTCGGTCGCCCGTTGCAATAATTCTTTGGCACGCGAGCTGTTCTCGCATTGGTCTGACAAATTCCTTTCCCTTGATTTTCCGAATCCCGACCCACCGGATTAATTGGACGACAAGCTCGTTCCTGATCGGCACTTTAATCCTCACCCTGACCGCGGTGCCATGGTACCTCTTGTCCTTTGGCGTTGATTGGTTCCATTTCGCGGTTGCCGCGGCCTTGCTGGCGGTAACTGGCTTCAGCATCACACTCGGTTATCATCGACTTTTCTCGCACGCGACTTTCCGGGCAAAGCTCCCGATCCGCCTCTTCGTGGTGATTTTTGGCGCGGCCGCTTTTGAAAATTCAGTGTTGATGTGGGCGAGCGAGCATCGGCGTCATCATAAACATGTCGATCACGAAGAAGACCCGTACGACATTACTAAAGGCTTTTTTCACGCGCACATCGGCTGGCTGCTGTTCAAGCTCTGGCCGCAACCGCCGTTCGATAACGTGGCCGATCTGAAGAAAGATCCGCTGGTGATGTGGCAACATCGACATATTAACTTGCTAGCGGTGCTGATGGGTTTTGCCTTGCCCACGTTGATCGGCGCATGCTGGGACGGTTGGGCTGGCGCACTAGGCGGTTTTTTAATTGGCGGCGTCGCGAAGATCGTCGTGCTCCAACACTGTACCTTCCTGATTAATTCCGCCTGCCACACAATCGGACGCCAGCCGTACTCAACCAAGTGCAGCGCACGTGATTCACTGCTGCTGGCAGTGTTCACTTTCGGCGAGGGCTATCACAATTATCACCACGAATTTCAGTACGACTATCGCAACGGTGTGAAACCATGGCAGTGGGATCCGACCAAATGGTTAATCTGGACGTTATCGAAGCTCGGCCTGACGAACAGTCTGCGCCGCGTTCCAGCGGAAGCGATTCATTCCAAAGAAGCGGCACTGCGCTCGGGAACACAGGAAGCAGTTCCGACTGCTGGGCATTTCGCCTCCTAAAAAAGACAAGTTGCGCTGTCGCGCAGCAAAGCTTGATTTCGCCTTCATGACGAAGGCCCACGAACTCCGCCTCGCCAAACGCATGGCGCGTCTCGGCACCGAGACCGCCTTCGAAGTGCTGGTGAAGGCGCGAGCGCTGGAAGCAAAGGGCCGCGACATCGTTCATCTCGAGATCGGTGAACCGGACTTCGATACGCCTGCCAACATCATCGACGCGGGATGCGACGCGTTGCACAAAGGTTTCACCCACTACGGGCCTTCGGCTGGTTTGCCGCAGCTGCGCGAAACGATCGCTCAGTACGTTAGTGAGACCCGCCGGGTAAACGTAACGCCCGAAGAAGTGGTCGTCGTTCCCGGCGGTAAGCCAATCATCTTTTTCACCATCCTCGCGCTGATCGAAGACGGCGACGAAGTCATCTATCCGAACCCCGGATTTCCGATTTACGAATCGATGATCAATTACGTTGGCGCGAAAGCGGTGCCAATTCGATTGCGCGAGGAAATGGATTTCCGGCTCGATGTCGATGAACTCGGCGGGCTGATCAATGATCGCACGAAACTGATCATTATGAATTCACCGCAGAATCCGACTGGCGGCGTGCTAACGAAGAAGGACATCGACGGAATCGCCCGCGCGATCGGCGATCGCAACATCATGGTGTTGAGCGACGAGATCTACAGCCGCCTCATCTTTGAGGGCGAGCATCACTCGATCATGTCGGTGAGCGGGATGAAGGAGCGCTGCATTTTACTCGACGGTTTCTCCAAAACTTACGCCATGACCGGTTGGCGCATGGGCTACGGCGTAATGCGCGCCGACCTCGCGGCACACGTCGCGCGGTTGATGACGAACTCCGCCTCCTGTACCGCCAGCTTCACGCAAGTCGCCGGCGTCGAAGCCTTGCGTGGGTCGCAGGAATCCGTCATAAAAATGTGCGCCGAGTTCAAGAAACGTCGCGACGTGATGGTCGCCGGCTTGAACAAGATCAAAGGTTTTTCCTGTCGCTCGCCCAAGGGCGCGTTCTACGTTTTCCCGAACATCACGAAGACCGGTTGGCCATCGAAGAAATTGGCCGACGCACTTCTCGACGATGCCGGTGTCGCCGCACTGTCTGGGACCGCGTTCGGCGATTTCGGCGAAGGTTACTTGCGCTTCAGCGTCGCCAACTCGATCGAGAACATCGAGAAAGCACTCGATCGGGTCGGCGCCTGGGCGAAGAAGAACCTTTAAAGAAATTACAAAGTAGGAAGTAGAAATTAGAAAACTTCCTGCTTTCGTGCGTTTCTGAGAGATTCTCTTCAGCCATGAGCGACAAGAAACGAGTCTTTGCGACATCCCGCATCGGCGATCCGGCTGAGAACCGGCTGCGCGAGCGCGGCTACGAGCTCGACGTTTTTCAAGGTCCGGAAGCGCCGCCAAAGACTCTTATTATCGAAAAAGTGAAAAGCGGGATCGACGGTTTGATCACGACGCTGCGCGATCCGATCGACGCCGAAGTTTTCGAAGCGGGGAAGGGGACGCTAAAAGTGGTGGCACAGATCGCGGTCGGCTTCGATAACATCAACCGCGCCGACGCCAACAAATACAAAATCCCGTTCACGAACACGGCCGATGTGCTTACCGAAGCGACGGCCGAGTTCGCGTTTTTCATGATGGGAATGCTCGCTCGCAAAATGTGGCAGAGTGAACGCCTGGTGCGGGAGCAGAAATGGCCGTCGTGGCATCCCTTCCTGCCGTTTCTCGGCGACGAGGTCACTGGCAAGACCATCGCGATCATCGGCACCGGACGGATCGGTCTGGCGATGATCAAGAAATGTTCGGGGTTCGACATGAACATGCTTTGCTACGACCCGGCGTATCACAACGACAAGTACATCACCTCCATCCAACAGGTGATGGACCTGCGCCATGCCAACGGAATCCAAAAGGAAAAGACATATATTAAGTACGTGGAGTTCGAGGAGGCGTTGCGCGGCGCCGATTACGTGAGCGTTCACGTGCCGCTCTTGCGCGAAGGCGAAACCGACAAGCCGACCTATCACCTCATCAACGAGAAGACGCTCAAGCTGATGAAGCCGACGGCGTACCTCATGAATTCCTCACGCGGCCCGGTTGTGGACGAGAAGGCGCTTGCCAAAGCGCTGAAAGAAAAAGTCATCGCCGGCGCGGCGCTCGATGTCTTTGAGAAAGAGCCGTTGCCGCCGGATTCGCCGTTGCTCGATCCCGAGATTGCGGATCGTTGCCGCGTTTTTCATCACTTCGCCAGCGGCGCGCAGATTACACGGCTCGATGTCGATCCTGACAAAGGCATGGCTGGACGTACGGTGCAGGGATTGATCGACGTGTTGGAAGGGAACTACGGCGGCGATTTTTCCAAGATGCCGTATGTGGTGAACAAGGAAGCGTTTACCCCGTGAGATACAACAGACGTGCCCAAATTCTGCTACGTTTACGTTTTGCGATCACAAGTTGATCGTCACTTCTATGTTGGTCTAACGCGGGACCTACCGGCACGACTCCGGGCCCACAACGACGGACGCGTTAACTCCACAAAAGAACGCAGGCCATTTGAGCTTGTGTATTGGGAAGGTTGCCGAAACGAGAGCGATGCGGCGCAACGTGAAAAGTACCTTAAAACTGCCTGGGGAAAACGTTATATCAAAACTCGCCTCCGCCGTTATCTCACGGGGTAAAGATTGAAGCATCTCAAGCGTCGGCGACGCCGGAGCCGTTCGAACAGGATCGCGGCCAGACAGAAACTCAAACTGAGGCAGGCGGGATTGTTTTCAGGAACAGGCGTGTAGGTTAGCGGCCCGAGGGCGACGGCCTGCTGACCGAGCGCGGGGTCGTTGTTCGACCATTCGAAAGAAAACTGCGTGATCGGCCCATTGAAGGTGATATCGATCGTTCCTTGATTGGTCGAATTGTTCGCATTCGCAGTTCCTAAAACCACGGTGCTGAGTCCGGTTCCAGTAATTGAGTTGTAGCCAGCAACCGCACTGGTGACTGAGTCTGGCCCGACTGTAATACCGCCCGGGCCCACTGCCTGAATGTTGGAAATCTTATCGACGAATTGTCCGGCAACAGCGTCAACATCCCAGATCTGGAATGACAGGTTTATGACCGGCGTGTCAAAGGTGACCGTTATCTTAAGGTAAGTCCCGAAACTCTGGGAGCTGGTCGCATAAAGCTGCAACCCGTTCACTCCGGTAAGTCCGCCCGTCAACGGATTTGCGCTGATTTGCGGATAGCCACCTTGGAGGTTCATTCCCTGGGGGCCGGTCCCGCTATTGTTGACTGCAACCGTGATGTCGTTCGGATTAACGCTGGTAAAGCTTTGCGTGTCCGTCTGCCCGCCGGTGGGCGAACCGGCCGTCCAGCCAGGAGGCGCGGGCCAATCGAACACGACCGATGCCTTGAGACTTAGGGGCGTTAAGGTCAGGAAGCTCGCGCCGATAAGGCAAACCCGTAGGAGGACGGGTGGCGTGCTTGAAACGCTGTTACTCATAGGCGGCAGACCACTTAAGCAGGTATCGCGCCTCCTCCGCCGATCCCGGCCCGCTTTCCCTATGTGGCCGGTATTGGTGAACAGTCCGAGCAGCGCCTCATTGCGAGGAAAACTGCATCAAATCATCTCCGCGTTGGCCTTGTCACTTGTCACTCGCCGCTCTATTTACCCCCAGAGTTCTCGGGGAGGCATATCGATTTTTCCGTTTCGATAGCTGAGTCCGTGATCTCGATCGCGGGCGAGGAGTAATGGGCCGTCAAGATCGACATAATCCGCCGCGCTGGCGACAACGCGCGCCGGAGCCATGCTCAACGAAGTGCCGACCATGCAACCGAATAATAATTTGAATCCGCTTTCGCGCGCGCGCCTGGTCAAGAGAAGCGCTTCCGTTAGTCCGCCCGTCTTATCGAGCTTTACATTAATTATCTCGTAGCGATTCGTCAGGCACGGAAGATCGGCAGTCGTGTGGCAACTTTCGTCCGCGCAGACTGGAACAGGATGTTCGAGACTTTCGAGGACTTCGTCGGCGTCGGCCGGAAACGGTTGTTCGATCAGTTCAACTCCCAAGCCTTTCAACGCCGGAACAATTTTCTGATAATGCGAAGGCGACCACGACTCGTTGGCGTCGATGAGCAAACGCACCGCGGGCGCTGCTTCCCGCACAGCTTGAACTCGCGCAAGATCGACATCGTCGCCACCGAGTTTGAGTTTTAGGATTGGCGCCGTCGCATTCGCCTTGGTCGCAGTCGACATTTTCTCCGGCGTATCCAGACTGATCGTGAATGACGTTTCAACTTTCGGCGCCATCGGAATGTTCGCCAACTCCCAGACGCGTTTCCCGGAAATTTTCGCTTCGAGGTCCCACAACGCGCAGTCCAACGCATTTCGCGCGGCGCCTGCCGGCAACAATTTCTGGATTCGATGTCGATCCAAATTTTTCTCGCTCTTCATCGATTCAATCTGCGCCAGGACAGACGCGACGCTTTGGTTGTAGCGGGCGATCGGGACCGCTTCACCGCGTCCGGTGTGCTGCCCATCGGCCACGGTCACGACGACAACTCGCGCTTCGCTGCGACTGCCACGCGAAATTCGAAACAACTGCTTGAGCGGCCAGATTTCTTCCTGTGCCTCGATCTGCACTAGACAGGATTAGCCCGATTTCGACGAAACCCAAGCATCTGGATTTAATCCTCTAAATCCTGTCTATTCCTTCAAGTATTTGTCGAACCAGGCGACCGTTTGATCGATGCGATCGGCCTGGTTCTTGGGATTCAGGAATAAGTGGCCCTCGCCGGGATAGATGATGAGCTGGGTCGGAACGTTGAGCGTTCGCAATGCGTGCCAGAATTCGTAGGACTGGGGCGAGGGACATTCGGCATCGTGTTCACCAACGATGATGAGGGTTGGCGTTTTCACCTTTTTGATGAATTCAATCGGTGAACTTTTTCTGTAAACGGCAGGGTCGTCGTAAACCGTCGCGCCGAAGAACGGGATCATCCATTGGTCGATCAAGTTCTGGCCGTAATAACTTTGCCAATTGCAGATGCCGGCGCCGGCCACGGCCGCTTTGAATCTATTGGTTTGTGTCACGGTCCACATCGTCATGTATCCGCCATAACTCCAGCCGGTCACGCCGAGTCGATTCGGATCGATCGGATATTTTTTGATCGCAGCATCGATTCCCGCCATGTCGTCGCGAAGATCGCCGTGCCCGAAATCCTTTATGTTCGCGCGGGTGAACTCTTCGCCCTGGCCGTAACTTCCGCGCGGATTTGGCAGGAGGACGTAGTAACCGTTCGTGGAAAGCGCGGCAATGATCGCGCGAGACATGCCGAAGTTGGCCGGCCATTCCGTTCCAGTTACGCTGGAAGGTCCGCCATGGATCAGCACCACCAGCGGATATTTTTTCTCGGATTCGACTTTGGCCGGCGGAACGACCCAGCCTTGAATGTTAAATCCTTCATTGGTCCAGTCGACGCTTTCCGCTTTTCCCCATGTCATAGGCAGGGAGGAATTATTATTTGTTAACTTTTTCCAGTCGCCGACGGCGCCGGCCCAAACTTCCGGTGGCGTATTGTAAGTGCCCCGCACGACCGCGGCAGTCTTTCCGTCTTTCGCCAGCGCCAAATCCGGAAAATTCCCGAATGCATGAAAGCTCTCTTCGCCTTTCCAAATCTCGCGGACCGGTTTGTTCCCGAACGCCAATTCAGAGATCGCGCCGCCGCCGCCAACATACTCAGTGAACACAATGCGATCCGGCGCGACCCAGAAAAGCGAGCTGACGGATGTCTTCCGTTCGACTTGCATCGTTAATCGAGCGCGAACTGCGGAGGCGTGATTGACTGGTTTGTCATCATCGGTCGGCATAATGACGAGATTGCCGCCATGAAATCCTTCGTCGCTCATCAAACCTTCGATGAAAGCGATTGATTTCCCGTCCGGCGACCAGCGCGGCACCGCCACTTGGAGGGAAGGTTTGTAAATTAACGTCGCGACGCCCTTGTTGATGTCGATCTTGTGGATCTGCGCGATCCACCAATTGTTGTCGCCGGGTCCCGGCGCCGCCGTTGTTACAAACATCTTGTCGTCCGGCGACCAATCGAAATCGTAGATATGAAGATCGGCTGGCGAAACCTGTCGAAGCTGACCCGTGGCAACATCGACAATTGCGATCCGCTGGTTGTGAATCGCCATGTCGATAACGCCGGTTGTGGAAGGCGCAGCCAGGAGCGGACCGCCGCCGCCTGCACCCTCTATATATAAGAAGGCAATTTGTTTCCCGTCGTGCGACCAGCGCGGGCGCGCCGCGTATCCGTTCAGGCGCGTCAGCTTCTTGGGACCGGAACCATCAGCATTGGCGGTCCAGAGCTGTTTCTGATCCTTTTCGCCGGCATTTGAAAAAAACGCGAGCGTCCTGGAATCGGGGGACCAAGCAGGATCGGCATCTTTCCGGTCGCCGTCGGCTCCAAGGTTAACCATCGTCGCCGGAGCATCTCCCGACGCTGCGCGCACGTAAGTCTGCTTGGATGTGGTTGCGGCGGTGGACTGCACCCACGCAACATTTTTTCCATCAGGCGAAAGGGCAACGTCGCCATAGAGCACAGTTTTCCCCAACTGTTCTGTCAGTTGCATGGTCCGAGCTGTTAACAGCGCCGGAAACAAACATGCCAGAAAAAAATGTTTCATGATAGAGAAGGAAATAGCGGACACAGGACAACCGCCTTTGCACATCCGCCTTCGCGTGGCTTCGGCGTGACTAGAGGCTACGGCGTGCCAGGGAAGAAAAGCAATCTCGACGAAAGCTTTCTGATTCGCTAGAGCTCGCGATCATGAAAACTGCGCTTGTTTGGGTCGCATTTGCTGGCCTCTGCGCCACGCTGGTCCAGGCGATTGACGTTAGCTCGAATAGCTACGCCGCGATTGCCTATTCACCGTCGACCGGAAAATACGCCTACGCTTACAATCTTCGTTCTCGAAAGGCTGCGGAAAAAGCGGCATTGGAAAAATGCGACGCTCCCGATGCGACCGTTGCGTGTTGGGTGAATCGGGGTTTTGCCGCACTCGCATTGGGTGCCGACAAATCTTGTTGGGGGTCAGGCTGGAAATACGGTGATAGCGCCAACAATGTGGACGCGAAAAATATGGCGTTGGAGGATTGCCGACACCGGACGACTGGCGTTTACATTGCCCTCTGCCTGAGCTCAGACGGACAATATCTCTGGGATCATCGAGATAACACCACCGTTATCGATAAAAACGGAAACGTCTTTGATGGCTACGGGCGACCGATTATTCCGAGTCCATCAGCGAGCGCTTCGGCCACCGTTGAAAAAAAATATTAAAGAAGGCCGCCTCTCAGGCCGACTGATTGCGGTCGTAAGGAATAATGTTGTCCCACTCGTCGGCGGATGAGCGGGCGACGAAGGCGACGACCGGTTTGGTGTCGCTCATGTTAAAGACTTCGTGAGGCACGCCGGGCTTGATGTAAATGAAATCGCCTGCTTCGTTCTCCAGCACTTTCTTGCATCCGTCTCCGAATTCGTGGCGCACTTTTCCTTCGATGATGTAAAGGATCACTTCGAAGCCCACGTGAACGTGCGCGTAGGCGACGCCGCCCGGCGGAATGGTGGCGATGTTAGCGGATAGTTTGGTTGTGCCGACGTTCTTGGACGACATGCCCTGTTTATAATGAATGCCGTTCCAATCCCGGCGCGCTCCGCCGCCGCGAATCGTCAGAATGCCATCGTGATCTTCCACCGCGCTGAGCTGGATGTTGTCTTTCATAAGAAGTCGAGGTGTTAGGCGGGTGCTGTTTTTCTTGCTGGCAGAAGTCTGGTCACGAGCGTGTTGGTCGATTTTTCCAGAACAATTCCCCACGCGCTCAAGACCGCCGCCGTGACTAAAAAGGTAAAGAGAAAGATCAAGATCGCTTGTGGTCGAATCCGAAGTCCGAGCCAGATGACGTAGGGCTGGTGAATGAGATAGAGGCCGTAGGAGTACACTCCCACAAGACCGAAGATCTTGGCGAGGCCGGCAACGCGCGAGATCAATCCGGCGATGCCGACGATTGCGAGAAAACAACATGCGCCGGTTCCGAAATCGCAAAACACGTAAGCGATGCCGTTGTCGTAAAGCTTGAGCGCGAGTGGATACAGAATCAGACCGGTAACGAGTCCCGGGCCGCGCAAAAGAAGCGGTTCAGCGCGCGATGTCGATCTTACATGCCACATTCCGAGCGCCATCCCCAAAGCGAATTCGGGTAAGCGGCAAATCGCGAAGCCGCCGCCGATCCAAAAACCATGTTGCGGATAAACGTTAAGCATCAAATGGCGCACGAAAAATCCGAGCGCGCAGGCGCCGAGCAGGAAGGGCCACGCTCCAAATTTTCGCGCCGCCCAAAAGAGCAGGGGGAAGATCAGATAGAATTGAATGAGCATGGAGAAATACCACCAGGCGGCGTTGAGGTACATGAAATTCATCTCGATGTTGACGAAGCGGAGCCCGAGGAGACTCAGGACGATGCGACCGTCGACCGGCTCCAATCGCGCGACGAAAGGCGAAACGAGATAAACGATGTGCGCGACCCAATACATCGGATAAAGCCTGACGAATCGCGCGCCGTACCATTTTCCCCACGCGACGTGGCCTAAATCCGCGCGCGCAGCGGTCGATTGCATCAATGTCCAGCCGCTTAAAATGATGAACGCACCGACCGCATGAAAACCGAGGCCGGAAACTTGCCACCAGGCGGCGCGCAAGATCGACATCGTTCCCGCGACCAGACCGCTCCAGTCCGCAGCCGGAAGCTGGTAATGCTCGAAGACGGTCCGGAAGAAATGAAAATAAACGACAAAGAGGATGGCCAGACCCTTAGAGATGTCGACCCAGCCAAGTCGTTTCATGATTGGCGCCAAGGAAAGCAGGAACTTGGAAAGTAAGACAGGATTAAGAAGTTTCTTTCCAGAATTTCAGACGTAAATCTGTTTTGCCTGAGTTGCGCGACCCAGCCCGATTTGTGTAAGCTCGCGCCGATGAGTTCCGGCAGCGCGTCGCAATCGTCACCAGGTTTTCCTGCGTTCCTCCGCTCTGAATATTCATTTTTCATCGGGCTCGCGACCGCAGTGATTTTTCTGGTGTTAGGAAGCGAGGTTTTGGAGAACGTCGCTCATCCTTATCTACTCGGAGCGATTTTTGTCTGGTTGCTCGGCGCCGTTCTCTGGTCGGCGGTTTCGGTCGTGCGTCACGCTGATTGCCTGGCGGTAAAATGCGGCGAGCCTTACGGGACACTTATCCTCACTCTTTCCGCGATCAGCATCGAGGTGGTGATGATCTCAGCCGCGATGCTCCACGGCGCGAATAACCCGACCCTGGCTCGTGACATGATGTTTGGAGTAGTGATGATCGCGCTCAACGGTCTGGTTGGATTTTCTCTTTTGTTAGGCGGATTGCGCCACCACGAGCAAAATTACAATCTCCAAGGAGCGGGCGCATATTTGAACGCGATCATGGCGCTGGCCGTTCTTGGGCTGGTTCTGCCCAACTTCACTACTTCGCTTTCCGGGCCGCGGTTCACCTCCGTGCAAGAGGTATTTCTCGTTGTCACGTCCCTGAGTCTTTACGTCATTTTTCTTTTCATTCAGACTGGACGCCACCGCCAATATTTTAAAGAAGCTCTGGGCGCGCCGGTCGGCGATCATTCACCAACTCATCTGCGGTCGACTAGTTTCCACGCGGCCATGTTGTTTCTGTATCTGATCGTGGTCGTAGTGTTGGCGGAGAAGTTCGCCATTCCGCTTGATAACTTCATCGAGCGCCTGAGCATGCCGCAAGCATTTGGCGGCGCGATCGTGGCCGGGTTGGTCCTGGCGCCGGAGGCAATGAGTGCTGTCAAAGCGGCCAGAGGAAATCAGTTACAACGCTCCGTAAATATTCTGCACGGGTCCGTGCTCGCTTCCATCGGTTTGACCATTCCAGCAGTGCTCATTATTGGCATGACGACCAATCGCCAGGTCGTTCTCGGGATTGAGGGCGGTAATCTTCCGCTGCTTATTCTTACTCTGGGTGCGAGTGTGGTAACGTTCGGGAGCGGCAAGACCAACGTCTTACAGGGGTGCGTCCACTTGGTGCTGTTTGCAGTTTTCTTACTGCTGATCTTCTGTCCCTGAGGTTTGCCAAATTGGATTTGTTACCACCAGCGCGATTCCGCCGAGAACTGCGACGGAAGCAACCAGGTAACGCAAAGTAATCGGTTCGCCGAGTAAAAGAATTCCACCGGTTGCGGCGAGCACCGGGACACTGAGCTGAACAGTCGCCGCGCTCGCAGCTTTCAAACCGGCCAAGGCAGCGTACCAGATGACGTAACCGAGTCCGGAAGTGATCGCGCCGGAGATGACAGCGTAAGTGACGCCTACCGAGTCGAGATGCATTTTCGGCAGCATGATGACGCTGACCAGCGCGGCGAATGGAACGGCGCGCAAAAAATTTCCAGCAGTGGAGGCAAGCGCATCGCGGTCCGAGCCGGACTGGCCTTTCACTTTTCCGCGCAACGAATAAACGCCCCAAGCTATACCGGCACTTAACATCAACATCGAGCCGATTAATGGCGGAGCGGAAAGCCCGGGAAACACGAGCACGACAAGTCCGATTACAGCAACGAGCAGACCGATGACCTGAATTGCTCGCAGTCGTTCGCCTTTGCGAAACCCCCAGAGGATCATTGTGGCCTGGACTGCGCCGAACAAGACCAGTGCTCCCGTTCCGGCCGAGAGAGTGTTGTAAGCAAACGAAAATGCCGCGGCGTAAGCAAAGAGCGCGAACGCGGAGAGCCAATTGCCATTTCGAAGTGACGAGTGACGAGTGACAAGTGACGAGCGCGGAGATCGCATTCTCATGATAAGCCAAAGCGCGGCCGCGCCGGAGAAAATGCGGATGAACGTAAAACTGGCGGCGTCGATGCCGGTCTCCTTCAAAGCTGCGCGACAAAGCAGCGAATTACTCGCGAATGCGATCATCGCGAAGAACGTTAGGAAAAGGAGTCGTGCTCTCACCTGCAAACGTCCAACGCTCGACGTCCAATATCGAAGTCAGCAATCGGAGAGATCTTCAATCGGCGACCGGCTCGAAGCCGGCAAACATCTCTTTCGCTTCGGCCAAGGTATTGAGCGGAATGCAGTCGCAGACCGCGAAGAATTTATTCCACATCGCGAGAACGTTCGGATTCTTGTGCGCGGCGTCGATTGCTTCCCGCGATTTCCATTCCGAGACTTCAATGATCGTTCCATCGCGCGCGCGTATGATCGTCGGCACGCGGTCGGTCACGAGATTTTCCTTGTGCAAAGTCGGCACGCGGTTGCGCACGAGCTCAAGCAGCTCCTTTTCCTTCCCCGCCTTCGGCCGATATGCAACGATGACAATCACGCTGCTCATAAGATCGACATCAGTTACTTCGCAGACGAGATCAAATAGATGACGTGAATCTCTTGGCTGACTGTGATCGGTGCAAAGCGGTATTCAGGTGTGCGTGAGCGAGCTGTCGGAATGTTCGATCCCGTGACAGTGACTCGTTCGGATGGAAACATGCTGTTGTGAACCTCTGCGAATGGGACAGCTGATATAGCGAACACTGATTCGATTTTCACGCCCATTGCTTTCGCAGTTTTGTCGGCGCGCTCACGAGCATTTGTCAACGCTTTGTCGGCGAGTTGTTCCTCTACTTCTTTCTGCTTCGTTAGTCCGCCCCCGCTGCTGGAGAATTCTATTCCTCCTACGGCGATGAGTTCATCGACCAACTTGGGAAACGCCGCGATATCACGAATCTTCACTTCGAATGGTCGGCTTACCTCGTAACCGACTAGCTTGCCATGGTTGGGAATGTATTTCTCTCCTTGCTCGAACTGCGGTTCAGATTCCAGGCTTTGAGCTATCACATCTTCTTTCGCAATCTTCGCGTTGTTGAACAGATCAAAGATTTTAATCGCTTTAGCTTGGACCTCCTCATTAGCTTTGGATTCGTCGGGTGCGCGTGCGACTACATCGAACTTGATGGTTACCATGTCTGGAGCCTTTTCGATTTCGGCTTTTCCTTGGACGTAGATGTAAGGCTTGTCGGGCAGACCGCCCTCGGCGAAGAGGGAGATTGGAAGAATTACCAGGGAGAAAAGTAGACGTTTCATGATGTGAGATTGAACCAATTCGCTTGATCTCGTCAATCCTGTCTAGCTAGTCGCGTTGTCGCCGGGCGCGAGGAGATGGCCGAAGAGTTTGCCGGCGAGAAGAAAAATAACGCCCGCCACTCCGGCCAGCGTTGCGTGCAAGAGCCAGAATTGGGTTGCCGGCATTTTTTCAAGAAAGCCGCCGATCCAGCCGACAAGGTTGTTGCCGGCGAAGAACGCCAGATAATAAACGCCGATAATCGTGGCGGACAACGCTGCGGGAGCGACGCGTGCGTAAAGCGCGAGCGAAACCGGAAACACATTTGCGAATCCGGCGCTGTTCAAGACATGAAACGCGATCAGCCAACCGATTGATACCTTTCCTCCGGAAGCGGCGGCGATTGCGGCGCCGATCACGAGCGAAAGCATACCGGTTACAGCGATGAGGCTGCCAATTGCGATCTTGTTGATCTCCGTCGGCTCGGAAAATTTTTTGGACCAAATGCGCCAGAAGATGACCGCGATGAAAAGAAAACTGACCGAGACGATCGAATCGAGCGTGATCAACCATGTCGTCGGAATTTTCCATCCAAAGAAGATGAGATCGGCGTGGTCCTGCGCCCAGACCAGATAAGCGTTGAAGATTTGCTGGTTGGGAATGATCGCAATCGTCAGGAACGGCAAAAGCGCAAGCAGCGCGACGATTGCCATCTTGTCGCGCCGCGTCAGCTTACTTTTGGCGGTGTGATTCGGGCTCGCTTCTTTTTCTTCGACAACGGGCGAGTCGGGCGGCAGATATTTCCGGCCTGACAAATAGATGGTCATCCCGATTAACATTCCGACGCCGGCGGCGCCGAAGCCCCAATGCCAGCCGTAAATTTCGCCAAGTGTGCCGGCGATCAGCGGTGAGATTATGACCCCGGCATTGATGAAAATGTAGTAAATCTGAAACGCGTCCGCGCGCCGATTGTCGCCGGTGGCGTAAAGCGCGCCGACCTGACTCGCGAGATTTCCTTTGAAGCAACCGACGCCGCTAACCAAGCAAAGCAACGCCAGCAGGAAACTGAAATCGAACGCCATCAGAAAATGGCCGACCGCCATAAGCGAGGCGCCGATCGTGATTGTAAGCGTGCGACCAAGCCAACGATCCGCGATTAAACCGCCGCCGATCGGTGTGAGATAAACAAGACCGGTGTAGAGACCAAAGATCGTCGAGGCAAGCGGCTGAATGTCCAGCGGGCCGCGAAAACTCTCGATCAGATGGCGAAACGGACCGAAGCCGGCGACATGATCGATGTGTCCTGGATGCAGAAGGCGATTGACCATGTAAAGGACGAGAAGCGCTTGCATGCCGTAGTAGGAGAAACGTTCCCACGCTTCGGCGAACGCGATGTAGCCGAGCCCGCGCGGATGTCCGATGAAACTGCGGTCCTCAGGATTGTGCATGGCGGACCGAAAGTAGACGTTAGATAGTAAAAATTAGAAAGTAGAAAACCACGAGAAACGGCCGATGTTGTTCAGCGAGAACTTGAAACTGCCAACGATCAAAGAGCGAAAACGATTTCCTTCGCCGGCGGTCACGCCGCAGGCGCTGGCGTGGGATGGCAAACAGCTTTGGATGAGCTCACGCGATCTCGGTTTTCTTTACAAACTCGACGGCGACGGGACGAAAATTCTGGAAGAAGTCGATCCGCCGGGAGTGGTCTGGGCGGCGGTGCAGACAAATGGCGCGATGCATGTCACGATCGGCAAAGGATTGAATGACGATCGCTATGTCTATCGATACAGCGATGGCGGTTTCGAAAAATTATTCGCCTGCCCCGATTTCACCGGCTCGTATCTGAGCTTTGACGGTGACAACCTTTACCTAAGCCAGTGGTACGAGAAACGTATTCTAAAGTACGACGACAAAGGGAACGTCATTCGCAAGATCGACATCGGCGCGGAAATCTGCGGACACACGTTTGTCGACGGATTCATTTACGTGCTGCGTGGCATCGAAAAACCAAATGAAGATTGGCGGATCGCGCGATTCGACCTGCGCGCAGAAACGCCCGAGATCAAAGATCTCGCAGTCGTCCCGTTTGCGGCGCGTTCGTTAACATTCGACGGTGAGAATTTCTGGTCGAACTATCGCGCGGCGAACGAAACCGTCTGCTTCTCGCTTCCGAGTTAGCCTTTCACGGCCGCAAAAGGCCGGCGAAACTTTCGCAATAGCGCCAGACGAGAAAGGCCCAGAGCAACGTCACCACGGCCGCCGGCGGAAAACCTTCGGGCGCCATCAAAATATGGAACGCCCAGATGTTGAAGATGATTGCGCCGAGAATCGTCAATCCTAGCGGAACGAATCGCCCGATGAGCAAAAGTAAACCGGCGATCACTTGCATCCCGCCGATCACGTAAACGTAGCCGCTCTCAAGAAACGCTTTCAAGTAGAGTCCGGCCAAGCCTTGCGGGAGCGGCGGCATGGGAAGGAAATGCAGGAACGCGTTCGAGCCAAAGAAGACGAAGATTAACCCGAGAAGAACTCGGGCAATGATGGTTAAAATTTTCATTGGGCGCGATGGTGCATGGTCGATGAGGAATTTCCAACTACGAAATAAATCTGCGTGAATCCGCCGCGACTGCGGCTCATCATTCAAGTATGCGCATTAGCGAGATGAATTGGATGATGGTGGAGGAGTATTTGAAACGCGACGACCGTTGCGTGTT
Source organism: Chthoniobacterales bacterium (assembly GCA_035635435.1). Taxonomy (GTDB): domain Bacteria; phylum Verrucomicrobiota; class Verrucomicrobiia; order Chthoniobacterales; family UBA10450; genus AV40. Next base: position 3,740 of record DASQBB010000093.1, on the reverse strand, counting down.
GCCGCTCGGGAGCACCGAACAGCACGCCTATCTGAGTCTGAGCGTGGACAGTATTTTAGCGGAACGGCTCGCGACCGAAGTTGCGGAGCTGGCCGGCGTTCCGGTGTTTCCCGTTCTCGCCTACGGGATCACGCCGTATTTTCGCGCGTTTCCGGGAACGATCACGCTCCGGATGGAAACCTACATGTCGATCGTGCGCGACATCCTTGATGCGCTGGCCGAATACGGGTTTAAGCGAATTCTGATCGTGAACGGTCACGGCGGAAATACGCCGGCGCAGGGACTAGTTGGCGAATGGATCGCAGATCATCCCGGCGTCCGGGTGAAATTTCATAACTGGTGGAACGCACCGAAAACGTGGGCGCAAGTGCAGGCAATTGATCCGGTGGCATCGCACGCGTCCTGGATGGAGAATTTTCCGTGGACGCGCCTGGAAAAAATCAAAATGCCATCGGAGCAAAAGCCGGAGGTGGATATGGATCATCTTCGTCAGCTCGACCCGAAAGCGCTGCGTGTATATTTGAAGGATGGTAACTGGGGCGGCGTCTATCAACGCAGCGACGAAGAGATGATGAAAATCTGGCGCGTGGCCGTCCAAGAAACAGTAGAGTTGTTGAATAGCAGCTGGGCAAAGTAGACTGGTAACAGGGTCGCCTGACTTTGGCATTCACATTCGAGATATGAAGATCATGAAACGATTTGGGGTGAGAGGCTTGGTTTTGACGATGTCGATCTTGCTGTTCGGCGCGGGGAGCACTCTGGCCGAACCCGGTCCGTTCGAAAATTTCTTCCATAAATTGAGGCGTGCATTTAGCGAGCCGCAGCACAAGTCCGCGCATCGAAGCAGCAGTCACAAACAGGCTGACGAAACACCAACTCCTTCGAGCGAGGGATCGAATACTCCCGCCGCGACTGGCGGTGCTAGCGCACCACCGAGCGAACGCAACACTCGAACGGCAACGCGAGCAGCCTCTAAAAAAGGCGACGATTTGCGCTACGGAACTCCGGTGCCGGGCAAGAAAGGTTTCGTGACCAGTCCCTTCTCACCAAACAGCGGTTACATCGATGTGCGCGGCTTTACGCCCGGAACACCGGTGAAAGATCCTTACAGCGGAAAAATTTTTCTGACGCCGTAGTCCGAGCCGGACTGGCGGTTAGCAGAAGGGTTGGAAATTTCGCCTGACGACGTAAGGTCGCTGCACATGCCGAAGTATCTCGTTGTCAGCACCAGCGGAAATCCCGACAGCAACAGCCGCCGAATGGGACGGGCGGCGTTTGCGCATTTACAAAAACGAAAAGTCGATTGCACCTGGATCGACATCAGCGAGCTCGACCTTCCGTTGTGCGATGCGGACAAGTGTTATCTCAATCCCGCGGCGCAGAAGTTGAACAAGGCGGTTGAAACGGCGGACGGCATTTTGATTGCCGCGCCGGTTTATAATTACGACGTCGCGGCTGCGGCCAAGAATATGATCGAGCTCACCGGCAGCGCGTGGGAAGAAAAGGTGGTTGGATTTCTATGCTCTGCCGGGGGAAACAGCAGTTACATGGCGGTGATGGCCTACGCCAACAGTCTCATGCTCGATTTTCGAACGGTGATTATTCCGCGATTCGTTTACGCGACCGGCGATGCCTTCAAAGGCGAGGAGATCGTCGACAAAAAAGTGGTGTCGCGCATCGAACAAGCGGCAGATGAACTGCTTCGGTTCACGCAAGCGTTGCGCGGCTAAGCGGGTAGAGAAGATTTGATCTCAGAAATATCCGCCTAATTCATTAAGTTCATTATGTGCAGATTCTCCATAACGGTCCTTATACTTTGCGCGACTGCCAAGGTCTCGCTTGCCGTTGAACGGATCTACCTCAGAGTTGCTCCTGGTCAAAATTGGAGAGCGGTCAGACTCGTAAATAAAGCGACCGCTGAAGCGGAAAAAGGCGATTTGAACGGAGCTCTCGAAAAGGCCGACGCCGCAGTTCGCTCTGATCCGACTTTGTGACCGGCATTATACGAGCGCGCGCAATTGCTTCTGATGTTGCGCAGATACAACGAGGGCATTCGCGACTGCAACGAGGTGCTGCATCAGCAATCAACATTTATCCCTGCGGCGCTGCTCCGTGCAGAAGGCAACGCCCACCTGGGAAATTACACAGAAGCTCTGAAGGAATTTAACCACATCATCGCTATCCGGCCACGACTAAAATATTTTGCCATGGCATATTGGACGCGCGCATTTTTTTATGCGACCTGCCCCGACAACACCATACGAAATGGGCAAAAAGCAAAGGATGATGCGTTGATGGCCTGCAAAATGAGGTTTTGGAAAGACCCAATGGCTTTGGACGCGCTCGCCTGCTCCTACGCCGAATTAGGTGATTTCGATTCTGCCATTCGCTATGTCCAGAAAGCAATCACCCTCGAGCCCGCCATAAGTCCGTTTGGAAGAAGGTTTCAAAGGCATCTTGCTCTCTTTCAGCAACACAAGCCCGTTCGAATTCAGTAACATTCACACACGAGACTTGTCTGCTGCCTCGCGCGCATGTTACAAGGTGCCGCATGCGGTTCGTTCCCCACGTTATCATTTTCGTTTTCGCGATTGTGTCGGCATTGTCACGGCCGCTTGAAGTGGAAGTTGGCCGCGGCCGAAATATGAACGCGGTCAAGCTCGTCGATCAAGCGCAAGATCAACTGTTTAAAGCGAACGATGTCGCCGGTGCACACAAGAGCGTTGATGCGGCGATCAGGGCCGATCCAACTTACTGGCCAGCGTTTTATATCCGGGCGCAAGTATTGATAAAGGAACATCACTACGAAGCGACGATTCAGGATTGCGAAGCGATTCTTCGACAAGACTCAACCGTCGTGGAAGCCGCGCTCCTTCGTGCGGAAGCCAATTACTATCTCGGGCGTTGCGCAGTTGCCACGAAAGAAGTCGACCATTGTATCGGCACTCGGCCGCGACAGGATGCAATGGCCCGAGCTTACAACACCCGGGCGCTTCTGCGGCTGTATTGCTCAGACCCATCCATTCGGAATGCGCAAAAAGCAGTCGCGGACGCGACCACTGCCTGCAAATTAATGGCGTGGTCGGACGGCGAGTTGCTTGACGTTCTCGCAACCGCGGAAGCGGCAACGGGCAATTTCGATTCGGCAATTCGGCACGAACAACAAGCAATGGGCGCGACCAAGGTGCGAGAAGATGAAAAGCGGGAGTATCAAAAGCATCTGGCCTCGTTTCAGCAACGCAAGCCGCTCGCGCGTACAGGTCACTGACGAAACGGAAATCGGGATACGAGGATTATTTTCTTCTAAAGACGTCGCGCAATTCGTCTTTCGCCCGTTCCAGAGTCCGCTTGCGTGATCTCGGTAAATTTTTGCCGGCGCGATTGATATAGAAATTCAACATCGACATCGCGGACTGATATGGCTTGGCCTTGCGCCGCTTGCTGTGCTCGGCCGAACGTTTCAACGAGAGCGCAATTTTGTGCTGACTTCGCGATCGAAAAACTTTCGGCTCGAGATCGAGTGCATTGCTGTGCTTCGTTACCTTCGCCGACCAGCGTTTGGTTTTTGCGGGTCGCCTTTTCCTCGCGCTCATTGATGAGAAGTAAATGAGCAAGGCCTTCATTATCGTGCCCTGGTGAGACATTCCGGTTGACCGGAAATTAACGAAAGCCTTGCTTAAGAACTGTTCGCGCGGTCGGCTTCACGCGCGTGTATTTATTTGCGCATCGGTGATTTTGAT
>DASQBB010000092.1:0-11107 GCA_035635435.1 Chthoniobacterales bacterium | reverse complement strand
GCAGGCAAAAAGTTCCGCGCGGTCGCGCCCAACAAAATCAAATGCGCCGGCCTTAACCAAGCTTTCCAGCATTTTGCGATTGGCGATGCGCGTTCCGATTCTTCCACAAAAATCTTCCAGCGAAATGTAATCCCCTGCCCGCTCCCGTTCCTGGATCGACATCTGCATCGCGGCTTCGCCAACGTTTTTGATCGCAGCGAGTCCGTAACGAATGGCCGTTTTTCCATTTTGAGACTCAGGAGTGAATTTTAAGCTGCTCCGATTGATGTCCGGCGGCAAAATCGAAATCCCCATTCGCTGGCACTCGCCGACAAACACCGAAATTTTATCGGTGTTGTTGATTTCGTTGCTCAACAGTCCGGCCATGAACTCGACCGGATAGTTCGATTTCAAATAAGCGGTCTGGTAACTGATTACGCCGTAAGCCGCGCTGTGGCTCTTGTTGAAGCCGTAGCCGGCAAATTTTTCGAGCAAATCGAAAATCGCGTTCGCCTTTTTCTCCGCGATCTTGTTCGTGCGCGCGCAACCTTCGATGAAATTGTTGCGCTCTTTTGCCATCGTCTTCTTGTCTTTCTTGCCCATGGCGCGGCGGAGGAGATCGCCTTGTGCGAGCGAGTAGCCGGCGAGTTTGCTCGCGGCCGCCATCACTTGCTCCTGGTAAATCATGACGCCGTAAGTGTCGGCGCAGATTTCTTCCAGCAACGGATGCAGATATTTGATCGGCGTGACTCCTTTTTTCGCTTTCACGTATTCGGGAATCAGTTCCATCGGCCCCGGCCGATAGAGCGCGATCAACGCGATGATGTCGTCGAGTTTCTTGACCTCGAATTGTTTCGACAAATTGGTCATGCCGCCGGACTCCATTTGGAAGAGCCCGATCGTTTCGCCGCGGTTGTAGAGACCGAAGGCGGCGCCGTCATCGAGCGGAATATTTTTCAATGAAAACTCCGGCTCGCGTTGATGAATCAGCGCCATCGTGTCCTCGATCACAGTCAGCGTTTTCAACCCGAGAAAATCTATCTTCAGCAGACCGAGATCGTTCAACGGCCCCATCGGATACTGACTGATGACGTCGTTGCCTTTGACGTCGCGGCAGAGCGGGATGTAATCGGACAAATCACGATCGGCGATGACAACGCCGGCAGCGTGCACGCCGGCATTGCGCGAAAGGCCCTCGAGCGTCTTTGCGTACTCGAACAGTTGCTTGGTTTGCGGCTCGGTCGCGATTGCGCGCTTCAATTCTGGATTTTTTTCCGCCGCCGAATCGAGCGTGATGTTCAACTCGTTCGGAATCATCCGCGCAATCCGATCGGCATCGCGGTAGGGCAAACCCATCACCCGGCCGACATCGCGGACGACGCTCTTCGCTTTCAATTTGCCGAAGGTGATTATCTGCGCGACGCGACGCTCGCCATATTTTTGGCGAACATATTCCAGAACTTCCCCGCGGCGTGCTTCGCAAAAATCGACATCGATGTCCGGCGGGGACACGCGATCCGGATTTAGAAAACGCTCGAAGATCAATCCGAATTGCAACGGATCGATGTCGGTGATCCCAAGCACGTAGGCGATGAGCGAACCGGCGGCTGAACCGCGCCCAGGACCGACCGGAATCCCGCGGCCTTTGGCGAAGTGAATGAAATCCCAAACGATCAGGATGTAACTGACGAATCCGGTTTTCTCGAGCACGCCCAGTTCGTAAGCGAGGCGTTCGCGAAGTTGATTGTCGATCTTGGCGCGCTCGCCGTAGCGGTCTTCGAGTCCCTTGTAACAAAGTTCGCGCAAATAACCTTCGCGCGTCTGTCCTTCCGGCACCGGATATTCGGGGTATTTCGATTTCCCGAACTCGATCGAGACGTTGCAGCGCTCGCCGATCGCAAGCGTGTTGGTAATCGCTTCGGGAAAATCCTTGAACAGTTCGCGCATTTCCGCAGGCGATTTGAAATAAAGCTCCGGCGAGTAACGCATCCGGCTTTCGTCCTGCACCATTTTTCCAGTGCCGATGCACAGCATCACGTCGTGCGCGTCATGATCGTCGCGGCCCAAAAAGTGAACGTCGTTCGCCGCGACCAGGCCGACGCCGAGGTCTTTCGCGATTTGAGGCAAGACCCGGTTGCACTGGCGTTGCTCTTCCATGCCGTGGTCGTGCAACTCCATGAAAAAATTTTCCGCGCCAAGAATGTCGCGATATTCGGCCGCGGCTTGCTTCGCCTTGTCGATGTTGTTCGACTGAATCGCGGAGTTCACTTCGCCCGCGAGACAGCCGCTCAATCCGATCAGCCCCGCCGAGTACTGCGCGAGCAATTCCTTGTCGATCCTCGGCCGGTAGTGAAATCCATCGAGATGCGCGGTCGAGATCAGTTTGACCAGGTTGCGGTAACCGATGTCGTTTTGCGCGAGCAAAGTGAAATGATACGCCGCTTCCCGCAGCGAACTCGCCTTCTCCTTGTGCGAGCGCGGCGCGACGTAAGCCTCGCAACCGATGATCGGCTTGACCCCAGCGCGCGTCGCTTCCTGATAAAATTCAATCGCGCCAAAAAGATTGCCGTGATCGGTCACCGCGACGGCTGGCATCCCAAATTCCTTTGCCTTTTTCATCAGCTCCTTCATCCGCACCGCACCGTCGAGCAGCGAGTATTCGGTGTGAAGGTGGAGGTGAACGAACGAGTCGCGGGGCATCAACTCAGTATAGACCTCCGCCAAATTTCGCAAAAAATTTCCGCGCGCGATTGCGAAAATTTCTTGTTTGCAATCAAACGAGCACGTTGCTAATGAAGCGCGTGCCGCGCTTAGCTTCGGATGATGTGAATAACTGCGCGGTCACGTCCGAATGAAAAAACTGGAAGCGATCATCAAGCCGTTCAAGCTCGAGGAGGTCAAGGAAGCCCTGGCCGAGCTCGGCATCGAAGGCATGACCGTGACCGAAGTGAAAGGCTTCGGCCGCCAGAAAGGCCACACCGAAATCTATCGCGGCAGCGAATATACCGTCGATTTTCTGCCCAAAGTGAAAGTGGAAGTCGTGCTCGCGGACGACATGGTTGAGAAAGCGGTCGCCGCCGTCGTTGGCGCGGCCAAGACCGGCAAGATCGGCGACGGAAAAGTTTTTGTGCTTCCGGTCGAACACGCGATTCGCATTCGCACGGAAGAGATCGGCGAAAAAGCGGTGTGAGAAACGCCGCGATTGTCGATCTTCTCTCGCAAACGAATCGTCGCCGACAAAATCAGTCGCGCGACAGAATTATCGACGTAATGATTTACTGATTAGTTTTTCTCTCATCTTTCATCCTTCAACCCTCATCCTTAGAAAAACATGGCCAAAGACAAAACTGCATCCGACGTCAGCAAAATGATCAAAGACAACAACGTGAAGTTGATCGACTTCAAGTTCACGGACTTGCTCGGCACCTGGCAGCATTTCACCACTACGCTCACCGAATATGACGAAGAGATTTTTACCGACGGCCTCGGCTTTGATGGCTCGAGTATCCGCGGTTGGAGAGTCATCAACGCCTCCGACATGCTCGTCATTCCCGATCCGGCGACCGCTTGGATCGACATCTTCAACGCCGAGCCGACGCTGAGTTTGATTTGCACGATCGTCGATCCGATCACGCGTGAGCCCTACGACCGCGATCCGCGCGGCGTCGCTGAAAAAGCGGAAGCTTATTTGAAGAGCACCGGCATTGCCGACACCGCCTTCTTCGGACCGGAAGCCGAGTTTTTCATTTTTGACGACGTTCGATTCAGTTACGACGGCAATTCGTCAATGCATCGCGTCGATAGCAGCGAGGGGCATTGGAACAGCGCGCGCGAAGAATTTCCTAACCTCGGTTACAAAATTCGGCCGAAGGAAGGTTATTTCCCTGTCTCGCCGATGGATTCGTTGCAGGACATTCGCAACGAAATGTGCCTCGAGCTCGAGCGCGCCGGGATTCCAATCGAGCGCCAGCATCACGAAGTCGCCACCGCCGGCCAGGCTGAGATCGACATTCGCTACGCGCCGCTCAAACGCATGGGCGACAACCTGCAATATTACAAATACATCCTGCGCAACGTCGCCAAGAAGCACAACAAGACGGTCACGTTCATGCCGAAGCCGCTTTTCGCCGACAACGGCTCGGGCATGCACACGCACATCTCGCTTTGGAACGGCGACAAACCGCTCTTCGCCGGCAACGGTTACGCCGGGTTGAGCGACCTGGCGTTGTTTTTCATCGGCGGCATTCTGAAACACGCCCCCGCACTCACTTGCCTGACGAATCCGACGACTAATAGCTACAAGCGTCTCGTGCCCGGGTTCGAAGCGCCGGTCAATCTCGCTTACTCCGCGCGCAATCGCTCGGCTGCGATCCGGATTCCGACTTATTCGCCGAGTCCGAAAGCAAAACGGATCGAGTTTCGCACACCCGACGCGGCTGCGAATCCATATCTCGCATTCAGCGCGTTGTTGCTCGCCGGCCTCGACGGAATCCAGAACCGCCTCGATCCCGGCGATCCCCTCGACAAAAACCTTTACGATCTGCCGCCGGAAGAACTGGCGCAGATCGCGAGCGTGCCCGATTCACTTCGCGGCGCGATCGAAGCGCTCCAGGCCGATCACTCCTTCCTCCTCCGCGGCGACGTCTTCAACGCCGACTTCATCGCCAACTGGATCGACATGAAACAAAAAGAATACGACGCGCTCCGGTTACGCCCGCACCCGTACGAATTTTCGATGTACTATGACGTTTAAACAGCCACAGTATTGTTCGAAATAGGAATCACGGGCGCGCGTCGCCTGCTGCAGAAAAGCTGCTTGCAAAAAATTCTGCTAGACGCTGATACAGAACTTTCTGGTTCTGTCGTTTGTAGATCCCATGCCCTTCGTCTTCGAAAACCAAGAGCTCATACGCCACGCCTGCTTTTTCTAACGCCGCAACAACCGCTCTAACATTCTCTGGCGTAACATTCGGGTCTTTCATGCCCTGAACGATGAGAACCGATCCTCTGATCCGCGAAATAAAGTGAATAGGTGACCGTTCATAGTAACGGTCGGGGACAGCAAGCGGGCTGCCGCCCATCATTTCCTCACTGTACGGGCGAAGATCAGGGCGGGTGGTTTCGTAATCCACAACGAGATCAGTCATCCCACAAATTGGCGCCGAAGCGGTCGCCACTTCGGGCGAAAAATGGGTGATAGCGAACCACGCTGAGTAACCACCGTACGATGTACCAGTTATGCCAACTTTGCCGCGAACAGCCACTCCCGTTGCGATGAGAGCTTCAATTCCACAGCGAATGTCTTCTTGATCCTTCCCGCCCCAACCGTCGACTTTTATAGACTCTCTAAACTCCAGAGAGAAACCCGTGCTCCCCCGATAGTTTGGATCCAAAACATTAAAGCCCTGGTCTACCAAAAATTGTATCTCGGGATGGACTCGATTCTCACTGTGAAAAGTTGGGCCGCCATGAACATATATGACTGTGCCCTTAGATTCTTTCTGGGTTTGGTACAACCAGCCTTGAATTCGACGACCGTCCATAGATTCCCAATGAAAATTTTCAGCACCATATAAATCTTGCGGCGTCAGCAGTGTCTGTTCCCAGACGCGCGAAAGAGTAATGAAATCCTTTGGAGAGTTTATAGAGAATGAAATCAATTCTTCCGGTTGAGTGGAACTGTAGATTTGGCCAACCCACTTGGCTTCAGTCGGGGCAAGCAGGACAAGATTGTCAAAGGCTGCATTGGAGGGACGGGTAATTGCTCTCGTCTGAGGATCGACCAAAAAACTCGTAGCACGCGCCTCTCTGACTTCCGAAACAACAATTTGATTAGAGCCGTGCGGAACGATTGCCGCCTCAATGTTGATACCGGGATCATCAATTAGCCATTGCAGCTGTGAAGTCTTCAAATCGTAGACTCCAAGCCGGCGATAGGAATCGTGTTCAGTAACGACTACAATGCGACGGCCGTCTGGAAACCACGCAGCGGTCGTCTTGACTTTGTCACCGAAGTTGAAGAGCTCGCGATCCTGCCGGCCCCCGATATCTACCAGCCAGATTTGTTGGCCTGAAGGATGAAGATCTCTTCGAGTATAGAGAACGTGATCGCCAGTCGGACTTAACTGCGGCCAAATCGCTGTCGCTTTTTCCGGTTTTGCAAGCGGAATGCGCTCGCCCGTTTGGAGATCGTGGCGATAGATCCAAGTCGCTTCAATCTCTTTATTGGACTTCGCGTCGAAGTTAGCACCGTACACAAGCCAACGATTGTTCGCATGAAGATCGCCTCCGCGAAGGTAATACTGTGGATTGGCTTCAGTAAGTGGCCGCATGCTACCTGGCTGCACAAGATCAACTTGGAAAAGCTGATAACGCTCATTGCCATCCTTGTCTTGCTGAACTATTACGGATCGACTGTCAGGTGCCCATGACAGGAGCGTAGTATTTTCGGGGCTATTTGTCAGACGAATGGGCCCCAGAGACCCGTCGGTTGGAGCTGCAAAGGCTTCCGCACTCGGTCCCGCTCGAAACCACGTCCAAGCAACCCATTTGCCATCCCGAGAAACGAGGGGATGGACCATCCCAGGCAACGTCAAATATTGGTCTAGGCGCTCCGCGGTCTGAATGTCTTCTAAAGTCGCCGTTTTGTTGTCTGGTTCAGACAAAATAGAATGCTGCATAAGGAATACCTAAACAACCATAGCAGAATGGCTGCCCTTTTCCTTAAAACCTAGCGAATTACCTTTACCTCGCGACCGAGATCTTCTGCTCCAATTTGGCCAATCTCTTTTCCAGCTTCGCGAACGCTTTGGCTTTCTTCTGCCGCAAATCTACCTGTCTCGCCTCCCATTTAATTGCAAGTTCTTGAAGCTCGCTCCAGGCATAATCAGCTTCTCTCTTCTTTCGCATCAGATCGATGAACGCTTTGTACGTCTTGTATGCATTTATGACGCGCGTCGAATCGACCGCATATGCATAGTTTTCGCTCAAGGTACCCACTAGAATCGCCGAACATAACTCTTCATAATCATTTAGGAGGTTTCTCGCCGCGAAAAGTGCATCGTCATTATCGCATATCTTCTGCGCTGATTGAGCATCGAGCGGAACCTCCAAGTCGACTTGAATCTTTTTTGCGGCATCGTGAATCGCCCGTTCATGTTCCTGACTCGGCGTGTCTTTGAAGAACTGGTGATGCGATACTACTTGGTTCCACCGGGTTGTCCGCTTCGCCTGCCACCAAATTAGGAATAACGACGTTAAGCCTATTGCCCCTAAACAAAGCTGCAGCACCGGTACAACGTCGTGATTGAATTCATAGAAAGTCATCTGGGGGCACCTCGCTGGAAGGCTTTTGATACTTACCGGTATTATTGTCAACATCGATCACGAGGCTCTTTCAACTTTTGCGTGTATTTGATCGGAGCTTAGTTTTCCACGCAAAAGGCCGACCGCAGAAAATGAACCGGCGAAGTTTTCATAAAACGAATTTGTTTGGCGCAATTGGGATTGGCGTCGGCGAAAATGGCGCGGGCGGCGAGTTGATTCACCGCAGAGATCGCGGAGGTCGCAGAGTAGAACCTAGACAGAATGTACAGAATCTGCAGAATTCCGGACCGCCTATTCGGTTCATTTTGTTAATTCTGTCGAAAACTCTGCGTGCTTCGTGTTCTTCGTGGTGAATTCGAGGCGCAAATCACCGCTAAAAAAACGCAACTGACCGGCAGCAGCCAGGTTACGACTGTGTTAACTTTCCATCGTGAGTGCGACTGTTTTGCGCCAGGGCGAGCGCCCGTGGCGCATCATTTTTGGGATTGGCATTTTTGTGGCCGCGATTGCGGTCGTGGCGATGATTGTGTGGCAAGGCGTCACCGCGCATGGCGCGCCTGATCCGACGCAGCCGAACACGAGCCCGACGGTCGCATTCCTCGACATCGGCATTCTCGTTTTTCGTGAAGGACTCGAGTGCATTCTGGTGCTGGCGGCGATCACCGCCAGCATGACCGGCGCGAAGCGCGCACATCGGCGACCGGTTGCCGTCGGCGCGGGTGTCGCGTTCATCGCGACTTTAATCACCTGGCTCATCGCGGTGCGGATTGTCGATTCACTCAGCGACAATATGCGCGCGCTCGATTTGCAGGCGGCGACCGGACTTCTCGCCGTCGTCGTGCTGCTGGTGATCATGAACTGGTTCTTCCACAAGATTTATTGGGGCGGCTGGATCCGTGCCCACAACCGTCGTCGCAAGGCGCTGCTCGAGAACGGCCACGGCGTTGAAATCGCGAAACGATCGTTGCTCTGGGGATTGATCCTGCTCGGATTTACTTCGCTCTATCGCGAAGGGGTTGAGGTCGTCCTGTTTTTGCAAAGCTACAATCTGCGTCTTGGCGGCGGCGTGGTTTTGAAAGGCGCGCTCCTTGGAATTGCGCTCTCCGGAATCGTCGCGGTGCTGACGTTCGTGCTGCAACAGCGTTTGCCGTATCGCAAAATGCTGATCACAACCGGCGTCCTGCTCGGCGTGGTGTTGCTGGTGATGGTGGGCGAACAAGCGCAGGAGATGCAGCTCGCGCATTGGATCTCGACGACGCCAATTCAGGCGTTGGTCCCGATGATTCCGCGCTGGATGGGAATGTGGTTCTCGGTCTTTCCAACTTACGAAACGCTCATCGCGCAAGCGATCGCGGCAGTTTTGGTGGTTGGCTCCTACTACGCCGCAAGGAAACTAGGCGGCGGAATCCCGCCGGTGAGTGAAGAGCCAGTTCGGGAAGCGAAAGCGGAAGCGGACGTCGCGCTTCCGCGAGAACTGCAGCCGGTGCGTTAATTTAGCGCGCCGTTTGTTCGATGATCAAACGTGCGCTGTCGATCTTGTTGTTGTCGATCTTTCCACTGGCGTGCGCGTTCGCAGGCGTGCGGCATTTCACTTACCTATATGAAGCGCCGACATCGCCGCCAGGAAGTGTGGAAATGGAAAACTGGCTGACCTGGGGCCGGACGACGAACCCAGCACGCAGCGACCAGATCGATTTCCGCCACGAGTTTGAATTCGGCGTGACCGACAAATTCCAAGCGAGCATTTACGTCGCCGATTGGTTCTACTCGCGCGACTCCCAGCGCGATCGTTTCACCTACTCCGATACAGCCGTCGAGCTGATTTACAATTTAACCAATCCGATTGTCGATCCAGTTGGATTGTCGGTCTACCAGGAATACCGAGCCGGACGGCGGTTCTTCGAATGGGAATCGAAACTGATCGCGCAAAAAAATCTTGGACGCTGGATTTTGGCTTACAACGCAACGCTCGAAGCGGTTTGGCAAGGCGAAGGACTGAGCGAACGCGAAAGCGAATTGCAACAGGCACTCGGAGCAAGCTACGAAATTTCGCCGCGCTGTTCGGTGGGACTCGAATTTCTGCACGAATTCATTTTTCCCGATTGGCATGACAATGAGCGGATCCGGAACGTTTTTGTCGGGCCTAACGTTTCCTATCGCCGCGGAAGTTGGTTTGTGACCATGACCGCGCTCGCGCAGGCGACCGACACACCGGACGAACGCGGTTTTCAACTCCGCACCATTTTCGGAATCGGGTTTTGAAATGAAAAAGACGAAGAACCCTCACCTGCCGCTTCGCGTCTTCCTCTCCCTCAGGGAGAGGATTGAGGTGAGGGCGCTTTCTTTGTTAGGCCCTACCATCGCCACAATTTATGTTTGTCTCCTTTGGGGCTGCGAAACAAGCAACTACGCGCCGTCCGTTACGCCACAGATGGCAAGATCGACATCGAGCGAGCTTCCAAAACTCGAGCGCGGCCGAACGCTGTTCGTTCACCGATGCATCGAATGTCACACGTTGCCGACAATCTGGCGTTATAGCCGCGAAGATTGGCCCGAAATCGTGAACAACATGTCGCATCGCGCGAGTCTGAAACCGGCGGAGTGCGATGCCGTGATCGCTTACATTCTAGCCGTGCGCGCAACGGAACGTTGAAATTGATTGTGGTGGCAGGCGTCTCGCCTGCAATCCGAGACGAGCAGATTTTGTTTTGCAGCCGAGGACGGCTGCCGCCACAGAGCTGCCAGTCCGACTCGGACCGCGATTCCAGTTGAACCGCGCGGCAAGCTTTCCACCTTAAGCGGATGATTTCGTCCACTTTGCGTCTTCTCCTTTCGGTCACGCTCGTTTTTGTTTGCTTAACCACCTTTGCGGTTAGTCCACCGCCGAAAGAAGGCGGCCAGACGCCGTCGCCCGCGAAATCGCCCACCGCCTCGCCGAAACCAACTCCGGCCAGCGCAATCGACGAAAAGTTATTTAGCGGGATGCAGTGGCGCCAGATCGGACCGTTCCGCGGCGGTCGTGCATTGGCGATTGAAGGCGTCCCCGGCGAGCCGGACACCTATTATTTCGGCGCAGTCGCGGGCGGTGTTTGGAAAACAACGGACGGCGGGGCAAACTGGAAACCGCTCTTTGACAAAGCGGACATTTCTTCGATTGGCGCGCTCGCGGTCGCGCCGTCCGATCACAACGTTATTTACGCGGGAACGGGCGAAGCGGCCATTCGCGGAAACACGACCTACGGGACCGGCATCTACAAATCGATCGATGCAGGAAACACGTGGAAGAATGTCGGACTTAAAGACACGCGGCAGATCGGCGCGCTGATCGTCGATCCTCGAAACGCGGACGTGGTTTTGGTGGCGGCGCTCGGGCACGCGTTCGGTCCAAATCAGGAGCGCGGAATTTTTCGGACAGCCGATGGCGGCAAAACCTGGACGAAGGTTTTGGGCAAAGACGAAAACACCGGCGGCATCGAGGTAGTATTCGATCCACATAATCCGAACATCGTCTTCGGCGCCCTTTGGCAGGCCCGACGGCAGCCGTGGTTCTTCTCCAGTGGTGGACCTGGCAGCGGACTTTATCGGTCGGAAGACAACGGCGTGACTTGGAAACGTTTGGAAGGCAACGGTCTCCCCGAAGGAATTCTGGGCAAGATCGGGATCGCTGTTTCCGGCGCGGATGCGAATCGCATTTATGCCAGCATCGAAGCGAAGGAAGGCGGGCTTTATCGTTCGGACGACGCCGGACAAAAATGGACGCGAGTGAACGATGATGGCCGATTTCGCCAGCGCGCCTGGTATT
>DASQBB010000091.1:0-5955 GCA_035635435.1 Chthoniobacterales bacterium | reverse complement strand
CTCGGCCATTTTCGGATTCAATCATCGAGAAGCAGAGCGTGTTTGCAAAATGAAAAGCTAACCCGCACCTTTGCCGCTGCATGAGCGACGAGCGACCGATTGGTGTTTTCGATTCCGGGATCGGCGGTTTGACCGTGGTCAAGGCGCTGCGTGATTTGTTGCCGAACGAGAGCATTTCGTATCTCGGCGACACTGCCCGCGTGCCCTACGGCCCGAAGAGTCCGGAAACAGTGCAGCGTTACGCCATCGAACTGGCCGAGATACTGACCAAGCAAAACGCGAAAGCACTGGTCGTCGCCTGCAATACGGTTTCGTCCATCGCCCTGCCGGCCTTAACGGAAAAATTTTCCGTGCCGGTGATCGGCGTACTCGAGCCTGGTGCTCACGCTGCTCTCGCGGTCAGCCGTAACCGACACATCGGCGTAATCGGAACTCGCGCGACGATTCGGAGCGGTGCTTACGAAAAAGCGTTGCGCGCGGCGGACGCTAATGTGCGAGTGAGCAGTCGCGCTTGCCCCTTGCTCGTTCCGCTCATCGAAGAAGGCTTGCTCAACGACGAAGTCACCGATCGTATGATCCTGCGATATCTCGAGCCGCTGTTGGCGGATGACATCGATACGCTTGTGCTTGGATGCACGCATTATCCGTTGCTCACCGGAGCGATTGCGCGCGTGCTCAAGCGTCAGATCATGATTGTCGATTCCGCGCAGAATTGCGCGCGGGCGGTCGAAGAAATGTTGGATCGACAATCGCTCCGCGCAGCACCGCTGAACAACGGCAAATTGCACGTCGCACTAACTGACGCGGCCGACAATTTTCTCAATGTCGCACGCGAAGCGTTACAGTTGAAATTTGGCGAGATCGAGCTTCGCGCGTTGCCGTAGATGCAGCCAGAGAGAACGGATTCGCGGCCAGCGTCGACAGAAGCATGGCGTCAATTACTGGCCGACATGGTTCTGTGGCTGACACTTGTTCTTTTGTTTCTCGCGTTTCGCGTTGTTCTTTTTTTGATCTTTCGAAGCGAAATGTCGGAACAACCGAGCAGCCAGGCGTTTCTCCGATGTTTTGAAACCGGTCTCAAGTCCGACACGACGGCGGCGACGTGGGCGCTCGTGCTGTCACTCGCGCTCACATTGGTCGGATTCTTCCAGCCGCTCGGCGTTTGGCATCAACGAATCCGCCACCTGACGGTCATCATCACACTCAGTCTCTGCGCGATCATCTTCATCGCCGACGTCGGTTACTTCGCTGAGTACGATAATCAATTCGATCACTGGATCTTTGGCCTGATCTACGATGATCGCGCAGCGATCTTCGAGACGATTTGGAAAAGCTATCATGTGGTGCTGCTGATTATCGGCGCCGCAGTCGCGGTTGGGATCGTTGCCTGGTTGTTCAACAAAATTCTTCGCCAAGCCGAGTCAGCCGATATTCCGGATTTTCTCGGAACAAAAACCGCACGCGCCGTTACAGTCATCATTGTTGTTATTTGGGCGTTCGTCGGCGCGCGGGTTTGGCTTGGCAAAAATCTGGCCGGTTTAAAAAACGCCGAGTCCACCGGCGATGTTTTCCTGAACAAGATCGTGCTCAATCCGTTTTTCGCGTTGCGCTACGCGATCTGGCAGGAGCACACGATGCAGAAGTCCGCAGGTCTGCGGACTTTTTTGCCGGATGGCGATGTTCACGGCGCTGCGATGGCGCTTTTTCCAACGGCACAGAATGCCGCGAATCTGGACGATTGCCTGAAGCGGATCGCTCCCGGAAATTCCGGACCGAAGCCGAACCACATTTTTATCGTCGTGATGGAAAGCTACGACGCGTGGGCGATGCAGCCCGAATACGCCGGGCTTCATCTGACCGACCGCATGAATCGGCTCGGCCGGGAAGGCGTTCGTGCAGAAGGTTTCATTTCATCCGGAATCAGCACGGTCGAGAGCCTCGGCGCGATCATCACCGGACTGCCGTTCGCGCGCGCGTTTGTAAATTTTCAACCCATCGTACGACGCGGATTGCCCACTGCGGCCGCGCCGATTTTCAAGCAGCTTGGTTATCGGCCACGATTTTTTTACGGCGGCTTTCTCAGTTGGCAGCGAATCGGCGAATTCTGTCGCGAACAAGGATTCGAAGATGTTTATGGCGGCGATCAGATGGTTCCGCACGCTCGCCTCAAGGAATGGGGCGTGGATGACGAACACCTTTTTCAATTCGTGCTCGAGCACACTGGCGCGGAACCGACGTTCAACTTGATCATGAGCACGTCGTATCACCCGCCATACAGTGTCGATCTTGTGAAAGAGGGATTCGAGCCCGATCGCGTGAAATCGGATTCGCTCGGTGCGAGGCTTTCACCCGAGCAACTGCGCGTCCTCGGTCACCTTTGGTATTCCGACAAATGCGTCGGCGAATTTGTCACTCAAGCAGACAACAAACTCGAACGCGCGGTGTTCGCGATCACCGGCGACCATTATTCGCGCAAGCAATACGTCTCGGCGCGTCCGACTCATACGCTTTACGAACAGCTGGCAGTGCCGCTCGTGATTTGCGGACCGAAAGCGCTCCCGAACGTTCACCGGACATCGCTCGCCGGAAGTCATTTGGATATCGTGCCAACGTTTGTGAATCTCGCGGCACCGCGCGGTTTCGAGTATCACGCATTTGGTCGCGACTTGTTCGATCCATCGCAAACGCAAGCCGGCTATGGTTGCAATGCGGTCATGGGTCCCGATTTTATTTTGAAAATCAACGACCCGGCTCACGTGGAAGACTTGCATGGCAATCCGAAGTCCTATGTCGATGGTCAGGCATTGGCCTTGCGCTATCGCCAGTTGCACGGGCTCGGCTGGTGGCGCGCAATGAAAGGAAATCAGTGGCCGAATTCCAAACCAAACTAACGATGTCTTCGCGCTGAACTTTGTTTGGTCAGCTTCTTCGCAACCAGTTCGTACGAGTGATCGATCATCTTTCGAATTTCGCCGTCTGGAATTCCCGCCTCGATGTCGATCGTGTTCCAATGCTTTTTGTTCATGTGATAGCCGGGCCTCACTTGCTCGTAACGATCGCGCAGCTCCAGCGCTAGATCGGGATCACATTTCAGATTCGCGGTTGTTAGAACTTCGTCGAGAGATGCGAGCGCAAACATCTTGCCCCCGACCTTGAACACAAGAACGTCGGGACCGAAGGGTGTGCCTTCGGTCGTTTCCGGCTTGCTCAGGCAATATTCGCGAAATTTCGCGAGATCCATCAGGAGATTCGCGAAAGCAGCAAACCGGGCAGATCTTTGATCGCGACGCGCTCCTGTTTCATCGAATCGCGTTCCCGGAGAGTCGACAGGTCAATTGACCGGTGACACGTATAGGGGGCTTGATGCCTCCTGTCGATCGTCCACCGTCAGATCAATCCTATACTCCTCAAATCTCGGCAATCGGAGCTGATGGATGTTGAGGGCGAGCGATGCTGCCGCAGTACCCTCTTGGCCGCGAAACTGAATGTCGACGGTCGCTTCCAATGGAGGCATTACAGGGCGGCCATCAGAATCGATGAATGCAATCCGAAGACGTTTTTGTCCTTCTTCCACGCGATCAAAACGTAACTTCATCGCTAGCGAACATTGAGGATGCATTACAGGTGCTTCCCTAGCGTTAAGTCGATCGAAAGAGCCCAGAATGTTCAGTTTGCCGCCAGCATCAACAGTCGCTGCGTCACACAATGTGAAGATTTCGACTCTCATAATTTTAGCTCAAAACGCACCTGTACGAATTTATCCAGATAAATCAATGGATACGCGACTTCAAAGTGTTTACCAAATCTTTGATGGCGACGCGTTCCTGTTTCATCGAATCGCGCTCGCGCAGCGTTACAGTATCTCGCAACTTCGCGTCCTTTTCGCCAAGCGTTTCGAAATCGACCGTGATACCGAACGGAGTTCCGATTTCATCCTGGCGCCGATAACGCCGGCCGATCGCGCCCGATTCGTCATAAAAGACGAACAGGTGGGGCCGGAGAAGATCGACAATCTCCTTCGCTTTTGCGACGAGCGGCTCTTTGTTTTTCAAAAGCGGGAAGACCGCGCATTTGATCGGCGCCATCCGTGGATGAAATCGTAGCACGGTCCGCGTCTCCATTTTTCCTTTTTCGTCTGGCGCCTGATCTTCCGAATACGCTTCACAGATCAACGCCAGCACGGTGCGATCCACGCCGGCGCTCGGCTCGATCACGTGCGGAATAAACTTTTGTTTGGTTTCCTCATCAAAATATTCGAGCGACTTGCCGCTGGCCTTCTGATGCTGCGACAAATCGTAATCGGTCCGGTTAGCGACACCTTCGAGCTCGTGTCGGCCAAAAGGAAACTCGTATTCGATGTCGTAAGTCCCTTTTGAATAGAATGCGCGTTCTTCATCCGGCACCGTCAGCACGTGTAGTTTGCTGCGTGGAATCCCGATATTCTCGTAAAACTTGAGCCGTTCTTCCTTCCAATATTCGAGCAACTTCATCCCCTCCTCCGGCCGGCAAAAATATTCCAGCTCCATTTGTTCGAATTCGCGGGAACGAAACGTGAAATTGCGGGGATTAATTTCGTTGCGGAAGGCTTTCCCAATCTGCGCGATCCCAAACGGCAGCTTCTTGCGCGAGACTTCCAGAATGTTTTTAAAGTGCACAAAGATCGTTTGGGCGGTTTCCGGACGCAGATAAACCGATGTTACTAATTCGCCCGCCGGACCTCTTACAGCTACTAGTTGACTCTCAGAACTTGTGGAGGACATCCCAGGGCCAGTAGCCCCCGTTAAATCAGCAGCCGGCTTGGCATAAGTGACGGCGCTCCGAGAATCAATCGAACCTATACGTGTTTCCAACATCAGATTGAATTCGCGTGCCTCAGTTAGGTCTTGGCTACCACAGCGCGGACAACACTGGACGCCTTTCTTCCCAACGACTTGATCGGCCCGCATTCGAGACTTGCAGGTACGACAATCAACGAGCAGATCCGAAAAACCTTCAACATGACCGGAAGCTTTAAGAACTTCGGGATTAGTTAAGATCGAACCGTCGAGGCCGACAATGTTATCACGCTCGTGGACCATGACGCGCCACCAATAATTTTTAAGATTGCGTTTTAATTCAACGCCGAGCGGCCCGTAATCCCAAACACCATTCAGTCCGCCGTAGATCTCGCTCGATTGGAAAATGAATCCCCGCCGCTTACACAAGCTGACGATCTTTTCCATCCGTTGCGAATCAGAAGGCGCGCTCATCGGAAAAGAGTTAACCGCGGATTACGCCGATGTCGCGGATAATTAATTAAAGCTGAGCGAATCCGTTTTATCCGCGTCATCCGCGGTTCAGATTATTTTTCGACCGTGACTTCGGTCTTGACCGAGTTGGCGATGAAACATTGTTCGTGCGCCATGTGATGCATCTTGCCGAGCTCTTCCGCGCTAGGCTCTTTGTCGCCGCCCCATTTCAACTTTGGTCGCAGCGTCACCTTCGTGATCGCCAACCTTCCTTCAGCGTTCTTTTCCATGTGGC
Source organism: Chthoniobacterales bacterium (assembly GCA_035635435.1). Classification (GTDB taxonomy): domain Bacteria; phylum Verrucomicrobiota; class Verrucomicrobiia; order Chthoniobacterales; family UBA10450; genus AV40. The sequence continues at coordinate 432 of DASQBB010000091.1, read as the reverse complement.
CGACCGCTTCATCGACATATTCGTCGAGCACGAACTTCTGTTTACACGCGATCGCGAGAAACGTGAGCATGTGACAGGAGGACAGCGACGCGACGAACGCTTCCTCCGGATCGACATTTTTTGGATCGCCCAAATAGGCGGGCGCGGCCGAGGCCGTCATTTCATGGCCGCCATCAAATTTCCAGGTGTGATTGCGCGGATACTTCTGGTACTCGAACGGCGCGTCGCCGCGATTCCAGGTAAGAGTCATTTTGTGTTCGGACATACCTTCGTATAAAACGTCAGCCCAGGTTTTCAACCGCGGATTACGCGGATCTCGCAGATCAAACAGGGAGATCGGCTAATTTTGTAGAACAAGCGCTCCGCTTGCCGACCTCTCCTGAATCTGTGAAAATCTGCCTGCCACGCCGTAGCTTTCAGCGATGGCGGGTG
>DASQBB010000090.1:0-1826 GCA_035635435.1 Chthoniobacterales bacterium | reverse complement strand
CCCGCCGTCACGTTCGCGGAACCGCCAGCGCCCACCGCTGTCGCGGCGCGACGAAATTTGGCACCGACCCTTCGTATTCGCCCGACCAAAGGCTGGGCCGCGTTGAATCTTCGCGAGCTTTGGAATTATCGCGATCTCCTTCGGATGCTGGTCGAACGCAATATCAAAGTCATTTACAAACAAACCGCGCTCGGCATCACCTGGGTTGCGCTTCAACCGCTGATCGCGGCAACCGTTCTCGCGATCATCGCCGGCCGGGTGGCGAAATTGCCAAGCGACGGCACACCGCATTTCCTGTTCGTTTTCTGTGGCCTGACAATCTGGAATTACTTTTCGCAAATCGCGCAACGCAGCAGCACGAGCCTTATTAACAACACGCAGCTGATCTCCAAGGTTTACTTTCCGCGAATGTTAATTCCGCTCTCGCATACCTTTTCCACCCTGGTGGATTTTGCGGTGATGCTGGTAATGCTTTTCATTTTCATGGTCATTTACCGTATCACGCCCACGCTGCGGCTCGTGGCGATCCCTGGATTTTTGTTCTTAACCGCGATGACCGCGACTGGAGTCGCTCTGTGGTTTTCGGCGCTGAGTGTGAAGTACCGTGATACGAATTATGCCCTGCCGCTTTTTCTCCAAATTTGGATGTGGGCCAGCGCCATTATTTATCCCACCAGCATGATCGACTCGTCGCGTTGGCAGACGATTTTTGCGCTAAATCCGGTGGTCGGTTTCGTCGAAGGCTTTCGCTGGTGCGTGCTGGGCCACAGCGCGCTGACCCCGAACATGCTTTGGATTACGATCGGAATGTCGATTCTGCTTCTGTTGAGCGGCGCGTTTTTCTTTCGCCGAGTCGAACGTGACTTCGCCGACATTATTTAATTCACAGAGATGTCCGAGATCGCGCTTTCCGTTCAGAATCTGAGTAAGTCTTTCCGCATCGCGCACCAGGGTCTGCGCGGCTACAAGACTCTCCACGATGAACTTGCGACTTTGCCGCGACGCCTGGCTCAACGTTTGGCAGGCAATGGAAGATCGACATCGGAAACGTTTTGGGCGCTCAAGAATGTTTCGTTTGATGTCAAAACCGGCGAAGTGCTCGGGATTATCGGCAGCAATGGCGCGGGCAAAAGCACACTCCTCAAGATATTGAATCGAATTACCGAGCCGACGATCGGCGGCGTCGACATTTACGGCCGCGTCGGCGCCTTGCTCGAAGTCGGGACCGGATTTCATCCTGAATTAACCGGACGCGAAAATATTTTTCTGAACGGCGCAATCCTCGGAATGACGCGCGCTGAGATCAAAAGGAAGTTCGATGAGATCGTCGCCTTCGCCGAAGTCGAACGGTTTCTCGACACGCCGGTCAAGCGTTATTCGAGCGGCATGTACGTCAGGCTCGCGTTCGCCGTCGCCGCCCATCTCGACCCTGAAATTCTTTTGATCGACGAAGTCCTGGCTGTCGGCGACGCCGAGTTTCAGAAAAAGTGTCTCGATAAAATGGAGGACGTGGCCGCCAACGAGGGCCGGACCGTAATCTTCGTCAGCCACGATATGGATGCGATCTGTCACCTTTGTTCTCGATGCATTCTTCTTAGCCACGGCGAAATCGCAAAGACCGGGAACGCAGCCGACGTGGTTGGCGCATATCTCGGAGGCGAACAGGATCAGTCTCCAGAAATCGACTTTGCGCCGATCGAAAGCGAAGCAAGCTTTCAGTTCGCGGGCTTGTATAATCCGAAAGGCCAGGCCTCGAGTTCTTTTAGCGCGGATGAACCGCTTCTTCTCAAAAGTTCGTTTGCGGTGCGGCGCCAAATCGAGGGACT
>DASQBB010000089.1:0-31979 GCA_035635435.1 Chthoniobacterales bacterium | reverse complement strand
CGATCGATTGTGCCAGCTCGTTGTTGAAGTCTCGGACACCGGAATGGGAATCAGTCCGGAAACTTTGCCGAAGATTTTCAACGCTTTCGAACAAGGCGAGCGGTCGCGAGGTCAGGGTTTTGGTGGACTCGGTCTCGGGCTGGCCATCAGTCGGGCGATTATCGAACTTCATGGTGGATCGATCAGCGCGGCGAGTGAAGGGAAAGGCAAAGGCGCGACGTTTACCGTACGCTTGCATTGCGTAAAACCGGTGCTGACGACGGAGACAGATCGGCCGATAGCCGCGGTGTCTGATGCAGTCGCGAGACGATCAATGCGCGTTCTTGTTGTAGAAGATCATCACGACACGGCGGAACAATTTGCCAGACTGCTGAGACGCGCGGGACACGAAGTCATCTGCGCTGGAAGCGTCAAGGAAGCGCAAACCCACGCGTTGGTCGCGCCGGACCAAAATCGCGCCTGCGCATTCGACATTCTAATTAGCGATTTGGATTTGCCGGATGGTAGCGGCCGCGAACTCATGCGCAACCTGGCTCAACGGTATCCGATTCACGGAATCGCGATTACCGGCCATGGCATGAAAGAAGATGTCGATGGAAGCATGCAAGCGGGCTTCTCGTATCACATCACGAAACCAGTGAACTGGGCGGAATTGAAAGCGGTAATCGACAAGATCAGCGACGAAATCTCTCACGAAGCCGCGCCGTCACTGCCAAAGCTCGTTTGATCTTCGCCCGCTCGTGGCGTACGGCTTCCGCCGAATTCGCCGAGAATCGTTCGCAGCACGTGACAATCGAACGGCTTGGTCAGATGGTAAGCGATTTTAAGGCGGGGGCGGGAATCGAACCCGCGAATAGCGGTTTTGCAGACCGCAGCCTTACCACTTGGCTACCCCGCCGTTAGCGGAAGTTGAGCGTAACGCGCGACTCCACTGTGTCAACGGGGCCGGAACATCGATTGCCAGAGAGAGAAAGTCCACCGGAGCACCGATATTCGGTGCACAAATTCGCGCTAACGTTCGCGACTTACTTGGGCGGTTTAACGACGGCCTGCCCCGGTTTCGCGTCATCGCCGATCAGGATGAAGTGACCGTGATACGGTGGCATCGGCTTCGCCGGGTAAGGCGGGCGGATGATCGCGAATGCTTGCGCTCCGAGCGCAAGCGTGAGCAGGACGCCGAGGGCGAACGTTCTCATATTGCTGTTCTCCTCTGCATCATTCGTGCCATAGAAATTCCAAATTGCGGCCGAGGCTCAGTGGATAGACCACCACCGGCCGATGGAGTAAGTTAGAAACGCGGAAGCGCTGCAACGGATGATCGAAATATCCGACTTGGATTTCGAGACAACACGCGCGATGAGACAAGGAACAACAGCAGTCTGCAGCGTGTTCAAATCGCCGCGGACATTAATGGCCAAGAATTGGATTGTCCAGTGTTTTGTGAATTGGGGGTACCCTTTCGCATTTCGGATTTCGAATTAGTATCCCGTCCGATGCCACAGTTTTCTTATCGAGCGCGCAACGCCCAAGGCGAATTAGTCGAAGGCGTTTTGGATTGCGCCGATCGCGCGATTGCCATTCATCAGATCGAGCAACAACGTTGCATCCCAATCCGGATCGAAGCAGTCGGCGCACGGCCGGAAAGTGTTGATAAGAAAGAATTGGCGGCCGCTGCGCCGGCGCCAACGCAGACCCTGAAAATTCCACACAGCCAGCTGCTCATTTTCACCGAACAACTCGGGCATTTGCTCCAGGCCGGAATGACGCTGGACGAGGGATTGTCCATCTTAGAAAAGCGGCTCAAACAGCCGCGCGTGCAACAAATGACGCGGACGTTGCATCAGGCACTGGTTGACGGGCGCAGTTTTTCACAGGCGCTGCGCGAGATGCCACGGATTTTCCCGCCGCTCTTTGTCAATCTGGTCGGAGCCGGAGAAGCGAGCGGAGCGCTGCCGGAGATTTTGCACCGGCTGGTAAAGCATTTGATGCAGGCAAAGGATTTGCGCGATCGCGTGCAGCAGGCGCTGATCTATCCGGCGTTTCTTGCCGTCGCCGGCGCGGCCTTGATCACAATTTTCATCACTTACATGGTGCCGCAGTTGACCGGGTTCATGGCGCAAATCGGCGGTGCGCTTCCGTTGCCCACGCGCATCTTGATGCAGATTCATCACGGCATAATCACTTATTGGTGGTTGGCGATCCTGATCGTGATTGGCGCGAGCGTCGGTTTCCGTGCATTCGTCCGCACCGAAGAGGGGCGACTCACCTGGGACCGGTTTCGGTTGTCGATCCCCGGTTATGGCCGCGTGATTCGCCATCGATACTACGCGCAATTTTCGCGGACGCTGGGGACGCTCATTCAAAATGGAATTCCCCTGCTCCGGGCACTGGATTTGGTGAAGGAAATCGCCGGCAATCGTTATCTCGAATTAAAAATTGCGGAAGCGCGCCGGGCGGTGATTGACGGAGCGACCCTCTCCGCGGCGTTAAGTTCGCAGCAGATTTTTCCGGATTTATTTACCGACATGATGGCGGTGGGCGAGCAAACCGGACGCTTCGGCGAAACGATGCAAACCATCGCTGATGTTTATGAGCGTGAGCTCGACCGAAACGTCGCAATTATTTCGCAGTTAATTCCACCGGTGATTATCGTGGTAATTGCGACGGTGGTGGGGCTTGTTGTCTACAGCATTCTTTCGGCGGTTTTTGAAGCGACACATAGCTTGCAGTTTCGGCCGCACTAAGATAGTCTGCGCAGCCAAATGCTTCTTCGCATTCTGGCTCTTATCTGGCTGGTCTTGGCAACGTCGAACGCGCTCGCGCAGGAAGCTTTAAGTAACGGTCTGCCGCAGAAAGAAAACGCCGTAGTCGCGGAGACGGCCGCGGGAAGTGCCTGGATTGATTTGCGCCAGCATCCGTCAGCGGCATCGCGGCCGCAGACTGCCCCGGATTGGGTCGAAGCCGTAAACATGACTTCCGCTACCGGGCCGGACGGAACACCGAGAACGGTTTTTCGTATCCGAGTCGCTCATCCGACCGGTGACTATCAGATCATGTTTTTTCGGTTGTTCTTTGACGATGTTGCCAACGCGCGACCCGAGCTTGTGGCGTGGGATGAATCAGGCTCGCAAGTTCTGCGATCGGGCGAACTTGGCTCCGCTATCGGCCTGCCGACCTCGGATTCAGTGATGATTCCAATGAACGGGATTTCAACGCTTGACATCGCAGTGCCGGGGGACGGCAAAACGGTTCGGGGAGCGTATCTCGATTGGATGTCGAGCAGCGAAGTGGTGCATCCGGTCAATGCCGAACACCGCGATGTCATTCCAGAACCATTCTCGTCGCTCCCGCCGCTGCATTCGCCGGAGCAGGACCTGGAACATTTCGGGACTGTAACTGCAACCTTAGCCAGTGAGACAATCCCGATCGGCTCCGATTTTCAGCACGCCGGGGAGTTTCAATTTGGCATTGAAGCCCAGCCGTTGTTGGCGCTGCTGACATTCGAAGTGGCGAGTCCCCGAATCGATTCGCCTCCAGAAGTCTACGTCAACGGCGAAGATGTCGGCGCCGCCACGCTGACCTTGCCGGAGTTGGCCGATCCCGGCTATCGCGGCCAAATGGAAGCGCTGCTGAAGGAAATGCATTTCCAATATACAGGCTGGGTTCGTGCGCAGAAATTGATTCCGGTTAGCAACTTGAAAGTCGGGAACAACGCTGTGATCATCCTGAGCGGCAGCGCAACATCGACATCGGCGATCCGCGGCACTCAGGTGCAATTAAAATATCTTTGGGAAAAATCGGATTATCTACTCCAAACCGATCATTAATTGAACCGCAACCGCCGGTTGCGTGTCTCTGCTAGATCACATGACTAAACGAACGAACCAATCCGGTTTTACCCTGCTCGAGATCATGATCGTGGTCAGCATCATCGTGATCCTGCTCGGTCTTGCCATTTCGAAAATCGGCAATCCCACCGCTTGGGTAAAGAGCACCGCTGTCCGGGCCGACGTTCAGTCGATTGGCACTCAGTTAATGCAATACGAAGCGCTGAACGGTTTTTATCCGACCTCTGAACAAGGCCTGCAGGCGCTTGTGACCCAACCGGAAAACGAGCCGAGGCCAAACCGGTGGTATCGATCCTTCGAGAAGGTCCCGGCCGATCCCTGGGGCACGCCTTATCAATATCGCTGCCCCGGAATCAAACACCCCGACAAATACGATTTGTTTTCCGCAGGACCGGACCGCATACCGGACACAGCGGATGACGATTGGGGCGGATAACTTCACCGCCTCTGTTCACGGGCTATAAGCCCTGTGGCAGAGTTCCGTCGTCGTCGCGATCGGGTTGTTTTTTCGGCTGGCCAAATCCCGACGGTGGCGGCGGTACCGGTGGTTGTGGGTTTCGCGGAATGACGCCTCGGACATGCGGGGTCGGAACCGGCGGCAGCGGGGTCGGACCCGGTCTTTGCAACCCTGGCTGCTGCGCGGGAGCCGGCAAGGACGGCATGATACCTGGCGCCGGCCTGTTCGGCACAGGCTGGCTGAGCAGCGCCTGATTGAACGTTAACGTGCAGAATTGACCGTCTTTGCTGATCGTCACCTTGGTCTCGCCCACTTTGTCTGACCACTCAATGTTCGCAATTGAATAACCGTCGACCGGATTCTTCGTGGTTAGATATTTCTTGAACTCCTTATCAACCGTGGAGCCGACCGTGACCATATCGCCGTCGGCCGATTTCGCGGCATTCGCAATGAACAGATCCTTGCATGCGCTGGGTGTCGCCGCTGGCGCAACCGCGCTCGCGACTGCGAACGGCGAATGATCAAGCATGCCTTTGTAACGCGCGAAATCTAATCGCTTCGGCAGTTCATCGTCGGCCCGCGCCCAGACACCCGCCATGACCGCCAAGATCGAAATGTAGATCCAAGTGGTTCTCATATTCAGCTCTTTTTGCGCTGGGCGGGTGCAAACCAGCGCGCGATTTTGAATTTGCCCCGCATCATCGTCGGATCATTGCCATCGATCGCCAGGTTCACACTTTCAAAGACAACGAACGCGTCGGGTTGTTGAACGTCGTAGAGAAAATGAACCAGCTCCGGCCAGTGACTGCTGGTCTCGATCGAAGCAAATACAGCTTGATGCGTAGGCGTAGATTCGCCGGAGCCGATCGCCGGATTCTCGATGAGAACTTCGTATTTGCCGGCGATCTGCTTGAGTTGATCGAGTAAAGTCGAAGCTTCCTCGGCGCCTTTGAGGATGGGCTGATTTTTCTGGACCCACTGGTCCCGCTTCGCCCAGACCTCGCGCTCTCTCATGTAGACAATCTGCTCCGCGCGAGTGGATTTACGAGATGCCAGTTCCCGCCGGGAATTCTTGATCGTTCCCAAAAGCAATCGCCAAACGAAAATATTGACGAGTAAAAACAGAATGGCCGCGATCGCGAGAGTCATCTTCCGCTCGCGTCCGCTCATCCGCTGATAGGCTGCTCTTAGCTTCTCGATCATTTCGGTTTTCCCTCCAGACGGAATTGAGCGTGATTGTTCGGCAAGATGCGCGGCGCGGCCATGTCGAAGCGGAAACTCTGGAGCCCCGGGTTCTTTTTTACTTTCTCGGCGAATTGATAAGCGAGCGCGGCGGTGTTGGCTTCGCCATCAAGCGAAATCTGGCGCGCGGATTGATTGTAAGCCGTGATCCGCACGTCGGCCGAAGGCAAACTTTCATTCAGGTGCAACAGAATCTCGACCGGATAAAATCCGGGATCGATCGCTGGTGCCAGTGTCTTCCAGTCCGCTTCCGTCGCGCGAATGAACTGCGTTGGCGGAGCGTCACGCGCAATCAGGCGATCCAGTCGGGCGATCGCAAATCGGCTATAGCCAAGATAGAGCAGAAACAGCAGTAAAATCGCGCCATACGCGGCACCGGCCAAGGTGAGTCGCTTCTGCCATTCGCCACGCTTAAGAAGTTGCTCGCGCCGTCGCCGCCAACTCTCGGGCAAAAGATTTAATTTCACGGCCGCCGGCGGCGTCTCGATGCTCACCAGTTCGGTCGGAGTGGCAAAAATTCCCTCAACCGTGGTACGCAACGCGAAACAGGTTTCGTCGAGCAAAACATTCGGGAACGAGCCTTTTATTCCTTGCAGCTCCGCGCTCAGCGCCAGCTGCGGCAATTCCATTTTCAATTGTTCCGGCGCAACGCCATCGAGCGCGCGGGTGAAACTCACTTTACCATTTTCGGTGATTGCGGAGACGAGCGTCTCGCCTTCCGGATAGATCAGCAGCGCGCGACCTTGGGGTGCGTGCGTGCAGGCGCGTTGCGCAGCGTAAACCGTGACCTGGCGCGGAATGATTCCTTTGTCGAGCAACGGGGCCGCGATCTCGGCCAACTGCTCATTCCTCACTGCAACCGCAGAAATCACGCTCTCGTTCTCGTTTTGCTCGATCAATTCGAAATCGCTCGTCATTTCCTCAGCCGAAAATGGAAGCGCCTTCTCGATTTGGATCCGCACCATCTCCGGAAACTCCGCTGGATCGACAGTCGGCAGGCGAAGTCGTTGCGCGAGGACAGACGTGACCGGCAGGCTGAGAACAATGTCATCTTGCGCGGACACGAGCGGCGCTGCTTCGTCAAGTGTGCGCAGCAAACGCACATTCCACGAGCCATCGCCATCACGCGCACGTAAAAGATTCCAACCATGCGCGGTCGGGGTAATGAAAACTGGTGTCGATGCCGTCTCGATGACTAAAACTCCCTCCAACTAAGGACTTGAGGATTACCGCCGCTAGTCACAGTACCTTTCATGAATACCATCTGCACTGTCCGTGTCGCGTTACCAGCGCGACCTACACTGGTGATGCGAAAGATCCTGCTCGGCATCAGAAACTTTCGCAGTTGTTCGATTTGCTGCGGATTCTGCTGCGGATTAAAACCTAGGACTACCAATGCTTCGTCACCTTTAAAGATTTTGTCATCCTGTGTTCCATCAATACCGTCAGGACCACGCCGCAATTCTAAGAACGCGTCAACTCGTCTCTCGTCCATTCCGGGAAAAGCTAGAAGCACATCACGCGAAGCCCACTGTAAATCAATACCGCTACGTGTACTCACGGTGAAATCGTCGTCCCACCCAGGTTGGGAAGTAAAATCCGTCCAGCCCGCAACCTGTTTCAATTCATCGACTCGGGTCAAGCCGCCGGCGTGCGGCGGATGATAATTCTCGCTTTCAGGCGGGGCATTTAGATGATGCAACCCGGTGTCTGGCTGGACCCAATCAAGTAATGAATCGACCATCGTCTCACGTTCATTCAGATCGACTCCTTTGTTTTCCAAATATCTTCGCAAGATGCCGAGCTTGTCTGGATCCTCGGGACCCGCGACTAGCCAGTTGACGTCGAGGCGACCGCCTTCTCCAGTCTCTTTGGCTTCGTAAGTAGCGTCACTAAGTTGCCCAGTGAAATTCGGCGAGCCTGGATTAACTAGCGGGTGCAATGCGACTTCCGCGCCAGAACACGCGACCGCTTCCGCCTTCAGCATTCGAGTTCCTTCGCCTGAAATCGACAGCCGCGTATTAATGTCGAGCGCCCACGAAATCACCAGCGCGCTCAACAAGAACAGCGCCCAAAGGGCGAGCATGATCGCCGCACCAGAAACCAATTTCGAATTTCTTTTCATAAGATCGACATCTTCATAGCGGCGTACGGCGAAGGGGAATGATCACTTCCCACGGCGCCGCGGCATCCGAGCGGCCGATCGTTAGTTTAACCAGTTGCGGCAACACGCGGGTATCGGTCCACTTTTCGACCCACACGTTCAAGCGCGCGTCGAAATAACGAACTTCCAAACTGCGCACGTTTTCAATCAGCGGGATCCAGCTTTCATTCGCGTTCGTGAGCGACGTGTCGTCTTTCGGTTTACGCAGAAGACCGAGATTATATCGATTGTTGTTCTTTGCAGATTGCAATCGCAATGCCACCACAAAATCTCCGGCAGCGTACCGCGTCATCAGCCCCGGTCCGGCGGCGCAAACCCAGCGAACTTCATCTCGCTCGCGCTCGTTCAACTTAAAAGCGTCCCCGAGCAATGCACCCTTGCCTGGGGACAGGCTTTGCCACTGCGCAGTCAGGACCTCACGCAGACCGTCGTAATGTGCGTCAGCCGCAATCGCGTCCGACGAAAGGCGAATCGCGACAATGTTCGATTGCACAAAACGATAAATTGCCAACGCCATCGTGGCCAGGATCGCCACCGCCATGATGATTTCCAGCAGCGTGAAAGCGCGCTTGCGATTAACCCGAGCGATAAACATAAAACTCGATCTGTTGCGATTGTTCGGCGCCGGCGCGTGTCCATTTCGCCGTGAGCGTGACGCGATTTAGACCCGCGAGCTGGACTCCATCATTTTCCTTCAGTCCGGCTGGCGCGCTTTTCTGGATCAACTTCACCGGCCCGTAGCCGGTGTCGACGTTGAATTCTTTCGAGGGATCTGGGGACCCGGGCGTGGCCTGCACCTCCGCCATTCGATTCGATAAAATTTGCCGGACCCGGTTTTCCTCGGCATTGAGTGTGCTCGCGTTCAGGCAATTCTGGACCGCGCGACCGAGTGCAAGCACACCGAGAGCGAAAATCGCCAGGCCGAGCAGCACCTCGTAAAGCGCAAACCCGCGACGAAAGTTTCGGATTTCGGATTTCGGATTTCGGATTTTCACTTCGTTATCTCGTCGCATATTTTGTCAGTTCGGCATGAGCTGTTAATGGCGAATAATTTGCCGTCCAGGTTCCCGCTCTTCCGGTGAATTCAACGATCGCAGGCTCGCAGGTGCCGGTCGGCCAGAAAATCCATTCACCAGCCGGCTTGGAAGTGAGCGCAGCAGGAAGTTTGAGCGTCAGCGCGCTCCCCTTTTCCACGGCAAACGTCGCTACCGGCTTTTTCTCCTCATCTTTCGCGAACGCTTCGGGTTGCACCAACACATCATTGTCGCCCCAGACGATCAAGTAAGAGCGATGCTCAGCCACACTTCGTTCCTGAGCCTGACGAACAAGATTGTTGAATCCGTCCAAGGACGCACGCAGCCGTCGGTCAGTCAGAACGCCGCTTAAACTCGGGACCGCCATTAACAGCAATACCGACAAGATTGCCACCGTAATGACGATCTCGATCAAGGTGAATGCTCGGGAACGTTGCACCGGCGAAGTTACGCTCGCTGCGCGAAATCACAAGACACCGGGACCGAGGCAAACCTAACGATAGGTCGAGTTCCCAAATTGCCTTGCAAGTTTCACCAACGAGTCTGAATGTTCCACTTGAATATGAGCGTGCTCGCCAGCTTCATGAACTTGGGCGGCCCTGATTTGATCATCATTCTGCTGATCATCCTCGTTCTCTTCGGGGCCAAAAAATTGCCGGAGCTGGCCCGCGGTCTTGGCCAGGCGATCAAGGAGTTCCAAAAAGCCAAAGACGAATTCAGTGACGAGCTCCATAAGGCTGGCCAAACCGACACTACCGCCAAGGGAAATCCGCCACCGTCATCGACCGTCCCGCGAACTGACGCCCCGCCAAGCAGCCCAACTCGGCCCGATCCAAATCAAGCGGCTCCTCCCGGCGACAAGACCGGCCAGGTTTAAGTCCGAGCCGGACTGGCATTTTCGCTCGACATGACAAAGTGTTGACCGGCAGGGCCGATTACGACAATTTCGGCGCCGCTGACTATGTCCGATGCTGACCTACGCGCGCGCATCAAAGAAATGCTGGTCAAAAATCTGATGCTGCAAACCACCCCGGACCAAATCGGGGACGACCTTCCTCTTTTTGGACCAAACGGCCTCGGGCTGGACTCGATTGACGCCCTTGAGCTGGTGGTCAGCATGGAAAAGACCTTTGGCGTGGGCGTGCCGAACTCAGAGGTGGCCGGGAAGGCCCTCCGGACGGTTAATACGATCCACGATTATATCCTCGAAAAACGCGGAGAAGTCAGTCAAACTGGCGAAAAGGTCGATAAACCCGCGTGAATTTACTTCATCTTGAAAGCAGTGGCAGTTGGGGCGGACAGGAGTATCGCACCTGCCTTGAAATCAATTGGCTGAATGCAAATGGCCACCGCGCCTGGCTCATTTGCGATCCAACCAGCGAGGTCCACACGAAAGCGCGCGAGCTGGACATCGCGGTGATTCCAATGTCGCTCAAGCATCGGATCAATCCGCTTGTTTCCTTTCGCATCTGGCTTTTCTGCCGCCGTAACCGCGTCGACCTGATCAAGAGCTACAGCTCAAAAGACCACTGGCTCTGTTTGCCGCTTTTTCTTTGCGGTTGGCCGGTCACCCGGGCCCGCTGCATTACCGATCCGCTCGGTCAAAAGAACCGCGCCTTCATTTACCGGCACGGTTGCGCAAAAATTGTCGCCGACGCCCAAGTGATCAAAAAAGAATTCATCGAGCAATATGGGATCGCGCCCGAAAAAATCGAAGTGATCGGATCGGCGGTCGATCTCGAGAAATTCTCGCCCAAACACGATCCGATGAAATTCCGGCGCGAAGTCGGACTTTCGGCGGAAACACCGATCATCGCGAACATCGGCATGATTCGGCCGGACAAAGGCCAGTTCAATTTAGTGGAAGCCGCGCGAATCGTGCGTCACCAGCGGCCGGATGCGCATTTTGTTTTCGTCGGCGAAGCGACCGGCGGCCGGAGCCGGGAGAAATGGGTGCGAAAGGCAATCGATCGCGCGGGCCTGAACGGCAACGTGTTGATGATGGGATATCGCTGGGACATTCCAGACATACTGGCGGCCGCGAACATGGTCGTGATCGCGTCGCGCCACACCGAAGCGTCGCCGATTGTTTTGCGCGAAGCGTTCGCCAGCGGCCGGCCGGTCGTTGCCACCCGCGTCGGGGACGTGCCGGAAATCATCGTTCACGGCGAAAACGGATTGATCGTGCAACCGAACGACAGCAACGCTCTGGCTACGGCGATTCTGCTGTTTCTCTCCGACGCCAATCTGGCCGCACGCTGCGCCGACAACGGTCTCCGCTACGCTCGCGAACATTTTTGTTTCGACCGAATGATGCACGCGAAGCTCGATGTCGATCTTGCGTTAGTTGAAGCGAACAAGAACCGACGCGTTCGAGTTCCCAAGCGCGCCGAGGCAGAGCCGCTTGCGCCAATCGCAAGCCCCGAGCCGATTTTACCCGACTGACGACAAGTTGATCGCGTCGATCAACTGCCGAAATCGGCCAAAGTTGTTTCGATACGGCGTCAAAATGAGTCGAGACAGGTTCCAGATTTCGGGTTCATTTTTTTCCTGCCGCAACGCGCTGCCCTGAACAATCGAACCTTCGCGAATCAGGTCCGCGAAATTCTTGTTCAACTCCGCAACAGCATCCTTCGATAACGGCTGACAAATGCGCAGGACCAGCTTCTCCTCCACCCAACGCGCAGAGTGATAAACTTTGTAAAACTGGAGGATCTCGCGCACCGCTTCATCGACATCGTGCGCGATTTTGAAGAATGAAAAATCTTCCTGCGAGACCAAACCGAGTTTGAAAAGATGCTCGGTCAAAAATTTCATCCACGTCTGCCAATAAGTACCGTTGGGCCGATCGAGTAGCACAATCGGGATAATCCGGGCCTTGCCGGTCTGCATCAGAGTGAGGATTTCGAAGGTTTCGTCCAACGTTCCAAAGCCGCCCGGAAAAAGCGCAAAGGCGTGCGATTCCTTCACGAAGTTGAGTTTGCGCGCGAAAAAGTAATTGAAATTGATCAGCTTCGGATCGCCTTCGATCATTTCGTTCGCCTGTTGTTCGAACGGTAAACGAATGTTCAAGCCAAAGCTGCGCTCCCGGCCAGCGCCGCGCTGGGCCGCGCCCATGATCCCCTCTCCGCCGCCGGTGATGACCATGTAATCGTGGGACACGACTGCTCGCGCGAAATCTTCGGCGACCTTCGATTCCGCCGCGTCCGGAGGGACACGAGCCGATCCAAACACGACCACTTTCCGGAACTTCGAGTAGCGCGCGAAAACCTTCGCCGCATATCGCATCTCTTTCAGGGAACGGTTGATCAGTTTGAGATCGGCCACACCCATCTCGTCCCGCGCCATTTTCAGCGCGGTCACGATCATCTCCTCGATTAATTCCGGATTCTTGTTCGCGCCCCAGTCGCGGACCAGATCTTTCACCCGCTCATCAAACGGCGGCTCGACCGTCCACAGTCGTCGCGCCGGCTGATCGTGAATTGCTCCCCCGGTAAAATCTTCCACCCCGAACTGTAGAGGCAGCTAGACCGCGATCAAATCGGCCAGAATTTCGCGCAGGCGCCGGATCGGAAGCGAATAATGGCCTTCATCTTCAACATAACGCGCTGTGCAATTCGGAAGGCGTTGCGCCACTGCCTGCGCGATCTGGACGGAAAAGGCGCGGTCTTTCGTTCCGTGCCAAAGACGCACTGGAACATCAACATCTTCCAATCGAAATCCCCACGGCAGCGCAAAAATTTCCGCGTCGGCGACGATTCCTTTGGCCGATGCCCTCCAGGCGCGGCGTTGACTTTCGAAACAAGCTTCAAACGCGGCCGAATCTTGTAAAGATTGCACGTCGCACGGTTGCAGTTTCAAGAGCTTTAGAACCAAAGGACGAAAGCGAATTGGCGGACGAATCGACGCGATTGGCCGCGCCAGATAAAAAAGAACACGCAACAATTGCGGTGACCGGCGATAGAGCGCGAGCATCCGGCGGTAAAGCGACAACAATCCCGACTGATCGCTAAGATCGGCAATCGGCACAGCGCCGCTCGCGATGGCGACGGCGCGCACCCGTTCAGGAATTTTCCACGCGGTCGCGTAGGCGTAGGGCGCGCCGCCCGAGATCGCCAGAATGCGAAATCGCTCGAGCTGAAGATGATCGGCCAGCTCCTGAACAGTCTCCGGCCAATCGATCAATTTCCGATTCGATTGAAAACTCGAATCGCAAATGCCGGGGCGATCGGGCGAAATAATTCTCACCCCGAGCTCGCGGGCAGGCGCGTCGGTCAGCTCCGCCATGGTTCGCGAGCTTGGCCAGCCGTGGAAAAATAAAACCGGCGTTCCCGTGTCGCTGCCGTACTCGGCATAGGCGAGCTGGCCGCCATTTTTCAGAAGGAGCATTTTGCATTCGTCCATCAAGCTCCCATTATTTCCGAAACGCGGCTCGAGCAAAATCCTCTTTCCCACCCGACATTCGCGCTGTAACTTTTTGCACGTAGAACGGATTCGATTTTCGTAATTCAAGTGTATGAAGGAAAAGAAACCAGGCAGTGGCAAAATCGAGCTTCATGGCAACGGAATGGGAGTTCCGGGTCCGGAGGACATCGAACGGCGCGCACGCGAGATTGCCATGATTGATGAGCGCGATCCCGAAAATTTTACCGACACGGATTGGAGCCAGGCCCGCGAGGAATTGTTGGGCTCAGAACATAATGAGCCGCCCGAAGAAACGCCGGACAATTCGAAAGTGACCGCGGAATGGCAGGTGACGCCGTCCGATCGCGGGCATCGAGTGCCGCGGCCGGGAGTTGAGGATGATGAAGAAACGATTGGCGAACATCTCGTCACCGACGGACGCGAGGAGGCGGCCCGCGATCAAATGCTGGAAGCGCGCCGGGAAGAACTCGAACAGGAGGGCGGAATTACTTGATTCAAGTCGCGGTCGCAACAGCAAATCGAACGGCGACCGCACAAAAGCGTTCGCAAGCGGAGCCGTCGTCTCCAGCCGAACAACTTCTCGCCCGTTTTCACGAGGTTCGGGATTTCACCGCCCGGCTGTCCGACAATCTCGCGCCGGAAGATTGCGTCGTGCAATCCATGCCGGAGGTCAGCCCGACCAAATGGCATCTCGCGCACACCACCTGGTTTTTCGAGACGTTCATTTTGAAAAAATGGGTGCCGGGCTATCGCGACGCAGTTCCCGAGTACGCATATCTCTTTAATTCTTACTACAACGCCGCCGGCGCAATGCACCGGCGCGATCTCCGTGGACTAATTTCGCGACCGACGGTTGACGAGACAAAAAAATATCGCGCCTCCATCGATGCAGACATCGACGATTTGATTTCCGGCGCCGACGAGAAATTGTTTCGCGACATCGAGCCGATCCTCACCCTCGGAATTCATCACGAGCAGCAGCACCAGGAGTTGCTCATCACCGACATCAAACACGTTTTCGCGCAGAACCCGCTCTATCCGGTTTTCCGCCGACGTGAGATCGACGATCACAAGATCGACATCGAGCCGTTGAAGTTTGTCGAGTTCGATGAAGCAACAATCGAGATCGGTCACGACGGAAAGGATTTCTCCTACGACAACGAAAGCCCGCGCCATCGGGCGCTGGTTCTGCCTTTCTCGCTCGCAAATCGGCTGATCACCAACGCCGAGTATCTCAAATTCATGGCTGACAATGGTTACTCGCGTTCCGAATTATGGCTTTCGCTAGGCTGGACCACCGTTAACGAACAGAATTGGGGCGCGCCGCTCTATTGGGTCGAGCGCGATGGGGAATGGTGGAATTTTACTTTGTCCGGCTTGCGCCAGGTCGATCCGAACGAACCGGTGACGCATCTTAGTTATTTCGAAGCCGATGCCTACGCGAACTGGGCCGGGGCGCGGTTGCCGACTGAATTTGAATGGGAACGCGCGGCCGCCAAGATCGACATCGACGGAAATTTCGTCGAGACCGAGCGCTTTCATCCCGCGGCGCTAAACAAAACGCCGCATGGTCAACAACTTGCCCAAATGTTTGGCGACGTTTGGGAATGGACCCGCAGTTCCTACTCGCCATATCCCGGCTATCGCGCAGGTCCCGGCGCGCTCGGCGAATACAACGGTAAGTTCATGTGCAATCAATACGTTCTCCGCGGCGGCTCCTGCGCGACATCGCGCACCCACATTCGCAAAACTTATCGCAATTTCTTTCAACCCGATAAACGGTGGCAATTCACAGGGATCCGTTTGGCACGCGACTGCTCGTGAATCAAAAAAACACTTCAGTTGTCGCCGCCGCCGCGATCGAAAATTTTCGCGAGGAAGTCCTGGCCGGTCTCTCGAAATCGCCCCGACAACTGCCGTACAAGTTTTTCTACGACGAGCGCGGCGCGCAGTTATTTCAACAAATTTGCGACCTGCCCGAGTACTACATCACGCGAACGGAGATCGAGATTCTTCGTTTGCACGGCGCCGACATCGCAAAAGCGCTCGGTCCGCAAATCGAACTGATTGGGCTCGGCACCGGCGCCGGAACAAAAACGCGAATCCTGCTCGAAGAGTTGTGCGATCCGCTCGTTTACGTGCCGATCGACATTTCCAAGGAACAGTTGGAAAAATCCTCCGCCCGATTCCGAGAAATGTTTCCCGCCTTGCAGGTCCTCCCAGTATGCGCCGATTATCTGGAGCCATTCGAGTTGCCACTGCCGCGTCACCTTTCGTCACGGAGCGTGATTTATTTTCCCGGATCAACTATCGGCAATTTCGAACCGGAAGCGGCCAGCGAGTTCCTTGGCCGCCTGGTTGAGCTCGCCGGCGACGGCGGCGGTTTACTGATCGGCGTCGATCTTCAGAAAGATCGAGATGTTCTGGAGCCCGCTTACAACGACAGCGCCGGAGTGACAGCAGAGTTCAACCAGAATCTGCTCGCACGCATCAATCGCGAGCTCGAGGCCGATTTCGATTTAACGAGCTGGCGGCATCACGCGATTTACAACTCAACCGAGGGTCGAATCGAAATTTACCTAATCAGCGACAAGGAACAGGCGGTTCACATCGGCGCGCGCGAATTTCAATTTCGCGCCGGCGAAGAAATTCTCACCGAGTACTCCTATAAACACACCATCGCCGGATTTATCGACCTCGCGCGCGAGGCTGGATTCCAATTCGCTCAGGTCTGGACTGACGAAGCGCGCTGGTTTGGCGTTTTTTATTTCACCGTGGCAAACTAGCCGGCGGTGAGCGCGTTGGTTCAACTGGTCGGCGTTTCAAAAACATTCGGCGATGCCGCGGCCGTTCATGCGGTCGATCTCTCAGTTGAGGGCGGCAAAACGACCGTTCTGATCGGTCCGAGCGGTTGCGGCAAATCGACGCTGCTGCGACTGATCATTGGTTTGCTTGAACCTGATCGTGGCGAAATCCAATTCGATGGAACGCAACTTCGCGCCGATAAGATCGACATCGTCCGCCGGCGCATCGGTTACGTGATTCAGGAAGGCGGACTCTTTCCGCATCTGACCGCGCGCGGAAATATTTTACTCATGGCGCGTCATCTTGGCCGCGCCGAAAATGAAATGCGCGCGAGGCTTTCCGAACTAAGCGCACTGACGCGCTTCCCCGAGAACCTTCTCGATCGATATCCACTCGAACTTTCCGGCGGCCAGCGTCAACGCGTAAGTTTGATGCGCGCGCTGATGCTTTCGCCGGAACTGTTGCTTCTGGACGAGCCGCTCGGCGCACTCGACCCGCTGGTGCGCGCGGCGTTACAAAAGGATTTGAAAGAAATCTTTGCCCGTTTGCGCCAGACCGCGCTCCTGGTCACACACGATCTCGCCGAAGCCGCTTATCTCGGGGATAAGATCGTGCTCATGAATGAAGGTCGAATCGTTCAGCAAGGTTCGCTCGCCGATCTTCAGCAAAATCCGGCGAGCAATTTCGTTTCCGAATTCATCAACGCCCAACGAGGACTCGCGCTGACATGAAGAGCCTCTTCATCTTCCGCTTCGTCTTCTTCTTGGCTTTGGCCGCCTCTGCCTTTGCGAGCGATCGGCCCGTCGTCATTGGTTCCAAGAAATTCACCGAGTCGTATGTGCTCGGTGAAATCGCAAAGCGGACTTTGAGTGAAGCTGGAATTCCCGCCGAACACCGTCAGGGGATGGGCGGGACAATTATTCTTTGGGAAGCGCTCCGCACCGGACAGATCGACGTTTATCCGGAATACACCGGAACGATCGCCCAGGAAATTTTGAAACGAAACGATCGCGTCACCTTCGACCAAATAGCCAGCGAGCTCGCCAAGTTCGGGATCGGTATGACGCGGCCTCTCGGATTCAGCAACACTTATGCGCTGGTGATGACGCGAAACCAGGCACAAAAGCTCGGCGTTCAAACGATCAGCGATCTCCGAAACCATTGGCAGTTTACATTTGGCCTGACGCACGAATTTATGGATCGACAGGATGGCTGGCGACCGCTCGCTCAATTCTATGGATTGAATCCGCGAAGCGTGATCGGCATTGATCACGCGCTCGGTTATGACGCGCTTGTCGGCGGACAAATTGATGTGAAAGACGCTTATTCGACCGACGCAAAAATCGCGGAATACGATTTAACCGTTGTCGAGGACGATCGGAATTTCTTTCCACGCTACGACGCGGTCTTTCTTTATCGCCTTTCGCTCGATGAAAAGATTGCCGCTTCATTGCGCGGACTCGAAGGCAAGATCGATGAAGCGACAATGATTCGCCTCAACGCCGAAGCCGAGCGGACAAAAGATTACGCTGCCGCCGCGGATTTGTATTTCGGATCGAAATCGTCGTTTGGTGAAACTTTTTCACACAAACTGATGCGCTGGACCGCGCGCCATCTCGAGCTTGCCGGATTTTCCTTGCTGCTCTCGATCATTGTCGGAATCCCACTTGGGATTTGGGCGAGTCGCGGCGGCGCCATCGGACAGGTAATTCTCGGCTTTGCCGGAATCGTGCAAACGATTCCGTCCCTCGCGTTGCTCGCGCTGCTCGTGCCGCTCCCGTTCTTTGGAATCAGCGTTCGCACCGCCATCACCGCGCTTTTTCTTTACGGCTTACTGCCAATTGTCCGCAACACTGCGACCGGTTTGCAGGACATTCCGCGCGCGTTGCGCGAATCCGCGGTCGCGCTCGGATTGAGTCCGCGCGCGCGACTTTGGCAGATTCACTTGCCAATGGCGTCGCGCTCGATCCTCGGCGGAATTAAGACCAGCGCAGTCATCAATGTTGGGACCGCGACTTTGGCGGCCCTGATTGGAGCCGGCGGTCTGGGCGAGCCCATTTTGAGCGGACTCAATCTGAACGATCACGCCACAATCCTCCAAGGCGCAGTCCCCGCCGCGGTCCTGGCGTTGCTGGTGCAATCGCTGTTCGATTTGCTCGATCGCGTTTTGATTCCAAAAGGTCTGCGTTTATAGGATCGAGATGGCGATCGCGTCGATCAATCCGGCCACCGGCGAAAAGCTGAGGGAATTCGCGGTGCATAGCGACGCTGAGATTGAGACGCGGCTGCAAAGGGCCGAGAAAGCTTTTGCGCATCATCGCGGCGAACCGTTTCCAAAACGCGCGCAACTGATGATTGAAGTGGCCGCCCTCCTCGAACGCGAGAAAAACGATCTGGCCCGCACGATGACACTGGAAATGGGCAAATTACTTCGCGACAGCGTGGCCGAGATCGAAAAGTGCATGAGCGGATGTCGTTACTACGCGGAAAACGCCGAACGTTTTTTGGAAGACGAGGCCGCGCAGACAAGTGCGCGCCGCAGTTACGTTCATTACGAACCGATGGGAACAATTCTGGCGATCATGCCGTGGAATTTTCCGTTCTGGCAGGTGTTTCGATTCGCCGCGCCCGCGTTAATGGCCGGCAATGTTGGAATTCTCAAACACGCGGCCAACGTGCCCCAGTGCGCGCTCGCGATTGAGCAACTTTTTTGTCGCGCCGGATTCGAGGAAGGAATTTTTCAAACACTTCTCATCGAAGCGGAGCACGTCGAGAAGCTGATTGTCGATCCAAGAATCAAAGCGGTCACGTTGACCGGCAGCGAAAAAGCGGGCAGCGCGGTCGCCAGCGTCGCCGCGCGCGAAATCAAGAAGAGTGTGCTCGAGCTTGGCGGGAGCGATCCGTTCATTGTCATGCCGAGCGCCGACTTCGGATTGGCCGTGAGCACCGCGGTGAAAGCACGCACGATCAACACCGGCCAATCCTGCATTGCGGCGAAGCGATTTTTTATCGCCGACAAGATTTACGACAACTTCCTGGACAAATTCGTTGAGCAAATGCGCTCGTTGAAAGTTGGCGACCCGATGGATGAGACGACTGAGATCGGTCCACTCGCGACCGAACAGATTCTCAAGGGCGTGGACGAGCAAGTACAGAAATCGATTGCCGCCGGAGCGAAACTATTGACCGGCGGAAATCGAATCGCCGGTCCCGGATTTTTTTATGAGCCGACGGTGCTTGTCGATGTTCCGAAAGACGCGCCGGCGTTTCGCGAAGAAGTTTTCGGTCCGGTCGCGGCGGTCCTGCGCGTGCGTGACGCCGACGAAGCGATCGAGCTGGCAAATGATCACCGCTATGGACTGGCGGCAAGCGCGTGGACCAACGATCCAATCGAACAAGAACTCTTCGCGTCTGAATTGGAATCGGGAATGGTTTTCATCAACGCAATGTCGGCATCCGATCCGCGCTTACCATTCGGCGGCGTGAAACGGTCCGGCTTCGGCCGCGAGCTCGGCGCAGCCGGCATCCGCGAATTCATGAACGCGAAGACGATCTGGATCGCCTAGGTCAGTGAGGCGAGCGCTTGGATATCAATCGCAAGTCTGCAGCATCGTAGGGACCAGATTCATGATATTTGGCCTTCGATGATTCCAACGCGGGATCGGGACCTAAGAGGTTAATGTAGTAAACATCGTCAACGAATGGCCGGAAGCGCACAGCGACTATTCCCTCTTCTCCCATCACGGTTTTCACATGGTCCCCAGCCTCAAACTTCGGAGGCGAAGACTTCCCACATGAGCTCAGACCAAGAGCGACTGCGATGATTGCCATCGCCAATCTCGGGGTAGAATTCATAAAAAAGAATTATATACGTTTATTTCGCCCGTTCCATCGTTGAAACCGAGCCGTTCGCATGTTTTCACGGTCTGCTGCGGATCGGTTGGTTTGAGCGATAGGCTGCGATGCTTCTTTCTAGATCCGTTATCAAACCTTCGTTGCCGGTTGCTTTCGCGATTTCGATCGCTTGTTGCGCCACATCAATCGCGTCGGTGAAGCGCCCGGTCTCCGCGTAAGCTGCCGCCAGCGTTCGTAGCACGATTGCGTTTGGATGACCGGCACGGCGCGCGACGTCTTCGACGAGCTCGACCGCTTTTGCGCCGTCGCGCGCCGATTCGTCGGATGAAGTCGCCAGGACCCAGGACAGATTTACTTCGGCGTTCATGTGGCCGGGATCGATCTGCAACGCTTTCTGCAAATGCGCGACGGCGCGTTTCACGTCCCCAGTCTGCAATAAAGCGAGTCCGAGGTTATTCTGCGCGTCGGCATCGCCCGGCCTGATTCGCAACGCTTCCTCGGAATGCGCGATCGCTTCGCTCACGCGACCGCGACGCATCAGGAGATCGGCCAAACTCGCATGCGCGAAGTAATTGTCCTTGGTCACCGCGATCGTGTGCGTCCAAAGCGTTTCGCTATCGCGCCAATAAGACGCCTGGACACGAGCTGCCATCGCCAACGCGGCGATCGCAACAATGGCGGCGACGCCAACGGTTTGGGTCCGATAACGCCAGTTCGCCGAAAGAGCGGCAACGCCCCAAGCGATGATCAAGCACAGACCAATCTGCGCAAGATAAGTATGGCGATCCGCGTGCGCCTGGAGATTGAACTGAATAATTCCGATAACCGGCACCAACATCGACAAGTACCAAAGCCAGCCGACCAGCAAATACGGGCGAGATCGTCGCGAGGCGAAGACGATGATTGTGATCGCGACTAAAGCCGCTGCGGCGAGTGCGGCCCGCCACACTGGCAAACCATTTTGCGGATGGGAATAAAAGATGCCGAGGGTTGCCGGCCAAATCATTTGCCAGATGTAAACGAGATAGCTCACGAGCGCGTTGGCGACGCGCGCGAAAAACGGCAGTTGATCCGCAGCGCTATGTGCCGGAGCGATTCCAAGCGAAGTCAGGATTGCGACGACGATTGAGAGAAGAAGCAGCGGAATCTTTTCCACGACGAGCCGCAGCCAAATCTGAATCTCTGATTTCTGACCTCTGACCTGTGACCTCTGACTTCTGCTCAGCGGCCAGTAATCGAGCAACAGAAGAATGAACGGCGTTGTCACGAGCATCGGTTTGGAGAGCAAACCGGCCGCGAACAAGATCGACATGGTCAGGTAGCGCCCGAGCGATGGTTTGCGCGTGTAATGCAGATACGCGGCAAGCGTGAGCATAAAGAACAAGCCGCTCAAAACGTCTTTGCGTTCTTCGATCCAAACGACCGATTCCGCGCGCAACGGGTGAATTGCAAAAATCGCGGCGACAAAAGCGCTCGCCCAGTCCGAGCCGGACTGGCCTTTAACAGCAGTCATTCGCCTCAGCACAAGAAAAAGCAAAACGACGGCAGCAGCGTGGAGAACGACGTTGGTGAAATGAAAAGCGCCGGGATTGAATCCGTAGAACTGGAAATCGAGCATGAGCGAGATGTTCTTGAGCGGAAACCAGTTCGTGGCCGGCCAATGGGTGAACGCCCATGCGACATTGTGCAAACTGAGTCCGCTGTTGATCTCCGGCACTTCGTAGACGTATTCGGGGTCGTCGAAGTTGATGAACGGAAACTTGATTGTCTGTCCGAACACGAACCAAACCAGCGCGACAAGACCGGCGCAGATGCCGGCGCTGAGCCACCGTTCGGAAATTTTATCGCGCATTTCGCAGGTTAGGATCGCGCAGCGGCATTCGCCGCCGATAAAGATCGACATCCTCCATGATCTGACGGGCGAGCTCGTGCTCGCGCTGCCGCTGCGCCAGTTCCAATGCACGCCGGGCAGTTTCAATCGCTTTCTCGAATTGCCCCGCTTGGGCGTAAGCGGCCGCAAGTGTCCGCATGAACACTGCGTTGTTCTCATCGGAAAGTTGATTCGCTTTTTTTGCTAGCTGCACGGCGATTTCGTTGTTTCTCAGCGAATCATCCGGACCAGTCGACATCACCCAGGCGAGATTGTTGAGCGGAAGAATGGAATCCGGTTCTGATTGCAGCGCCTTTTCATAATGATCGGCCGCCTCGCCCAGGAAACCTTTTTGGACGAGCGCGTTGCCTAGACCGGTGTGCGCGCCCGCGTCGTAGGGATGGATCGACAAGGTGGTGCGCCATTCCGCGATTGCGCCGTCCAAATCTCCCTTTTGAAAGAGCGCGGTGCCGAGATTGTAATGCGCGTCCGGATAATCGGGCCGCAACTCAGTTGCCTGGCGCAAATGAACGATCGCTTCATCGAGCCGGCCTTTGCGCGCGAGGACATTACCCACGCTGTCGTGAATGAGCGCGAGACTTAAACTGTAGTGGCGATGTTCGCTGTGGGAGCGGACCGCGAGCGCAATTTGAAAATTGGAGAGCGCGTCGTCCAGCTGCCCGCGTTCCATCAGCGAGGTGCCGAGATTTGTGCGCGCGACGTCGTTATCAGTTGTCACCGCCAGCGTGTGCGTCCAAAGCGTTTCGCTATTTCGCCAGAAAGTTGTTTGCTTCCAAGCGCAGACACTCAGGATGATGACAACGGCACTTCCGACTGCGACCAGAATCGTTTGGCGATGAAGCAACGATGCTGAAACGTCAGCCACGAACCAGGTTAGCGCGATATAGAGGCCAACTTGTGGCAAATAGCTGTAGCGATCGGCGTGGCCTTGGAGTCCAACTTCTATGATCCCGATCACGGGCAGCAGCATGATTAAATACCAGAGCCAGCCGATCAGGAGATAGGGGCGAGTCCGCCGCAGTGCGAACACAACCCACGAGGTTGCAATCAAAAACGACGCCGCAAGCGCGACTTGCCAGAACGCGAGGTGATTGTCGGGATGCGGATAAAATGCGGCGAGATTCGCCGGCCAAAACATTTGCCAGATATAAGTGACACAGCTCACGAGGGCGTTCTGAAGCCGCCACCAGAAAGGCAATTGCCCGACCGACACGGGCGATTGCACTTGTAACGCCAGGGCCACGATGGATGACGCAGCTGAAAGTGCGAAGAGCGGAAGTTTTTCCAATGTCAGACGCCAAAATGATTTTGCGTCTGCGATGCGTTTAAGTGGCCAGTAGTCGAGCAACAGCAGGACCGCAGGTGTTGTCACCAGCATCGGCTTCGACAACAGTCCGCACGCGAACAAGATCGACATGGTGAGATAGCGGCCAAGCGAGGGCGCGCGCACGTAACGGGCATACGCGCCGAGCGTCAGAAAGAAAAAGACTGCGCTAAGAACATCTTTGCGTTCCGCAATCCAGGCGACCGATTCGGCGCGCAAGGGATGAATTGCGAACAGCGCGGCCACAAAAGCGGCTCGCCAAAAATTGCTGGTGACGTCGCGCAGAAAAAACAAAAGCAAGACCGCGGCAATGGTGTGGAGCAGGACGTTGGTAAAATGATGGCCGCCAGGTTTGAGATCGAAAATCTGGCAATCGATCATGTGGGAGATGATCGTGAGTGGATGCCAGTTGTTGGTTTGGGTGTCGACGAACGCGCGTGTTAAGCCATGCCAACTTAGTCCGGCGCTGACCAACGAATTTCCGTAAACATAAGTCTTGTCGTCGTAGTTTACGAACTCGTGCCCGAGCGTCTGGCCGAAGACCATCCAGATTAGAACGACGGTTGCGCCACAAGCAGCGAGCTGCGCCCGACGCGATGCCGGGCGCGCTTCGATGGCTCTGGCGCGAATCTTCATTTGCGCGAGCGCCTGTCTCTATTGCGGCGGCGATTCACGATAAGGTGTGCGCGCCCGATAAAGCTCGAGTTCATGACGCAGGGTTGCGACTAACGACGTGTTGACTTGCACAGTCGCTAAGTCGGAGGCGCGTTGCGCGATGTTGATGGCGTTCTCAAATTCTCCCGCTTCGGCGTAGGCGGCGGCCAGAGTGCGCAGAACGATCGGCATGTCGCCACCGGGGAGGATCGTGGCTGATTCCGCCAGTTGGACAGCTCGCTGTCCATTCCGGATCGAATCATCCGGATAAGTGGCGAAGATCCAGGCGAGGTTGTTTAGCGCGTTCCCGTCATTCGGGTCGATCTGTAAGCTCGCTTCCCATTGGGTAATTGCGCCGTGGACATCTCCGGCTTGGACGAGCAGAGCCCCGAGACTATCGCGCGCTGCAATGTTGAACGGAAAATCTTTCACCGTCGCTTCGGCGTGGATTATGTTCCCGGTGCGCGACTGCACCTTGGCTTCCGCGATGTCGCCGCGAACCCACAAAGCCGCCGCCAAGTTTTGATGCGCGGTTTGATTGTCGGGCGTGACTGCGAGCGCGCGTCGCCAAAGCGAAATACTGTCGCGCCAGTAGGTTGTTTGTTGGTAGGCCAGGATAATCGACGCGACGATTGCGCAGGTAGCGATCGAAGTCAGGACGATCTGGCGATGTCGCCATTGTTGGGTCAAATCCGCGCACGTCCATGTCACCAACATGGTGATTCCAATGTGCGGCAAATAAGTGAACCGATCGGCCCGACTTTGTAGGCCCGCCTGAAAAAGTCCGAGCACTGGAAAAAGCAGTATAAGGTACCAAAACCAGCCGACAAAAACGTAGGGACATTTCTGCCGCAGGAGAGTTGCCAGTACTGTAACTGCCACGATCAAGCACACCGATCCTAGAACGATCCAGGTATTCAATTTGTCGTGGGGATGGGGATAAAAGACTGCGAGATCGGTCGGCCAAAACATTTGCCGCAGATAGGCAATGACACTCACCGCCGCGTTTTTCAGACGCGGCAGCAGGGCTAACTGTTCCAGCGACGGCATCGTTACCGTTTGGACGAAAACCGTCACCACCGATGCGACGAGCGAAAGCGCAACCAAGGGAACCTTCTCCAGCACAAGACGCCAGGCGTCGCGAAAACTTTGAACTCGACCCAAGGGCCAGTAATCCAACAACAACAACACGAGCGGCACGGTCACAAAGGTCGCCTTCGACATCAATCCGCACACCAGCAAGATCGACATCGCAACGTACCGGCGGACGCCGGGCGCTCTCGCGTAACGAACGTATGCCCAGAGCGTCAGCGCAAAAAATATGCCACTGAGCACATCTTTGCGCTCTGCGACCCAAGCCACGGATTCGACTCGCATCGGGTGGATCGCAAAAATTGTCGCGACAAATGCGCTTCGCCAGACATAACCAGTCAACCGACTCAAGGCGAGAAACAGCAGCACTGATCCGACAGTATGCAGAACCACGTTTGTGAAATGATGACCGCCGGGCCGTAGTCCATACACCTGGGAGTCAATCATGTGAGTTAAGGTGGTCAGCGGATGCCACAGCCGTGCATGACTGTGAGTTAACAACCATTTGAGTCCATCGACAGTTACGCCCCGACTGACCTCGGCGTTTTGATAAACGTATCGGTCGTCGTCGAAGTTGATAAACTCGTGGTTCAGCGTTTGGCCAAAAACGATCCAGATAATGGCGGTGAGAAAAATGCAGATCGCGATCGTGACTCGGCGATCGTTTGGCGGGCTGGCCTGCGCCGGAACTGTCGGCATCTTTAAACCGGCGGTGGGAGAAGCCGCCACCGGGCCAGTCGAAAACGCAACGCTGTCCCGAGACAGCCCAGGCCATAGCGCACGCTGCGGCGAAAGTTAATCGACGAGCCTTCGGGCAAATATTTCGCCGGACAAGTGACCTCTCCGATTTTTGAGCCGAGCCAGATAATCTGGGCGAGCATCTGATTATCGAATACGAAATCGTCCGAATTGTGCTCGATCGGCACCCGCTCGAGTAAATCCCGCGCGAATGCGCGATACCCGGTGTGATATTCGGAAAGCTTGGCGCCGATCAAAAAATTCTCGACGAAAGTGAGGAAACGGTTCGCAACATATTTCCACCATGGCATCCCGCCATCGAGCGCGCCGCCGCCGAGAATGCGCGAGGCGAGCACGCACGGATAAAGACCGCTCGCAACCAGGGAAGCCATCGCCGGAAGAAGCTGTGGAGTGTACTGATAATCCGGGTGAATCATCACCACGATGTCCGCTCCGGCAGCAAGCGCGAGCCGGTAACAAGTTTTTTGATTGCCGCCGTAACCGCGGTTTTCCGGATGCACTTCCACCTGCACGTCTTTAAGTGTCCGCGCGATCGCGACCGTTTCGTCGTGGCTCGCATCGTCCACCACGATGACAACATCGACAATCCCCTGCTCCATCACTTCGTCGTAAGTGCGCTGCAAGGTGCGGGCGGCGTTATAGGCCGGCATCACCACGACAATCTTCTGGCCGCTTAACATCTTAATCCTTTGACCGAACGACGCGCACCATCCGCATTCGCGTTGGCTTCATCAAGTCCGAATCGCGCCAAAAAAAATCGCCGCTTCGAATCGCTCCGAAGCGGCGATTAGAATTTCTCGCGGAACGTTTAGTCGCCGAAGAGGCGCATGTTGCAAGTGATACTCGCATCGGTCACAAGTCTCGCGGCACCGAAGATATCCAGTCGAACTGTCATCGGGCCGGTAAATAACGCATCCACTGCAGCCGGCGTAAGGCCCAAGAGAGCCTGCAACTGTGCTCTGGTCAGACCGGTGTTTCCCGCGCGGACCAGCGTCTCGCGCAACCTCTGCCGGTCGGTGTCATGCATGTTGCGGTCGTCGCGATAGCTGTAGTTGAACAGGAGCGTCGCCTGGCCGCCGCATGGCAAACTCGTGTTCGGATCGGTGCAACTCGGATCGTTCAACGCAGGGCTCACGATCGTAATGCCGGCCGTGAAACGAAGTATCCCCGTTTGATCGCCACCCGTTAAGTTCTGCAACTGGTAGTTGAGGAAGATGTTCAGGACCGGATAGATCACGTTGCGGCTCGCCTTTTTCGGCAAGTTGATCCGGCAAATATTATCGTGGCTAAAATTTGTCTGGGCCGGCGCAGCGTTCAGTTCATCACAAAAGGTGTCGCCAAGTGGCACTGGCGACGGCGTCGGTGTGGCCGCAGGACAATCGCCCACTTGAGCCAATGTGACGAAGCCGCTGGTGGCGCCCATATATAGCGCGGGGTGACCGAACGTCTCGGCGTCACCGACGTCGGTGGCAGGTGGACCGGCCCGCAATCCAGTGACGACCGCGAGACCGGACAAGATTAATACAGCAGTTTTTAGAATGTTGTGTTTCATTTGTGGTTGAATTTTGCAGCAAGTTTTGCGCTTGGATTTCAAGAATGGCGCTGTCGGGCCGCGCCTGTCAATTCTAAAGAATCACGATGATCATTTTTCACGACGCCCATTGCGTTGAATACTCCAGCCCAGACCATCCTGAGCGGCCGGAGCGAATCATCAAAACGGTCCCACTCTTGAAAGATCGACATCCTACGTGGCAGTGGCGCGAGCCGCAGCCGGCGAAGGAACGGAATTTGTTGCGCGCACATTCGGCCGAACATCTCGAGCGCGTGAAAAATCCGATCGGCGATTTCGATCCAGACACTCCGGCGATTTCAAAAATTTACGACTATGCGCTTAAGTCTGCCGGCGCCGGAATCGAAACCGCTCGCGCGGCGCTTGGTGGAGAACGCGCGTTCGCTTTGATGCGACCGCCCGGGCATCACGCCACCCGCGATCGTGCGATGGGATTCTGCTATTTCAGCAATGTCGCCATCGCCGCGCTCGATGCGCTTGAAAATGGCGCTGAGCGAGTGGCGATTTGGGATTTTGATGCGCACCATGGGAACGGAACCGAAGCGATTGTGGCGAACAATTCGCGAATCCGGTTCGCGTCGATCCATCAATTTCCCGCCTATCCCGGGACCGGCGCGAAATCGTTTGCTAACATCGACAATTATCCGGTCGCACCGCAAACACCGCGAAAGGAACATGTCGATGTTGCAAAACGCGCGCTCGATAAATTGATCAGCTTCAGGCCGGACTTGATTCTCGTCTCCGCCGGATTCGACGCCTACGCGCGTGATCCGCTCGTGCAGATGACTCTGGAGACGGAAGATTTCGCGACATTCGGCGAATGGCTGCATAAGATCGACATCCCCGTCGCCGCCATTCTCGAAGGCGGCTACAGCGACGACCTGCCGGAATTGATCAACGCGTTTTTGCGCGCTTGGGAATGCTAGTTTCTGATTGCAACTAGAGTTTGTTGTTGGCAGAAGAAATGGTTACGCTAGCTACAAAGGAGGAGGATCTTATGCCTTTTTTGGTAATTGCCCTTATCTTTCTAGTCGCTGCCGTTATTCTTTTGGCTTGGTCCGGATTCGGCTTTGTTGTGGCCTTCACGCATTACCTGATTAGTAAGCCACCGCCCGGGGCGCCGCCAGTGGCGGTACAAGCGCCAGATTGCGAAGTTTGCAATGCTCTGCACGGGCTCTGGGATGATATGAACTTCTGGGAAAAGGTGGCCGCCTTGCCGAACTTTGTTGCTGCTGCCATAATCTGCGCGGCGAAAGGTTGCGGCGGAATTCCTTTAGGCTTCTAACAATCAGCGTCCAAAAGCCGCCACGCGGACCGATCGTGCCACGTCTGGAAATCTTCCCGGGTTAGTGGAATAGTTCGCGCCTATCATCGGGCTGTAGTTCAGCTTGGTAGAACGCTTGAATGGGGTTCAAGAGGTCGTGGGTTCAAATCCCGCCAGCCCGAGTTTTTTTATTTTCGCAAATCGTTATGCTCAGCGCTGGAATCGTCGGACTGCCGAACGTCGGAAAATCGACGTTGTTCAATGCGGTTACGCGGACGCATAATGCGCCCGCGGAAAATTATCCCTTTTGCACGATCGATCCCAACGTCGGCGTCGTGACCGTGCCCGATCAGCGATTGGAAAAGCTCGGCCAGATGTCGCGCTCGAAAAAAGTTGTGCCGACCGCGATCCAATTCGTGGATATCGCCGGTCTGGTCAAAGGCGCGAGCGCGGGTGAAGGACTCGGCAATCAGTTTCTCAGTCACATCCGCGAGGTGGACGCGATCGTCCAGGTCGTGCGCTGCTTTGCCGATGCGGACGTTCATCATGTTAGCGCCACGATCGATCCGATTCGCGACATTGAAGTCATTAATACCGAGCTGGTGCTGGCCGATCTCGCGACACTCCAGAAGCGGCACGACCGATTGCAAAAAGAAGTCCGTGCCGGCGAGAAGAGCGCGAAAATTGAAACCGCGGTCATCGAGAAGCTCTTGCCGCATTTGGATTCGGGGAAACCGGCGATTACCGCGCCGCTTGAACCCGAGGAAAAAATTGTCGCGCGCAACTTCTTTCTGTTGACTTCAAAGCCAACTCTCTTCGCCTGCAACGTCGCGGAGACCGACCTCGCGGCTGTTGCGAAAGACGATCGGGCAAACGCTGCCGCCAAGTATGTCGATCTTGTCCAGGATTACGCGCAACATCATTCCGGAACGGAAGCGTTCGTAATCAGCGCCAGGATCGAAAGCGAACTCGCCGATCTGAGCGAAGAAGAAGGGCTGGAATACTTGCGCGGGCTCGGTGTGGAAGACAGCGGAGTCCACGCGTTGATTCGCGCGGTTTATCATTTGCTTGGTCTGCGCACCTTTTTGACGACTGGAGAAAAAGAAACGCACGCCTGGACCATTCATGCCGGTGAAAAAGCGCCGGCTGCGGCGGGCGCGATCCATTCCGACTTCGAACGCGGCTTCATTGCCGCGGAAACGATCGCTTACGACGATTTGGTCGCGCTCGGTTCGTTCGCCAAAGCGCGCGAAGCGGGAAAGCTCCGGATCGAGGGCAAGGATTACGAAGTGAAAGACGGCGACGTGATCACCTTTCGTTTCAACGTCTGAGCAGGCGAGACGCCTGCCGCCACAGTTGTCGATCTTAGGCCGGAACGTAAAGAATCCGGCCGCACTGCTCGCAGTTCACAATCTCTTTGCCGCCTTCGGCCGCTTTCACGGTCGCAATCGTCAGTTTCATGTGACAACCCGTGCAAACACCATGCTCGACCGCAACGATGGCTGAGTCCCCTTTGCTCGCGAACAGTCGCTCGAACCGATTCAACAAATCCTCGTCCATCTTTGCCGCCAACTCCTTTCGCTCCTTCGATAATTCTTGCAGCCGAGTTTCAAGGGTCTTCGATTTTTCGCCGAGGTCGTTCATTTGCCGGGAGATCGAATCCTTGGTCGCGGCGGCTTTTTTTTCCTCGGCCGTGACCTCGACCTTCAGTTTGTCCACCTGTTCCATCAGCTCGAGTTCCTGGTCTTCGAGCTTGGTAATTTCGTTTTCGTAGCGTTCGATCTCGTGACCCATCGCCTGGAACTCGTCGTTCTTACGCGTTTGATATTGCTGGGTCTTCAAGCGCGAGATGCTTTCGTTGCGGGTGCCTACGTCCAGCTCAAGTTTTTTGCGGTCGACTTCGACTTGCCGCGCTTTTTGCTTCAACGCCTCCAGGCTGGAAACGCTTTCCGCCAGCTGCAATTCGAGATGCTTTCGTTGCAGCGGCAGATTTTTTATCTCGTTCTCGATCTGCTTGATCTTTTGCTGTCGATCTTGAAGGACGAGAAGTTGTTCTAGTTCAGCCTGCACGTGCGCTGAAGTTATTAAGTCAGCGAAGCGGCGTCAATCGCGCCGCCTTACTTCGCCGCATCAATTGCGCTCAGGGCCTGTTCCGGTCGCGCGCGGACGGCGATGTTCTCGGTCAAATTGACCCAGCGAACCGTGCCCGATGCATCGACGTAAAATTCGGCCGGCCGCGCAATGTCTTCTCCTTTGGGGCCGGCTCCGCGATGCAGAACATCGTAACGCCGAATGACCTTCGCGTCGGCATCGGAAAGGATCGAAAAGGTGTGACCCATCTTTTGAGAATGACTGCGATTGGTTTCGACCGAATCAACGCTGATCGCGGCAACGCGAACTCCTCGCGCTTGGAAATCGGAAAGACGATGCTGAAAACTCCGCAACTCGGAGTTACAAAGCGGTCACCAATGCCCCCGATAAAATATCAGGACCGCGCCGTTGGGCGACAGCAGATCGCCCAAAGCGACCGACTTGCCATTTTGATCGGGCAACGAGAACTCCGGCGCCTTTTCACCAACCCGCGGCGCTTGGGCTGAAAGCGGGACCTGTCGAAGCACATAAAAGGTCACGTAGGAGAAAAACGCGAATAGTAAGACGGTGATGAGCGCGAAGATTGATCCGAAAACTTTGCCGCGATAAAGCTGAGGTCTGCCAAAAGCGCGAAACAGGCCTACCAGTAGCAGCGCCGCGCCGATTCCGAAAATCAAAAGCGACGCCCATGGAA
This sequence comes from Chthoniobacterales bacterium, assembly GCA_035635435.1. Taxonomy (GTDB): domain Bacteria; phylum Verrucomicrobiota; class Verrucomicrobiia; order Chthoniobacterales; family UBA10450; genus AV40. The sequence continues at coordinate 810 of DASQBB010000089.1, read as the reverse complement.
AATCACGCGTGCTCGGAAACTGAATGAAGAACTGGTAACTGAACAATCCGCCGACGGCGACAACGAACCCGGCCCAGATCGGCCAGTTCCACGTCCGCTTCATGTCGATCTTGCGGAAGCCATCCCCAGGATCCAGCGATAGAGGACAAAGGCGATGACCGCGAATGCGAGACCGCCAATGATGATTCCGGCTGTTTCATACGCCGGCCCAACCACGGAGAGCGGCGCATCCTTGCCGGAGAAAACCACGATCGCCGATATGACGACGCCGATAATGCCCTCGCCAACGATCAAGCCTGACGCGAGCAACACCCCAAGCTGCTTTGTTGCCTCCGGTTTTGGTGTGCGATCGGCGCGTCGATCGAAAAACCATCCGACGATCGCGCCGACCACAATCATCAGTGTGCTTTGCGTGGGCAGATAAATTCCCAAACCGACCGCCAACGGTGGAACATGCATGTGTTTCGTCGTGCGACGGAGGATCTCGTCGAGCAGAATAATTCCAACGCCGATCATGCCGCCGATTCGAATCAGGCTCCAATCGATGTCGCCAGAGATTACGCCCTTGCCGAGCGACGAAATCAGACCCGCTTGCGGGGCCGGAAGTGGATGCGGACGCAAATCCGCGCCCGGCGCGCCCACGAAACCGTAAGCGTGATTTACAAGATCGAGAACCGGCGGAATCACGAATGCGCCCGCGATCACGCCGATAATCAGAGCGACCTGTTGTTTCCACGGCGTCGCGTCGACAAGCTGGCCGGTTTTCAAATCTTGGAGGTTGTTATTCGCGATTGCGGCGACGTTAAAAAT
>DASQBB010000088.1:0-69903 GCA_035635435.1 Chthoniobacterales bacterium | reverse complement strand
ATGGCAATCGCGCAAATGAGTCTCTGATTTTCCCGGAAGAGGAGACACATGGCCTTAGCGCATTCCTGAGGCGCCATGTAGCGGCGATACAAACGCGATTTCGTGAAGCTGTTTCGATTGGAAAAGAGATCGCTGATGCGCACGATCTTTTTGCGCCACTGCGCCGCGATATAACTCTTAAGCGGCTCGGCTGCGAAAAAATCATCGGGCATGGGCAGTGTCCATCTCACGAACGACGGCGAAATTGGATTGTGTTGCAACATGAATCCGATCAAACGATTTGGGATCGCCGCAGCGAGCAACTGCTGAGCGGCTTTCCAGAACGCATCGGCGTTCATCGCTCGCTGAAGATTGAGCAGATATTTTTCGACTGTCGGATCGGCCATCGATCCGCGCCCGACGCTCACTCCCGTGCTTGGCCTCATCTGCAGCTCATGTCTCGCGCTGCTCCCGTTCGAACGCGCGAGCCGTAAGGTTGCGCCGCTCAACAATCAGGAAACAAAAAAGGCAACCTAAGTAACCTGGCGATCATCAATCGGTGCGTGAGGTTGACGCTAGAAAGGAAAGAAAACATAGCAAATGAAACTCGATATCAATGTGCCGGTAAGCGGTCTGGACTTGGCAAGCCTTCTTCACGGTGAGGAGGGGCTTTTCCTCTGCCAAAACAGAGGACAAAACTACATCACGGTAGCAAAGGCTGGTCACTCGATCGCCTTTGGGCCAACGCCAATTGGCCGCGGCATCCAGCAACAGCCGTCGGTCAGTCTTGGCCCTGAGCCCTGGTTCGTCACGAAGATCAGCAACTCCACGGAGTTCGCTGAATTCAGACTGACACCCAACAGAGAGGGGCGCTAAGGCAGGAAAACAACATAGAGTAAGCAAAATCAAAAGCCTCGGTGGGGAAACTCACCGGGGCTTTTTCTTCTACTTCGCGATCTTCACTCCGAGTTCTTTGACGAGGAACGCCCAGCGGTCGGCGGTTTCTTCAATGATCTTGGTCGTTGGTTTGCCGGCGCCGTGTCCGGCTTTGGTTTCAATCCGGATCAATGTTGGTTTGTCGCAACCTTGCGCAGCTTGAAGTGTGGCCGCGAACTTGAAACTGTGTGCGGGCACGACCCGATCGTCGTGATCGGCGGTGGTGATCATTGTCGCGGGATAACAACAGCCTTTGGCGATGTGATGGAGCGGTGAGTAAGCGTAAAGAAATGAAAAGTCGTCCGGTTTATCCGCGCTTCCGTAATCGGAAGTCCACGCCCATCCGATCGTAAATTTTTGGAACCGCAGCATGTCCATCACGCCGACGTTCGGTAACGCGGCGCCGTAAAGATCCGGACGTTGCGTCACGCACGCGCCGACGAGAAGTCCGCCGTTGCTCCCGCCGCCGATCGCGAGTTTCGGCGTCGACGTATAGCGCTTGTCGATCAAGTACTGCGCGGCGCTGATGAAATCGTCGAACACGTTTTGTTTCACGTGCAGCATTCCGGCTTCGTGCCATTTCTCGCCGTACTCGCCGCCGCCGCGCAGGTTCGCGAGCGCGAAGATGCCGCCCATTTCCATCCAAACCAGATTCGCGGGCGTGAACGTCGGCGTCACGGAAATGTCGAATCCGCCGTAACCGAAAAGATAAGTCGGGTTCTGGCCGTCGCGCTTCATTCCTTTTTTGTAGGAGATGAACATCGGCACGCGCGTGCCGTCGGCGCTGTTATAAAAGACCTGCTCGGTCGTGTAATCGTCCGGGTTAAATTTCACTTTTGGTTTGAACAGCACTTCGCTCCCGCGCTTGTCGAAGTCGTAGCGGAAAATTTCCGTCGGCATGGTGAAACTGGTGAAGGAATAAAACGTCTCGCGATCTTTGCGTTTGCCGGTAAACCCGGCGGCGGTGCCGAGTCCCGGCAGCGCAATCTCGCCGTCCCGCGTGCCGTCGAGCTTGAATAATTTCACCGCGCTATGCGCGTCTTTCAGATAAACGGCAACGAAGCGATCGCCCACGGTGGTGACCGCTTCGAGTTTGTCTTTCGATTGCGGCACCAGCTCGTCGATTTGCGCCGGGAGCGGCTTGCTCGTGTTGATGGTAACGATGCGGCCGAGCGGCGCGTTCAAATTTGTCCGGAACGCAAAGACCGGCCCTTCGTTGTCGATGAAAGAATATTCGGCGTCGGCCTTATCGAGCAGCTCGACGACTTTGGAGTTCGGGTCGACCAGGTTCTTATAAAAGATGCGGTTCTTCGGGTCGGTCCCGCGCTGGACGGTGATGATGAGATAACGCCCGTCGTCCGTGACTTCGGCATTGAAGAGCCATTCCTTTTGATCTGATCGCTCGTAAATCAACTTGTCCTGCGCCTGAGGCGTGCCGAGCTGATGGAAGAAGAGTTTGTGATTGTAAACCTGGGAGCGGAGTTTGTTTTTCTCGTCCGGCTTGTCGTAGCGGCTGTAGAAAAATCCGCTGCCATCTTTTTTCCAGGACGTGTTTGAAAACTTGATCCAGTCGAGAAGGTCTGGTCGATCCTTGCCGGTCTCGACCTCGCGCACTTTCCATTGCTGCCAATCGGAGCCGGCGGTCGCGAGACCATAAGCCATCAATTTGGCGTCATCGGTCACGTCCATCCCGCCCAATGCGATTGTGCCGTCTTTCGCCAGCAGGTTTGGATCGAGAAGCTCGCGCGGTTTTTCGAAAAAGTTCGTAGCGGTGTAGAGAACGTTTTGGTTTTGCAAACCGGTGTTCTTGGAAAAGAAGTAACGGCTCTTTTCCTTGAACGGGACTCCGAACCGCTCGTAATCCCAAACTTCAGTGAGGCGCTTTTTGATCCCGTCCCGCTCCGGAATCGTTTTCAGAAAATCGAACGTGATTTTGTTTTCCGCGTCGATCCATGTGCGCGACTCGGGCGCGTCCGGATTTTCCAGGGGACGATAAGGATCCGCGACTTTGGCGCCGGAATAATCATCGACCTGATCAGCGCTTGGCGGGGGGGGATATTTGAATTGAGTCGGGGAAGGAGAGTCGGCCGCGAAAACGAGCGCGAGCGGCGTGAGTAAAGTGAGCGCGAAGAACCTGCGATGCATTCGCGCGAATATGCGCACGAAAAAGTAGATGTCGATCTTTTGAGCCTGTTTCGACAAATTTTCCGGCGTGGCATTGCGGCTGCTTTTAGGAGCGCCGCGAGCTAGGAAGTCAATAAAACGAAACTGAAAGTTCCTCAGCTTCAGCAGCGCGGCCATTTATTGGCCGCGCTTTTTTTTGCAGCGTGACGCTGCATCCAATTAGCAGACGCGCTGAGTGGCGGCGATCAATCTTCGGTGATTAATCCAAACAATCCGTGCGATTCATCGGCAATGCCGGCCGTGAAATAGACGCCGTCGCCGAGTGGAAGAAGCGCCCATAATCCTTCGAATTGAAGCGGCGTTCCGTCGGCCCGGTTGATCGTTCCGAGAAAAGCACCGGTGGTAGGATTATAATTATTGATCTTCCCGTCACCAAAATTGCCGACCCACAGTTCGTCGCCTCCGACCAAAGCAAGTCCCCACGGCGAGTTGAGATTGCCATTTGAGACCAGACGCCTGACTAGATTGCCACTGGTGTCGAATACGTTGACGAAGCCGTTGCCCGGACCATGCACGTCGTCGTGTTTCTTCTTATCCTGTAGCGCATAAGTCACATAAATCTGGCCGCTGATATTTTGAATGCCAAACGGCGCGTAGCCGGCCGGGAGGTTTGGGTCCGCGAAACCGTTGGGGTTCGTCTGTTGAAAATTCTCATCGTAAGTCTCGACGTGACCGGAAAAGAAATTCGTCACGTAAAGAAAATTGTGACCAGTGGCCGTACCGAGGGTGGCACCTTTGTAGACAGCTTTGTTCTTTGAATTGTCTACGGCAATGATCGCGTTCGTACCGTCAACGTTCGGATTCCAGCCCGAGATCGAACCGTCTTCACTCGCGAAGATAAACCTCGCAGGCTGCGAGTTACCATTCTTAGTCACCTTGAAGAAAGCCGTTCCGTTAAAAGCGATACCGGTGGGGTTTCCTCCGCCTTTATTTTTCGAAGCTGGCGGAATCGTCACAATCAGCGAACGCGCCGTGCCGTCTTGGCCGTAAAGTGTCGAAACACCTGTGCCATTGTCGCTGACCCAGATCGTGGTGCCGGTCGAATTGGCCGCCATTCCCCACGGATTGACCAAATTTGGATCGACATGTGCGGCGACACCCGGAATGTCGGATTGAAGATTTGCCCAACTGTAACTGTCGGCCCGTGCAAAGGTAGCCGCCACAGACATCGACGCGAGCGCTAGCAAGACAGTGGTGATTGAAGTCCGAGTTGTTTTCATAAGATTTCCTTCCGTTGATTGAGTCTTTCCCTTCTCTCCTTAGTAAAATCGCGAGACGAACGGAGCGTGGTCGCAAAAGTTCTGATGCCGTGTCCCGATTGTCCCGAAAATTAAACTCCAGCTAATCGGAGAGGTTGCTCGTCTTGTTCCTCGTGTTACGGCCAAGTCGTCAGACAACGCCGGGCTGCGCCTGACACGAGGCGATGTCGAGAAACGACGGCGCGCTGCGCGCTTCTGGTCAACCAGGTTGCCAGCGCCCGTGACCACCATCCCCGTCAGAAGACAGCACTGGCTCGGGAACAAGATCGACATCTTCCGTCGGTTCCTCTTCGGTTTCCGCAACTGGCCGCTCGTGATGCTCTTTGGCGATGAGCATGTAGAGCGACGGGACGATGAAGAGTGTGAAGATCGTCCCGATTGTCATCCCACCGACAAGCACCAGACCGATCGAATTTCGCGCAGCGGCGCCGGCGCCAGTGACGAGGGTAAGGGGGAAGTGACCGGCCACTGTCGCTACGCTGACCATCATGATCGGACGCAAACGAATCCGCGCCGCCTGCGCGACCGCTGCCAGTTTTGCCATGCCCTTTCGTTGTAACTCGTTCGCGAACTGGACGATCAAAATTCCATTTTTTGATACCAAGCCGACAAGTGTAACGAGTCCGACCTGGGAATAAATATTCAGGGTCGTCGTCCAGCCGTCAGTGAAAAATTTTCCGAACGGCATCTTTAGAAACGTAAACAACAGCGCACCAAAGATCGCGAGCGGAACCGATCCGAGCAGAATTACGAATGGGTCGCGGAAACTATTGAACTGGGCCGCTAGCACTAAAAAGATGAGCACAATAGCCAGGACAAAGACGCCGCCGAACTTGCTTCCCTCGGTGCGCAGTTGCCGAGACTCGCCGGTGTAATCGAGCACGTAACCTTTCGGGAGAATCTTGCGCGCTTCGTTCTCCATGAATTTCAGAGTGGCGTCGAGCGTCTGCGTCGGCACGCCGTTGATCGTGACGGCGTTGAGTTGCTGCATGCGGTTGAGCGACCGCGCGACTGTTTTTTGTCGCAGAGAAGCGACCGTGCTGAGCGGGACCAATTGGTTGTTGGGCCCAGTCACGTAAATATTTTGCAGCTGTTCCGGGGTTAAACGATCGACGCGTTTCACTTGCGGGATCACCTTGTAGCTGCGCCCTTCGATGTTGAAACGATTCACGAAATTGCCGCCGATACTGGCCGACAAATCCGCGCCCACTTGCTGCATATCCATCCCCATCGAAGACACCTTGTCGTGGTCGAACACGATCTCGGATTGCGGCTGGTCGATCTTCGTGTCGATGTCCGAGAAGCGAAATATTCCTGCTGCCATCGCCTTGTCTTGAATCTGTTTCGCGAACTCGAGGATGCGGTCCTGGTCCGCCGTCGAAGTAATAATAAAACTGACCGGAAAATTATCTCCGCCTGGAAGAGGGGAAGGCGTCGTGGCAAAAATACGAAGGCCGGGAATGGCGGAGAGTTTCGGCATCACCTGAGGCAGGATTGCTTCAGTCGGAATCTTTCGAACGCCCCAGGGTTTCAGCACCATTCCGCCGAAGCCGTTCGTGGGAAAGGTTAATTGGAACGTGAAACGTACGTCCGGCACGCTTTGAAAAATCTTTCCGGCGGCGTCGGCGTAACGAGAAGTGTCGTCAATCGTAGCATTCGCCGGCGCAGTAACGATACCAAAGATCACGCTTTGATCTTCTTGGGGCGCGAGCTCGTTAGGCGACATCATCCAAAAAAGTGCAGCTAAGATCGACAACCCGATCCACACCGTGTAAACCGCCGGCCGCGCCGCCAGCGTGCGGTCGAGCTGACGGCCGTACCAATCGCGCACTCGATCGAATGTTCGATTCACGATTCCGGAAAATCCCTGGTCCACATGTTCCGAGCGCAATAAATGCGCCGACATCATTGGCGAGAGCGTCAGCGCCACTACGCCGGAAATGAAAACTGCGCCTGCAAGCGTGAGCCCGAATTCGCGAAAGAGCGCGCCGGTCAATCCACCTTGCAGTGCGATTGGCGTGTAAACCGCCGCCAGCGTGATCGTCATTGCGATGATCGGCCCGATTAATTCGCGCGCGCCGACCAATGCTGCATTCGTGCGCGACATTCCTTCGCGCATGTGGCGTTCTACGTTCTCGACCACAACGATTGCGTCATCGACCACCAATCCGACCGAAAGCACGATCGCCAGGAGCGTGAGCAAGTTCAATGTGAACCCGAGCACCTGCATCAGGAACAAGGCTCCGATTAGCGAAATCGGAATCGCCACCACCGGCACGATGACCGAGCGAAACGAACCGAGGAACAAGAAAATCACGACCATCACGATGAGCAATGTGTCGATCAAAGTTTTCACGACTTCGTGAATCGCGTCGTTGATGTAAGCCGTCGCGTCGTAAGCCACGTCAGCCTCCATCCCGGTCGGCAGCTCTTTCTTAATCTGCTCAATCTCGACGCGCACGCGCTTGATTACGTCGATCGAGTTTGCGTTGGGCAAAACCCAGATGCCCATGAACACCGCTTTTTTTCCGGAGAAACGAACCTCGGTGTTGTAATCTTCCGCGCCAAGCTCGACATCAGCGACGTCGCTTATCCGGACGAGGTTTCCTTTGTCCTGACGGATAACGAGCTTTTTGAAGTCGTCCGCCGTGTGCAAGTCGGTGTTGGCAGTGAGATTGACCTGAAGCAGCGAACCTTTGGTGTTGCCGACGGCCGAGAGATAATTGTTTCGCGCCAGCGCGCTTCGAACTTGCGAGGGACTGACGTTGAGCGCGGCCATGCGGTCCGGTTTCATCCAAACGCGCATGGCGAAGGTGCGGCCGCCGAGAATATCAGCGCGCTGCACGCCGCCGATCGCAGTCAGCCGCGGCTGGACCAGGCGCACCAGGTAATCGGTGACCTCGTTAGGCTGAAGAATATTGGAAGTAAAACTGAGATAGGCGGAAGCGATCTGCGAATCGGCCGGTTCGATTTTGATGACCGGAATTTCCGATTCGGGCGGCAGATCCCGCCGGATGGCATCAACCCGCGAGCTCACATCCGATAACGCCTTGTTCGCGTCGTAGTTCAGTTTTAAGCGAACTGTGATCGTGGAAACCCCCTGTGCGCTTTGCGATTGGATGTAATCGATCCCGTCTGCTGCGGCGATGGCACGCTCCAGCGGTGTCGTAATAAATCCGCGAACCAATTCCGCATCGGCGCCGACGTAGACGGTTGTCACCGTGATCGCGGCGATATCGCTGCGCGGATATTGCCGGACGTTGATCGTTTTCATCGCCTGCAAACCGGCGATAAGAATGACGAAGCTAACCACCATCGCCAGCACTGGGCGCTTGATGAAAAGATCAGTGAACGACTTCATGTCGATCTTGTTTTAAGAATCACTCGGTGTCGGATTAAGCTCCGGCTTCGGAGCCAACTCGTTGTTGATCGTCACCGCCATCCCGTTGCGCAACTTGAAAACGCCCGTGCCCACTACCGTATCGCCTGCCTTCAAGCCCTTTGTGATCGAAACAAAATCTCCGCGTGCCTCGCCCACGCGCACGAAGGCCTGCCGAATCGTCTGCGATTCCTTCCCGGTTTTCTCGTCTTTCTTTGTTTCAATCACGTAAACCGAATCCCCATAGGGCGCGTAGGAAACCGCCGTGCCCGGAACCACCAGCGTCTTCTGTTTCGTCGGCAAGATGATTTCAATCTTGGCAAACATTCCCGGCTTCAATGCGTGATCCTGATTGTCCAGCGTCACTTGTACCGAGACGTTCCGTGTCGCCGTGTCCACAGAGGAATTGATCGCAGTGACTTTGCCCACGAAAACGCGATCTCCTAATGCGTCGGTGCGAACTCGTGCCTCCAAGCCCTGCACCAGATTCGGAAGATTTTGCTGTGGCACCGCAAAGTCGACAAAGAGCGGGTCGAGCGCTTGTAAAGAAACTACTTGCTGACCAGCGTTGATCATCTGGCCGACGTTCACCAGGCGAATGCCGAGCTGACCGTCGAAGGGTGCGCGCACTTCTTTCTTCTCGATCATCGCCTGCATGTTATCGACCGTGCCTTGCTTCTGGTGGAATTTTGATTCCGCCGAATCGAGCTCCGCTTTCGAGATCACCTTGCGCGTTGCCAGGTCTCTGGCGCGTTGCAAGTCGGAGCGCGCCAATTCCAAATCCGCCTTCGCCGTATTGAATTGTGCCGCTTCCGATGACGTATCGAGTTTTAACAGAACATCGCCTTTTTTCGCTTCACCGCCGTTGGGAAAGCCAACTTCGCTTACCGTTCCGCCGAGTTCCGTCGCGACGATGGCGCCTTGGACCGCGGAAATTGTTCCGACCGAAGACAGTGCCGGCGCCCAATCTTCTTCCTTCGCCACGGCACTCGTCACGGTGGTCGCCGGCATGACCATCGGCGACGAACTCATCTTAAGGAATTGAAGCAACTTGACGTCCACAAGCGCCAAGAAAAGAAAGAGCACGGCAAACACCGCACCTGCGGTCGTGGCTCTCGATCGGAATCGATTGACCGCAGTTACTCCGAACAGGATCGCCAAGAGCGTGATAACGACAATCAACAAAATAAGTATTGCCGTACCAAGCGCCTTCAGGGCTACGACGACGACGATGAGGAACAGCACCGCAGCGGCGATATAAATCCAGCCGCGCAGCTTTCGACGCGCTACCTTTTGTTCGCGCTCCGGGGTGCTCGGTTTTACCACGTCATGCATACGCGCGTTCGCCTTCCTTCTTAAACATTAGTCGCCACAGATTTCTGACTACCTCGAGCTGGCGCTCACGGCTTTCCGACGATGTTTGGCCAACTTTCAAAACTCCGCGCAGCAGCATCCCGTCGTTTACCGCAAAAATAAGTTCCGCCATTTGTCGTGGAGTCAAATCGCTGGTCTTGGCTTCGGGCGAGCGTGCAATCAAATCGGTCACACCGTTCATCGATGTTTCACAAACGTCGCGTACGAGATCGGCCACGCGTGTGTTCCGGCTCGCTTCCGCGAAAAGATCGACCACGAATGCCGCCGTCACCTGCGGTTCGGTTTCGCCGCAATGCGCGGTGAACAAAGTTTCCAACGATTCGCGCAAGTTCGGCGCTTGCCGGGCGCGTTCCAGGATTTCCTGGATTTCCTGTTTATGCCGATCGGCCATCGCCGAAATCACGGCCTCTTTATTTTGAAAATAGCGATAGATCAGACCCACGCTGATGCCGGCTTCGGCGCTGATGTCGTGCATGCTCGCCTGGTGAAACCCGCGTTTGGCAAAGCAAATTACCGCCGCATCGAGGATCTGTGTTCTGCGATCGAGAACGCTATCGGTTTGAGGTAAAGACATTGAGCCAAGACAATGAATGAACGTTCATTCATTGTCAAATGGCCCCCCCTTTACGAGGCAATTCGCGCTTCAGCGTAATTCTCGCTCGCGGTTCCGATCCTGTCCAAAGGTAGGGCATTGGGCTGCTCGGCAAATTGCCAGATTGCGGCAAGCCCGCTGACCGCGACCAGCGCATACAACGCCGTTTCCAAAATATTTCTGCTCTTTTCTTCCGATTGAATCAGAAGCCGGTAGGTCGATCTCTTTTTCATAATTTCCCTTTCTTCCTCATGACGCCGCCGAGCGCTGCTTTTGTCTAACCTCACTCAGCGGTATCATTCGTCTTCGAACATTGGATGCGAGGTTCCGTTGAATCAGAAAGATAAAAATTTTCTTCGCAAGTTCGCGCCCGACGGGCGCTACCTCATCGGCGTCTCCGGCGGACGCGATTCTGTCGCGCTCCTGCATTTGCTCGTCGAGCGCGGCTATAAAAAATTAATTGTCTGCCATCTGAATCATCAGCTCCGCGGCCGCTCCAGCGACACTGATGCGCGCTTTGTCCAAAAACTTGCCGCGAAGTACAATGTCGATCTTGAACTCGAATCGACCAACGTTCACGCCATCGCGGCGAAAGAGAAGATGTCGATCGAAACTGCCGCGCGCGACGCCCGCTACAAATTTTTCGCGCAAATGACGAAACGGCGCCGCACTCAAACCATTTTTCTCGCACATCACGCCGACGATCTCGTCGAAACTTTTTTGATTAATTTATTTCGTGGTTCCGGAGCCACCGGTCTTGGCGCAATGCGGGAGGTTACAAAACGCCGCGTTGGAGATGTCGATCTTACAGTCGTCCGACCATTTCTTGGAGTGTGGCGTAATGAAATCGACCGCTACGTTCGCAAGCATCGGCTGAAATTCCGCGAAGATGCGTCCAATAAAAATCTAGCGCCACTTCGGAACCGGACTCGCCGGCGAATCATTCCTTATCTCGAAAAAACACTCGGCCGGAACATTCGCCAGAGTATTTGGCGCGCGGCCACGATTGCGGCCGAAGAAGAAAACTGGATTGAAGCTCAGCTGCCCGGTGCAACCGACGTCGACCTGGCCGTGGCGAAGTTGCACGACTTACCGGTCGCACTTCAGCGTCGCGAAATTCTGAAGTGGCTGCGCGCGCGAAATATTGGGAACGTTGGCTTCGATGTTGTGGAAAGCGTCCGGTCATTGCTGAATCACGATACGCGCGTCGCCAAGATTAATCTTCCGAAAGATCGATATGTCCGCCGCCGTGCCGGAAAGATCTTTATCGAGTGAGTTGTAGAGGCGCTTGTGCCAAGCGCCTATTTTATTAGTTCGGCGGCTGACACAGCCCCCGCTACAACATCTGTGAAAATCTGTGTAATCTGTGGCTAAGTAAACTGAAATGAGTTCCGAAATCCGCGTCCGATTCGCTCCGTCGCCTACGGGCTACCTGCACATCGGCGGCGCCCGCACCGCGTTGTTCAACTGGCTCTTCGTGCGTCACCACGGCGGGAAATTGATTCTGCGAATCGAAGACACCGACATCAAACGCAACACCGAGGAAGCCGCGGCCGCGATTTACGAAGGTTTGGAATGGCTTGGACTCAATTGGGACGAAGGCCCGCATGTCGGCGGAGATTTAGGTCCTTACTTCCAGAGCCAGCGCACCGAGATCTACGAGCGCTACCTCAAGAAACTTCAGGACGGCGGCCACATCTTCGAAGATCAGGGCGCATTACGGTTCCGTTCGCCGCGCGAACACGTGATCGTGACCGATCTCGTTTGTGGCAAAATCGATTTCGATCTCACCAATCCCGGTACGCATCCGGACATGACTATCCGCCGGCCGGATGGGTCGTGGATCTTTCATTTCGTGAATGTGATCGACGACATCGAAATGAAAATTTCGCACGTGATTCGCGGCGAAGATCATCTTTCCAACACGCCAAAGCACATTGAAATTTTCCGCGCACTCGGCGTCACACCACCGAACTACGCGCACATCCCGCTCATTTTGAACCGGGACGGTTCCAAGATGAGCAAACGTGATGAAGGTGCAGCCGTCGCCACTTATATGGAACAAGGTTACGCGCCGGAAGCAGTTCGCAATTATCTTTGCCTGCTTGGTTGGTCGCCAAAGGACAACCGCGAGAAGATCGACATCGACGAAGTCGTAAAACTTTTCGAGCTCGAGAAAATCAATCGCCGCAACGCCGCGTTCGATCTCGACAAATGTTTTTGGCTCAACGGCCAATACGTCGCGCAGATGTCGCTCGATCGCTTCATCGAGCTAGCCCGGCCGTTTTTGGAAAAAGCGAAGATCGACATCTCCAATGAAAAATACGTGCGTGACGTTCTCGCGATCGTGAAAGAGAAGATCAAGCTCTTCAAAGATGTGCCGGAATGGACGTCGTATTTCTTCACTGAAAATTACGAATTCGATTCCGAGTCGGTTAAGAAAGTTTTTGGAAAGCCTGAAGCGGCCACGCATTTGAAGGCATTGCGCGGCGAATTTGCCAAGATCGACAAGTGGGATCTTGGAACGCTGGAACCGACTCTCAAGTCGCTCGCGCAAAAGCTCGGCTGCAAGACTGGCGACCTGGTCCATCCCGCGCGTGTGGCAGTCAGCGGCCGAAGCGTTGGCCCGAGTTTATATCACATGCTGGAAGTGATGGGAAAAGAGCGCGTGCTGAAACGCTTCGACCGAATGATGACGCAGCTCGGCGCCAAATGAGTCCGAGCCGGACTGGCATGAAAAAGAAAGGCACGGCTACGAAACAAGTTTATACGCTGGCCGATTTGAAAAATTGGCAAGATGTCGATCCGCCCATTCGAATCGGCATCTTCGGCGATCCAGTGGAGCACTCGCTATCGCCGCAAATCCAGAACGCCGCACTCAAGCATTGCAAGATCGAGCTGCAATACGTGCGCTTTCACATTTCGCCTGCCGAACTGCGCGAAGCGATCAACCTCATTCGCAAATTGGAATTCGTGGGCGTGAATTTGACCATCCCGCATAAAATTGCGGCGCTCGGTTTGCTCGATATCGCCGACGACAATGTAAAGCGGATCGGCGCGGTCAACGTGATCAAGGTCGAAGCTGGCAAGCTGCGCGGTTTTAACACCGATGGCCGCGGATTTGCGCGTGCGGTGCGCGAGGAATTCTCTGTGGACTTGCGCGACCTTCGCGTGCTCGTGCTCGGCGCAGGCGGCGCGGCGCGCGCAATTGCGTTGCAATGCGCCAAGGAAAATTCCGAGCGGCTCGTTATTGCCAATCGCTCCTTCGAAAAAGCGCAGAAGCTTGCCGACGAACTGCGGGATTTTTTTGCCGGTCCGAAAGTGCTCGGGCCAGTCGCGCGTTTACAAGCGATTCCGTTGGAAGAAGCCGCGATCCGATTTCAAATCGCGAACGTTGATCTGATTGTGAACGCCACGCCGGTCGGATTAGATCGCGGCGATCCGTCTCCGATTCCATCGCGATTGCTCGCGCCGCACGTGATGGTTTACGACACAATTTATTCCGCCGAGCGCATGCCGCTTATTTCAGCTGCGCTCGAAGCCGGCGCGCGCGGGGCAAATGGATTGTCGATGTTACTTCATCAGGGCGCGCTCGCGTTTGAAATTTGGTTTCAGCGCGAAGCGCCGATCGAAGTGATGCGCAAAGCGTTATGAGTTTTCCTTCGCCATTTCTTGGCCACGCTTAGTCGCCGCTTCAATAGCGGCAATTAAGCTTTCGCTCGTTCGGAGTTTTTCCATCGCGGCAAGGCCCGCCGCGGTTGTGCCGCCGGGCGTGACGACCATTTTTCGCAATTCTTCCGGCGACATTTTGCTTTCCTGCATCAACGCAGCCGCTCCGAGAACGGTTTGGATTGCCAATTTCATTGCGACGCCGTCGGACAGTCCCATTTTTGTTCCGCCTTTGGCCAGCGCTTCGATCACAGTGTAAACGAAAGCCGGTCCGCTCCCGCTCAACGCAGTCACGGCATCGATCTGTTCCTCTTCGATTGCAACGACCACGCCAATTGCGCCAAAAATTCTTTTCGCAAGATCGAAATCTTCATTAGTGGTGCGACTGCCGCGCGTAATCGCTGTTGCCGCCTGGCAGATTGCCGACGGCGTGTTGGTCAGCGCGCGCATGAACCGCGCGGTTCCCGTTTTCTCCATGCTTGAAATGCGAACTCCTCCCGCGAGCGAAATCACAAGTTTGTTTCGAAGCTGGTCGCTCAGCTCCTGCAAAACCGGCAAGACCATCGCGGGCTTCACTCCGATGAAAATAACTTCAGCTTTTTCTGCGACCTCCGCGTTTTCCGCGGTCACCGAAACCCCCGATTCTTTTTGCAACGCCGTGCGCGTCTGTTCATTTGGCTCGCTCGCGATGATCTCGCCCGGCGGACAAAATTTAGCGCGCATCAAGCCGCGAATGACCGAGCCCGCCAGTTTGCCCGCGCCGATGAAACCGAGCCGATGTGTTTGAGAATCCATTTGTTTGCCGGATATTAATCAATGGTTGCGGCTGGTGTAAATTTCGGCGTCAGCTCAAGCCGAACTAAGGCTGATCTGGCGGCAGAGCTCCGTGAGCTTGCGCGCGAGCGCAATGCCGTCATCCTCGCGCACAACTATCAGGTGCCGGAGCTGCAGGACGTGGCCGATTTCGTCGGCGATTCGCTGGGTCTGAGTTACCAGGCCGCTAAGACCGATGCCGAAGTGATTCTTTTCTGCGGCGTCCATTTCATGGCCGAGACCGCGAAGATCATCAACCCGGGAAAGCGCGTCATTTTGCCGGACCTCGAAGCCGGCTGTTCGCTTTCCGAATCGTGTCCGCCCGAAAAACTGGCCGAGTTTTTGAAAAAAACCGCCGACAAAAATTATTACGTTATTGCTTACATCAATTGCAGCGCCGGCGTGAAGGCGCAGTCCGACATCATTTGTACCAGCGGCAACGCGGACAAGGTCGTGCGCGCCGCGCCGAAAGATCGACATATCCTGTTCGTTCCCGACCAAAATCTCGGCGCGTGGGTGATGAAACGGACCGGCCGCAAAATGGATTTGTGGCAGGGGACCTGTTACGTGCACGTGGAGTTCACCGCGCGGAGCATCAATCGGATTCGCGAAGAATATCCGGAGGCGCCGGTTGTGGCGCATCCCGAATGCACTTACGCAGTCCGAATGCTCGCGGACGAAGTCTGTTCGACGGAAAAAATGATCGCGTTTTGCAAAAATTCGCCTGCCCACGAAATCATTATCGTGACCGAGGCGGGCATGCTGCATCGATTGAAGAAGGAAATCCCCGATAAAACATTCATTCCCGGACCGACCGACAATTGTTTCTGCGGCGAATGCCGGTTCATGAAAATGAATACGCTCGAGAAAGCGTATAACGCGCTGCTCAACATGGAACCGGAGATCATGTTAGCGGAATCAATTCGCAAACGCGCCGAGTTGCCGATCCTGCGCATGCTCGAGCTGAGCCGCTGACGCGGCAGTGACGAGTGAGTCCGACCCGGACTGGCGTTTGTGACAAGTGACGAGAGAGAGCCCGGATTAATCTTGTCACCCGTCACTCGTCACTCTTCACTTTTCCCCAATGGAGCGGCCGTCGATCTGGGTCATCATTGTCGTCTTGTTGCTTTGCGTATTGTTTCTGCGCGATCCGCGCTTTCAACGCTCCGAAGAATATTTTTTGCGCTGGCTGGTTCGACATTCGCAACCGGCGGCCAAATCGGTGCCGATCACGATCGTTCAGACAGGACGCGAAAATCCGCCCGCGCCGCTCGAGACCGCTTTGCTCTTGCGAGGCGCGCTTGAATTCAAGCCAACCGTCATCGCAGTCGAGCCGGTTTTGCAATGGGGCGAACGCAACAAAGATCAGCAACAAATTTTCATCGACCAGGCGATGCGCGTTCCAAGACTGCTGCTTGGCTCGGAACTGACCGCTTCGCCGGATCCCGATGCACCCGTCGCGGAGATCGCAGGCTTCATCAAAGTTACCGGCCGCCGCGGCGATCTTCCGGAATTTTCCGGGATCGAGCATCAGCCCGAGGAAGATGCGCGAATTGTCTCCACTCTCGGCTTTGTCAATATGCCCGAAGAGAAGGGGAGCGATCTCCACGTTCCGTTATTGTTTCAGTATCGCGGTGAAGTAATCCCGTCCTTTGCGCTCCAAGCCGCGCTCCTTTGGATGCGCCTCACTCCCGACGAGGTCAAGATCGACATCGGGTCGGCGATCACGCTTCCGAATGGAACGAAGATTCCGATTCGTTCCGACGGCACCCTCCTCATCAATCCGCGTATGGCGCAGCGCGCGCGACATCTGACGCTGAACGAACTGTTGCTCGCGGCCGAACAACATGAGAGCGGCGCGGCCAGTGGGATTCGGCTCGAAGATATGCGAACCCACCTCGTCCTGGCGCGGGTGGAGACGAACGCGCCCGATCATTTCGCCGCCGCCATTGGCGCGATCCAAACAAATTCATTTGTCCGGCGTGTCAGTTGGATTTTCGATTGCGCGATGGTCGTTCTGGCCGCGGCGTTGAGCGGCGCTCTCCGCAGATTTTCGCGCATCGATCTGATCATCGGCGCGATCGCGTTTTCCGCCGCGTATTGCTTGATCGCGCTCGCGATCATTTCTAGCTTTTCAATCTGGATCCCGGCCTGGCTGCCGCTCGGAGCGACTTGGATTTCGGTCTTGTTCGCGATCGTTCTTCCAAAACCAAAAGGTTCCGCGCGCACAGTTTCGATCGCCGCGCCGCCTCCGGCTCCATGACGAAATCGAAGGAAGGAATTGAAGCGCGGGTCGAGCGATTACACGCTAGCGGCATCATCGACATGCATTTCGATTTGCCGATGGATTTGTGCGAAAAGCGCGCTCAGCCAAATGTTCTCGCCACGGAATTTTTGCCGCAGTTCGAAGCTGGCGGAATGGGGCTCATTGGCGCGGCGATCTACATTGAAGATCGATATCTTCCTGAGCGCGGGCTGCAGGTCGCGCTTGATCAGATCGCGCGCCTTTACACCGAAGCCGAGCAATCGAAGTGCTGCGTCGTTTGCCGCTCGCACCAGGAAATTTCGAGCGCACTCGATTCCAAAAAGGTCGGTTTTCTCATCACCATGGAAGGCGTCGAGCCGCTCGGCGACGATTTGGATTTGTTGCGCGCGTTCTACGAACTTGGTCTCCGCGCCGTCGGACTAACGCACGCGCGCACGAACGCCGCCGGCCACGGCGGCATTTTTGCCGCCAGCGGCTCGTCTCCGGAAGGATTAACGCCATTTGGTGGCGACGTGGTCCGCGAATGCGAGCGACTCGGGATTATTGTCGACCTTGCCCACATCAATCCGGCCGGCTTCAAAGAGATTGTCGATCTTACGACGAAGCCGCTGGTTGTTTCGCACACGAACTCCAGGAAATTTTACGATGTCGAGCGCAACATCAGCGATGAACAGATCAACATGATCGGCCAACGGCGCGGCGTGATCGGGATCAATTCAGTTCTGGTCAATCCCAAACAAAAAGAGAGCACTCTCGATCGCTACGTCGACCATATCGAACATGTCGCGAATTTGATCGGGATGGATTGCGTCGGGATCGGCTTCGACTTTTTCGAATTCATTTACCGGCAATGGCCGGAATCAAAAAAGAAATGGATGGCGGAAAAATTAACGACACCGCATTTCATTCCTGACCTGACAAATCATTCGCACGCCCGAAATTTGACGCGCAAATTGATCGAGCGCGGTTTCAGCGACAACGACCTCGGGAAGATTTTGCGCGATAATTGGATGCGCATTTTTGAAGAGCTTCTTTAGTTAAATCCTTGAAATTCATTAATCTGACGCGCCGAACTGAGATCGGCGCCAACTCGTACTATTTAGAAGTGGGCGAACGTCGCCTCGTGCTCGACTCCGGAATGCACCCGAAGTTCGAAGGCGAGGAAGCGCTGCCGAACTGGAAAGCGCTCGGCGATCGCCGACTCGACGCGATTATCGTTTCGCATTCGCATCAAGATCACATTGGCACGTTGCCGGTCTTGATGCGGCGGCAACCGCAGGCGCGTGTGTTCATGACCGAACCGACGACCGAAATCGGCAGCGTGTTGCTGCACAACTCCGTCAACGTGATGACACGGCAACGCGAAGAGTTTGGCACCACGCTTTATCCGCTTTTCACTCATCGCGAAGCCGATCGCGCCGCCGATCGCTGGCAATCGTGCGCGTTGCGGCAGGCATACACACTTGCGGGAGAACGAGGAACCGGCGCTGATGGTGATGCAGTCACGTTCGAATTTTTCGACGCTGGACACGTGCTCGGTTCAACCGGAATCCTCATTCGCGCTGAAGGACGAACGTTGTTTTACACCGGCGACGTTAATTTTGATGATCAAACGATCGCGCAGGCGGCGGTTTTTCCGAAAGAGAAGATCGACATCCTCATCATGGAGTGCACCCGCGGCGATACGCCGGTTCCGGCAACCTGGTCGCGCGCGAGCGAAGAGCAACGGCTCGGGCAATCGATTGAAAGCGCGTTCACGCGCGGAGGTTGTGTCCTAATTCCAGTGTTCGCGCTCGGAAAAACGCAGGAAGTGCTGGCGATGCTTTACAAATTGCGCCGGGAAAAAATTCTCGATTTTCCGATCTACATCGGCGGTCTCAGTTCAAAAATCAGCGATATTTACGATCGACGCGCGCAAGTGGGTCGGCGCCAGCTTCCGCGTCTGCAATTGCTCGATGAATTGCGCCCGTTTGTTCTAAACGCCGAGACCATCCACGACGCGCAGACACGGGCGGGACGTGTTTACGCGCTTTCCAGCGGGATGATGACGCCAAAAACGCTCTCCAACATTTTCGCTCGGCGAATTGTCGATCAACCACGCCATTCCATTTTCTTCGTCGGTTACGCCGATCCGGAATCACCCGCCGGAATTTTGCGGAACACTCTGCCAAACGAACAGATAACAATCGATCCCGACGAAGGCTCGCAGCGCGTGCGCTGTCACATCGAACAGTTTCAGTTCAGTGCGCACGCGTCGCGCGAGTCGCTCATCGCATTTGCGGAGCGGCTGGCGCCGAAGAAAGTGTTGCTCGTCCACGGCGATCCGCTGGCGGTAGAGTGGATGCGCGCGCGGCTCGCGTCCGATTTGCGCAATTCAGAAATCATCGTGCCTACGCCGGGCGTCGAATTGGAATTGTAGTGAGAATCGTCTCCTGGAACATCAATTCGCTCCGCAAACGTCAGGACCGATTGTTCGCGTGGCTCGAAAATACCGCGCCCGATATTATTTGTTTGCAGGAAACGAAATGCCCCGACGAACAATTTCCGGCATTGGCGCTGCAATCCGCCGGTTACGAACCCGCTTATCACGGCGAGAAATCTTACAACGGCGTCGCGATTTTTTCTAAAACAAAACTGACAGATGTTCGCGCGTCGCTTTGTGATGAAGTCGTCGATCCTCAAGCGCGGGCGATTTCGGCGACGACCGGAAATTTGCGTGTCTATTCCGTTTACGCGCCGAACGGCCAGGCGGTTGGTTCGCCGGCTTATAAATATAAATTGGAATGGTACGCGCGCCTGCGCGATTGTCTGGCCAAAGAGAAAGATGTCGATCTTGTCGTGTGCGGCGATTTCAATGTCGCGCCGGAAGATCTCGACGTTCACGATCCCCAGCTTTGGCGCGGCGCGATCATGTGCTCCGACAGCGAGCGCGCCGTGTTCCAGCAACTTTGCGAAATCGGTCTGCGCGACACGCTGCGACTGCATCCGCAGGAACCGGGCGTTTTTACGTGGTGGGATTATCGAATGCTTGCGTTTCCGAAAAATCGCGGGCTGCGGATCGACGCGGTGTTGGCGAGCGAAGGACTCGCCAAAAAATGTACGGCATCGGGAGTCGACCGCGAAATGCGCAAAGGGAAAGATCCTTCCGATCACGCGCCGATTTGGGCAGACTTCAATTTGTAAATGAAGACGTCGCTGCGCGTTGCCAATCCACCACCCAAGTCATTGTTGATATGGGACGGCGAATGCCACTTCTGCCGGCGCTGGATCGAGCGCTGGCGCGAAATCACTGGCGACAAAGTCGATTACGAGATTTCGCAAAACGTCGCCCAGAAGTTTCCCGAGATTCCACTCGAACAATTTCAACGCTCAGTCGTGTTGATCGAGCCGGACGGTGCCGTTTTTACGGGGGCCGAAGCGGTCTTTCGCTCGTTGCGATCTCGATCTTCGAAACGCTGGCTGGCCTGGAGTTACTATCACGTTCCCGGTTTTGCGCCGATCTCAGAAGCTTTTTACAAATTCGTTTCGATGAATCGCCGGTTCGCGTCGGCGATGACGCGACTTCTGTGGGGCAACGATGTTAGCCCGCCGACTTATTTTTTCGCGCGACGCTGGTTTTTGCGCGCGGTCGGTTTGATTTTCCTGATCGCGTTCGTTTCGCTCTGGATCCAGATCGACGGGTTAATCGGCTCAAACGGAATCTCGCCGGCCGCCGAATTTCTTCCCGCTGCCCGCGCGCAAATTGGCGACCGCGCGTTGTCGATCTTGCCGACGCTTTGCTGGTTCAACTCGAGCGACGCGTTTCTTCATTTCCTTTGCAGCGGAGGCGTTGTCCTCTCGCTCCTTCTGATCCTCGGAATCACGCCCGCGCTTTCGCTTGTCGCGCTGGTTGCTTTTTATCTCTCGCTCGGCGTCGCCGGACAAGAATTCCTTGGTTATCAGTGGGACATTCTCCTAACGGAGACCGGATTCCTCGCAGTCTTTCTCGCGCCGTGGCGGCTGCGCTGGACGAAAGCGAACGAGCCGCCGGTTTCGCGCGTGGGAATTTTTCTAATCAAGCTTTTGCTCTTCAAGCTCATGCTCCTGTCCGGCGTGGTGAAATTGAGCAGCTATCAGTTCCTTGAAAATCCCGCCGACGACACCTGGTGGAACCTGACCGCGCTCGATTATCATTACTGGTCGCAACCGCTGCCCACGGTCATCGGTTGGTGGGCGGACCAACATCCGGAATGGTTCAAGAAATTTTCGGTCGCGTTTTGTCTCGTGGTCGAAATCATTGTTCCGTTTTTCATTTGGGCGCCGCGCCGACTGCGATTGCTCGCCTGCGGTCTGCTGATTTTTCTGCAAATTGCAATCGCCGCGACCGGGAATTACAACTTTTTCAATCTGCTCACGATCGCGTTGTGTTTGCTTCTGATCGATGATTCGGTTTGGCGCCGACAGCGCGGCGCCCTCCAGACAAATGGAGGGACACGCGCCGTCGTGTCCCATTATTTTTCGGATCGATTGTCGATCTATGCAGCGGTGATTGTGATCGTTCTCACGCTACCGCTCAATGTCCGTTACATTTATAGCGCATTTAAGCCGACAGAAGAATGGTCCCGGCTCCTGGTTCGCGTCTACGAACCTGTGCGAGGGTTTCGAATCGTTAATGACTACGGACTCTTTCGTGTGATGACGAAAGATCGAAAAGAAATCGTCCTCGAAGGCAGCGCTGACGGACTCGAATGGAAACCGTACGAGTTCAAATGGAAACCGGGCGACGTGATGCGCGCGCCGGGTTGGTGCGCGCCGCATCAACCGCGACTCGATTGGCAAATGTGGTTTGCCGCTCTTGGTCATTCTCGGGAAAGAGGTTGGTTTAGTCGGATGGCGATCGCGTTGTTGCGCGGTAAAGCGTCGGTCGGCGAACTGTTCGAGAAAAATCCGTTTCCGGAAACGCCACCGCGGTATATTCGCGCGAAGTTATACCGTTATCGTTTCACCAGCGCGGACGAACATCGACAAGCCGGCGCGTGGTGGAAGCGCGAGGAGGTCGGCGAGTATTTGCCGAGCGTTTCACTCGAAGACGTGCGCTAATCGACATTGAGGCGGCGCGGTTGAGCGAACTTTTTTCGCTGATATATTTCGGCGCGATGCCGAAGGAAGAACAGATCGTGATGGAGGGGACGGTGACCCAGGTTTTACCAGGGACAATGTTCCGCGTCGATCTTGGCGGCCAGCGCAATGTGCTCGCACACATTTCCGGCAAGATGCGGAAGCATTTCATCCGCATCGTGCCGGGCGACAAAGTCTCGGTCGAGCTTTCGCCGTACGATCTGACCAAGGCCCGGATCATCTTCCGGGAACAGTAAGGTCCGAGCCGGACTGGCGTTTAGCAGAGGCAAACAACCCGAGTTCAACAAACAATCCTAAGATCGACAATGGTGTGGGATTTGCTCAGAATCGGAAGCGCGCGGATAGTTGTAGTAGCGAAATTTAAATGGAGACCACCATGGCTGAAGAAAACAAATCACATCGAGCGCCCGCCGCGGCGGATGCGCAGAACAAATTCGAGAGCAGCAAAATGCACGCACGCAAAGCGGCCGAGGATCTACGCGACGCGGCCGGGGCCGTTGCCGGCGAATATCGCGGTAAGGCCGAGCAAGCTTGGAACGAGGCCCGCGGCAAAGCTGAGCACGCTTGGACGGACGCGCGTGGCAAAGCCGAGCAAGCCTTGGGTGATGCACGTACGCGCGCGCGAACGTTCCAGGACGATGCCGAAGAGTACGTCCGCGAAAATCCGACCAAGGCAATCTTTACCGCGCTCGGCGTGGGATTTGTTCTTGGACTGATCTTCCGGCGCTGATCGCGATTTGCTGAATGGCTGGCGAAAATTCGCCGTCGGGAGGTCGAACGCGCCAGACCGGTTTCATCGGGAGTTTGGTCGCGCTCGCGAGCGCGCTCGCGGATTTTTTCGAGAGTCGCACCGAGCTTTTTGCGACAGAATCAAAAGCGGCGCTCATCCAGTTTGTTCTCGTCGCAGTCTGCCTGGTCGCGGCTCTTTTGTTTTTTACGTTCGGATACGTCTTCTTGCTCGCGACTGCGGTGGTTGCGGTCGCGCATCTGGCAAAAGTCTCATGGCTGTGGATAGCCTTGGCTGCAGCTGGGCTGCATTTGTTGCTCGCGCTTATCTTTCTGCTAATCGCTCGCAGTGGAATTAAGCGCCCTATCTTTCGCGCGACCACAGCCGAATTAAAAAAGGACCGTGAATGGCTAAAAAATCTGGAAACAACAAATCACCCGCGGAGCTAAAAGAGCAAATCGCGCGCTCGCGCGAAGATCTCGCGCTCAGACTGGATCGCGTTCGCGAGGAAGTTGATTTGCCGCGTAAAATTCGCCGCTCGGTCCAGCGCGAGCCGGTTCCGTGGATTATAGGTGCGATCGCCGTCGGTTTGCTTCTGACTGCGATAATCAGTCGCAAAAAGAAAAAGATCTATGTCGATGCAAAAGCGGCAAAGGCGACGAAAAGTGCGCTCTTGGAAGCGGGATTTCTTCTTGGGGCACTGCGCGTTGCCGCCGGTTTGCTCAAACCGGTGATCGTGGGGTTCCTCGAAAAGAAACTTGCCAGTTACAGCTCGCGCGGGCGTTCCGGGCCGAAAGGCTTTTGAGTTTACGCGCGCGGTCGCGCTGCATAAGAATCGCGGCGCGTTATGCCTCCAACATCGACATCTTCCAAGTCGCATCCGCTGTCGCATGTCGATGAATACTTGGCGGTCGGACAAAACGCCGGCGCGTCGGATATTCATCTTGGCGTAAACGCGCCGCCGCTCTGGCGTTTGCACGGAACACTGCAACCGATTTGGCCCGACGCGCCACGTTTCGACTCGAACCAAACGCTCGCGCTCGCGGAAGGTTTTCTTTCGAATCTCCACAAAACGCAGTTGAACGAGCGCGGTGACGCCGATTTCGCGTACGCGAATAAATTCGGCCGGTATCGCACCAGCGTCGTGCGTCAGCGGCTCGGCGTCGATCTCGTCTTTCGCATCATCAACACAAAGGTGCGCACGATGGACGAGCTCGGTTTGCCCGAGCATCTCAAACTGCTTACCCGCTATCAAAATGGATTGATCCTCGTCACCGGCTCGGTCGGCAGTGGAAAATCGACCACGCTCGCGGCTTTGGTGGAGCAAGTGAACATTGAGCGGCGCGAACACATCATCACGCTCGAAGATCCGATCGAGTATGTGTTGGAGCCGAAGGGCTGCCACATCACCCAACGCGAAGTTCACACCCATACGCGCTCGTTCGCGGCGGCGTTGCGCGGCGCGCTCCGCGAAGATCCGGATGTGATCATAGTCGGCGAGATGCGCGATTTGGAAACGATCTCGCTCGCGATCACCGCGGCCGAGACCGGCCACCTGGTTTTGGGAACGCTCCACACCGGGAATGCATCGCGCACGCTTGACCGATTGCTCGATGTCTTTCCGCCGGATCAACAGGAACAAATCCGCATCATGGTGAGCGAATCGCTCCGCGGCGTGATTAGTCAGCAATTAATTCCGCGGGCCGATGGCAAGGGGCGCGTGCTGGCGTTGGAAATTTTGACCAACACGCCCGCAGTCGCCAACGTGATCCGCGAAGCAAAGACGTTCATGCTTCCGGGAATTATTCAGACCGGAAAAAAACAAGGGATGCAACTGATGGATGATGCATTGGTCGATCTCTTCAGCCGCGGCATCATTAGCGCTGAAGAAGCCTACGCGCGCGGGGAACAGAAACAGGAAATGCGGACACATCTAAAGCTGTGAAAGTTCCAAATCCCAAGCTCCAAAATCCAAAGAAGCTCCAAATCCCAAGCTCCAAAGGCGGACGGATGCGCGCGGGCATTTGGAGATTGGCTGGTTGGAATTTCTTTGGAACTTGGGTTTTGGAATTTGGGATTTCTTAATGGCTTATCTCGACCAGTTTCTCAGCATCATCGTAAGAGAGGGCGGTTCGGACCTTCATATCGGCGAAGGTCAGCCGCCGAAGATGCGCAAGCATGGCGACGTCGGGCCGATCCGCGAGAAAGCACTGACCCGCGACGAGACGATGTCGATGTTGCGTGAGGTGTGCGGCGAGCGGAGCTGGAAAATTTTCGAGGAACGGGGCGATCTCGATTTCGCTTACGAAATGGACGCCGCTTCTCGGTTTCGCTGCAATTATTTGAAGCAAGCGCACGGCTACGGCGCGGTGTTTCGCTTGATCCCAACCAAGATCGCGAGCCTCGAACAACTCGGGATTCCGCTTGTCGCCAAAGAATTCGCGCATCTGCGCGGCGGGTTAGTGCTCGTCACCGGTCCAACCGGTTCCGGAAAATCGACGACGCTGGCAGCGCTGATCGATTACATTAACGATAATTTCTCGCGGCACATCGTCACGATCGAGGAACCGATCGAGTTCGTGCACGACAACAAACGCAGCATCATCACCCAACGCGAGGTTCCTGGCGATTCCGAATCGTTTCCGGTCGCGCTCAAAGCTGCACTGCGCGAAGACGCCGACATTGTGCTCGTCGGCGAAATGCGCGATTTGGAAACGGTGTCGCTCGCGCTCACGGCCGCCGAAACCGGATTGCTCGTTTTCGGAACGCTGCACACCAACAACGCGCGCAAAACGGTTGATCGAATGGTTGATGTTTTTCCGGCAGCGCGACAACCGCAGGCGCGGGCGATGCTGGCCAATTCATTGCGGGGCGTGCTCGCGCAATTGCTTTTGAAAAAAGCGGACGGCTCGGGTCGGGTCGCAGTGAATGAAATTCTGGTCGCGAACGCTGCTGTCTCCGCGATCATTCGCGAGGGGGCGACCCAAAAACTGCAGGACGTGATCGTTTCCGGCAAAGGGCAAGGGATGCAATTCATGGACGACGCGATTTTTGCGCTACTCCAAAGCGGCACCGTGACGGCGCACGAAGCGTTCATGAAAGCGATCGACAAAAACCGGTTCAAACAATTTCTCCCGGCTGAGGAAGAACATCTTGGCGACGCCGCCGGCGCCGTTCCGAACGACGAAAAACGTTTGCCCGGTAATTTCATGAAGCGCGCCGCCACTCAAGGCCCGACGAGGTCGACGCGACGATAATTGTCGTCAGCTGCGCGCAGTGTCGGCAGAATCAGTTGTGCGTGTTTTTGCAAACGCAGCCAACAACAAAGTCACCGAGGCGGCAACTACCAGGAGGAAACCGACAACGAAGAGCGGCGCGTCGAAGTAGCGCAGGCCCATAAGCCAAAGCAGCGTCAGCGGGAGCGTTGCAACTGTGACAGCCGTTGTCCGAACGATCATTTGGGCCCAACGATCCGAATATGGCGCGGCATAAAAAGTCAGAAAGCCGAGAGGAAGCAACAACAGCCCGACCAAAATATGATTCAGAAGCATCGGCGGAATGAGATTGTCGGCCGCATCCTGAGAAACGCTGTGTCGAATGAGGGCCGCGATGTGGGGCGTCGCCACCAAATGCACGATCCCGAGCAACAAAAGCAGCAACCCGCTTCCTCGAAGCAATCGAACGCGAGTAGATGTGGACATTTGTAGAGCTTCGCAAAGCGCTGATCACATAGTTTAACGAAAAAAAATTCTTGAATCCAGCTCATTGATCCATGGCCTGTTGGTCAGCTATTCAGAAAACAATTCAAGCTCAGCGCCCAAGTGCGCCGAGACCATCAATGTACGAGTTACCCAAGCCATGAAGAACACCAACAATGGCGAGATTGCCTGATCTCTTAAACAACACTCCAAAAAACAACCCGGTCAGAAAAATCCCTGCAAACATCGGTAATACCTGCCCGGGCACGGGACCCGAGAAGTGGTAGAAGTGCAAGGGTCCGAGTGTGAAGAGTAAGTTGCTGACGAGAATCCCCACCAGAGAGCCCCAACGCCGCACGAGTTCCGTCTGCAGAATTCCGCGGTAGACCAGCTCCTGATGGAAACCCCACAGAAAGTTGGTGAAAATGACAATCGCCGCAGGGCGCCACCACAAGCCGGGGTCGGCCAAGATCATTCGCAATCGGTCCGCGAAGAGAATGCCGAATACAACGTTCGCGATTACGAGCACCTGAATGAAGTAAGACTTCTCTGTCACATTCCAATCCCGCCAGGGATACAGACCGATCTGCCCCAGCCTGACTCCGGCGAAGAACCGGACCAACTCCATCGCCAAAACAAGTAAGACGGGTACGCGAAGCCAAGCAGGCGGGAGAGGCAGTCCGAAAAGGCTAAAGAGCGACAACCTTGGGCCGATCACGCCTTCAAACAGAATGAAGATCAGTAACAACCGAAGGGCCGCCGAAGAATCGTATGCGGGCGAACACCTGGTCTCGAAAAGAAAAAGGTGGCCCTGCAAATGGCGGCCTAATGACTTTACCAAAGGTCGCTCCTTCATGTGGTGTTGCACTACAGATCTAACGAGAATGGAGCGAGCCGGGAAGGCCGCGACATAGATTGCACGACCCGCGGGGTGAGGGTGAGAGAGTGGGCCACGAACGAATCAAAAAGCTCAGGTACGGCTACCGATAGCGAGCATTTTTCTTCTCAAGTTTTCTACTTTCTAATTTCGAATTTCTAATTTTCCTCCACCGTTGACTGCAGCGCTTGGTTAGACCTATCGGATTTTGTAGTGCTTCTCCAAAAACTTCCCAACATAGTTTCCTTCTTCACTCCCGTCGGGTCGTACAATCACCCAGTTCAGAACGTCGGACTCGGGGAACTGAACTCGCTGACCTTGTTTGTAGTTTGTGACGAGGTCCGGCGTGTTCGCGATGATGCCGTAAACCTTGCCTCCCTCGATGGTGTGAACCTGGATGAAAACATCTTCGGCTCGCGGCCGCTGCCCCTTTGCAGCTTCCTGATACAGCCGCGTCCAAACATAGAACGTGTGGTTCGGGGGCAGACCCGCTAAGAAACGCTTCTTCGCAGCGGGATAGGTCGCACGTGCTTTCGCGACGTACGGAGCAATCGCCTTCTGATACGCTTCGCCATTCACCGGCCCCGTCTCGTTGCCGGGCTCTTTGCCGCGCCACTTCTGCTGCGCGCAGAGGGAACTGCAACTAACGAGGATGAGTGCGATCACTAAGCGGTGCATAGGTCTAACGAGAACAAGATGAGCTACGGCGACTGGCGCCGAGCGGGAAATGCAATCTGGAGGGTTTAGTCATCGAAAACGAGTTTACACGACGGTCGCCGTTAGCTCCAGCGCTTGGTTAGGTGCGTGCGTCTTCATCTGGGTGAAAATCTCTCCACAACGGAATGTTGTGCTTACGTGCACCGTAGCGATAGCGCACGGCCACGAATAGGCCGAAAAGCGATCCCGCCAAGAGTGCTGCCGCTGCTAGCCGTGACAGGCTCTGATGCGATGAACCGGTGAGCCACATCGCGAGGCCCCAAAACACACCAAACCAAACGCCAGCGGAAACAAAGTTGGCTGTGAAGCTGAGAAAGTGTGGCGGTGGAACCCTCCCGCCGATCCTCCAGAGTAGACGATGCAGTGGCGGAGCGTAGTTGCTACGCCATATTCCTGTCGATGCGAGAAGGGCAAGTGCGGCCGTGAGCTTTTGTTCGAAGCGCATTTGAAGCACTTAACGAGAAGTAGACGGGAAAATCCCGCCTTTGATTACGGGTTTTTCCGGCCTAATCCGGAACTTTAGTGGGACGGATGGGGAGAAACACTGCATTCGATAACGATCATCTCAGGCTCTTAAGTTTCCTGCAAGCAGGCGGCGAGACGTCCCCTTCGTTGACAGGGAAAAGCGCTAATGATAATGTCGCCGCACTTTCGCGATAATTTCGCTGAAAGCGTGATAACCGAGGCTCTTAATTTGCACTCGTTGTTAAATAGTCAGGTATTGGTGCTGAACCGCCTGTGGCAGGCGGTCAACATCTGCACGGCGCGGCGCGCGTTCTCGCTCGTTTACGCCGGTCACGCCCACGTTGTTTCGGCGGACGATGCGAATAATTTCCTGACCCACGATTTTGAAGGCTGGCGCGATTTTTCAACCGACGCGCCCGACCACGAACTTGTTCAGACGATTTCGTGGAGGATCCGGGTGCCGCGCGTGATCGTGCTGCTCTTTTTCGATCGGCTGCCGAAAAAGGAAGTGAAGTTTACGCGCCACAATGTTTTCGAGCGGGACAAGAACACCTGCCAATACTGCGGCGGGGCTTACGATCGGAACGATTTGAATCTTGATCACGTGGTGCCGCGGGATCGCGGCGGGACGACAACTTGGGAAAACGTCGTTTGCTCGTGCATTCCGTGTAACACGCGCAAAGGCAATCGTCTCCCGTACGAAGCGCAGATGACTCTGATTCGCAAACCGAAGCGGCCGAAGTGGCGGCCGTTCCTGCACGTCACGTTTACCGCGCCGCAGCATGAGAGCTGGCGCCACTTTGTCGATCTTGCTTACTGGAACGTCGAATTAAGCGACTGACCGGAGTCCTTTAATAAGGAAAGCAGGAACGTAGGAAACCTGCAGAGGCATTTTTCTTAGGTTCGGCAGAACTTCGAACCGCGGATCACGCGGATTTAAACGGATAGGAAGAATCTGGAAGCCATGAATCCAGGAAAAGTTTCTGCTGACTTCATGGTTTCCTGGTTTCGAGATAGAATCCTTCTGTTGTTCTGATCCGCGATATCCGTGTAATCCGTGGTTAATGTTTTAACGCATTCAGAATCGGCTGC
This sequence comes from Chthoniobacterales bacterium, assembly GCA_035635435.1. Classification (GTDB taxonomy): domain Bacteria; phylum Verrucomicrobiota; class Verrucomicrobiia; order Chthoniobacterales; family UBA10450; genus AV40. The sequence goes on along the minus strand of DASQBB010000088.1, from coordinate 40,758 downwards.
GGGTAAACGCCGAACAAAATCGTGGCGATGATCAATAAGGTGATCACTGCGCGTGACAGGTTGGTCACCGTGATCGCGCCGTTGTTCGCGCCCGGCTGCCAGTACATCGCGCGGACTACTTTCAGGTAATAATAAAATCCGCACGCCACGGTGACGATTCCAACCGCGACTAGCGCCGTTTGTTTTTGTCCGACCGCGCTTAGGAAGATGAAGAACTTACCGAAAAAGCCGGCGGTGAATGGGACGCCAGCGAGCGACGCCATGGCAATAAGCATCGCGAACGCGAGAAACGGCGCGCGTTTCGCCAAGCCATCGAAACTGGAAATCTCTTCGCCCGTTTGTTGCGCGACAATGATCAAGATCGCAAAGCTCAAGAGGGTCATGAGTAGGTAAGCAACGAGATAAAATGTGACTGCGCGGCCATCGAAGCAGGCGACGCCGATGAGCAAGTAACCCGCGTGGGCGATGCTGGAGTAACCGAGTAGTCGTTTGAGATTATTTTGCGGGAGCGCGGCAAGATTCCCGTAAACAACGGTAAGCAACGCGATCAGAACGATGAGGCGTTCGATGTTCGGCAGCATGAGAAATGGTTGGAGCACGCGCAAAAGGACGACGAAACCGGCGGCTTTGGATCCGACCGAAAGAAATGCAGTCACCGGCGTCGGTGCGCCTTGATAAACATCCGGCACCCACATTTGGAACGGGACGGCCGCGATTTTGAAACCCAGACCGACCAACACCAACACCGCGCCGAATGTCGCCGCGTGATTGTCGATCTTGCCGCTGGAAAACGCTGCGGCGATTCGTTGCAGATTAGTTTCGCCGGTCACACCGAAGATCCAGGTGATTCCGTAAACCAGGAACGCGGTCGAGAGCGCGCCGAGGATCAAATATTTAATGCCGGCTTCGAGCGCGATTGGATTTCTTCTCGGAAAACTAACGAGCACGAAGAACGAAATGGTGACGAGCTCGAGCGAAACGAAGATGAAAACGAAATCGATCGCCGAGACGAGATACATCAAGCCCGCGCAGGTCAGAAGCGGAAGCGAAAAAAATTCGCCGAGGTTCGGGGCGTGGTCGGCAGCGCTCCGCAAAACTGGCGTGTAGTCGATCATCATGACGAGCACGACGATCGTGGTTACGAGCATGAATCGTTTGAAGAAGATCGATAACGGGTCCGCCGTGTAAAAATTCCAAAAGCCAGTTGCCGGTTGCGCTGTTGACTCTGGCGAGAGAAAGAAACTGGCGATGAGCACGACCGCGAGCCCGACAATGCCGGCGTAAGCAAAGATTTTCTTGTCGATCTTAGCGGCAAAAGTTTCCACGAGCAGGATCGCGATGCCGAGGACGAGCACGTCAATCTCCAGATGTGGCGCAGGGATCGCGATCATTTGGTCGCGGTGAAATAACTGCGAAACGTCGGGGTGACCATTCGCACGAGCGTTTGCGGGAAGAATCCGAACCAGATCAAACCCGCGATCAACAACGCGACCGGGATTCGGAGGTCAGTGCCAAAATCGACCAGTTTTTCCCAGCGCTCGTTCAGTGTGCCCATGAAAGTGGAGCGGTAGGCGCGCAGCATGTAAACGGTCGAGATGACAATGCCCCAAAGCGCCAGCACGGTGGCCACTTGGAAAAGGTGGAAGCGTTGCATGTCCCATCCGTTTCGGATCGCGCCGAAGAAAATCATGATCTCAGACGCGAAGTTGGCGAAACCAGGGAGTCCAATCGCGGCGAACGCAGCAAAGCCGAAAGCGAGACCGGCGAACGGCATCACTTTGGCCAGACCGCCGAGATCGTCGAACAGCAAAGTGCCGGTGCGATTGCGGATTTGACCGGCGACGGCGAAAAGCAGCGCGATGGAAAGCCCGTGCGCGAAAATGAGTGCAGCGGCGCCAATTGTTCCAATGATGTTGGCGCTCGCGATGCCGAGAAAAATGTAGCCCATGTGCATCACGCTTGAGTAACCGAGCATCCAATCGAGCTGCTTCTGCGCGATCGTGACGAGTCCGATGTAGATGATGTTGCCGAGCAAAAGGATGACGAGGAGATACATCCAGTAATGCGCGCCGTCCGGCAGCATTGGAATTGCTAAACGCAGCAAACCGTAGAGGCCGAATTTTTTTAGAACGCCTGCGTGCAACATAGCCGCGGGCGCGGGCGCTGATGCGTAAGCTTCCGGCGCCCAGGAATGAAACGGAAAGAGTGAGATAAGCACACCGAACCCGATCAACAGCAAAAGATAAATGTGGCGTTGGGTCGGGGCCGCGATCGCATGCGCAACCGTGGCTGCTTGTAATTCTCGAATGTCGAAACTTCGCGCTGTCGCCGGCAAGCTTTGGTAAAGCAAAATCAGTCCGATCAGCAAAACGAAACTACCGAGGGTGAGATAGATTGTGATTTTCCACGCGGCGGCGCTGCGATTGCCGGTCCCCCAGATTCCGATGAGAAGAAATGTCGGGATGAGCGCGAGTTCGTGAAAGGCGTAGAAGAAAAACAAATCGATCGACGCGAAAGCTCCAATCGCGCCGGCGGAAATGAAAAGGAGACACGCGTAAAACGCGCGTTCGCAGTTCTCGACCTTATCGGTGAACCAAACCGCGGCGACGGTGACAATTGTGGCTAGAAGAAGCATGAGCAGACTCAAACCGTCGACGCCGAACGCAAGATGAATTCGCCAGTCCGCCGAGACAAGAAACGAGCTGACAAATTGAAAACCGGCCGCGACTTGATCGAATCGGCTGAGAACGATCAGAGTGACGAATAAATTTGAAATTGCCGCGGCGAGCGCCGTCAGTCGCGCGGGCGCGCCGGCGATTATTACAATCGCAGCGAGGATGGGGCAGAGAACGAGAAAGAGAAGCATAGACAGATTACATTACTGCCCGCGAATCACGCGAATTGACGCGAATAGATCAAAGAGAGACATCCGAAACATCCGTTCTAGTTTTGACCTGCTGAGTCCTGGCGATGCGTTCGTATTCGAGCTTTGGATAGTGCCCGAAGTTCACCAGGAGACCGAGTTCAAATCCGGTCGCGTGAAGATAATTCAGCAGCTGCGCTCGATGTTCGTCAACCAATTCGGAGACAGCTTTTAGTTCGACGATAATTTTTTGAAAGCAGACGAAATCGGGTTGGTAAACCTGCGTGAGTATCCGTTCACGATAGTTAAGCGTGAGCGAGGGTTTAGGGATGGCGGGAATCCGTTGATATTCAAACTCAATCCCCAAGCATTCCTGATAAACGGGTTCCAGAAAGCCGCAACCCTTCTCGTTGTACACTTCGAAACAGGCGCCGATGATCGCGTAACTCTCTTCTTTGTAAATGATTTCTGTCATCTAATTCGCGTTCATTGGCGTGATTCGCGGGCTAAGGGTGTCTGCTCTGGCCTCATCGGAAAATGGTGAAGTAAATGAGCGCCACGATTCCCAATCCAAACAGAAATGCGTAGGCCTGGAGATTGCCGACCTGAAACAATCGCAGGAGCGCGCCGAGCCCGAATGTTCCGCCACTTGCGCCGCGGACAGCGCCGGCGTCGATAATCCAGCGATCGAAGAAAGCCGCGACCCGCGCGAGAAATTCCTGGGTCGCGCCGATCAGCCATTCGTAAAATTCGTCGATGTAAAAACGACGTCGGACAAGATCGACCTGCAACGGATCGAACTCGCGATTGCGATAAAGCCAAATGCCAATGCCAACGCCCAGAATCAGTGCGGCCAGGGCGAGCGCGGGCACGGTGAAGACGGTTTGCGTTTCGTGGGGCACCACAAGAAAATTTTGGGCGACTGTTCCCAACCCGGCGACGAGTGCGAATAGCGCCAGAATGAGCAACGGAATAATCATCACCCGCGGTGATTCTTTGCCGGCGCGGGCGGCGTCGCTGCGAGGTTTTCCAAAGAAGGCAACGGCCACCGCGCGTGAAACGTAGAAGGCAGTCAGAAATGCAGTCGTTAGGCCAATGACAAAGATCGACAGATTGCGTTCGTAGGCGAGGGCGAGGATCGCGTCTTTGCTAAAAAAACCGCTGAAGGGCGGGCAACCGATTAATGCGAGCGCGCCGACCGCGAATGTGGCGAACGTGATTTTCAGCTTTTGGGCAAGGCCGCCCATTTTCCAAATGTCCTGTTCGTGATGAAGACTGACGATGATGGAGCCGGCGGCGAGGAACAGTAACGCTTTGAAAAAGGCGTGGGTGAACAGGTGGAACATCGCCGCTTCGTTTGAGGTGAGACCCACCGCGATGAACATGTAACCGAGTTGGGAAATCGTTGAGTACGCGAGAATTCGTTTGATGTCGGATTGCTGTGTCGCCATCAACGCGCCGAGCAATGCAGTGATGGTTCCGATCCAGGCGATGACAAGTAGCGCGGTCTGCGACGCTTGAATGAGAAACGCAACGCGGACGAGAAGGTAAACGCCCGCCGCGACCATCGTTGCGGCATGAATCAATGCCGAGACCGGTGTTGGACCTTCCATCGCGTCCGGCAACCAAACGTGGAGCGGGAACTGCGCGGATTTGCCGACGGCGCCGCAAAAAATCAAAAGCGCGGCGATCGTGAGATAGCTGGGGTTGCTCGTGATTTTGGAAAGATGCGCCACGATGTCGTCGAACACGACCGAACCCGTTGCCATCCACACCATCAGGATTCCGATCATGAATCCGAAATCGCCGACGCGGGTGGTCAGAAACGCTTTTTTTGCGGCATCGGCAGCGGCGTCGCGTTCGAACCAATGGCCGATGAGCACGTAGGAAGTGAAGCCGACCAGTTCCCAGAAGATAAACATCATCACGAAATTGTTCGCGAGCACGATCCCGAGCATGGCGAACATGAAGAGTGAAAGCGCGGCGAAGTAACGCGATTTGCCTGCGTCATCGCGCATGTAGCCCAACGAGTAGATGTGGATGAGCGATCCGACGCCGGAAACAACCAGCAGCATCAATCGGCTCAGATCATCGAGAATAAAAGCAAGCGGAACATTGAAGACGCCGCGGATGTCGATCCACGGTAATTCCGGCGCTGAGATGTCGGCTTTTCCAAAAATCAAACAGCTGCACACGAAACTTCCGAGAACAGCCGCGACTGAGATGAAACTGCTGATGTCTTTCCAACGGCGCGTGAGCAAAGTAATGACTCCGGCCGAAGTGAGCGGCAGGAGCAAAACGAACCACGGAAGCAAGCTGTTGGTGGTGAAGGTCAAAATTTTAAACTGGTGATGTCTTCGACATGAATTGTCTGCCGGAGGCGAAAGAGCGCGACCACAATCGCTAATCCGACTGCGACCTCCGCCGCGGCTACGGTAATGACGAAGAAAACAAAAACCTGCGCGTTGTAATTCGGGGCGCCGCTCGGATCGACATGGAAGCGTGAGAACGCGACGAGCGACAAATTGGCGGCGTTCAACATCAACTCGAGCGCCATCAAAATGATGATGATGTTACGTCGCACCATTACGCCGGCGAAGCCGATCGTGAAAAGCATTCCGCTGACAACGAGATAATCGCCCAGTGTGACCATGTCAGCGGGTTTCGCGTCGGCTCAGCATCACGGCGCCGATGGTTGCCACCAAAATGAGGACGCCGATGATTTGGAATGGCAGATTGTAATTGTCGAAAAGCAAAAGACCGATGCGGTGGACATCGTCCGATGTCGATCTTGCCAGCGGTGGAAAACTTTGCTTCGCGGCTTGGAACCTACCAACGACGGAAAAAATTTGGATGATGAGGGCGAGCGCAACAGCTACGCCTCCCGCAGACGCGATCCAATTAATTTTTCTCAATTTCTCGGCGCGCAGGTCGAGAAGCATGATGATGAAAAGAAACAGCACCATGATCGCGCCGGCGTAGACGAGCACTTGAATGACGCCGATGAAATAGGCGTCGAGCGACATGAACAAAGCCGCCAGCGCCAAAAACGAGACGACGAGGCTGAGCGCGCTCGCAACGGGGCTGCGGTTGATGACGACGGCGGCGCCGAACACCAGCATCAACAGAGCAAAAATCCAAAAGAGGAATGCTGACATAATCAATTGCGGATTGCGGATTGCGGATTGCGGATTGCAAGCAGCAAGCTCGGCAATCTGACCACTGATCTCTGACCACTGATCTCTGGCATTACTTTTTCTCGTTCCATTTCAAAACGACCCCGTGCATCACCCCGCCGATCTCCAACAATTTGTCTTTGCGATGCATCATGTCTTCGCGCGTGAATCCGGTGATGGCGTAATCTTTGCGCAAATAAATCGCTTGCTCCGGACAGACTTCCTCACACATGCCGCAAAAAATGCAGCGGACCATGTCGATATCGAATTCCTCGGGGTATTTCTCGACTTTGGCGAAACGATCCGTCTTTGAAATTTCGCCCGGAATAATTTTGATCGCGCGCGGCGGGCAAATGAATTCACAAAGCTGGCAAGCGACACAGCGGACACGACCATCGGTATCGCGCACGAGAGCGGGCGCCCCGCGGTAGTGCTCGGGCAAATTCGCGTCCCATTTTTCCTCCGGATATTCCATCGTCACTTTGGTCCGGCGAAAAATCATGTTCTTGAAATGCTTCAACGTGATTAACAGGCCGGCTGCGATCGCTGGCAGGAACATTCGCTCGCGCCAATTCAAGTTCGGTCGTGGAACGGTGATCGCCATGATTTAGAGGTGCCCGCGAATCACGCGAATTGACGCGAAAGGTGCAAGGAATTCGAGGCTAAAAATCATTCGCATGATTCGCGTCATTCGCGGGTAAACGCCAAGATTGCAGCGACAACAAAAATGTTCACCAGCGCGATTTCAAAAAAGAAAAGCCAGCCCAGGCGCATGAGTTGGTCCCAACGAAAGCGCGGCAAGGTCCAGCGCACCCACATGAACAGAAAGATCAGTCCGGCAACTTTGGTGAAAAAGACGGCGATGTTGATCAATCCGAAAATCCAACCGTGCGAGCCATCAGGAATTCCGGGAAAATGCCAGCCACCAAGGAACAGCGTCGTAATGATTCCCGAGCCGGTGATCATGGCGATGTATTCGCCGAGGAAAAATAAACCGAACTTCATTGCCGCATATTCGGTGTGATAGCCACCGGCAAGTTCCTGTTCGGCTTCCGGCAAATCGAAAGGGAGCCGGTTCGTCTCCGCCAGGACAGCGATCATGAAGACGAGGAAGGAAATGAACATCGGAATGGCAAGCAGCCACTTTCCGAGGTTCGCCCAGTCGCCGACAAACGGAGCGATCAGCCAGCCGTGGTCGATTTGATATTGCACCACGCTCGTTAGGCGCAGGTTTCCAACGAGCAGGAAAATTGGAATGACGGCGAGACCGAGCGAAAGCTCATAAGAAATCATTTGGGAACCGGAACGCACGCCGCCGAGAAACGGGTATTTGGAATTGGAGGCCCAGCCGCCGAGAACGATTCCATAGACACCGAGCGAAGCGATGGCGAAGACGAACAAGATGCCGACGTTGATATCGGCAATGACCATCGGGACGCCGAACAATGTGCTGCCAAATGGAACGACCGCGATCGTGATGACCGGCGGGACCATGGCTAGACAGGGCGCGAGCCAGTAATAAAATTTGTTAACGTGCGCCGGCGTGAATTGTTCTTTGAGTAAAAATTTTCCGGCGTCGGCGATTGGTTGGAGCAGACCGGCGGGACCAACGCGATTTGGTCCGAGCCGGTCCTGGATGAACGCGCTGACGCGACGCTCCGCGTAGACCGCGTAATTCATGAGCCCGAGCACGAACGCGAGAAGGCAGACAATTTTAAGCAACGACGTGCCGATAAAAAAATAATCCATTGTCGATCTTGTATTAAGTTCGTCCGGCTGGCCGTTTCGCCTCCGCTTGTTCGATGTCCTTTGCCTTGGGATCAACCGGCGGTCGAGGCGATTCGTTTTTCTCGAGCACCTGCACACCGAGGTCACCGATTTTGCTTAGAGTAATACCGGCGAACTGTGGAATCTCCGTGCTGATTTGCCGAAACACATCTTCGATCGTGTAAATGCCGTTGCTGCCACCGAGCGCCTGCAGCAAGTCGCGCAAAATTTCCCAATCGTCGCGCGCGTTTCCGGGAGGGCGCACCGCGCGATTCAATCGTTGCAGACGCCCTTCGCCATTAATCATCGAGCCGCGTTTTTCGGCAAACCCTGAAGCGGGCAGGAGAACAGTCGCGTGTTCGTTGGCGGCATTCGATAAGATGTCCATCGCAACCAACGCCGGCATGTTCGTTAACTGTTCGGCTGTAATTCCGATCTTGATTGGATTTTCACCGAGCGCGAGCAGTAGTCTGATTTCTCCGGACTTCACCGCCTTGGCGATCGCAGGAAGTTTCGCGCCTGGCTCTGAATTCAGTCTTAGAATCAAGTGGGCGCCGGTCGCGTTTGGATTACGGTCTTCGCTTAGCAAGATATCGTCGCCCTCGTCGAAGCGCGGCACGATGTCGATGTAACCGACGCCGAGCAGGTCCGCGATCTTGCGTGTGAGCCAAAGTTCTTCATTGGTCATCCGGCCGGACGCGATGATCGCAATGTTTGCGCCGCTGAATTGTCGGAGCTGCAGCGCCGCGTTCGCGATCGCGCTCTTCCAGTCGACCGGCATGAGTTCTTTGCCGTTAAAAATTTGCGGTTCGAGTAAACGGTTCTCCGCTTCCAAATATTTGAAATTCAATCGGCCGTAATCGCACATCCAGCACGAGTTCACGTCATCGTTCTCACGAGGCGTTTGTCGATAAACAATGTCCTCCCGCGTGCCGATGAGTGTGTTGCAACCGGTCGCGCAACTGGTGCAGATGCTTTTCGTCTCTTTCAAAAACCAAACGCGCATTTTGAACCGGAAATCGCTGGAAGTGAGCGCGCCGACTGGACAGAGATCGACTGTGTTGAGTGAGTAATTGTTCTCAAGCCGCTTGCCCGGATGCGCGGTGAGGACCGTGTGACTGCCGCGATCGATAAAACCGAGCACATCGTCCTTGGCAATTTCGTTGCAAAAGCGGACGCAGCGCGAACAGAGAATGCAGCGCTCGTCATCGAGCGTAACGCGCGGACCAAGTTGCACTGCTTTCGGTTTTTTGACTTTGTTTTCCAGAAAACGGGAATCGGCCGCGCCATACTCGACACTGAATTCCTGAAGTTCGCATTCGCCCGCTTGATCGCAGATCGGACAATCGAGCGGATGATTGATCAGCAGAAATTCCATCACGCCTTTGCGACATTCCTCGACCAGCGGAGAACTTGTGCGCACGCCCATCCCTTCGGCGACGTCCTGTGCGCAACAAATTTGCGGGCGTGGCATCCAATTGATGATCGGTTTTCCGTCGGGGCCGAGTTCGGGTTTGCGTTCGGGACCCATTCGCGGCATGCCCATCTCGATCAGGCACATTCGGCAATTCCCCGGCGCGCTAAGTTTTTTGTGATAGCAATAGCGCGGCACATAAACGCCAGCTTGCGCACAAGCTTCAATGACGCGCGTACCTTTCGGAAATTGATGCCATACGCCGTCGATCTGGACGTCAAACATTGGCGGCGCGTTTGATTTTTCTTCAGCCATATCAGATCACGGCGTCGGTGCCGGCTTTTTCCCAACCGGGATCGTGGGCGAGGGGACTGGTGGGAATTGTTTCGTGTTCGACCAGCTCAGTTGGTGTTAATTCCGGCGGCAACGGCGGCGGGATTGATTTGCGCGCGTGGCGCGCAAATTCCTCTGGAAATTTTTCGACAAAACTTTGGGTTGGCCAGGCGCACGCCTCGCCGAAGGCGCAAATAGTTCGCCCGGCGATATTGTCGCCAATCGTTTTCAGCGTGCGAGGATCCTCCGTTACTCCGCCGCCGTTCAGCATCCGTTCGGTGATTTTTTTCATCCAAAGCGAACCTTCGCGGCAGGGCGTGCACTGGCCGCACGATTCGTGGGCGTAGAATTCGTTGATGTTGTTGAGCACCCAGACCATGTCGCGGGAATCGTCGAGCACGATGACGCCGCCTGATCCCGCCATCGAACCAGCCGCCGCGAGCGAATCAAAATCCATCGGCAGCTCGTCGATCGACATCTCAACGTCGATGGTCGATCCATCGGGCTGTTTTTGTTTGATTTTGAATCGCTCGTCCGCGCGCAAGACTTTGGCCGAGCTGCCGCCAGGAATTACCGCTTTCAATCGCCGGCCCCATTTTATTCCGCCCGCCATGTCGTAAATGAGTTGGCCCATCGTCACTTTGCCGACTTCGATTTCGAAATAACCGGGCCGCTCGACATCGCCGCTTACGCAAACGATCCGCGTGCCCGTGTTGTTTGGTCGACCGAGCTGCGCATACTTCGCTCCGCCCATGGCGATGATGTGTTTCACCGCGCACAGCGTCTCGACATTGTTCACGATTGTCGGGCACATGTAGAGCCCGAGCACCGCCGGAAAATAAGGTGGCTTGATCCGCGGATAAGCGCGCTTGCCTTCGAGCGATTCGATCAAGCCGGTTTCTTCACCGCAAATGTAGGCGCCGGCGCCGCGGTGAATGTAAACATCGACATCGAACCCGGAGCCGAGAATGTTTTTGCCGAGAAAGTTGTGCTCGCGCGCTTCTTCGATGGCGCGCTCCAGGATCTTCGCACCTTCCGGAAATTCGCCTCTTATATATATGTACGCCGTCCGGGCGTTGAGGGCGAAGCAGGAGATGGCGATCCCTTCCAGTAACTGGTGCGGGTCCTCATGAATGATGTAGCGGTCCTTGAACGTGCCCGGTTCCGATTCGTCCGCATTGCAAATCAAGTAGACCGGCTTCTTTTCGTCAGGCTTGATGAAACTCCATTTCACCCCGCATGGAAACCCGGCTCCGCCGCGTCCGCGCAGGCCGGAGGTCTTTACTTCGTTCACGATGTCGGTGCGCGACATCGTCACCGCTTTCTTCAAATCTTCGTAGCCGCCATCCTTGAGATAAGTCTCGATGTCGGTCTTCCAATTCGTGCGGCCGATGTTTTTGAAAATGATTCGCTGCTCGAGTGGATGAGGCGATTGCACTGCCGGTTTTGTTGGAGACTCTGATAAGATCGACATCGCGTTGTCGGGCTGCACGTTTTCGTGCAGATCGTCATTGATCATGCAAACCGGCGCGGTGCCGCAGCTGGCCAAACATTCGACAAACTCGATGCTGTAATTTCCGTTAGGGCTGGCGGAAATCGGTGTGTGCATTCCATGGCGGTCGATCTTTCGTTGAACGCCAGTGGCCGCGCACAGGTTTTCCATCACGTGATAACTCCCGGCCATTGCGCAACTGAGCGTGCGGCAAACGCGGATGTGCGTTTTGCCCGCGCGCTTCTCGCGCAGCATCGGATAAAACGTGACCAGCTCGAGAATGTTGATCGGTTGAAGTCCGAGCTTGGCCGCGATCCAGGTCACCGCGTCATCATTAATGAAACCGAAATGTTCCTGCCAAAGATGGAGCAACGGCAGCGCCGCACTTCGTTTTTGATCGGCCGGATAATGCCCGATGGCTTCATCCATTTTTCGCTCCAACTCGGCGGGAACGCGGGAGTCCACGGGCGAAAAGATTAATCAGTTAAGGTGCTCTGCTTTTCGGTCACCTTGTCGTCTTTGAAAACGATTGTCACCGTGTCGTTGCCTTGCCGGTAAACGTAAGTCGTCTTTTTCATGATGACGAAATCCTTATTGTCGAGCTCGGTCGGCGGTCCAAGAATCGATTCCACCTGTTTCTTCGACATTCCTTCAGCCACTTCATCGACATTCGCTTTGGTAATCCGACGGCCAACGCACGAAAGCTCGAGTACGAGTATGAGCACGAGCACGAATCGAGAAATAAATCGTAAGATCGACATATTCATCTGTCGCATTCGCCCATGACAAAGTCCAGACTTCCGAGCACAGCGGGAACGTCGCTTATCATGCAGCCCGGAAGTAGCTCGGGCAAAATGCTCAGGTTCACAAACGACGGAGCACGGATTTTTAACCGATGTGGGACGCCGCCGCCTTTGCTGTTGATGTAAAAACCGAGCTCGCCCTTTGGATTTTCAGCCGCGAAATAAATTTCGCCCGGCGGCGCGTCGAGTCCTTCGGTCACGACGATGAAGTGGTGAATCAGTTCCTCCATCTTCGTCATCACGTGTGATTTCGGCGGCGTCATATTTTTCCAATCGGCGACGTTGATCGGACCGTCCGGCAATTTCGCGATTACCTGCCGCAAAATCTTTGCGCTTTGCCGCATCTCCTCGATCCGCACTAGATAGCGATCATAACAATCGCCGGCGCTGCCAACCACGACTTCGAAATCGTACTGTTCGTAATCGAGATACGGATGTTTGCGCCGCAAATCGTGTTCGACGCCGCTGCCGCGCAAAATTGGACCGGAAAGCGCGTAAGCGATCGCGCGTTCTTTGGAGATGACGCCGATATCCTTGGTTCGATCGACAAAGATCCGATTGCGCGTCAGCAATTTGTCCATCTCGTCCAGAGCCGGCCCGAATTGATCAAGAAAGTCGCGCAACATCGGCAGAAATTTTTCGGGCAGATCGCGGATTTGTCCGCCAACGCGCGTGTAGGAAGTCGTGAACCGCGCGCCGCTGAGCAACTCGCTCAGGTCGTAAATTTTCTCGCGCTGCGTGAACGAATAGAGAAACACCGTCATCGCGCCGAGATCGAGCGCCATCGCGCCGAGTCCCATCAGGTGCGACGAGATCCGTGAAATCTCACAGCAAATCACGCGAATCGCTTTGCCGCGCGGGGGAATTTCCCAGCCCATTAATTTCTCCACCGCGAGCGCGTAGGCTACGTTATTCGCCAGCGGCGCGAGATAATCCAGCCGATCGGTGTAAGGCACGAACTGATTGTATTGCATGTTCTCGGCAATTTTTTCATCGCCGCGATGCAGAAAGCCGATGTCCGGCATCGCTTTGGTAATGATTTCTCCGTCGAGTTCGAGAACGAGTCGCAGCACGCCATGCGTTGCCGGATGCGACGGCCCCATGTTGAGAATCATTTTCTCGCCGATGTCGTGATCGGCGGCTTCGCGCAGCTTCGCGTCCTCCGCGGCAACTCGCGTTACCGGGTCGGGCGATTCAATTTCGCGAACGGTGAATGCCATAGATCGACAGTTGCATTTATGCTGGCGAGTTCATCAGCGCACGCAAGAGAGAATGAGTTTGTCATCCTGACCCCGCAATCGCGGGAGAAGGATCTCACACAAGCTGATCGATCGCGCTAAGTAGCTTGTGTGTTCCGCGCTCCGACTGCGCGGTCCCTCGCTCCGCGCGGGATGACAGAATCGCTCGGCGGAAGCAAAAGCGGTAGATTTATTCCGTGCCGTAGTCGATCAGCCGACCGTTCTTAAACTTGGCGTAATGACTGCCAGTCTCCCATTGCAAAATTTCCGTCCCGTCTTGCGTCTTGTCGCCGGTCGGACGTTTGCCAACTATCTTGAGGACTTGGGCTTTGGTCATTCCGGTTTGAAGTTGAGAAAACCTTTTGTCCATCTGACAGGCAACAAGCAAGAGGACACTGAGTGCGATTATAAGAGCTTTCATGTTGTCGATTTTATTTCGCCGCACCCTAATCGTTTGGATTTACCTTTCGTTAGGCTGCAACGATCTGTTTCTTCTTTATCGCATCAAGAGGCAATTGCGGCCGTAAAAAATGAGCGCTCGCGCGAAGTTTGCGACGCGATTAACTAGGTAAACGAGATGAAAAAAGTCGGGCTGCTATTTGCGGGACAAGGTGCGCAGGTCGTCGGAATGGGAAAAGATCTGGCCGAAGAGTTTCCCACGGCGGCGGACTTGTTTCGGCGGGCTGACGAAATTCTTGGCCGCAAATTGAGCGATATCGCGTGGAACGGCCCGATGGAGGAGTTAACGAAAACTTCCAACTGCCAGCCGGCGCTTTTCGTTCACGGCTTGGCGTGTTTGTCGATCTTGCGTGAATTGGGTGGCAATTTCCCGATCGGCGGCGCGGCCGGCTTGTCGTTAGGCGAAATGACCGCGCATGCTGCCGCCGGAACGTTCGATTTCGAGAACGGTCTCAAACTTGTCCAGAAACGTGGCGAGTTCATGAACGAAGCTTGTGCGACGACCATTGGCGGAATGGCGGCGATGATCGGCGGATTGGAGAATGACGTTCGCCAGCTCGCTGCCGATGAGGATGTCGATGTTGCCAACATCAATGCGCCGGGACAGATCGTCATTTCCGGTGAGCTGGCCAAAGTGGAAGCGGCCGTTGGTGTTGCGAAGGAACATGGGATTCGCCGCGCGACGATGCTGAACGTGGCCGGCGCTTATCATTCGCGTCTGATGCAAAGCGCCTACGAAAAACTCGGCGGCGCGCTTCTTCACGTTGTCGTGAAGCCGCCACGTTTTCCTGTGATTAGCAATGTGACCGGTAGGGAAGTGGCAACGCCGGTTGAGATTCGACGGACGTTGCAAGATCAAGTCACGAGCACAGTCCGCTGGGTTGATTGCATGGAACGACTTGCAAATCTTGGCTGCGATTTGTTCATTGAGCTCGGGCCGGGCGGCGTCCTCGCCGGGCTGCTCAAGCGCACCCGAAAAGATGCCGATGTTGTGTCGGTGAGCGATGTCGAGTCTGTCCGAGCGTGTGCCGAACGACTCCGTAAGGCGTAGCTAAGATCGACAATTACGCTTCAGCATCGTAATTTTCTGACGTGAATTTGTCCGAACGCGTTGATTCAGATTTAAAAACGGCGATGCGCGAGAAAAACGCCGTTAAGTTGGGCGTCCTGCGTATGCTCAAGGCCGCCGTCACGAATGCGACAATCGAAAAAGGTAGCGCGGATTCAAAGTTAACCGACACCGAAGCGATCCAGGTGATTCGCAAACAAGTCAAGCAACGTCAGGATTCGATTGAAAGTTTTGAAAAAGGCGGGCGCGCCGAGCTGGCGGCGAAAGAAAAAGAGGAATTGTCAATCTTGCAATCGTATTTGCCGCAAGGAATGACTGCCGACGAAATTTCCAAAGTTGTGCGCGAGACGATTGCCGAAGTTAGCGCCAGTTCCAAAACGCAGATGGGCGCGGTGATGAAAGCGTTGCAGGCAAAAGTCGCCGGCCGCGCTGATGGCAAGACGCTCAGCGCCGAAGTGCAGAAGCAATTGGGCTCGTAATTCGAGAATCGAGGTTCGTGAATCGGTTTGACGATTCAACGATTTAACGATTTAACGGTTCAACCATGCTTTCCGCCATCATCGTCGCCGCCGGCAGCAGCGAACGAATGGGCTTCGACAAATTGTTCGCGCTCGTAAGCGGCAAACCAATCATTGCCCATACCATCGGGGCGTTCGAGCGCACGGATTGCGTCGACGAAATTATTTTGGTCGGGCGTGCCGATTGTCTGGCCGAATTGCGAAAACTAATCGGCAAGCCGAGCAAAGTGAAACAGATCGTCGAGGGCGGAGCGGAGCGGAGCGATTCGGTGCGAGCTGGACTCGATCATTTAGATCCAAAATCCGATTTCGTCGCGGTGCACGATGCCGCGCGCCCGATGATAACGCCGGAAAAAATCACGCGCGTCTTCGAAATCTGCCGGACGAGTGGCGGCGCAGCCGCGCTCGCTGAGCCGATCAACGACACCCTCAAACGCGCCGATGTCGATCTTGCCGTCAAGGAGTCGGTCGATCGCGACGGCGTTTACGGGATGCAGACGCCGCAGATTTTTACAAGAAAGTTGCTGGAAGAAGCCTATCGCGCCGTCGCAAAAAAGAAGGTCTCCGTCACCGACGAAGTTTCCGCCGTCGAACTTCTCGGTCGCAAAGTGGTACTCGTCCCAAATCACGATTTCAATTTCAAGATCACTTACCCGCGCGATCTGCCCCTGGCCGAATTCGTTTTGAAGCAACGCGCATCGGTTCCATCGAGCTAAGCCAGCATTGGGTCGATCGGAACGAGCGGGCGGATGACTTCGACAATGGCAGGGATGTCTTTGCTTTTAAATGGCCGGCCGTGGCGTTTGAGTTTTGTATTTTCCAATTCGCTGACCCGCACGATTTTGCCGTGTTTCCAAATCCAAGCTTCGGAATTGTAGGGACCGACGCGGCGCGGATTGGTCCAGGTGTGGATCGATAGCAAGCGGTCGTTTACGGCGGCGGCGATGTGCATCGGCCCGCTGTCAACGCTGATGACGAAGCGCGCGACGCGAATGAGCCGAACGAGTTGCAGAAGCGAAGTCTGATTGGTGAGCTCGACGCAATTCTCGGCCACGTCGATTGGGTGATTTGTTTTTCCAACAACGACCACGCGTGTCGGTGCGAACGCGATGCAAATTTCCTCGATCACACGGTTGTTCAACGATTTGCCATTCCCGCGCGCGAACGGATGCAGCAAAATGAATGGCGGAAATTCGTCGAATCGCGGCAAGGTATCGCCGGTTGGCAAAGGACAGCGCAACGCATCGCCAATCTGGGCGCCGGCGAGCTCGGCGAGTTTGAGGTATCGCTCGACCGCGTGTTCGCGCTTATTGACCTTGGCGGTGCGGCTGTAAAAGAAACGCGAGCCTTCGCGCGCATCGCTCATTCCATAAACTTGTTTCGCGCCGCTGACCCGGGCGATGAACGCGCTCCGGAGCAGTCCCTGAAAATCGAGCGCGAGATCGGGTTTAAGTTTTCGCGTTTCCTTCAGCCACGGCATCATGGTCATTGGCGTGCCAAGCCCGCGGAAATCGCCGCGCGGGAAAACGTGGATGTGATTCACGTCGGAGTTTCCCCGCAGCAGCGGCGTGAACTCCGGATTCATCACCCAGGTGATCTTCGCCTTCGGATGCGCATCGCGAATCGCCGCCACCGCCGGCAAAGTGTGAACGACATCGCCGAGCGAGCTTGGTTTGATGACGAGAATGGAATCGTAGCTCATGTCGATCTTAGCGGCCGATGGCGAGCCGTTCGGCTAACAGATGTGGCAGCCCGGCGTCGATGATTTTTTTCTGTGCGCTCGCGAGATCGTATTTCACCCGCCGTTGTTCGACCACCGCGCTCTCGATGTGATAAATGCAATACGCCGCGCGCCAATCGGCATCGCGCGGCTGGCCGACGCTGCCGGTATTAATAAAATATTTTTTGCTCGGATCGATCCGCAACTTGTCGATGCGCTGACGTTGCACGCCGTCGTCGCGCACGAAGGCCATCGGCACATGGGTGTGCCCGAAGAAACAAACGCTCGTGTGCTGATAAGTGAAGCTCGCGGCAGCGTCGAGATTGTTGAAGACGTAGCCCCATTGCTCGGGCGTATCGAGCGTCGCGTGCACAATCGTGAAATCGCGCACTTGTCGCTGCAACTTCAGCGCGCGCAGCCATTCCTTGTCCGCGTCGGTCAGATTATCGCGCGTCCATTGAATTGCGGCTTCGGCCATTTCATTGAAATCGCGGGAGGATTCGATAAGCGACGCCTGTTCGTCGTGGTTGCCTTTGACGATCGGGCAATCCATTTCACGAATGCGCTCGACGCACTCGTGCGGGTTCGCGTTGTAACCGACGACATCGCCGAGACAGACGAAGTCGGTGCACTTGTTCTCGCGCGCGTCAGCGAGCACGGCCTCGAGCGCTTCGAGGTTGGCGTGAATGTCACTGAAAATAGCAAAGCGCATTGTTGTAGCCGCCGCCGTCACTGGCGGCAGGAGGCTTATTTAGCACGTGAGATGGAACCCCGAAAGCTTTCGGGGCTACCACGCTCACCGAGCTTGATCAGGGAATGCGCTGCTCCGGCGGGACGTTCAGTTTCTCTTCGAGAGATTTTAAACGTTTGATCAAAGTCGGGAGCCGTTCCTTTTCGCCTTCGTCGTAAAGCGCGCGCAAACGCTCGTACGCTTCGCGCTCGCGTCCTTCACAATACGAAAGCTCGTATGCCGAGAAACGTTTGTCGTAACTCGGCACGCCGGGCAACCCCGCCGCTTTCGCGAAATATTCCGAGGCATGGGCGTGGTCGTTGTATTTGTCGCGATAAAGCCGGGCGAGCGCTTCATAGAGTTGCGGCTTGTCGGGATTATTTTTGATTCCGCGCTCGAGAAAATCTTTGCCGAGCGCGAAATATTCGCGTTCCGCCTTCACGCGCAGAGCGAGCCGCGGTTGCGATTGATCGTTCATCGCGGCTACGCTCGCGTTCCAGGCCATGTGCCATGCCGCCATGTCCCAAAACAACGGCACATGCGGCTGCAAAGTCGTCACTTGCCGAAACAAAAATAAAACGCGTCCCCATTCAGTCCGTTCCCAAGCCACGTGTGCTTCGATGAATAGAACATCCGCCAGCATCGCGCGGAAGCCGCTCAACGCGGCGATAAACCCGAGCTGCCCGATTTTTTCGCGGAGATCGAGATTTACCACATCGGCAAACTGTCCGCCTGCGGCGGATCGATGTTGAAGTGAGAGCGCTCGCTCCGCCGGAAGTTTCATCACGCCGAACACGAGCAACATTGCCAGTGCAAAGATAAGCCGGCTCATAATTCCTTGCCGTAAAAGACAAATGTCGCCGCGAGCGTATAGATCGCCGTATAAAAAATTCCGAGCAACGCCGCTTTGGCGAAGAGCGCCAGCGGAATCGCCACGCCGGCGACGATTTCATCGACTAGATTGAAAGCCTGAAGATCAGGGAAGATCAGGGCGACGATCGCGAGAAACGTGCGTGTCAGCCATCCGACGCTTTGTTGTTCCAGCCAGTAATCGCGCGCCGTCGTCTGCAAGTGGCCGATGAAATAGACGAACACCATCACCACGACTGTGAAAATGTTTGTGGTCGCGAACGTTGAAACAAAAAGCGTCAAAGCCGCGAGCAGACACGCCTTCAGATAAATGACCGCGACGCCCGCGAGGATGTCGATGTTGAGACCAGCGACGCGGACTGCGTTTAGTGCGTCATCCGCCTGTTCGCGCGGAGCTTTGCTCATTTGGCGCAACGTTTCGTTCAGCACAGTTTGTTCGCGCAGGTAAAGAACAATCACGAACAACGCGCTCATGACGGCGACGCTGATGGCGAGGAGGAGCAGCACTCCGAAAAGTTTGCCGAGCAGATATTCGAAACGCGGCACTGGTTTTGCCAAGATCGTGTAAACCGTGCGGTCTTCGATGTCTTGCGGAATCAGGCGCGCCGTTGCAACGATGGCCAAGACCGAGCTGAAGATCGACATCGCGCCGAGGGAAACGTCTTTCAGGATCTGGAATTCCTGCTGAAAACTGAAGCGGGCCATGAAAACGGAGCTGCCGATGAGGACCAGCGCGAACATAAGGAGAGCGTAAAAAACTTTTTGGCGCGCTAGCTCGGTGAGCGTGTTCGAAGTGATCGCGAAAATCCGCGCGGGCGAAAACGCACGATGCCGAACGACGTTCGCAGCAGCGTCGCTCATTTGTCTGAGCGCTCGGAGGTCGCGTCGAGAAACAATCGTTCCAGGGTCGTTGCCGACCTTCGGCGCTCGATCAGCTTTGCATTCGAATTAGCAGCGAGTTTTTCAATTTCTTTCATGAGGGTGTCGGACGCGTTTTCCAATACGAGCTCGCTCCGGTTCTCAATCGCGATCAATTCCTCGAGCCGCCCTTCCCGAACCAAAATGCCGCGCGCGAGAATTCCGACGCGGTCGCAAATCTCCTGGACTTGCGTAAGCAAGTGCGAGGACAACAGCACGGTGATGCCGCGCTGCTTAAGATCGACAATGATATTACGGATGTCACGCGAGCCGGCCGGATCCACCCCGGCGGTCGGTTCGTCGAGCACGACCAGCTTCGGCTCGTTAATGAGCGCTTGAGCGAGACCAATCCGTTGCAGCATTCCTTTCGAGTAGGTGCTCAATCGTTGCTGCCGCGCGTTCGTTAGGCCGACGAGCTCGAGCAGCTCGCGGACGCGATCTTTCAATCGCGAACCATTCAGCCGGCAAAGTTTGCCAAAGAATCTGAGCGTTTCTTCACCGGTGAGAAATTTGTAGAAATAAGGGCTTTCCGGCAGGAAGCCGACGGCCTCGCGGCTTTCAACGAGCGAACTGTCGCGCCCGAAGATTTTTGTTTGTCCGTGCGTCGGCGAAACGAGCCCGAGAATAATTTTCAACGTGGTGCTTTTGCCCGAACCATTGGGTCCGAGCAGTCCGTAAACTTCGCCTGGTTCAACGTGCAGATTGAGATCGCGCACCGCGACGATCGATTGTCGACGAAAGGGGACGGGAAAAACTTTCGTCAGTCCTTCGACTGCCACGGCTGCACCCGCCTCCGTGCAATGCCAGTCCGGCTCGGACCCACGGCGTGGCAAGTCAGTCATGGCGAATATCAAAACCGCGCGCCTTCACCGGTTCGGCCAATGCCGAGCGCGTTTGCTTGTCGATGTGCGAACGCAATTCGCTTTCCATGATCGAATCGACAAACGCAAAAACCTCACTCTCTTCACCGCCAACCTGAAGCTCGACGCGGCCGTCGGGTAAATTTCGCACCCAACCGATTACGTCGAACCCTTTCGCGATATTCCGGATCGTCCACCGGAAGCCGACGCCTTGCACATTGCCTTCGTAAAAAACCTGAAGCGAGATCATGTCGGTAGCTAATGATGCTAAACAAAATGAAGCGCCCGCGAAAAGTCTAATGCTCGACGAGACGCGGCCGAGTTACTTGTAGGAATAGACGAGGCAAACGCTGCTCTCGTTGCCTTCGACCAGATCGACCAGGACGTAATATTGGCCGCTGCTAGTCGGCGAAAATCCAGCCGCCGCTTTTTCGCCTTCGTTATAACTCTCAGTTTGAACCACC
This sequence comes from Chthoniobacterales bacterium, assembly GCA_035635435.1. Classification (GTDB taxonomy): domain Bacteria; phylum Verrucomicrobiota; class Verrucomicrobiia; order Chthoniobacterales; family UBA10450; genus AV40. The sequence goes on along the minus strand of DASQBB010000088.1, from coordinate 20,064 downwards.
TTACCGGTTTCGTCGTAAACGTTGACTGAGATCTTTTTGGCCGGCTCAGTCGCTCCGACCGAGAACCAGTATTGATTTCCGGCGTAAAGATTGACCGCGATTAGCGCGTGCTCTTTCGGTTTAATCGTGCCCGACCAATGTCCGTCGCGCATTTTGAAACCTTCGTTTGAAAACGCGCCCGCCAAATCAAGCGCAGCTTTGCGCGCTGCGACTTCGGTGTCGCTCTCAGGCGCCGCGACTGCAGAAGTTGCCAAGCTCACCGCGGCGAAGATCGACATCGATAAGATCGACATCGAGGTCTTCATTTCGCTTCCTTCGCCTGGATTTGGCTCATGACCTTGCCGACGGCTTCGTTCACTTTGCGCACTTCGTCGGCGGTCGGCGCTTTGCCGGCGGGAAACGTTACCAGTTTTTCGATTCCGGGAAGCTGTCCGCTAACCTCTTTGATCAGCGGCTCATCACGAACGTCTGGTGAGACTTCGTTCAGCTTCGACTGCATGAAATTCACCAGCGCCGGTTGCCGCAGCACTTTTGCGGCGCGCTCATCGTAATTTTGCATCACGGCCGCGCTCACAACCTGAGTGCCGCGGATCCAACCGCCCACGCTCACCAAAATAATCAAGTCCTGGTCGCGATGCGATTGCATCGACGATTTCACTTCGTTCTGGGTCGCTTCCAATTCTTCCTGAAGCGCGTCCCACTCGTCGTTCTCGGCAAACTCATTGATACTGTTGCCGCGGCTGAGCACGTTCTCGCTCACGCCGAGCGCCTTCGCCAATTTAATAATGTCGGTGCCGATATTTTTGACTTGCTGGCTGTCTTTCGCTTCAACCGCGATGAAACCGTCCGCGATCAAGCTCCCAAGATTGAGCGCAATCTGGGCGCGGTTCTTGTAACTGGTCGCGACCGGTCCGCGCATGTGGCCGACCCAATTCGGTTTGCCCGGTTTTTCCAGGGCCGCGAAAAGTTCGCCCGGAGTTGGAATGCTGATCGAATCGTTGCGGATGGCTTTGGCCATTTGCTCGGCCGGAAGTCGCGCCGGTTCAGCGCCGATCACAGCGCAACAACCTAGTAAAAATGCGAGGGCGACAAATCGCCTGACCGGCCTCATGACCCGCCCACCGTACGCACGTCGGGCAAGATTGCCAGCGAGAATCGCATGATCGCGGATTGCGGTTCGCGGAAAGCGGCGCATGATAAGCGCGCGAAATAATGGCAGCGAAAATAAAAACGATTTATGCGCGCGAGATTCTCGATTCGCGCGGAAATCCAACGGTCGAAGTGGACGTGCGCCTGGAAAATGGCGCGCTCGGCCGCGCCGCGGTCCCGAGCGGCGCGAGCACTGGAGAACACGAAGCGTGGGAACTGCGCGACGGCGACAAGAAACGTTACGGCGGCAAAGGCGTGACCAAGGCGGTCGCGAACGTGAACGGGAAAATTGCGGCCGCCATCAAAGGTTGGGATGCGCGCGACCAGGCCAAGATCGACAATCGCTTGATCGAGCTGGACGGATCGAAAAATAAAAAAAATCTTGGAGCCAACGCGTTGCTTGGCGTTTCACTCGCGGTTGCGCGCGCCGCCGCAGCCGCGGAAAACCTTTCGCTCTTTCGTTATCTCGGCGGCGATGAAGCCCGCGTTTTGCCGGTGCCGATGATGAACATCTTGAACGGTGGCGCGCATTCCGACGCGCCGATCGATTTCCAGGAATTCATGATCATGCCGCGCGGCGCGCCCAGTTTTCCAGAAGCGCTCCGCTATGGCGCCGAAGTTTTCCATGCATTGAAAAACGTTTTGCAAGATCGACATCTTTCCACCGCGATCGGCGATGAAGGCGGTTTCGCGCCGAACTTGAGCTCGGCCGAGGACGCGCTCGAAACAATCGCCGCGGCGGTGAAGCAGGCCGGCTATTCGTTGGGCAAAGAAATTTTTATCGCGCTCGATCCGGCCTCGTCAGAATTTTTCGACCGCAAGAAAAACACCTACGTCTTCAAAAAATCGGACGGCTCGCAAAAATCCGCCGCGGAGCTCGTCGATTATTACGCCGAGCTTTGCGCGAAGTTCCCGATCGTCTCGATTGAAGACGGCTGCGCTGAGAACGATTGGGACGGCTGGAAAAAATTGACGGCGAAGCTCGGCAACAAGATTCAGCTCGTCGGCGATGATCTGTTCGTCACGAATGTGGAATTTTTGCGCAAAGGAATCGCCGAACACGTCGCCAATTCGATCTTGATCAAGGTCAATCAGATCGGAACGCTGACGGAAACCTTGGCCACGATCGATCTCGCCAAGAAGAATAATTACACTTCCGTCATCAGTCATCGTTCCGGAGAAACTGAAGACACCACGATTGCCGACATCGCGGTCGCGACCAACGCCGGCCAAATCAAAACCGGTTCGCTTTGCCGGACGGATCGCGTCGCCAAATACAATCAACTGCTTCGAATCGCGGAAGAACTTGGTGACAAAGCGGTTTACGGCGGTAATGTCCGCTGAAGTGGATCAAAGTTACGGCGATTTCCGCGCGCGTCGCGAAGCTAGCGTCTGGCAGCGATGGAACCGTGTCCTCCTCGCTTTGCTTTTGCTCTCAGTCTGGCTCGTGATCGTGAGTTTGTTCGTGCCGCCGTACAAAAAATTGAAGATCGGTCACGCCGACATCGATAAGCTGCAAGCGCAGCGCGACGAACAGCAGGCAGTGTTGTCCCGCCAAACTCGCGAAGTGAATTTGCTCAAGACCGATCCCGCATATTTGGAAACAATCGCGCGCGACCGGCTCGATTTGATGAAGGAAGGCGAAACGATTTTCCGAATCGAGTCCGCCGCAGCTCAGGCCGATAAACGGAAAGAATCCGCGCGGCGATAATTCTCATCCGGATACGGCCCGCGAATCACGCTAATTAACGCGAATAAGATACTTCTGTTCTGTATTCGTGTGATTCGCGTGTTTCGCGGGTTAATTTAGTTCGGTGCTTGAGAACAAGCACCGCTACAACGCGTTGCGTGATGTTCACGTTCAGTTAGTGTCTTTCCATGCCAACTGAAACCACCACCGTTGACGCCGAAGATTTGAAATCGCGCGTGCGCGAGCTGCGGAGGTTTCTTTGACCTGCCCAAACTGCAGGAAAAACTGACCGCGCTTGAGGCGCGGATGGCGGCACCAGATTTTTGGAACAATCGCGAGCGCGCCCAATCGGATGTCGATGAAGTCTCGCGGCTGCGATCGCTGATCAATCCCTTTCACGAACTGGAACGCGAGATCGAGGACTTCGATGCGCTCCACCAGCTCGCCGCCGAAGAAAAAAACGACGCTCATCGTGCGCAGGCCGAGCGCGAGGTGTTATCGGAACACGATCGTCTCCTGCACAAGCTCGAGGAATTCGAACTGCGCCAATTTCTTTCGGGCGAAAGCGATCGCTCGAACGCGTTCCTCACAATTCATTCCGGCGCCGGCGGCACCGAATCGTGCGATTGGGCGGACATGCTCCTGCGCATGTATCAGCGCTGGATCGAGCGCGAAGGTTTCAAATCGCAGATTGTCGATGTTCAGACCGGCGAAGAAGTCGGGATCAAATCGGTCACGCTCCTGGTGAGCGGCGAGTACGCTTACGGTTATCTCCAAACCGAGCGCGGCGTGCATCGGCTGGTGCGGATTTCGCCATTCGACGCGAACAAACGCCGTCACACTTCCTTTTCCAGCGTCGATGTTGTTCCTGAGATCGCTGATACCGCGCCGATCGAAATCAATCCGGCCGATCTCGAGATCGACACTTTCCGGAGCGGCGGCAAAGGCGGACAAAACGTGAACAAAGTGGAAACCGCAGTGCGAATTGTGCACAAACCGACCGGCATCGTCGTCGCTTGTCAGGCCGAGCGCAGCCAGGGCCGCAACCGCGATCTCGCGCTCAAAATGTTAAAAGCGAAACTTTACCAGATCGAGCAGGACAAAAAACGCGCCGAGATCGACCGGCAGTACGGCGAGAAAGGCGAGATCGCGTGGGGCAACCAGATTCGCTCCTACGTTTTTCAGCCGTATCAAATGGTGAAAGACCACCGCACCGGCGCCGAGACCAGCAACGTCCAGGAAGTCATGGACGGCAAGATCGACATCTTCATCCAGGCGAAACTGCGTGGGCAGAAAGCGGGGAAGGGAGAAAAGAGTGATGAGATTTAGAACAAAATTATTTTTCGGTGCGCTAATTTCGGCGATTAGCGTGGCGACAGCCGTTGCTGGCTCAAACTACAGCGAAAGCATGTATCGAAGAGCAATTCTTGATGGCGACAGCACGTCGCCACTCTATCTCCTGTTTACGCTTCATGATGCGAAAACAGGAAAAGATCGTGTCGTCTGTACTTTGGGTTCAGGTCTCGTCGGAGCGATACACTTCGAACGACATCTCGATTTCGATAGTCCAAGTCATAAGAAAGCCAAAGCGATAGCGTTATCTCAGCCGCATCGCTTTAGCTTTACGAACCGCGAAGCGCTTCACACCGTCGAGCTAGGTTACTCCGAAGCAATGCTTAACGATTTTCGCAGTCGTCTCGCAAAGATGTCGCGCTCGCAACTTATCGCCGCTGTGGAGAGCCACGAACTAGACGGGTTGTACAAAATCGGCCCAACTTCTCGATGGAACACTCGTCAGGAAGCGCTTGCCCACGCGCTGTTGGAGCGCGGAGTCTTGGTCGGTAAAGCAGACATCACGGGTGGATTGTTCGTTGAGCGAACGTTTTTCTGGTGACCGGCGTTAGCACCAAAAACATCTAGAGATGTCTCGACGTTGCTCGACATGACAAATTGGTAGGGGCGATTGCCCTCAATCGCCCCTAACTGATCAACTTCAGCCGAAAGCGCGGATCGAAATCGCCCCGCCTTCGCCAAGGCTACGGCGGGCAGGCGCCATTCTTCATGAGCCGCAAACGGAATCGCGCGTCGAACCCTCCTCGATTGTGCGCGCGACAACAGGCGAGACACGCAATCGCGCGACGAATCCGGCGGACGCGCTGAAATTCTTCTTTGCAATTCGGGCAACGATAAACAAATCGCGGCGGAAAACTTTTCGAAACAAACGGCAAATTGTGACAACGCGCTTCGTCGGCGATTCCTAAATCACAACACGCTTGTCGCCATTCTTCGCCGTGCGGCGCGATTCGTCGTCGCCCTACTCGCCATTGCGCGAGCAAATGCGCCAGCTCATGTCGCAACGTCCGATCAACTTCGTCCCAAACCAGTGCAGACTCGCATTTCTTTAAATCATTTTCAGCAGCGCCCGTTAAGGGTGACCGTTTTAAACGGTCACCTTTCCGCGCGCCGATTTGATTATGTAGCTCTCGCAGCAGCGGGTTCAGCGAAATTAATTTCTCGCGAAAATCGGCGCGACCGGCGGCGCTTCGCATCCGCGGATTCCATTCCACTCGAATCTCGCGCGCGAGTTTGTCAGCGCCGAGTTGGCGAAGAAGTTCACGAGCTGTCGATTCAAGATCGACAGTCGCAGTTGGCGCAAAACCATTGCCCTCACCAGGCGACTTCGTCGTCCGCCTCTCCCTCAGGGAGAGGATTGAGGTGAGGGAATCTGCGTCTCGAAAGATGAACTCGAGTTGCTTACGCCACCGCATGCGCGCTCTTCCGCTTACTCAAGCGTTCCACAATTTCAGCGACGACTTTTCCGGCGCCGGCGATTTCTTCGGCCGTGGTTTGTTTGCCTAACGAAAGGCGAACGGCCGATCGCGCGCGCTCGATTGGCAAATCCATCGCGAGTAAAACGTGCGACGCCGACACGCTTCCGACCATGCAGGCCGAGCCGCTCGATGCGCAAACGCCTTTCAGATCGAGCGCGATGAGCAGCATCTCCGAATCGATCCCGAGCAAACTGACGTTCAGCGTGTTCGCGAGGCGCGGCGCGTCCTCGCCATTGAGCTTCGCGTCCGGAACATTTTGCGAAACCAGATTCCAAAGCTCGTCACGCAGCTTCGATAGTCGATCCTGTTCCGCCTGCCGATTGCTCAGAACAAATTCCGCGGCCGCAGCCATGCCGGCGATTGCTGGAACGTTTTCCGTTCCGGGTCGTCGCTGATTTTCGTGCGAACCGCCGAAAAGAACCGGCTGCAGCGAAAGTCCGCTCCGGATAAAAAGAAAACCGGCGCCTTTCGGTCCGTAAAACTTGTGGGCAGCGAAACTCGCGGCATCGACCAGCGAGATATCGATGTCGATCTTGCCGAATGCTTGCACGCAGTCGCTGTGCAACAGCACGCCGCGTTCGCGACAAATCTTCGAGATTTCCTTCATCGGCTGGATCACACCGGTCTCGTTGTTCGCAGTCATGATCGAAACCAATCGCGTTTCCGGGCGGATCGATTTGGCGAGCTGATCAAGATCGACAATTCCGTCGTCGGAAGTGTCGAGCCAGGTCACTTCAAAGTTTTCGTGCTTCTCCAAATGCTCGACTGCATGGAGCACCGCGTGGTGCTCCGTTTTCTCGCAGATCACATGACCGCCGCCGTCCATTTTGCAGCGCGCGAGTCCGAGCACGGCCAAATTGCAGGACTCGGTTCCGCCGCTGGTGAAAACGATTTCGTTCGGCTTGGCTTTGATTAACGCAGCGATTTTGTCGCGCGCGTTGTCGACCACCGCCCGCGCGTTCCGTCCAGCCCGGTGAATACTGGATGGGTTCCCGAAATGCTGGCTGAAATACGGCAGCATCGCCTCGCGGGCCGCGTCGCAAAGCGGCGTGGTCGCGTTGTAGTCTAAGTAAATCATTCTCTGAATTCGTCGCGGCTGCTGGTTGGTTTGTGTTTTCGCTTCGGCACAATCCGGAGCTGTTTCTCCTCATAATAAACCAACGAATCGGCCGGCACGCTTTGCACCAGAAAAACGTTGCCGCCGATTGTCGATCTTGCGCCGATCACGGTCTTGCCGCCGAGAATGGTCGAACCGGGATAAATTGTCACGTCGTCTTCCACGGTCGGGTGGCGTTTGCCGCCCTTTTTGATTTTGCCGTGCTCGTCTTTTTGGAAACTGCGCGCGCCGAGGGTGACGCTGTGATAAAGCTTCACCCGCTTACCGATCTCGGACGTTTCGCCAATGACTACGCCGGTGCCGTGATCGATGAAAAAGTGCGAACCGATTTTGGCGCCGGGATGAATGTCGATCCCGGTGCGGCTATGCGCCCACTCGGTCATGATGCGCGGAATCAGCGGCAGATTCATATCGTAAAGAACATGCGCCATTCGCTGAATCGCGATCGCTTCGAGCGACGGATAGGCGAGAATGATTTCTTCGTAGCTTCTCGCTGCCGGATCGCCTTCAAATGCCGCATCGATGTCCGTCCAAAGGAGGCGACGAACATTTGGGAGTTCCGCGAAGAAATCCGACAGAAATTTGTCAGCCTGCGCTTCGGTTGCTTCGTTCGGCGGAATTTTTCCCAGGCTTCGGCAGATTTCCGTTTTCAATCGCGCGCGCAGCGTTCGCACCCGGACGCGCGTGATCTGGGCCAAATCTTCTGAGCTCACCAGCGGTTCGCTTCGGAACCCGGGGAACATCAAACTCATCAAATCCGTGCAGGAGTTTTCGATGGAAAGGCGCGAGGGAAGGGTGGCGGCGGCATCGAGATAATTGATGCCGCCAGTCTCGCCGTAGGTTTGCAACAGCTCGTCGACTGCGTTGTCCTCGCTTTTATGCATTGATAGAAGTATGCATCACAGCCCGTTGAAAAGCCACGGGCGAACTCTAGGTTGAATGGTCATGAAGCCTTTCGCTGTCGCCGGTTTGCCGCCGGATGAGCTGAATAGTTTTCTTTCCGGCACGCACTCCGATCCGTTCCGGATTTTGGGGCCGCATCGGATGGGAGACGATCTGGCCATTCGCGCATTTCGTCCGGACGCGCGCAAGATCGACATCGTGCGGGATGGTCAGGCAACCATTGAAGCGGAGAAAATTCATCGGGACGGTTTTTTTCAGTCAATAGTGCCGAACGCAACGCGGGACCTCGATTATCATCTGCGCCTGACGAGTTGGGACGGATCCGAATCGGTGATGCGCGATCCGTATCAATACGGACCGATCATGGGCGAGGTCGATCTCCATTTGTTCAGCGAAGGCCAGCATTGGCAGCTCTACGAAAAATTTGGCGCGCATCTGCGCACGATCGGTGACGCCGGCGGCGTTTACTTCGCGGTTTGGGCGCCGAACGCGCAGCGCGTGAGTGTGGTTGGCGATTTCAACGGCTGGGACGGGCGCGTCAATCCGATGCGAAAACTTCTCGGGTGCGGCGTGTGGGAATTATTTTTGCCGGGAGTTTGCGAGGGCGCTCATTATAAATTTGAAATCCGCGCCCAATCGGGCGCGCTTTTGCTCAAGAGCGATCCGTTTGCCTTTTTTAATCAACACGGAACATCGACATCTTCGCTCGTTTACAATCTGGAGCGTTATCGATGGAGCGATGCCGATTGGATGGAGCAACGCCGGCGCGAATGGCCGAGACGTCCGATCAGCATTTATGAAGTGCATCTCGGTTCGTGGCGGCGGAAGGCCGATGAGGGAAATCGGCCGCTGAGTTATCTTGAACTGGCCGAGACGCTGCTGCCGTACGTGCTCGAGATGGGTTACACGCACATCGAAGTGCTCCCGATCGCGGAGCATCCGTTCGAAGGCTCGTGGGGCTATCAGGTCACAAATTATTATGCGCCGACGAGTCGCCACGGAAATCCGGACGAGCTGCGCCATTTCATCGACAAATGTCATCAGGCCGGCATCGGCGTGATCATGGATTGGGTGCCGGCGCATTTTCCGAAAGACACGCACGCGCTGGCGGAGTTCGACGGGACTGATCTCTACGAGCACATGGACCCGCGCCAAGGCGAGCATCAGGACTGGGGCACACTTATTTTTAATTTCGGGCGCAACGAAGTACGGAATTTCCTGATCGCGAACGCGCTCTTCTGGCTCGACAAATATCACATCGACGGACTGCGGGTGGATGCGGTCGCGTCGATGCTTTATCTCGATTATTCGCGCAAAGAAGGGCAGTGGATCCCAAATGTTTTCGGCGGCCGCGAAAATCTCGACGCGATTTATTTTTTGAAACGTTGCAACGAAGTTTGTTACGAGCGTTTTCCGGGAATTGTCACCATCGCCGAAGAATCAACCGCCTGGCCCGGCGTTTCGCGCCCGGTTTATCTGGGCGGGCTCGGGTTCGGGTTCAAATGGAACATGGGTTGGATGCACGACTTCCTGGAATACATGTCGCTCGATCCGATTTACCGGCGATTTCATCACGGCAACATCACATTCTCGTTGCTCTACGCGTTCACCGAACATTTCATTTTGGTGTTGAGCCACGATGAAGTGGTGCACGGCAAACGTTCGTTGTTGTCGAAGATGCCCGGCGACGAATGGCAGAAGTTCGCCAACCTCCGAATGTTTTACGCGTGGATGTACGGCCACCCCGGAAAAAAATTGCTCTTCATGGGCGGAGAATTCGGCCAGTGGCACGAATGGAACCACGACACGAGCCTCGACTGGCATCTTCTCGATCTTCCGAAACACGATGGATTACGCCGGCTGGTGCAACATTTGAATTACATTTACAAAAGCGAACCGGCGCTCTGGCAGCAGGACGATTCTTATGAGGGGTTCGAGTGGATTGATTTTCACGACGCGGACAATAGTGCCGTGTCATTTGTCAGAAAATCGCGTGAAGGCGAATTGATCGTCTTCATCGTGAACGCGACGCCCATTGTTCGGCACAATTATCGACTCGGTGTTCCGCGCGCGGGATTCTATCGCGAAATTATCAACACCGACGCGGAAACCTACGGCGGCGGCAATGTCGGCAATCTTGGCGGCGCGCAAAGCGAAGATCGACAATGGATGGGGCGCGAACATTCGATTTTGATTCAGTTGCCGCCGCTCGCGACCCTCGCGTTCAAGCTCGACGGCGTTCAGGCTTGACCAAAGCGCCGGTTTTTCCTACAGGTCGCGTCTCACATGAAAACTAAAACGTCGTCTGACGCCTTCACTCTGATCGAACTATTGGTCGTCATCGCAATCATCGCGGCACTGGCCGCTTTCGCAGTGCCGGCGCTCACCAGCGCACTCACGCGAGGACAGATGACCGGCACGTTGAACAATGCGCGCCAATTCTATCTCGCCGGCTATCAGATGGCGCTCGATGGCTCCAGTAATTCCGATCCAACGCTGACCTGGCCGGGCGACGATCAAAATGCGACGCTAGATCTTAAGACCTACTGCGCGAAATTGATTAAGAACGATTATCTTAAGCCTGGCGATCTTACGAAATTGCTGAGCGCACCAGGATCAGCCTGCACCGTGACCGCGACCGGACCCGATGCCAGCGGCGATTATACAGTTACATACGCTGCCGGCACTCCAGCGTTGAAAGTTTATAAGGTTAAAGACGCCGATGCAGCCAATACCATTTTCACGGCCACGAAAAATTATACTTACGATACCGCCCTCACCAGTGCGACATCGCCATTTGGCGATAAGGGATTTGTCGTTGTTCGCAAAGGTGGCGACGCGTCGATCCTTCGCAAGAACAACGCCACCGCACCTTCGGGGCAGGAAGCGGCATTCCAGAGTTCAGTGGGTAAGCGACCAGGTGACGCCGATGGCGCTTCGGGCGTTACGCCAGGCGATAACAGCAAGGACCTGGCACCCTAGCTTCTTTGTCAGCCGTTAACGGTCGATTCGAATTCGCCGTCGCTCACGCGGGTCCGGATTTTCATTTTCGCGCGAGCGGCCGCGACGGTTCGAATTAATTCGCCGCGTTCGTTTCTGGTGACGCTGTAGCCGCGACGCAACGTCGCATCAGGTCCGAGCACGCGCAGGATTCCTTCGATTCGTTGAAAACGATGACGCGCATTTTCCATCGCGCGTTTGGGCAGTTCAACGAAACGACGGCGAAGATCGCCAAAACGATTTCGACGCAGCATCAGTTCGCGCACAGGACTGCGGGCTTGCAGCGTCGCGAGAGCGTGTGAAAGCCCGCGCCGGTAATTCTCGATCTTGTGAGCGAGACAGCGGCGTAACGAATCGCGCGCATGATCCAGTCGCTGTTGCGCATCGCGCACGCGATTGAGCAGTTCACGGCCGAGTCCGCGCGCGCAGGCGTCCATGTGCCGGCGAAGATCGACAATATCGGGGACAATCAATTCGGCGGCCGCGCTCGGTGTCGGCGCGCGAAGATCGGCCACGAAATCGGCAATAGTGAAATCGATTTCATGCCCAATAGCGGAGACGATCGGAACGGTCACATCAGCGATCGTGCGCGCGACGATCTCTTCGTTGAACTCCCACAAATCTTCCATGCTTCCGCCGCCGCGCGTGACCACGATAAGGTCGACAGCCGCAAAATTTTCGTTCGGCTTTGCCAGCTCGCGAATCGCAACTGCGATTTCTTGCGCCGCGCCCGTTCCCTGGACTCGCACGGGGTTAATTAAAATTTGCAGCCACGGCGCGCGGCGCCGCAACACGTTCAATATATCGCGAATCGCCGCTCCGCTTGGCGAGGTGACGATTCCGATTCGCTTCGGAAATTTTGGGAGCGGACGTTTTCGGGCCGGATCGAAAAGTCCCTCGGCATCGAGTTTGCGTTTGAGCGCATCGAACTTCGCTTGCAGAACGCCGATCCCGCGCGGCTGAATGATTTGGACGCTGAGCTGGTATTGGCCGCGCGCTTCGAATACCGAGACATTTCCGTAAACCTGCACATGTGCGCCGTCGGTGAGCGGTTGGCGCAACGGCGCCATCGTGTTTCGAAAAATTACGCAGGCGATCTGGGCCCGCGCATCTTTGAGGGTGAAGTATTGATGACCGCTTGGATGCAGTTTGTAATTCGAAACTTCGCCCTGCACCCAAACCGCGCCGAATTTCGTTTCGAGAGTGCCACGAATGCTGCGCGTCAGCTCTGAGACGGTGAGGACTTTCGACGTCTGTTGGAAGAAATCAGCCGTTTGTTGCGCTTCCACTGACTCAATTAACCACGAAGGACACGAAGCACACGAAGTTCAGCAAAATTTTTCTTCGTGACCTGCGTGCTCTTCGTGGTGAGAGTTAAAGCAATTCGCCTTGCATTCCAGCCGGTGGTTTTAGGCCAAGTTTCTTGTATGCGTTGGCGGTGGCGACGCGGCCTTGCGGTGTGCGCTTGATGTAGCCCTCCATAATTAAATACGGCTCGTTCACTTCTTCGAGCGTGCCGGCTTCTTCGCCAATCGCAACCGCGAGCGAATTCAATCCAACCGGTCCGCCGTTGAACTTGTGGATCAATGTTTCGATGATGCGCTTGTCCCATTGATCGAACCCGTCGCGATCGATCTCCAGCATCGCGAGCGCTTTATCTGCTAGCTCGCCGGTAATTTTTCCCTCCGCTTTCACTTGAACGTAATCCCGCACCCACCGGAGCAAATTGTTGGCGGTGCGCGGCGTCCCTCGTGCGCGGGCGGCGATTTCCGCCGCTCCCGCAGGATCGATTTCAACGCCTAACAAACGCGCGCTGCGCAGAATGATCTTCTGCATGTCGTCGGCGGCGTAGTAATCGAGTCGCGCCGTCATTCCGAACCGCGAACGCAACGGCGCGCTGACCATTCCGGCGCGGGTGGTTGCGCCGACGAGCGTGAACTTCGGCAGTTGCAATCGCAGACTCCGTGCTTGCGGGCCTTGATCGATGATGATGTCGAGCCGGTAATCTTCCATCGCCGGATACAAATACTCTTCGATCGTCGGTTGGAGCCGATGGATCTCGTCGATAAAAAGGACGTCGCCTTTTTCCAAACTGGTCAGCAGCCCCGCCAGCTCGCCCGCTTTTTCGATAACCGGCCCGCTGGTGTTTTTGACGTTCACGCCCATCGCGTTCGCGATGATGTAGGCGAGCGTGGTCTTCCCGAGACCGGATGGCCCGCTTAACAAAACGTGCTCGAGCACATCACGGCGTTTCTTCGCGGCTTCGACCATCAATTCGATACGCTCGCGGACTTTCACCTGGCCGGTGAACTCGCTGAACATCGGCGGGCGGAGCGAGATTTCGAATGCGGCGTCTGGTTCCGGCGGTTTCATTTTGGCGGCGTTCATCAGTTAACCCTTAATCCAGATTCTTGGTGAGCACGAGTTCCGTCCCGCGCGGCTTTAAAATGTAATCCACTTTATCAAATGCATTCCGAATTAAATGCAAACCGAGACCGCCTGGTCGCACGTGGTTGTGCGCGCGACCGCGCATCTGTTCGGCCGGAGTTTGCTGGCCGTAATCGCGCAATCGCATTCGCACACACGTGCTCAACGCTTCGACCGAGAGCGCGATCGGTTGATTGTCGCGCAAATCGTAAGCGTAACGAATCACATTGGTGCAAGCTTCATCGACCCCGAGCACCATGAGCGTGCGTTCTTTTTCGGTGAAAGGATGGTGCGCGAGAAATCTTCGCACAAAATTCCGCATCAACGCGAGATTCGCGGTGTGGCTGGTAAATTCGAGCTTTCCTTTCTTCATTGCCAATAGAAACGCAAAGCACGCTTCGGCGTTCAATCAAGCATGAAACCAAATTGGACCCGCCTTCGCCACGGCTACGGCGTGGCAAGCAGTTGCAAAGTTGGAAAGGGATGGACACCGGGCGAAACCAGTTGTTCAGTCTCGCGCATGTGGAAAACATTTGCCGCGCTCGTGCTTTTGGCGACGCCGGCCCTGGCCCAGGAACGCATCACCGCGTACGACGCGCTTCGGGTCGTGGGCGTTCACATCAACCGCGACGCGGTTAATCATGTCATCTCCGTGACCGGCACAAAGGGCGATCCGCAACCCGAGACGTGGAGAATTTTATTGGATGATCGCGCGCACGGCGGCATTCGCGAAATCCAAGTTCGAAATGGCCGCGTCGCTTCCGAACGGCCGAGTTCAGTGGTTGGTTCAAGCGAAGGCGCAACCATCAACACATCGCGATTGAATCTTGATTCGAGCGGCGCGTTTCAAGTGGCCAGTCACATCGCCGAAAAATCGGGGACGCGTTTCGACAACGCGAGCTACACATTGCGCACCGATCAACATGGCGATCCGGTCTGGATTGTGACGCTCCACGCGGTCAACGGTCCGCCCGTTGGCACAATTCACATCGGTGCGAACCACGGAAACGTCACGCGCACTGAAGGAATGTTTGCCGGCGCGACCATGCAGGATGTCGCGACCGAGCAACGCGTTTATCGCGAACGTCCCCGTCGCGAAGAAGGCGCGGAACAAGCGAGCGACGAAGATGAGGACAATGATCACGGACCGCTTTACGGCGTGCGACAACGGATGCGTGGATATTTTGACCGCGCGCAGGATGAAGCGGGCGGAATGTTCGACCGCGTGAAGCGTTCGTTCAGCGATTTCATCAAGCGCTAGCCAAGATCGACATCATGGGAAAATCGGGTGCGTCATCTGAAGTCTGGCCGGAGCTGAACTACGCCGATTGGAAAGACACCTGCGCGACCCTGCACATGTGGTTGCAGATTGTGGGCAAGATCCGGCTCGTGCAAACGCCATGGACGAATCATTCCTGGCACGTCACCCTTTACGTCACTGCGCGCGGCCTAACGACTTCGCCGATTCCGCACGGAACTGAGACTTTCGAGATTCGTTTCGATTTCGTTGATCACCAACTGCGGGTCCTGAAAAGCGACGGCGGCCAGCGCTCACTCGAGCTCAAACCGCGCAGCGTAGCGGACTTTTACAAAGCGGTCATGACTGCGCTGGACGAGTTGGGCTTGCCGGTCAAGATCGACATCTTGCCAAATGAAATCCCGAATCCGATTCCATTCGATCGCGACGAGCAGCATCGTTCTTACGATCCGGGATATGCGAATCGATTCTGGCGCGTTCTGGTTCAGGCTGACCGCGTCTTCAAGATTTTTCGCGCGCGTTTTTGCGGGAAATGCAGTCCGGTCCATCTTTTCTGGGGCGCGCCCGATCTCGCCGTCACGCGTTTTTCGGGCCGGGCTGCGCCGAAGCATCCCGGAGGCATTCCGCATTTACCCGACGAAATCACGCGCGAAGCGTATTCGCAGGAAGTGAGCAGCCTCGGTTTTTGGCCTGGCGCTGATGGGATGCCGACAGCGATCTTTTATTCTTACGCTTATCCGGAGCCGGCTGGGTTTTCGGAGGCGAAAATAAAACCCGATGCGGCGTCGTATAACGCGCAGCTCCACGAGTTCGTATTGCCTTACGACGCGGTTCGCACCGCAAAATCGCCGGATGAGATTCTGCTCGAGTTCGCCCAAAGCGCTTACGACGCTGCGTCGCAGCTGGGCAAATGGGACCGCGCCGCCCTTGAGGAAAAGAAACCTTCCTTGCATTCAGCGCGGCAACATTCGTAATTTGGCGCGATGAATCATCAATGCGCTGCCGAACACGACGCCTGGCGCGAAGTGAAAGACGGCTGGCGTCCGCTTTACGGCGATGTCGATTCAATGGGCGTGGCGGTCGAGTGGCACGATTTTCGGATGGCGCGTTCGTTCAATTGGGGCCGGACCTTTCATCCGCGAAGCCTTGAGTTTTGTTTGAATCTCGAAGGCCACGGCGAAGTCGGTCGCGGTGGGAAAACAGATTACGCGCCCGGAAATTCGGGTTACTACGCAATCGGGGATGAACCGCTCCCAGCATCGCGTCGCGCGAACGATCATCACCAATTTGCAACCCTGGAATTTTCTCGCGCGCATTTACAAAAGCAGTTCGTGGAGAACGAAGCCGATCTCGAGCCGCAGATCCGCCGCGTGATCTTCGGCGAGAAAGACGAGACCGTGGTCGCGCCGACACGTCCGATGTCGATCCAACAGCGGGCCGTCGTCGCCAGTCTGGCCGAACCGCCGGTTTCGAAAGCGGCGCAGATTCTTTGGTATCAAAGCAAAGCGCTCGAACTGATGGCGCATTTCCTTTTCGAGCCGAAGGACCCCGAATTTTTCTGTATGCGACAAAAACGGGTGGCGCGCGAGAGGGTCGAACGCGCGAAGGAATTGCTGTCCCGGAATTTAACGAATCCGTTCACGCTCGAAGCGCTCGGGCAGGAAGTCGGCTGCAGTCCGTTTTATTTGAGCCGAATGTTTTCGCGCGAGGTCGGTCTGACTATTCCGCAGTATTTGCGGAAACTTCGAATGGAGCGCGCGGCCGAATTGTTGCGCACCGGTCGCTACAACGTGACCGAAGCCGCAACCGAAGTCGGTTACTCCAGTCTCAGTCATTTCAGCAAAGCATTTTGCGAAACGATCGGCTGTTGTCCGGTGTTGTATCCAGCGGCCAGAAACGTGATCTTGGATCGCTGAACGCAACTGACGCTCAGCGATTGTCGATCTTGTCTCTCGAATGAAAATTTCTCGCGCTCTCATTTCCGTTTCCGACAAAACCGGCATCGCCAAGTTTGCGCGCACGCTCGAGCGGCAGGGCGTGGACATCATTTCGACCGGGGGCACGGCGGATTTATTGCGAAAGGAAAAAATTCCGGTCCGCGATATTTCCAGTTTCACTGCGTTTCCCGAAGTCCTCGAGGGCCGGGTCAAAACTTTGCATCCGCGCGTGCACGGCGGTCTGCTTTACAAACGCGGCAATCCCAAACACGAGGCCGAAGCACGGGAATGTGGCTTCGAGCCAATCGATCTCGTAGTCGTAAATCTCTATCCATTCGAGAAAACAATCCAAAAGCCCGACGTCATTCTCGCCGAGGCGATCGAGAACATCGACATCGGCGGCCCGTCGATGATTCGGAGCGCGGCCAAAAATTACGAATCGGTCACGGTCGTGATCGATCCGGCCGATTACGACAGCGTTTTGGAAAACATGCGCGAGAACAATGGCGAGACAACGCTGAAATTGCGCGAACATCTCGCGATCAAAGCTTTCATCAAGACTTCCGACTACGACCGGACGATCGGTAATTATCTGAACCGCGCGCAAATCACCGAAGCTTCGTTCTCCCTTTCGTTGCCGCTCGTCACCAAATTGCGTTACGGCGAAAATCCGCACCAGAACGCCGCGCTCTACGGCGATTTCGATCGTTATTTCGAAAAACTCCACGGCAAAGAGCTTTCTTTTAACAACATTCTCGACATCAGCGCGGCCACGAACCTGATCGCGGAATTCTCCCAACCCACGGTCGCGATTTTAAAACACACCAACCCGTGCGGCGTCGGCTCCGATGTCGATCTTGGCAAGGCGTGGGGGAAAGCTTTCGCGACCGACAAACAGGCGCCGTTCGGAGGCATTATTGTTTGCAATCGCTCGATTGATGAACCGTTCGCCAAAACCATCAGCGAGATTTTTTCGGAAGTGATCATCGCGCCGGATTTCGACACAAAAGCGCGCGCCCTTTTGCAAAAGAAAAAAAATCTGCGCCTCATTCGTCTTATGACTTCCGCGCTCGAAGCGCGGCCGGCGGTCGATCTTCGCTCGGTTTGCGGCGGACTTCTCGTTCAGGATTCCGACAGTATGATCGAAACGCCCGACCAGGTCGTGACCAAACGCCGGCCGACGAAAAGCGAATTGGCCGCGATGCTTTTTGGCTGGCGCGTGGTCAAACACGTGAAGTCGAACGCGATTGTTTATGCCGCGGCCGATCGCACACTCGGCATCGGCGCCGGGCAAATGTCGCGCGTCGATTCTTCGCGGATCGCGATTTGGAAAGCGGAAGAAGCCGGGCTCTCGCTTAAAGGCAGCGCGGTCGCGAGCGACGCGTTCTTTCCATTTCCGGATGGTTTAATCGCCGCCGCCGACGCCGGCGCGACCTGCGCGATTCAGCCGGGCGGTTCCGTGCGCGACAAGGAAGTGATCGCCGCCGCCGACGAACGCAAAATGGCGATGATCTTTACCGGGGTTCGCCACTTCCGACACTGACCGCCGCGTCGCGTCGGAAATCCCAAATCCCAAGCGCTTTTGAAGTTTGAGATTTGAAAATTCTTTGGAGCTCGGGTTTTGGGATTTGGAAATTTACGTTTCAGTCTAAGGCTGAAACGTGATTGGTACGAGCACCGTCCATTCGCGAGCGCCGGGTTCCGCTTTCCATTGCTGCAGCGCTTTGGCGGCTGCTTGGTCGAGCATTGTCTGGCCAGTCGATTCGACTGTCTGCACGCTTTTTACCAGGCCGTTCGTATCGAACGTGACGCGAAACTTTCCCGAGCCTGTCGTCGGCCCGGAACGAAGCGTCCGCGCTTCATAAGGATATCTTGGCGCCGGATTATATAGGACGCGCGGATTGCGAGCGAACTTCGGCGTCGGCGATGGCGTCGCGGCGGTCGGCGATTCAACTGGAGCCGCGGCCCAGCGACCGGCGCCCGCTGTTTTTGATTGCGCTAGCAACGGGTCGAGCAGACCGGTCGGTCGCAAGCCGTTCTTGGTGGCGATTCCAACAACTTCGCCCTCGGCATCGACAGCTGGCGCTCCGGTCGCGTCATTCGGGATCGATCCACTAATTTGGAACGCATCTTTTTTCGGATCGGATCCGAGGGCAGTGATGGTGCCGGCGGCGACGGGTTGCTCTTTGTGTTGAAGCGAACTGCCGATGACCACGGCCCAGGCGTTCACGGCAATCGATTCGGAGTTTTTAGCGAGCGGAAGAAACGGCACCCCGGTTTTGGTTTCGGCTCGAAGAACGGCGAGATCAATGTCCTGAGCGGATGCAACCACGCCGGTGACGTTGCGAATTTTTCCATCGGGAGATTTGGCGACGCCATACGCCGCGTCCGCGACCATCGACCAACCCGTGACCAGCAGACCGTCGCGGGAAACAAAAAAGCCGTTGCCGGTCCGCAGGAGTTGGCCTTTGGCGTCGAAAACGGTGAGTTCAATGATCGCTGGCGCCGCCGTCTGCGCGACTTTCTGAAATTCTGGCGGCGGCGTTTGGGTTGGTGGAGTTGCGGTGGCCGGTGCTACAGAAATGGACGGATTCGCGATGACATTCGGAGTTGCTGTTGTTGCGGGCGGTGCCGGAGTCGCAGTCGGTGTCGCCGGCGGGGTGGTGCCTTGTGGTGCCGGATTTCGTCCACACCATGAATAGGCCAGGACAACAAAAAGGATGAGTCCGCAAATGAGAGCGAGCGTGGACTGCCTCATCTTCTGAGACTTTTCACCATGAACAAATCGCTGACCGCAGCGCTGTTAGTTTTCTTATCTGGCGGCGGAAGAGAGTCGGCACATCCAAAGGCTTAATCCGCCCGTGACAACGACCGCAACCACGCTTCCCCAAATTGGAAGCTGATGCGAGCCGATTTGCACCGTGAAATGTGAGAACGCTAGTCGGTAGATATGGACAAGACATATCAGGCCGAAAATGACGCTGGCTATCCGCAACCCAGTTCTTTGTGAGTTCATGGCCACATTTTCACATGCCGATCTTCGCTTTGTCAGCAACAATTACTGTAGCGGCGGTCCATGACTGCCGAGTCCCAGTGGATTAGGCCGTCGCTCTTCCCCGGAACGTTGTCGCTTGGACAACGATTCCAATCGCGGCCAGTGCGACAAACAGAATCGTCGTGCCGGTCTGTGGCAAAACAATCGTGTGGCAGATCAAGTATGCGCCGACCACCGCCGACATGACAATCAACGCCCAATCGAATAACGAAAGGAGCAGGATCACGCCAATGATTCCGCCGACAAAGAATGCAACACCGGGATAGCGCGCGCCTTCGACGAAAAACGCGGCCACGAGCGCGAGCGCCAGTTTTCCGCCGGCCAAAAATCCGGCGACCGCGATCGCGACTTTTTGCAGGAACATGGCCAGCAACGCGCCGATGAATCCGAAAACGATCGCAACGCTCAGCGACAGAACCGCTGACGGATCGTGCATAAGATGCGGCGCGACTTCCACGCCCGCGGCAAATCCAACCGCGGCCACGCAAAGCCAGAAAAGTTTTCGCCCGAAAAACAAAATCACCGCGCCGATCAGCACGCTCAGAATTGGAATCGGTAAGTTCATCTTCTCAGAGTTGTAGCGGTGCTTGTTCTCAAGCACCGATCTAAATTAAACAGGCGCTTGAGACAAGCGCCTCTACAACGATTTCGCTTCGTACCAATCTGCCAAATTTCTCCCAGTGAGTTTTTCCAGCTC
>DASQBB010000087.1:0-31961 GCA_035635435.1 Chthoniobacterales bacterium | reverse complement strand
ATATACCTTGTATGGTGCGCAGATGATCGAGATCCTCGCCCGGGTGGCGGCGCAAATAGGAGAGCCCGACCGCGCCATTGCCGCTTTACAGAAACTACTCTCGATTCCCGGCACTGGCGCACTCGCTGAAAGCGTGCCGCTTACTCCCGCGCTCCTCCGGCTCGATCCAATGTTCGATCCGCTCCGGAATGATCCGCGCTTCCAGAAACTCGCCGCCGGGAAATAGCGTCGTGCCTTGCGAGGGGCGATTGACCTCGATCACATGGAAAGACGGGGGTAAGTAAACACGGCAATGGATCCGAAGAAGTTTTTCGGCGAATTAAAGAGGCGGAACGTTTACCGCGCGGCCGTCGCTTATGGAGTCGTCGCGTGGTTCCTTACTCAGCTCACGACACAAGTTTTTCCGTTCTTCGAAATTCCAAACTCGGCGATTCGTTTTGTCGTCATTGCGCTCGCGGTTGGTTTTCCGATCGCGATGTGTCTGTCTTGGCTCTATGAGCTGACGCCTGAAGGCATTGTTCGAGCAGAGAATCTCGATCCAGCGAGCGCAAGAAAAGTAGGGCGTTTCACGGGACGAATTCTCGATTTTATCATCATCGGTGTGCTGTCGCTTATCATCGCGATGCTGATTTACGAGCGGCGCCCGTTTCGCCCATCAACCGGGGAATTAATTTCGGAAAAAAGTATTGCCGTTCTTCCATTTGAAAACCGGAGTGAAGACAAAGCAAACGCGTTTTTCGCCGATGGCGTGCAGGACGAAATTCTGACCAATCTGGCAAGAATCGCGGACTTGAAAGTGATCAGCCGGACCTCGGTGATGCATTACAAAAGCGGGATCGCGCGCAATCTGCGCGAGATCGGCCAGCAACTCGGGGTGGCGCATGTGCTGGAAGGAAGCGTTCAGCGCGCGGGCAATCGCGTGCGCGTCAATGCGCAGTTGGTCGATGCGCGGACCGATCGCCACCTATGGGCGCAGACTTACGATCGCGAACTCGCCGACGTGTTCGCCATTCAGAGCGAGATAGCAAAGGCGATCGCCGACCAGTTACAGGCGAACCTTTCGCCAGATGAAAAGAGCGCAATCGAACGTCCGCCGACGAACGACATTACCGCCTTCGATCTCTACACCCGCGCCGAAAATCTTCTTCTGACGTCGGGCGAGAGCGGTGCGGGGAAAGCGGATTTCCTGCAGGCCATCGATCTGCTGAACCAGGCTGTCGCACGTGACCCATCGTTTTTCCAAGCCTATTGCCGCTTAGCGGAAGCGCATGATGGGCTTTATAACGCTGGCTACGACCATACGTCCGCGCGGCTGGCTCTAGCGGAAGCGGCGATTGAAGCCGCGTCTCGTCTGCGTCCAAATGCTGGGGAAACGCACCTCGCACGTGCGCGAAATATTTATCAGGGATATCTTGATTATAACGGCGCCTTGACTGAACTGGAACTTGCGCGCCAGGCTCTGCCCAATGATTCGCGCGTATTCGAGCTGATGGGTTACATTCAGCGGCGGCAGCCGGGACGCTACGAAGAGTCTACGCGAACCCTCGAGCGCGCCCTTGAGCTCGATCCGCGCAACGTTGTAGCGCTACAGCAGATTGCCGCGTTTAATTATCGCCGTTTGGGTCGTTATGCTGACGCAAAATCGGCGTGGGATCGCTTGTTGGCCATTACACCGGACGACGTCAATGCCAAGGCAGAGCGCGCGATGGTGGACTTGGAATGGAAGGGCGACACCCGACCCTTGCATCAAATGATCGATTCAATTCGGGCCACGAATCCTGCTGCGGTACAGAGCATCGCCGATCTTTGGATTATTTGCGCACTGGCCGAACGGGACGCCGCTGCTGCGAACAATGCCTTGATCGCATCCGGCGAAAATCCAATCGGCCTAGCTAGCGAGAATGTGTTTTTTAATCGTCCATTCGTAGAAGGCGTTATTGCTCGGATGACCAAAGACGATGCCAAAGCGCGATCTGCTTTCACTGCTGCCCGCACGGAACAGGAAAAAATCATCCAAGCCCAGCCAAATTATAGTACCGCGCTCTGCGTCCTTGGTCTGATCGACGCTGGTCTTGGCCGGAAAGAGGAAGCGCTTCGCGAAGGCCGGCGCGCGGTCGAGCTTCTTCCCGTGGAAAAAGATGCGCCCCATGGCGCCGACCTGGTCAAATATTTGGCGATGATCGCTGCGTGGATTGGTGACAAAGATTTCGCCTGCGAACAGCTTGCCATAGCCATCCGCGGCCCGAGCAGCCTCAGCTATGGCCAATTGAAACTCATGCCGGTCTGGGACCCGCTGCGGGGCGATCCGCGCTTCGAAAAAATCGTCGCCTCGCTCGCGCCGAAAAACTCGAAATAAGGTGGAACGCGCCGTACCTTGCGCGTTGTTGAATGATCGCGGCATAGCCGCTGACCTGTAACATCGCCCGACGGAGCGGCCGATCCACCTGCCTTACCAGCCTTGCGACGGGGGATTGTCGATCTTATATTTAGAGAACGCGCTCAGCGCGAGAAAACGCGGAGGTAATTTATGGCAACAACAATTGCTGCTCCAAAAAAGAAACGTGCTCCGGCAGCCGAGCAAGATTTTTTGCCGTTGGAGGGCACGGATCACATCGAATTTTATGTCGGCAACGCCAAACAGGCGGCGCATTTCTACAAGAGCGTGTTCGGGTTCCAAAGTCTGGCTTACAGCGGACCGGAGACGGGCGTCAAAGATCGTGCGAGTTACGCCATTCGTCAGGACAAACTCACGTTCGTTCTGACCACTCCCGTTCGCGACGGTAATCCTATCGCCGATCATATTCAGAAGCATGGTGACGGCGTCAAAGTGATCGCGCTGAAAGTGAAAGATGCGACCTCGGCCTGGAAAGAAACGACTAAGCGCGGCGGCAAAAGTTATCTCGAACCGAAAACGTTGAAGGACAAACACGGCAAAGTGGTGATGAGCGGGATCCATACTTATGGCGAGGTCGTACACGTTTTCGTTGAGCGCGACGATTACACCGGGCCGTTCATTCCGGGATTCGAAAAGTGGGAATCGTCATTTGAAACGAAAGAGACCGGTTTGCTCTATTGCGATCATTGCGTCGGCAACGTCGGTTGGAACCAGATGAACCCGTGGGTGAAATTTTACGAGGACGTGATGGGGTTCCGGAACATTCTCAGCTTCGACGACAAAGACATTTCGACCGAATACTCGGCGCTGATGAGCAAAGTGATGAGCAATGGTAACGGCTTCGTGAAGTTCCCGATCAACGAGCCGGCCGAAGGAAAAAAGAAATCGCAGGTGGAGGAGTATCTCGAGTTTTACAACGGCGAAGGCGTCCAGCACATCGCGATCGCGACCGGCGACATTGTGAAAACGGTGACCGAGCTGCAAAAGCGCGGGCTCGATTTTCTGAACATTCCGTCCACTTATTACGACACACTGCCCGATCGAGTCGGTCATATCGATGAAGACTTGGAGCCATTAAAGCGGCTCGGGATTTTGGTCGATCGCGACGACGAGGGTTATTTGCTGCAAATATTTTCCAAGCCGGTCGAAGATCGGCCGACGTTGTTTTTCGAAATCATCCAGCGCAAAGGCGCGAAGAGTTTTGGCAAAGGAAATTTCAAGGCGCTGTTTGAAGCATTGGAGAAAGAGCAAGAGCGTCGGGGAAATCTCTAAAAGGAAGAAGGATCGACAATGCCGTTTTACCATAAATTAGGCGAGATGCCGCGGAAGCATCATATCTGGTTCCACCGCAACGGCGCGGCGCCTACTTATAAGAACGAAGGCATCGCTTACGAACACGTCATTACGACCGAAGGTTTCAACGAGGCCTACTCGATCATGTATCACCTTCGGCCGCCGACACGCGTTCGCAGCGTTAAGCTCTTGAAATGTGAGGAGCTGAAGAAAGTCACCGACAGCCCGCTGCGGCATCATCATTTGAAAACGGCGAAGATTCCGCGCCGCGGCGATATTTACACCGGACGGGTTCCAATTCTGTTTAATCAGGACATGACCGCGTGGCGATCGCGGCCGGAGAAACCGTACGGCAAGTTCGAGTATTATAAGAACGGCGGCGCCGACGAAATTATCTTTGTCTTCAAAGGCGGCGGCACGCTCGAGACCGTATTCGGAAAACAACGTTATCGCGCCGAAGATTACATTGTCGTTCCGCGCGGCATCACTTATCAGCTCGTGCCGGATAAAGTGGAGGAAGAAGATTATCTCATCCTCGAATCAACCGGTCCGGTGCGTATTCCGAAACGTTATTTGAATCAGGAGGGCCAAATCAAAATGGGCGCCCCTTATTCGGAGCGCGATTTTCATGCGCCGACCGAGCTCAACACCATCGACAAGGAAGAGGACACGGAAATTTTGGTAAAGGACGGCCCGCGCTGGACCTGCGTAACGATGGCGCATCATCCGTTCGATGTCGTCGGTTGGGACGGCCACGTTTATCCGTTTACGTTCAACGCCCAGGATTTCGAGCCGATTACCGGAACGGTGCATCAGCCGCCGCCGATCCATCAAACATTTGAGATTCGCGGCTACGTAGTCTGCACGTTCGCGCCGCGTTTTCTCGATACCCATCCCGAAGCCGTGAAAATTCCGTGGGTCCACGACAATGTGGAAGCGGACGAAGTTTTGTTTTACGTGCGCGGAAATTTCGGCTCGCGAAAAGGCATCGAGCCGGCGTCGATCACGCTGCATCCGCGCGGGATTCCGCACGGGCCGCACCCGGGAACGATCATGGCGAGCAAGAACGCGACGCGCACGGAAGAGCTGGCGGTCATGTTCGACACCCAGCACACCCTCGAGCTGACCGAGCAGGCAGTCGCGCTCGACGACGAGAAATATCCGCAGAGCTGGTTGGATTAGGGGGATTGTCGATCTTGCGAACGTTTGATCCTGAAATCGAAACCGAAGATCGGTTGGCCCGTTATGCCGAGCCGCTGCCGCCGGGACAACTCGGCAAGTTAACCAAGATCTATCGCGATCTGCTCGATGCGATCGGGGAAGATTCGACGCGCCAAGGGTTAGCAAAAACGCCGGCCCGCGCGGCGCGGGCAATGGAATTTCTGACGCAAGGTTATCGCCAAAGCGTGGAAGAGATCGTCAACGGTGCCATCTTTGATTCGGAAGCGAGCGAGATCATCCTGGTCAAAGACATCGAGCTTTATTCCATGTGCGAGCATCACCTGCTTCCGTTCATTGGCCGCGCGCACGTGGCTTACATTCCAAACGGCAAAGTGATCGGACTGTCGAAAGTCGCGCGCATTGTCGATGTCTTCGCCCGTCGTTTACAGATTCAGGAAAATCTCACTACTGAGATTGCGCAGTCGTTGATGAACTGTCTTGAGCCAAACGGTGTCGCCGTGGTGGTGGAAGCAAAACATCTTTGCATGATGATGCGCGGAGTCGAAAAACAGAACTCGGTCATGAAGACTTCCTGTCTCCTCGGCGCGTTCAAGGAAGATGCACGCACGCGCTCTGAATTCCTCTCGCTCTTAAAAGAATAGCGCCGTCATGCTCCTGACGGTCAGCAAACGGCTTGAGTTTTCGGCCTCGCGCCGGTTGTTTGTTTCGCGGTGGACCGACAGTGAAAACCTGGCGGCGTTTGGTCCGGAAACCAGTGCCCGTTACGGAACCGGTCGCAATTACATCGCTTATTTTATTTTCAGCGGGCGCGTCGATCCGGTCACCGGAATGCTCATCAACATCAGTGAGATTAAACGGCGCGCGGGACAGATTGTCGATGAACGGTTCGACCACAAATTCCTGAATGAAGATAATCCAGCGTTTCAGGAAACTCCCCCGACTGCAGAAAATATCGCGCATCAACTCTTCACCGACGTCGCGCCGCTCTTTGCTGATGTCGATGCGAAATTGGTTGCGTGTCATCTCATCGAAACACCCGATCGGAGCGCGACGTTTTATTTCGATGGCGCATGCGATGCGAATTACTGGTTTGAATTTTCGGCGGCGCGGCAAACGATGTCGCCTCGTCTGACGCCGGCAGAGAATGCACGCCTTTTCGGTGCGGCCGCCGGCATCCACGGACACAATTATCGGACGCGTCTCACTTTTCGAAAAGAAAGGGCCGATCGTCCGCTGGTTCAGCAGCATGATCTCGGTGCGTGCGTCGATTCGCTGCGCCAGGAGCTGGATCATCGTCATCTCAATGAAGAAGTTCCGGGATTAAAGGACCGGCCGATTACTACCGAAAGTCTGGCGATTTACATTCGAGAACGGGTGGCGACGTCACTTTCGATTCACCGAGTGCGTCTGCACGAACGGGCAGATTTTTTTGCTGAAGCCTGGACTGGGGGAAACATGTTTCTCGGAATGCAGATGCGTTTTAGCGCCGCACATCGATTGCACGTCCCATCATTTTCTGACGAGAAAAACGCCGCGCTCTTTGGCAAATGCGACAACCCGCACGGTCATGGCCATCTCTATCTTGCCGAAGCAACCATCGGCGGGAAGTACGACGAACGCAGCGGCACGCTTTACGACTTCGTTGCTTTCCAAAAAGCACTGAGCGAATCGATCGCGCCCTGGCAAGATCGACATCTTGATCTCGAGACCGAGGATTTCGGGAATATTTCCTCCACCGGTGAAAACATTGTCCGCGCGCTCTGGTCTAAGATCGATAGCCGCGTCAACGAGCAACTGGTGCGATTGCGATTGTGGGAAACGAAGAATAATCGCTTCACTCTTCGGCGGACTTGATGAAACGAATCCTCATTACCGGCGCGAGCCGCGGTATTGGACGAGCGATTGCTGAACAACTTGCCCAGCCCGATGTCACCTTGCTTTTGCACGGGCGCGACACGGTGGCGCTCGCGGACACGTGCAAGGCAGTTCAATCCCGCTGCGCCGGGGTCGTGAAATTGATCCACGATCTTGCCACCGAAAAAGGCGTGTCCAATTTGATCTCGGAAGTCGGCGGCGATCCGCTCAATGTTCTGGTCAACAATGCGGGCATCGCGGTGGTGAAGCCGTTTCGTGAAATCACGCCCGACGAATGGAAGCAAACGCTCGGCGTCAACGTGACCGCACCGTTTCTCCTGATGCAGCGATTCGCCGGTCAAATGCCGCCGGGCTCGAGTGTCGTAAATATTCTTTCGATCGCCGCCAAGACCGGTTTCGCGAACTGGAGCGCTTATTGCATGAGCAAATTTGCGCTGGAAGGATTTTCACAATCGGTCCGCGAGGAATTGCGCGAGCGCCGGATCCGAATGATCAACATTTATCCGGCAGCGACGAACACCGAGATTTGGGATGATGTCGCCGGCGACTGGCCGCGCGAGAAAATGATTTCACCAGAACAAGTCGCCTCTGCTGTCGCCTTTGCTCTGTCCCGGCCGGAAAATGTGGCTGTGGACGACATCACGCTTTCAAATGCGGCTGGAAATCTGTGACGGTGTGGCGATTGTCGATCTTGTAATGATCGAGACCAGATGATTAAAGCCCTGCAAAGCGAGCTTGGCATCAATGTCGTCGCTTCCATCATCGCCTCACTCGTCTTTCTCGCGGCCGGTTTCGTTTGGGGAAAATACAAGGAGCGCCGCCGGAAATTCGGGCGAAACCTCGAGGAATACGATTTCTATCCGTTCACCGTTAGCCGTGAGAACTTTGGCGAATTCAGTCTGAAAGATTTTCGGCTGGGCATGCATTATTTCCTGAAGAACCACGATTACACTGCAGCTCGGCAACTCATCTTCATCGGCGAACAAAACAACGTGCGCACTCAGCTCGAACCCGCCGAACAGAAAGTTTACGCGCAGTTTTTCGAGGAATACGACGGAAGAAAAGTTGTCGACGATACGAACGAGTATCTCGAGAACTACGTGCGGATTGTCCGCCTGATCGGAAAATCATTTCCGAATACCGGCATCGAAATTCTCCTGCACAATTTGGCCGATCCCGCGCACTCGCTCGTCGTTCTGGAAAATAATGTGACCGGAAGGCATCTGCGTGATGGCACAACGAACCTGCTCATTGATCTCAAGCGACGAGAGAACGAGGACAAGTTGAACTACGAGCTCAACATCGGCGCCCGAAAATTCAAATGCACGACCATTCCGATTAAACGCAAAGAGTTCGGGATCGTCGGCGCCATCTGCATCAACATCGACGCTAATTATCTCACCGAAGAAGTGATGAAGAGCCAGGAGCGAATCGAAACGTTTTTCAAAAACCTTTGTCGCATCGACATGCAGCTCGACGAAAATATTTTAAGCAAAGACGAGTACGCCAAAGCGCTCAAAGGCAAACGTCACTTCAAAGACGAGACGGTTTGACCAGGTCTATTTCCGGCCGAACGAATAAACGAGCCCGGTCGAAGCTCTAAAATTGTTCTGCCACTGGCTGCCGAGATTTGTGGGCAAGTAGTCAGCCTGAATCACGCGCCAGGAGAAATGTCGCGAAAAGCGCCAGTCGAAGCCGGCCCCCACGGCTACGGCGAGCGCGTCTTCAGATGCACTTCGGCTAACAGAAACGGCACCTGCTTGGAAACTGACTTCAGCTTCGGCATGAACTCCACCGGCCAATGCTTCAGCGAAAATTCTAAACTGCGGATTGTGCCATACGGTGAATCGTGGCCCAAAAACGTAAATATATCGACGACTGTCAACATCGACATTGCCGAAGAAAAAGCGGGGCTGGACCGAGTGCTCGCCAAAATTCGCCATGAAATCGCCGCCAGCCGCCAGCCAGGACGTGATATTTATGAACGCAGAGGCTTCGACTCCGTACAGGTTCTTCGTCTCTGGAAACTGGTTATCCAGATAGATGTAGTTGAAGCCCACAGACACATCGAACAGATCCGGCTGAGGCGGTGGGGCGTTTAATCCGGCAGGCTCATATTTTTGTGGCTGCTGGGTTTGAGCGTGCGCTTGAGAAAAGCCAAAAACTACAATGAGAACGATCGCGACCAGTAATCGGGGGAACATAGATGGAATTTGCACCGCAGCTTTTAGCTAGCCGGGCCAAGTCTGTCAATTTTTTCTGCTGTAGGATTCGGCCTTATTTCCGCGATGCGGCGAGCGCGGCCTGATATTCCGGTTTCTTGTGATACTCGACCAGGCGGAAGCCCCAGCCGATCAATGTCGTCAGATCTTTCGTCTGCGCTTTTTTCTCGTTCAGGAACTTCTCGATTTTCGCTTTTAGTTCCGGTTGCTGGTTGGTGGTGTCGAGAATTTCGAAAATCTCCATCGACAATAGCCAGTCACCCGGATGCTCGGCTTGCTGCGTTTCCCAAATTTCACCGAGACGCTCGTAACCTTTTTTCGTTTCGCGAATCTGCCGCACTTGGGCGTAGAGGCTTTCCAGTTTCTTTCGCTTTGCGTCTGACGGCACTTTGATCGTGCGCTCTTTCGGCACGAGCGCGACTTGATTGTAAGCATCTTTGTCGGCGGCGCCGTTGAACACGGAAATGATTCGATCGCCCACCGCCATGTCGTAATTGCCCCAGCTCGGATCGAACAAAACACGATCCCCATATTTCGCGGTGCAATTTGAAAACGTGATGAGCAGCAGTTTGCCGTCTCGCTCCAGCAACTTGTCGATCTTTCCTTCCACGGTGACGCCGCTTTCGAATTGCAATTTTGTCTTCTTGCCTTCCTTCAGGTCGATTGGTTTCCAATTTCCAATCGGCGATCCAAAACCGTCTTTGTGATAATCGCGGCCGTGGCCTTGGAGCTCGTTTTCTTTGAAAGCGAGACCACACGGACCTTTGGCGTGCAAATAAATCGGCGTCCGAGGCGGACTGGCATTATTGTTTTGATCGACAATCACTTCGTCGAAAACCCCGGTGACTTGGAGTCCGGATGAATATTGGCAAGTGGCGACGTTGTTGCACTCGATCGCTTTGTTGATGCCCTCCAACCCGCCGACTTGATAAGCCATCTTGCTGGCAAATTCTTCGAGAACGTTTTTCAAATGCTCGAAATCACGACAGACGAAGAGTTGCGGTTGCTTCGTCGTGATGTCGAATGGCTGGTTCATCGCGTCGATAGAGTAGGGGATCTTCTTCACGTGCGGCTCGAGACAGGAGACCGATTCGCCAATCGATGAGAGCAAGCCGGCGCCGTAGATTTTCGGATTCTCCATCGTGCCAATGAGTCCGTATTCGACTGTCCACCAATGCAAACGGGAGAGCAGCGCCATCTCCGACGGTTCGCCAAGATTCTTTTGACGGGTTTCCACCAGCTTCGTTGCTTCGTCGACTTCCTTTGGATCGCTGTTCGGCTGTTCCTTCAAGATCGACAAGTGTCGGATCGCTTGATAGAGCTCGAAATCTTTTTTCGATTGCATCGCTCTGGCGCCGACTTCGCCGAAACGCTGGAGGTATCTCGAGTATTCGCGATCGACAATAATCGGCGCGTGGCCGGCGGCTTCGTGCACGATGTCGGGCGCCGGTGTGTATTCGATGTGGTGGATCTGGCGCATGTCGCACGCGATCACCAACACTTTGTAAGCTTGAAATTCCATGAAAGCCGACGGCGGAATAAATCCGTCAACTGCGACCGCGCCCCAGCCGATCTTTGCCAGAATGTCGTTCATCTCCTGGATCCGCGGAATCCGATCGAACGAAATTCCAGTGTCGAGGAGTCCCTGGAAATAGACTTTGTGGGCGTACTCGCGGAGGAAAAAAACGTTCTGCCGCATTATGAATCGCCAGACCGCGTGATCGACGGATGTGTAATCGTCGTAACGTTGGTCGACCGCGAATTGCAAAAGATGCTTCGGCGTTGCGGCAACGGCCGCGTTGTTCAGGCTGATCCCGCTTTGCGATTTCATCGACATCCTCCTGATCGATAAAATACGATTCGTTTCACAACCCGGCAAGGTGGTTCTGTAGCGGCGGTCTATGACCGTCGATTGCGAATTCGTCGCAGGATCCAAATTCCCCCAACGATCGCAGCGATCCACGGCGCCAGGAACGCAATCGCCACGCCGATCATTCGCAAGCTCCACATGATCGCGCCCGCGCTTTGCGCAATCGTGCGTCGCAGCGTCGCGATCAGCCCGGTGTCGGACGAAACGATGTTGCCCTGACTGTAGACCTGGATCGACAAATCGGCCGGCGCGTTTGCTTCATCGATTTGTCCGCCGCTGCGGTCCTGCCGCTGCACGCTGACGTTTTCAACTTTGCCCAGCGAATCGAGCGATTGCATGAGCGCGTTGTAGTTCTTCATCGGAACACGCAAGGAAACATTCGCGTACTCGCGACCATCGGGATCGCGGCTGAAAGAGGAATTACGTACCCGACCGTTTTGTTTTTCTGCGAGGTCGCGAAGCTTTTTCGCCTTTTCGTCCACCGACGACGTCCGAATTCGCAGACTGGTTTCCTGAAAGGCTTGCTCCTGTTCGTCGCGGGAGATCGTGATGTTCAATTCCACCTTGTCGCGCTTCGTCGTGGCGTTCTCCGACATTTCTTCGCCGCCTTGCGCGACTCGCTCCGTCTGCACTTGGAAATTCTCGACGCGTCCCATTGCTTTCGCCTTTGCGATGACACCTTCACTTTCTTCGGGCGCGATCAACATGCTGACCTTGGCGGAAACGCGGCCGGTATTGTCGCGATCGAGTTGCGCGTTAGTAATTTGAACCTTCGGCGACGCGAGCCCTTTCAGATCGTTGTAAACTTTCTCGACTTCGGGCGTGTAGAGCGCGAGCTGGGCGCGTTCCTTTAACAAATACTTCGCCGCTGCCTCGAGATCTTTTTCTGCGAGTGAAATCGTCACCGTCGCGAACTGGACCTGCGAATCCCAGAACTTGAGCTCGCCTTGCATCTGCTCGATCTGTTCCCGCACGCGACCAAGCTCTTTCTCGACCTGGAGCAAATCGTTGATGTCGTCGCTTTTCTTCTTCAACATGTCGATCAAGCGCGACTCCATCATCCGCGCATTTTTCAATCGCGCTTCGGTGTCGAAATAACTCTTGGTGATGTCGTCCGTCCCGAGCGTCTGGTTCTTCAGTTCGCCAAGCCCACGAATCTTTTGCAGAAAACGATCCAAATTTTCGGGAAGGACTTTGACGACGATTTCGCCCTTTAGTTTTCCGTTCTCCTGCTTCTCTGAGCTTGTCGTCGCGATGTACCCTTTCTCTTCACTCGCGAACGCCGTGATCTTTTGCACCGCTTGATCGAAACTGACGATCTCCAGTTCAACAGTCGCGTTCCGAATCAATTTTCGATTTCCCAACACAGCTGCGGCTGCAGGCGACGCTTCCGTTTGCGGTTCAGGCGGTGCTGCAGCCACCATTTTCTCGTCATCATTCTCCGGCGTTGATTCTCCTTTTTCCTGCGCCGGTGCTGTTGCCGCGTTCTTGGTTGCGTACTGTGATCGGCCAGCGCCGGCTGATGCTGGCACTTTCAGTATTAGGTCCGTCGGCGTGCGCACCCCGAGTCGCGTGATGTCGTCCTTGCGATACGTATCGGCGAAGTTAGCGCCGCCTTCTTGCTCGGTCTTCTTCGCTTTCGGGTCACTCGCATTGCGTCCATGAGATATAGACGCAGATCGCTGAGCGAACTCTTCCCGAACATCGTATTCACGATTCCGGAGTGACCGCGGACCTTCGCCGGTAATCAGTCGACCAACTTGCACCAGCGCCAGCAAGACTGCGGCGACGGCGGCAATTTGCGTCGCTCGCAAGCGCATAAGATCGACAATGAACTTTGCAATCGTACCGGGACGATTAGAAATCCGGTTTCGAAAACCGGCGAGCAACCGTTGTTCGAACGCGGAATCCGGCTTTTCGTTGGTGAATTTTTCTTCGAGGACTTTGTTCATGATTTTTGTTTCCTGGTGAATTTTTCGGCAGTCGGCGCACTCGACGAGATGGCTGTGCAAAGCGTTCTGCTCATCTTCCGAAAGCTCGTTGTGCAGGTCGGCTGCGAGGTAATTGTCGATTTCGTCGTGAATGGTCATGGCTGTTCGGAGGCGAGAGCCGGTTTGAGTTGTTTCCGCATGGTGGCGAGGGCGCGACCGAGAATTCCGCGAAGCGAGCCGTTGCTCAGGCCGAGCCGGTTCTCGATCGTCGCGTAATCAATCTCTTCGAAATAACGCAGCGAGATCGCGGCGCGGTGAATTTCAGGAAGCGACGCCAGCGCGGAATGTAGTTGTCGATCTATGATGGTTGTGTCGGTTGGCTCGGATTCGACTGTTTCAGGGATTTCTGAAATTGAAACCGGCCGCCGCTTTCGAAAAACATCGCGAGCGCGATGGCGCGCGATCATGCAAAGCCAGGCCGGGAATTTTTCCGGGTCGCGCACGCGCCAGTGCGATTTCCATGCTTTGACCAGCGTGTCTTGCACTGCGTCTTCGGCTTCTTCGCGGTTCTGCAGAATGCCGTAGGCGATCGCGAAAAGGGGTCGGCTCTGGGTGCGGATGATCATTTCAAATGCCTCGCGATCGCCGTGAATGGCGGCCCGGTAAACTTCGCGCTCATTGGCGTCCATCATGTCGATCTAAAGCCTAGACGCTGCACTCCGCGATTCCGCGCGAAAAAACTTAAAAAATGATGACGGTGTTGCCGACGCTGACGAGGTCTTTGACGCGCGCGGCGTCCCAGTTCGCCAGGCGAATGCAGCCGTGGCTCGCGGCGCGACCAATCGTTTCTGGATTGTTAGTGCCGTGCATTCCGATTCCCGGCTTGTCGAGTCCCATCCAAACGACGCCTACGAGATTGTTCGGCCCCGGCGGGAGATTAAAATAATTTTCGGTGCGAACGCCGTAGTTGAGCATCCCTTCGTCGTATCGGAACCACGGCCAGGTCGCCGCGCCGACTATTTTCCAGGTCCCGATCGGCGCCGGCAACGCAGTCGAGCCGGGCGTGATCGGGAAAACGCACACCAGCTGGTTGTTGTCGAAGACCTCGAGCAAGCGCTCGGTGGTGTCGACGTAAATTTTACGCGACGCGAATTTCGGGTTCGGCGCAATTTTTTGCTCGGTGATCTTTTCAATCTCGAACGGGAGCACGTTCGGAACTTTTAGCTCATCGCCCGGTTCGAGATGTTCCCAGTCCATTCCGGGATTTAGCTTTTGAATGAAAGCTTCGGCCGAGTGGAAGCGCTCCGCGACGAACTCAAGCAGCGAGGTGTAGGGAAGAAACTTTAGCTTGGCCTGTTCCTCGTGCGCGGTTGGCAAGTTGCCGACGTAAGCGAGGTCGTCGCCTTTGATCGTGTAACTGGTGAAAGTCACCGGGACTTGATCGAGCATCCATTGATCGACCACGCCGGTCTCGCGCAACGCGCGCGCGTGTTTGAAAGAAATGAGCGCCTTTCGAAAAAACTCGCCCATTTTTCCGTCGATCTTTCCCGGCCCGAAATCGCTGTTGTCCAAAAAGATCTGGAGGCGGGTCGCTGTCTCCTCGTCGTAATTCGGCAACGCGACGAAAACTTTCGGTGTCGGTTTTGGAGTCGGCGCAGTCGGCGGCGTTGCTTCGCGAAGCGGAACCGCGCGGACCGGCGGCTGTTGCTGCCACCATCGGCGCTGCTGCGCGCCGGCGATCGACAAGATCGACAGGGTCGCCAGCGCGATAATTATCAGGCGGTTCATTCGGCGGAAGTTATTCCACCAGCAAGTGGAATGCGCAAATCTCAATAGATTCGGTAATCGATCACGCGCCAGCCGATCGGCTGTTTGATCAGGATAACGCGCTCAGCGGTTGGATTCTTGTGTTCAAAGGCGGTTTTGAAAAGGACGCTCTCGTAATTGCCTTCCGGCGCGCCCACGAATTTTTCCACGTGCGCCGCGCCGATAAATTTTCGCGAGAGCGCATTTCCGAACGGCGCGCGCCGCGCCTGCATTAAGCGGACGAACTGGCTTTGCGTGCGATACATTCGAAAATCCTGCGCTTCGAACTCGAACGCTTCCGCATAATCGCCATCGTCGAGAAGTTGCAGCCACCGCGAGGCAGCAGCTCGTGCGTCACTTTCATCGGCGCGTTTCTCCGCGCGCGACGCCGAATACGACGCGCAACCGACCAATAAGATCGACATCGTGCAGACGCAGGCGAGAATACCCAGTCGCATGTCGCGATTTCACCAAGAAACGCTGGCGCACGCAACATCGAGGAAGTTCCCATGGCGCATTCGGTTTTCGTGACTGGCGGCACCGGTTACATGGGTCGACGTTTGATCCCGCTTTTAATCAAACGTGGCCACGAAGTGAAACCGTTAGTGCGAAAGGGAGCGGAATCGAAATTGCCGAGTGGTACGCAGTGCGTGATCGGCGATGCTCTGCGGACGGATTCGTATACCGAGCATGTTTGGCGGACGGATACGTTTGTTCATCTGATCGGCGTGCCGCATCCGAGCCCGGCCAAAGCGAAACAGTTTCACGATGTCGATCTTGTCTCGATCAAGGTTGCGATCAACGCCGCGCGGGACGCCGGGGTTCGCCATTTTATCTATCTGAGCGTGGCTCAGCCGGCGCCGGTGATGAAAGAATTTATCGCGGTCCGCAGCGCGGGTGAGTCGATGATTCGTGAAAGCGGCATCAACGCGACCTTTGTCCGGCCTTGGTATGTGCTCGGGCCGGGGCATCGCTGGCCTTACGCAATCCTGCCGATTTATTGGGTGCTGGAAAAAATTCCGGCGACTAAAGAATCTGCACAGCGGCTTGGATTGGTCACCATCGATCAAATGTTGAGCGCGCTCGTCTGGGCGGTCGAAAATCCACCGACTGCAACGCGCGTTCTCGATGTTCCGCGAATTCGCGAGCTCAGCCGGAGCTTTTCAGCGCTCCAAGCAGGATAAGAACTCCGCCCGCGATTGCCACGACGTAAAGCAACATGACAAGCGGTCCGAAGTTCACGCCAAATCCGAGCAAGCCATCGATTATTAGATAAAGCCCGAGCAAGATCATTCCGAATTTCTTCATGCGCCGATCTTTGCTGTAGCCGCCTCGCTCTGTCGAGGCGTCTTTTGCAAACACGGCGACACATTCGACTGCGCTCAGTGCAGGCGCCGCGCCGTGGCTACAGCGTCTTCAAATATTCGACCAGCTCGGCACTTGCTGACGCGCGATGTCGATCTTCGCACCAGTTTGCGAAGTCGCGGAAATTAATAGACTGCCGCCAGAGACAGCGGCAGCTACAGCGCACGCGAAACAAATTCGCCCGAAATTCATCGCCAACGATTTATCGAGAGGCGTTGGAGATATCAATTCGAATCAAACTGGTCGCGTCGTCCGCGGGGGTTACTGACCAAATCATTTTCAATTTCGCGCCGTCGGATTTCTTCGAACTAAATTCGTAATAACTTCTTCGATTGAGATGCGGCTTCGCACCGCTATCAAAGCTCAGCCAAGGAACATAACTCCGCCGCTTCATCAGGAGCGCGCCATGCGTTTTTGGGACCTCGGCAACAAGTATCTCGCTGTCATGCCAACGCAGCGGACCGAACGCGAAAACGTTTCCTGCGTTGGCGAGGGCAAGTTGATCGTCCTTCGTCGATCCAACGTGCGGATTGAGTGGAGCCAAGCTGAATCGAGGCCCGCCGATTATCAGCGTGCCACCGTCACCGCTGCCTTGATAGGCAATTAACTCAATGGATTTCGATTCAAGCTCCGCGGTTCTAAATCGATCGACCCACTCTGAAATCTGCCGGCCGGCAACGATCCACAAGATCGACAACGCGACGCTGACGACCAGCAATTCAATCAGAAATTTTCGCATAGGTTTAATCCGGTAATCCGCGATTACGCCTTTTTCCTCTGAATATAATCGTTGACCTGTTCCTCGAGAATCTCCAGCGGAAGCGAGCCGCTTTTCAACAGCACGTCGTGAAACTCACGCTGGTCAAACTTGTTTCCGAGTTCTTGTTGCGCGCGCGATCGTAGTTCCTGGATCTTCAACATTCCGACTTTGTAAGCGCAGGCCTGCCCGGGCGCGACGATGTATCGCTCGATCTCGGACTTGACCTCTTTTTCGCCCATCCCGGTTTTATCGCGCATGTAAGTGATCGCTTGGTCGCGAGTCCAATGTTTCGCATGAATTCCGGTATCGACGACCAATCGTACCGCGCGGAAAAGTTCATCGCGCAAGCGGCCGAGATCGCCGAACGGATCCTTATCGTACCAGCCTGCCTGTTTGGCCAGCCATTCGCAGTAAAGCGCCCAGCCTTCGGCGTAAGCGGTGAACGGAATCACTTTGCGAAATTGCGGCACGCCTTCGAGCTCCTGCGCGATTGAAATCTGCCAGTGATGGCCCGGAACGCCTTCGTGGTAAGCGAGCGTCGGCATGCTCCACTTCGGCACCTCATTCATGTCGCGCAGGTTGGCGAAGAAAATTCCGGGACGCGTGCCATCCATCGCGCCGCCTTGATAATACGCCCCCGGTGCTGTCGCTTCTTTGAATTTTTCAACCGGGCGGATGTCGATCTGCGCCTTTGGCGCGGTCAGAAACAGATTTTTCTTGGACTCCGCGACCGCGCTGTTGATCAATCGTTTGTATTCGGCGATTGCATCGGCGCGGCCTTTGTCGTCGTTGGGATAAAGAAAGCGTGGATCTTTGCCGAGTTTGTCCATCGCCGCACCAATCGGCTGGCCGGCGAAAGCGTTGGCGTCGAGCAGTGCGCGCATCTCAGCCTCAATCCGCGTCACTTCGCGAAGCCCAAGCTCGTGCACTTCGTTCGGCGGCATATTCGTGGTCGTGTTTGAATGAAGCGCATACGCATAAAACGCATCGCCATCGGGTAATTTCCAAACGCCATCGTCGGTGGTTGTTTTTGGCAGGAGCTCCTGAAAATAGGCGATCAATTTTTGGTAAGCCGGATAAACCTGGCTCGTGATTTCCGTTTCCACGCGCTTTTGAAAATCCGTGCGTTGTTGATCGTTTAACTTGTCGATCTTGGCGGCGCGAGTTTTGAATGATGTCGCCAGAATATTTTCCGCGGCCGGCTTGGCGATGTACTCGGTCATTTCCTTGAGCACTTCTTCGACCACGAAACGCGGCGGCAGGATTTGTTTTTGCTCGCGGACCTTCAAGCCCTCGAGCGTTTGATCGAACTTTTTCGGCAATCCGTCGAGCCGCATAATGTAATACTCGCAATCTCTTGCATCGAAGAGCCGATGCGTGTTCGCCATGAACGAGGGATACTGGTTTTGGACGCCGAACAGCTGATTGACCGGATAATTGTGCCACTGCCACTTTTCGCCATCGACCTGGTCCTTCACAAACCAGTCGAGCACACGCGTGGAAAGTTTTTGCGAGGGCGATTGTCGATCTAACGGATACTGGTGGAGTTGAGTCAGATCTTTTTTCCAACGGTCGATCACCATTTGCTGATGCGCCGGCGATTCGTCGCTCAGTTTTCCGTTCTGGCTGGTGATCCCGAACTGCTCTACCAGCCCGAGCGCCGAGAGCAATTCCGGTTCACTGAAAATGACTTCGGCGAAGACCTTTTCGTAAAATAAATTCAGACTCCACGGCCGGAACCAAATCAGATTGATCAAGAAAATCGCGAGCGCGATTACGACCATGGCAACGATCGAAAAGAACCATTTCAAAATGCGTTTAAACATGACTTAGATCAGCCGGTGATCAGCCCGTCGGTCAATCAAAAGTTTCTCCGAACGAAGCACGCGCGCGGGGGAGTTTCCTAACAAGACCGAGCCTTACCAGATGTGTCCGGGAATTGAGTGTTTTTCTGCGAATTGGCCTTCATAGCTGCCGGAACGCAGTCGGCTAGGAATCTCGCTTGTAAACTCTGCTTTGAAAGCAGCGCGATCACCCCACGACCTTAAGTGGACGATATCGAAGCCTGCTGATTGAAAGGATTCCAGCACAGCCTGAGGGTTCGGACCAAACCAATTGCTCTGGTCTTGCGGGTGCAATTCATATTCCCGGTACTGTCGCCAGATCGGGGTCGCTTTGAAGAATGAGGCCAGGTTTAGGAATCGAGCGACGACATTGAAAGGCTTCCGGAGCAAAGAACGATTGCCGACTACATGAGTTTCAACCAGGACCGAGCCTCTACTCACGGTCCGCAGACGGTCAATCGCGAGTAATGGATAACGCAAATGGTAGAGCACTCCGAAGAATAGAATCACGTCAAAGAATCCCAACTTTTCCGGGGAGAGCGCATAGACCGATCCCTCAATATAAGAAACCCTTGAATTCAAAAGCGACTTCAGCCGGTTGAAGCCAGATTCATCGGGATTTTCTAGGTGTAAGCCACCACCTCAGTCGCGCCGCGCCGTTCACACTCAAAACTGAAGCAACCGTTCCACGCCCCTACATCCAATACCCTCTTTCCAGACAGATCCGCTGGGAGCCGAGCATACGCGCACAACCGATCGACGGGATTGCGACCTGGAGTAAACACACCTTGAAACACTTCCCATCTCTGATGCCAATCAACACCGGCGAAGAACGTCTCCGGGGAGAATTCCTTTGGGGGCGGCCGTAAGCCCAATGTGTCTGCGCGTTGAGTCATTTGTCTAAACCGGTATCGGAGGAAAGATGCTGCAGTCCAACGATCATCGCCAGCGACAGATGGAGTTGATGCTCTTCATCACGCGACGAATTTCCGCGGCGATATCACGTGGAAGATCGCGGCGTTCTCGTCGAATTCTTTTCAACGCTACAAAAAGTTCGCCATAGAGCTCATTCGATGTTGTCCACACACCTTCGTGTACTAAGTAGTGGAGCTGATCTGCCTCAGCGCCGAACCCACTGATCCGTAACTTGTCCCTGATTGCGTCGATCACGGCCGGGAACTCTTCGGGCGCTGCTAATTTAGTTCTTTTGAATGGCCACATTTGAATCCGGTCGTTTCTCCGACGAGAAGATTGTCCAGAACTTGTTGAAAAAAAGCCGTATCAGTATCAGGATAGTGGAAAGGGTCTTTCTCAAATCTGAAACTTCGCTTCAAAAAACTCGTAAAGTCTTATAGAGCTGCGCCTTTACTACTCGATCGTGACTTATTGAAAGCTCAGGCAACCAGAGCGAAATTGCTCCGGAAAACGAATCAGATATTTGCCGATGATTAAATTGAAAGACGCCTTGAGCAGCGCTACAACCAGCCCGACGTCGACATCGCGGCTCCTTGGGCCGGGCCTGGTAAAAAGAACCGAGTTGCCCGCTCAGGCTGGGAATCATGAAAGACCGCGTCGCGGCAACGGTCAATCCCAGGAGCTGCGCAAGACAGGCCTTCCGGCGGTGGGAGACGTGCCGTGGGGCTCACACTTCTGCATTTTTTACGAAACGAGGAGAGATTTTCGCGACATTCTCGTCCCATACTTCAAGGCGGGACTGGAAAATAACGAAGTCTGCATCTCCTACGTCGGCAGTCACGAATTTCTGACATTAAATGATGCAAGGTCCGCCTTGCGCAAAAAGCTTCCTGGGTTCGATCGGCTGGTCAAAGAGGGTCGCATTGAACTAGTGGCGCGTCAGAAGTTGTTCCGAGAAAATGGTCGCGTCGATACTGCGGCGGCACTTACTTGGTATCAAAGAAAACTTGATCGCGCGCTGAAGCGGGGGTTTAGCGGCTTGCGGTTGCATGGGAGCTCGGGCTGGTTGCGCATCAGTTTGCACGAAAGCGGTTTTTGTAATTACGAGCGAAAGGTCCATTCGGTGCTGACGGGTCAGCCAGTTGTCGTGGCCTGCAGCTTCCCGCTCATGCTTACCGGAGCTCAGCAAATTCTCGACGCTGCTCGAATTCACCATTTCGCGGTCACTCTGCGCAAGGGAGTGTGGAAGCGAGTCGAGATAACTGATTTCGTTGGAGCCGAAAACGAGGCTAGCAGCGCTAGCGGTCAGCTGGAGCAGCTCAGCTTTCGGCAGCGCGAAGTTTTGCAACTGATCGCGGAAGGGCAGAATACAAAAGAGATTGCCGAGTTGCTTTGTGTAAGCGTTAAGACTGTCGAAGTGCACCGATTGCAGCTAATGCGTCGGCTGAAGATCGACAACGTTCCGGGATTGGTGAGATTCGCAATCCGGACCGGATTGGTCTCTGCCGAGGCCTAACGGAAAAGAAGTCACTGCCTGACACCTAACTAAGGTTTCTCCTAATTGCCGGCAGCAGTGCGGTCGCGGAACTGTGCTGCATGGGAACTACGTGGGTTGATTCGTTATCACTCATAGTCTGGAGAAGAAAAGGCAATGGCGCGGAAAAATCAGTCGGCGATTGATTTAAGAACTCGCCTTGGTTTGGCAATTAAACGCGAACGATCCGGGCTCGGGATCTCACAGGGAGAACTCGCACACCGGTCGGGACTGCACCGAACTTACGTCTCGGATCTGGAGCGCGGAGAACGCAACCCCTCCGTCGGCAGTATCCTGAAAATCGCGGACGCATTGCACGTGACGGTGGCCGAACTTTTCCAAGTACGCGACAGTCGCAAAGGCTAATCAGGTCGGCACTCTTCGCGGCGTGGATGTGTTGACAGAGTAGTGGTCGCATGTTCTGCGCGACCGCAACAAAATGGCACGGCGCGGTTTGCCCACAGCAAAGAAAAGAAACCGCTGCCCGTGCGGAACGCTTCACTGCGCCGGCGAATTCAGCGGCTTGAACATTGCGGGACAATCTTGGGCGTAACATTCAAAAGCACTCGCCTTTGAACTCGCGTTTCTCGAAGTCTTCGGCTCGTAAGTACCGTGTCGTCTAGCTCGTCGCGACTGCCTTTGCCTCAAGGACTTGGTCGACGACAGCGAGAAACGGTTGAGCCGTGAGAGGTTTAGTTAGATAATTGCGCGCGCCGAGAACAAGCAACCGCTCGATCTGGCTTGGTGTCGCATCTCCGCTGACGACAACGACTGGAATGCCCGCGGTGACCGGATCTTTTTGTAAATGCTGAATTACTTCAGACCCGTGTATGTCCGGAAGGTCGAGATCGAGCAGAATTAGTCTTGGCGCAAGGGTTTGTGCGAGAGCGAAGCCGGTTTGGCCGTTTGTCGCCCGCAACACTTTAAGAGCGCGCTTGGTTCCAAGAAGAAGCTTAACCGACGCAAACGTGATCGGATCGTCCTCAATGTATAGCACGTCGTATTGCTCGGGTGATTCCGATTCGGTCGGATCGCTGTTGCCGTACGGTTTAGCCGCTTCTCGACTAACAACGTCGAGCAATCCGCGCGCAGCAGTGAGGATTTGCTGAACGTTTTCATCGTTTCCGCCCTTCGTCTTGAGCAGCTCGGCCATTTTGACGATGGCGTTGACTTGGGGACGTAACTCTTGTGTCAAATCGTCCGCGGATGGTGCCGCTGGGTCAGATGATTCTGGCTCTGTTTTCATTTGCTATTCAAGAGATCGAAGACATTGGCGTTTTCTACAGCGTCCTGCATTTGCAGACCGGACGGCATTTCAAACGTTCCTCCTCGGAGTTTTTTCAGCAGATCGATGTCACGGCGCATTTTATGTTTATGGGTGCAGAAGGTGAGGGCTGTTTCTTCGGTAATGAGGTCGGCCTCGTAAGCTTTTAGCAACATTTGGTCGAAGCTGTGCCAGCCCAATGTGCTGCCCGCTTCGATGATTTCCTGAAAAGTGCGGCCTTCGCTCTCGCCATAAAGAAGCGTTTCGCGCGTGCGCAGACTGCTGCCCATGACCTCCGTGAGCAGCAAACGGCCGCCGCCGATTTTGCTGACGAGTCGCTGGCTAACTATGTAACGAATGGTGTCGGCAAGTCGTTGGCGCAACAGCTGTTCTTCGTCCTTGTCGAACATTCCGAGAATCCGATTGACTGATTGGCCGGCATTGATGGTGTGAAGGGTGGCAAATACGACGTGACCCGTTTCTGATGCCGTTATTGCAATCTCCATTGTCGCGCGGTCGCGAATCTCGCCGACGAGAATGACTTTGGGGGCCTGGCGTAACGCTGCGCGCAGGCCACGCGCGAAATCCGGGAAATCTTTGCCCAGTTCGCGTTGATGGAAAATGGCGCACCGATGCGGATGCAAAAATTCAATTGGATCCTCGAGCGTAACGATGTGGATGTGCTGGGTCTGATTCAATTCATTCAGCATCGCGGCCAGGGTGGTTGTTTTGCCGCTGCCGGTGGCGCCGGTGACGAAGACAATTCCATTCTTTTCCTTGATGATTTCGCCAAAGACCGGCGGCAACCCCAGTTTCTCGATTGTCGGAATCTCCGATGGCAATTTTCGCATGACGAGAGCGGTCCGGCCGTTCTGTTTGAAAATGTTCACACGAAACCTGGCGATATTCCCAAGGGCGTAGCTGCAATCGCACGAACCCCACTCCACAAGATCTCTTTTGAGCCGTTCGTCGCCATTGATTATGTGATTGGCCAAGAGATCGATTTGTTCCCGGTCAAGCGCGCCGATCGTTCCTGGAATTTCCTGCAGCACTCCATGCTTTTCGACACAAGGCGGCTTGCCCACGGTAAAGAGGACGTCAGACACGCCCTCCCCGGCGATCATCGCGGAAAGAAGCTCATCAATGAATTGTGCCGTCATACGATCGGATCAGGCTGCACGAGTTACAGCAGCTAGGAATGTGCCGCGGGTGATCCGCGGCAGGCGAGTGCTTCACTCGATGAGTCGCCGAAGGTGCGAAATCGGATTCGTCGTTAAAACGTAGTTTCTTAGAGCCGCAGGCTCGAATTTCGATTGTACATTTGTACTATAAGAACATGGAGAGCGGCCAGACATTGCGGGACACAGGATTAAAGGCAGTCGGTGGAGTTCCCTGGGGCACGCATTTCAGCGTCTTTTACGAGACGAAGCAGGATCTGCTCGACGTCCTGGTTCCGTATTTCAACACCGGGCTTAGAAATAACGAATTTTGTCTTTGGATTGTCGCGAGCTACGAGTTCCTGAATGTAACCGAAGCAACGAACGCTTTGCGCAAATCGATTCCGAGTGTTGATCGGCTTGTCGACAAGGGGAACATCGAGATTGTGGCGCATAGCGATTGGTTTCTGAGGAATGGGAAAGTAGACATCTCCAAAGCGGTCGGCCGATTTCGGCAGAGAATGAATCATGCCCTGACGAGTGGCTTTGAGGGCCTGCGCGCCAACGGGAGTCCCGCCTGGATGCAAGTCTATCTGCGGTCGGGCGGCTTTCGTAAGTTCGAGCAACAGATCGAGGATCTGTTAGCCAAACAACGGATGATCGCCGCCTGTACCTTTCCCCTCGCACGAAGCGGGGCCGAGCAAATTCTCGACGCGGCGCGCACACACCAGTTCGCGGTTACGGTTCGGAGCGGAATCTGGAAGCGGGTCGAGATATCCAACGTTGCCGCGGCAAGGAAAGAGGCGAGAAATATCGATCCGAAATTGGAGCAGCTCACGCTTCGACAGCGCGAAATATTGCAACGCACCGCGGAGGGGCAGAACACGAAAGAGATTGCGGCGCTCCTCGGGATTAGCATTAAGACGGTTGAGGCGCATCGTCTCCAGCTAATGCGCCGATTGAAGATCGACAACGTGCCCGGCCTCGTTCGGTTCGCGATTCGCACCGGGCTAGTTTCGCCCGAGGAATAGCGGATCGGATAGGGCGGCCCTAAGGTTTTCCCTAATGGCGGCGCCAACAGGCTCGCACAGTTTTGATAGGTGGAATCTCGGATTTCTTCAAGTTTCACCAACAAGTTGGAACAAAAGGTGGACAAACGAACCAGAGAACTTGCTACCAG
Organism: Chthoniobacterales bacterium; assembly: GCA_035635435.1. Taxonomy (GTDB): domain Bacteria; phylum Verrucomicrobiota; class Verrucomicrobiia; order Chthoniobacterales; family UBA10450; genus AV40. The sequence goes on along the minus strand of DASQBB010000087.1, from coordinate 7,368 downwards.
CAATAATGAAGCGCCCGGATCTGAAATCGCCGAGCGAAAGTTGGTAGAGGCGGTGAAAGAGGCCGAGGATCGCATTCGGCTTATCATTGACACAATTCCGACAATGGTCTGGAGCACTACACCTGACGGCGCCGTCGATTTCGTCAATCAGCGCTGGATGGAATATACGGGACTTTCCTTAGAGGATGAAATGGAAGAACCGACTCGCCCAATGCATCCCGAAGAACTTCCACGGGTGATGGAAAAGTGGCTCGCGATCAAGGCCGCCGGCGAACCGTTTGAGGACGAAATGCGCTTGCGGCGAGCTGATGGGAAATATTGCTGGTTCCTCGTTCGCAGCGCACCACTACGCGATGAGCATGGAAATATCGTCAAATGGTTTGGATCCAGTGTCGACATTGAAGATCGAAAGCGAGCCGAGAAGGATTTGGAGGAAGCTAATCGGCAACTGAAGCTTCTTTCACGGCGCAGGGTCAAGGTCCAGGAAGAGGAACGTCGCCATCTCGCGCGTGAATTGCACGATGAAATCGGTCAGGCCCTAACAGCGGCAAAAATCAATTTGCAGGCGGCGATGGAGGAATCGGACCCTGCAAAATCGAAGCGAATTCAGGAAACGGCGGCAATCCTCGAACGGTTGCTTGGCCAGGTGCGTCAGATCTCACTTAATCTGCGCCCGGCGATGCTGGACGACTTGGGATTAGTTCCCGCACTCCGGTCATTGCTCGATGAACTGGGCCGGCGCGCCTCGGTCGCCGTGCGTTTTTCTGCGAAGAATATTCCGGAGAATCTGGACCCGGAAATCCAGACAACTTGCTTTCGCATCGCGCAGGAAGCGATCACCAACGCAGTGCGTCACGCGGGTGCCACCCAGATTGATGTCGATCTTCGGCGCGAGGACGGAAGCTTCCGACTACAGGTTCATGATGACGGTAGAGGTTTTGAAATGCCATCTCCGCAATCCCAAACGATTGGACTCGGGCTGCTCGGAATGAAAGAACGGGCTGCCCTGGTCGGCGGACGCACTAAGATTACGTCGGCTCCAGGCGAAGGAACAACGGTTGACGCAAATTTGCCATTAACGTCTTAATCCGAACGCGTGCACCACGATTTTTGAAAATGAACGTCACCCATGTATTGCTGGCAGACGATCATGTGCTCGTGCGCGCAGGGATTCGGACGTTGCTCGAAAAAATTCCGAACGTGAAAGTAATCGGTGAGGTCGCTAGCGGCCGCGAAGCGCTTGAGATGGTGAAAACAAGATCGCCAAATCTGGTCCTGATGGACATCGCGATGGCTGATCTGAATGGATTGGACGCGCTGTCGCGAATCTCGAAAGATTTCCCGGGAGTCAAGGTGATGATCCTTTCCGCGCACACGAATGAAGAGTACGTCATCCGCGCGCTGCGCAGCGGAGCAGCTGGTTATATGGTGAAGGATGCGGCGACGGCGGAATTGGAACTTGCCGTCTTATCCGTCGGCGACGGCAAGACGTATCTGAGTCCTTCGATTTCCCGGACCGCGATCGACAATTATTTGGAGCGAATGGGTGACGTCGTTAGTCCGCTCGAGCAACTGACCTCGCGCCAACGCGAGATTTTGCAATTGATTGGCGAGGGGAAAAACACCAAGGAGATCGCGTCCAATTTGGAGATCAGTGTGAAGACGGTTGAATCGCATCGATTGCAACTGATGGAGAGATTGCGCATTTACGACGTCCCAGGCTTGGTCCGTTTCGCGATTCGGACCGGGTTGGTCTCGGCTGAAGCCTAACGAATCGGCGGAGCGAGGATCGCTCTAAGGTTTACCCTGTAAGGTTTTCCCTAATAGCGATGGCACTCGGACTCGTTGAGTCTGTCGCGTGGAAATCTCAAATTCATTCGCCGGCCCGTTCCGCGAAATTCAATCGCGAAAAATCGTAGCAGGTACTGAGAATTCGTATCTCCATGGTTTTGTCGACCATCATCCACTGTTACTCATCGTCTGTGGTGCGTGCAGTTAAGATGTCCGGACAATTCATGGCGACGATTGATTTGAAAAGTTTGTTAGGCACGGCCATCAAGACGCAACGAGCCTCGCTTGGTATCTCGCAAGAAGAACTCGCCCACCGCGCCGGCCTTCATCGGACCTATGTTTCCGATCTGGAACGAGGAGCGCGTAATCCCTCGGTCGATAGCATCGAGAAACTGGCAGGGGCATTGCAGCTTTCGGTTTCAAGTCTTTTCGAAAAAGCGAGTGACGCCGATGGGTTGAAGGATTCGGTCGAGATCCTTGTCGTAGAAGATAATCCGCGTGATGTCGATCTAACGAAGCGCGCTTTTAAAGAGGCCAACATCACAAACCCCTTGCATGTTGTTCGTGATGGAGTTGAAGCGATCGATTTCATTTTCGCAAGCGGACCTTATGTACACCGACGTGAGGCGCGCCTTCCCGGGCTCATCCTGCTGGATCTCGATCTGCCTAAGAAGAGCGGCCTCGATGTGTTGCAGGAAGTCAAGGCGAACCCGCGGACGCAGAACATCCCAGTAATCATTCTCACCATTTCAAATCGCGATCGCGTCATCGCTGCCTGCCGGCGCCTCGGTGCGAAGCACTACATCGTTAAGCCGGTCGGCTTTCAAAATTTCAGCGCGCTGGCGGTTGAGCTGAGCCTCGGTTGGACGCTGGTAAAGCCGAGTCGCGCGGATGGAAGCTCACCCGCTGAAAGAAAAATAGATACTAGTTAGGCCTGCCAACGCGGAGAACTGCTGTGTTACCTATCGTCTGCACAAAGGACACGCGGAAAATAAAAGAGCGAACTTCGGTTCGGAAAAACCGTAGAGCCAGTGAAGGAACTTTATGAAGCCGCGTCTCAGTTGTGCAGGCCGGATCGTTAGGTGTCGATGAGCGACGTGCGCATCCTCATAGCGGACGATCATCTAGCTTTGCAGGAGGGCGTGCGAACAATCATCGAGCGACAACCAGGTTGGCATGTCTGCGGAACGGCGGTCACCGGCCGCGAAGCAGTAGAGCTGGCGCGAAAGCTTAAGCCGGACATCGTCATTCTCGATCTTCGCATGCCGGAACTGAATGGTTTGGAAGCCACGCGGCGAATCAAGCGGCTTCTCCCGCAAACAGAAATCCTCGTTTTCACGGCCCATGATGAGGATGAATTGATCCGCCAAGTTTTTGCAGCCGGGGCGAGAAGTTTTATTCTGAAGTCCGAGCCGCTCGCTCGTTTGGTCGAAGCGATCCAGTCTCTCATCCAGCACAAGCCGTTTTTTAGCGATAGAGTTTCGGAAGTACTGTTCTCGAGGTTGGTTGACGGTCCCAAGCAGAGTCCCAATTTGGAATCCTCCTCCAAGGGGCTCAGCGCGCGAGAGCGGGAGATTGTGCAGCTGCTGGCTGAAGGAAAAAGCAACAAGGAAGTGGCCGCGATCCTCGGCATCAGTATTCGCACCGCGGAAACCCATCGAGCGAGCGCGTTGCAGAAGCTCGGGATTGACTCTCTCGCCGGCCTGGTTCGGTACGCAATTCGCAAAGGAATCATCGAACCGTAATTGTAGTGGGCAGGTCGGTCGCGCGGTCGTTTTCTACGTACAGTCCGGATTGAAGAATCAGTAGTTTTACGTACTGCCACTGGCATGGCTGAGGCTTCCACGGGGGGACAATTCTTCCTGACGTGGTTCCGAAAAAAAGAACTCCTACTGACCGGCCCAAAGGTTACGCGATGTGGTGTCGCGCTTCTGAGACGTTCCTCTGGCGGCGAAGTTTATGAACTCGTTAGACCAACCCAATTACGCGGCGCGAATACTGATTATCGATGACGAAAAATCGAGCGCCTTGACGCTCTGCAAACTGCTGGAACAAGCCGGTTACAACAATTGCACCGCGATGACGGACGCGGCGGCGGCGGCCGATCAATTCCTTCGGATCAATCCCGATTTGGTCCTGCTCGATTTACACATGGAGCCGGTCTCTGGGCTCGACGTGCTAGATCGAATTAACCACCTGATGGCGCCGCAAGCTCGGCCTCCTATTTTGGTTTTGACCGCGGACACGACTTCGGAGGCAAAGCACGACGCGCTGGCGGCGGGAGCGAGCGATTTCCTAGCCAAACCGCTCGATTCGATTGAGGTCCTGTTGCGGATCAACCATCTCCTCACCGCACACAAACTCTTCCAGCAATGTCAGCTGTATAACGGAGGCCTCGAGCGATTGGTGGACAAACGCACGCTTGAATTACAACGCCAGACCATGGACCTGGAAAAAACAGTTGCTGAGCTGCGGGAGACTCAGCAGCAAGTAATTCAACAGGAGCGGATGAGAGCGCTCGGGACGATGGCTTGCGGCATCGCTCATGATCTCAATAACGGTCTTACTCTGATTCTGGGTTACGGCGATATACTGCTTGCCGACCAAGAAAAATTCCCATTGGAATCGCCGGAGCGTCACCAGCTGGAAGAGATTGTGTTGGCTGGATGCGACAACGCGAAACTAGTGGAACGCCTGCGCGAGTTCTACCGGCCATGCACACCGCGCGAACATCATGAAGTTGTCCATTTGGACGTCTTAATAGAAGAAGTCATTTCTCTGACTGCGCCGAAATGGCAGTCCGGAGCGGACGCCACTGGCGGCACAATCCACATCGAGAAACACCTCGAGCCAACAGCGCCGATTCTGGCTGCTCCGGCCGAGCTGCGCGAGGTTTTGACGAACTTAATTTTTAATGCGGTCGATGCGATGCCGCGCGGCGGCCAACTTCTCTTTCGCACTTCCGGCTGCGGCGACCGTGTTCGCCTGGACATTTCTGACACTGGAATCGGGATGAGCGAAGAGACACGAGAAAAGTGTTTTGAACCGTTCTTCACCACTAAAGGCCAGCATGGTTCAGGCCTGGGCTTAGCCATGAGTTACGGAATTATTCGGCGACACGGCGGGAGCATCGAAATCAATAGCAAAGTCAATCAAGGAACTACCTTCACGATTTATTTGCCTGCCTTCGATGAAGTCAGCGAGGCTGTTTATCTCCAACCCGAAGCGCAAACCATGCAATCGCTTCACGTTCTCGTAGTCGATGATCACCCGATCATCCGGGATATCGTCAGCGCGTATCTGGCCGAGGATCGCCATATTGTTGCTACCGCGGGAAACGCGCGAGAAGCGCTGGAGAAATTTCAAAGGGACCGATTTGATCTCGTCATCACCGACCATGCCATGCCGGAGACCAACGGCCAGGAACTGGCGGCTTCTATTAAGCACATCCAACCGCACGAACCCATCATCCTGCTGACCGGCTTTGCCGATTTGGTAAATCAGACGAATCCTCAATCCTCCGATATCGATTTAGTATTGAGCAAGCCGGCGCGCTTGAACGATTTACGGAAGGGAATCTTCGAAGTGATGTGCCACCGCTGAGCGACACGTCCTGGTGCAAGGGCATCGGCGAGATTTCGTCGCAGAGAAAGTCGATCGACAGAGAGAGGGGAAAACATGGGAGCGGCCAGAAATCTGCTTCGATAAATCGTGTAACATGAGCGGATCCCCCGAATCAATTCGTTACCATCGCGGCCAAACGTTCGCGTTGATGGTAACTGTCATCATCGCTCTGCTTGGTCTGCTTCCGCTGGCCGGTTGGTTCCTTCATGTCGAAACACTCAAGCGCATTATCCCCGGCGCCTTGCCCGTGAAACCAAACATGGCCGTGGGATTCTTACTTTTCGCAATCGCGTTCGGGCTCCTTTCGTGGAGGACAAGAACGCAGGCAACACGCAGATGGGCGACGGTGGTTGCGGCAACGGTGATCTTACTGGGCGCGCTGACGCTCGGGGAGCATTTTTTTGGCTGGAACCTTCCAATTGAGCAGTGGCTTATCGGCAACGCTCCCGGGGATCTGGGTACTTGGCACCCAGGCCGGATGGCGTCTGTGAGCGCATTTGTCTTTCTACTCGGTGGAACCGTTCTCCTGGCGGAAGCATTCATCGTTCGGAAACAATTGCGTGCCCCCTTGGTATTGGGCCTGAGTGTGGCGCTGGTGCTGATGGGAGGCACACCGCTCGCGGCGCTTTTCCTGGAAATATTATTCGGTCCTCGATGGAATTTTATGGGGATGAACGCTTCCGGTGTTGTGGGGGCAGTCGGCTTTACCCTGCTGGGCATCGGGCTGTTAATCGTGCTCCGAAGGGAAGGTCAGCTCAGCTGGTCGTTGAGTGCTCTGACCACGAGCGGATTTCTTTTGGGCGTTTTACTGATAGCGGTCGCGGCAGGCGCCGGATTCGATTTCACAATGCACATGGTGGAGACGAGCGGTCGAGTCACCCACCGGCAAGAAGTGCTCAAGGAAATCGAACAAGTCCTCAGCGGTGTAACGACTCTCGCCAGCAGCGAACGCGTTTACGTGATCGTTGGAGATGAGCAGCTGCTAAGAGATCGACAAGCAACCAAAGCGGCACTCGATGATAAGGTTCGCCACCTTCGGGCGTTGACAATCGATGACGCGAACCAACAGCGTCGACTCGATCAATTGGAGCATTTGATCGCGCAGCGCGTCGATTGGGAGGAACGCGTGATTACCGTCCGGCGACAGGAGAGTTCCGCTGCGGCTGCAGGCATGATCGGCACGGGACCGGGACTCGAGTTATCCGACAAACTTCTTGCCACGATAAAAGAGCTGGAAGCCGAGGAATACAGATTGTTGGGTGGCGATCGGAAGCGAGCCGATGTTGCAGTATCGACAGCTTTCGCGCTTCTCCCGATGGGAGTGTTTCTCAGCTTATCAATCTTAGCTCTAAGCGCATTTTTTCTAAACGGCGGCGTCACTGAGCAACTGCAAGCGGAAAAAGCGCTGCGCGAAAGCGAGTTTCAGCTTCACACCATCGTCGAGAATCTCGATGAAGGACTGGTCGTCTCCGATCTCGATGGACGATTGCTGCAATGGAACCGCGCCGCGCTGAAACTACACGGCTACTCCGATTCAGACCAGGATCGCAGACGCTTCACCGAATTAATCGATACGTTCGAAATCTCAACTCTAGACGGCGTGCTGCTGCCGGTAGAACAGTGGCCGCTCGCGCGCATTCTGCGCGATGAAAAAGTACACGAGCTTGAATTGCGGCTGCGGCGGATTGGCACCCAATGGGAACGGACTTTTAGTTACGGTGGCAGTCTTGTCCGCGACGCGAACGGCCAGCCACTCATGGCGGTCATTACCATAGGCGACATTACCGAGCGCAAACACGCGGAGGAAGAGAGTCATCTGATGCAAACGATCGCGCTGGCAATCGGCGAGGCTAAAGATATTCATGGCGCTTTGGAAATGGTCCTGCACAACGTTTGCGAGGCCACCGGTTGGATCCTCGGACAGGCGTGGGTTCCTCGACTTGGCGGCAGAGT
>DASQBB010000086.1:0-142273 GCA_035635435.1 Chthoniobacterales bacterium | reverse complement strand
GGCCTTCGATCAGAAAAGAAATTTGCTCGGAACAAATTTGTTTGCCGCCGGCGCGGCCGACGTGACAATGCGCGTTGATCCACGCTTCGACTCGGTTCTCTTTCGAATCTCGATTGGCGCCGATCACGAGCGCGCGGCAGGAGTGGTTTTCGGTAATTCTGGCGATCAGTTGCGTGTTTTTATCGAGTGAGCCCGGCTGCTCGCTGTAGACCGCGAGATTAATGAGCGATGCCCGTGTCATCGCGCCTTCGCGTTCCTGCCAGAGTTTTTTCAACTCTTTGCCAATCCGGCCGATCTCGACCTGCTGGCCTAACGAATATGTTTCAGCGCCTGCAGTCATGGAATGTGCCTTGGAATTTGTCTCCACTGCCAGCTCGCAAGGAAGCTAGCGATCTGTTTGACCGCGTCAGCCGACTTGCTGCGGGGATAAAAGAAACGATACACAACGAACCAGGGTCCATCGCGAAAAACATACAACTGCAAACCGCAATCCAGATTGCGGTTTGCAAACAGGGAATACTGCAGATTATAAGTCGCGCGCAGCCCAGCGACCGCACGGTCGTCCTGAGTAACTCCGGCAGGTTCGCGCGAAACTAACTTCACGTCTCGATTCGCTCGACTGATTGCGTTCTGTTGGAGCTGAAGCTCGGTCTTCAAGTCGCTTCCGTAACCGCGTGTCCCCGCTGGATGCGCAGCTATTTCGCATTTTATCCAATGATCAAGATCGTAGCTGAATGCGAAATCGTAAGCATTCTTATCCACCAGTTGAGCATCACCACGATTAAACGGTCCAACGCGGGACGGCAGGACAAAGTTCGGACCATCGACGAGAACCAGATCGTCTTCCTTTTTTGTTGCAGAATTTTGACCATTGACCGTGGTGATAACAATGGCGCACAACAGCAGCGAAATTCGCGCGTGTTGCTCTCTCATAGCCTTCGCCATGCGCGGCCGTCGCGCGCGAGAAGTTCGTCCGCTTCGTCCGGTCCCCACGAACCGGCCGGATAAAAACATAATTCGGGGGCGTTCTTTTTTGCCGCCCACGCGTTTTCGATGATGTCGATGACAGCCCAGGCTTCTTCGACTTCGTCGCGACGCGCGAACAAAGTGGCGTCGCCGCTCATCGCGTCGAGCAACAAGCGTTCGTACGCTTCCGGACTCGCTTTGCCGAATGATGTTCCGTAATGAAAATCCATCTTCACCGGTTCGATCCGGAAACTCGTTCCCGGCATTTTCGCCTGCATCCGCAACGAAATTCCTTCGTCCGGCTGAATCCGAATCACCAGCACGTTCGCATCGTTGGTTTCCTTGTTGAACAAAACCATCGGCGCCTTTTTGAAATGGACCGAGATCTCGGTCGCTGATTTTGGCAACCGTTTGCCGACGCGCATGTAAATCGGAACGTCCCACCAGCGCCAGTTGTCGATGTTGAGTCGTAGCGCGACAAAAGTATCGGTCATCGATTTCGGATTGATATTTTGCTCCGCGCGATAAGCGGGGACCGGTTTGCCATTGATCGCGCCTTCGGCGTATTGCGCGCGCACAACATTGCTCGCGACTTCGTCTGCCGCCATTCGGCGCAGGCAACGGACCACTTTCACTTTTTCATCGCGAATGCTGTCCGCGCTCAAATCGCTCGGCGCTTCCATCGCGACCAGGCAAAGCAATTGGAGCAAATGGTTTTGCACCATGTCGCGCAACGCGCCGGCGGTCTCGTAATAACCGGCACGCCCTTCCACCCCGAGAGTTTCCGCGGCGGTGATCTGGACGTGATCGATGTAGCGCGTGTTCCAAAGCGGCTCGAAAATCGCGTTGGCGAAACGCAGCACCAAAATGTTCTGGGCGGTTTCTTTTCCAAGAAAATGGTCGATTCGATACGTCTGTTGCTCGCTGAACGCGTCGCTAACGACGCGGTTTAGTTCACGCGCCGAAGCGAGATCGCTTCCGAACGGCTTCTCAATGATCACGCGCGCCCAACTTCCTTCGCGCGCTTTGTTCAAACCGGCGGTCTTGAGATGTTTCAGGATCGGCTCGAATTGATCGGGCGCGACCGCGAAATAAAAGAGCCGGTTGCCGCGCGTTCCGCGTTCCTTGTCGATCTTATCCAGCTGCTCCGCCAAACTTTTGTAGCCGGCTTCATCGCTGAAATCGCTTTGATGATAGAAGATTGATTGGGAAAAGGTCTTCCAGATCTCGTCGCGCACGGCTTGGCGTGAAAATTTTCGGACCGCCTCTTCCATTTCGCGCCGAAAATCATCGTCACTCTTTTCGCGTCGGGCGAATCCGATCACGGCGACCGCGGGCGGCAATTCTCCATCCGCCGCGAGATTGTAAAGCGCCGGCAACAGTTTGCGATGAGTCAGGTCGCCGGTGGCGCCAAAAATGACAATGCTGCACGGCTGCGGCACCGCGCGGGTCGACAACCCCTCGCGTAATGGATTGACTTCTGTTTGCTCGGCCGCTCGATTCATCAGAACAAATTGTAGCGGCGCTCTATGAGCGCCGAAACTAAATAATGCCGGCGGTCATAGACCGCCGCTACAGCTTCAGATGAGACAAACGTTTCGCGCAGTGATTTTCGATCTCGACGGCGTTCTCGCCGACTCGGAACCGTGGTGGAACCAGATCGACGCGAAATTGCTTCGTGAATATGGCGCGACCTATCACGGCCAATACCATCGCGAGGTGCTTGGAGTGAGTTATCCGATCGCGGTCGAGTTTTACAAAAAGAAGTTTGGAATCTCCGCCCCAACGGAAGAAATGATGAAACGCCGCGGCGAGATCGCGACCGAGTACTTTGCCAATCGCGTTGGTCTTTTTCCGTCGACGAAAGATGTTTTGAATGAGTTGCGAGAAATGAAACTGCGCCTCGCCGTTGCTACAAGTTCGGTCAGCGCCTCCGCGCGACCGTTTCTGGATCGATATCAACTGACGCGATTCTTCGACGTCATCATCACCGGCGACGAAATCGAGCGTGGCAAACCGGATCCCGACATCTATCTCCGCGCTGCAGAACAGCTCGGCGTGCCCACGAACGATTGTCTCGTCATCGAAGATTCACTTTCCGGTATCGCCGCAGCCAAAGCCGCAAACATACGCGTCGCCGCCATTCCCGATCGCCGTTTTGTCGACCCGCGCGAGTATGAAAAGGAAGCCGACTACTTGCTCAACAATCTCTCAGAGATTCCCGCGCTCGATCGCGGCGTCGCAGCCAATTAGCAAGGCAGTGGGAAGCGGCGGGTCATGTCGCGGACTTTTTCGCGGACGCGATTGAGGGCGGACTCGTCTGCGCGGTTTTGCAATGCTTCGGCGATGAGATCGGAGATTTCGAGCATTTCTTCTTCTTTCATTCCGCGGGTGGTGACGGCCGGTGTACCGACGCGAATCCCGCCCGGTTTGAAGATCGGATAGGTGTCGAACGGAATTCCGTTTTTGTTTACCGTAATCCCGGCGCGGTCGAGAACTTCCTGCGCTTCTTTTCCGTTAATTTCTTTCGGGCGAAGATCGACCAGCATCAGGTGATTGTCGGTTCCGCCGCTGGTGATGCGAAATCCGTGTTTCGTTAGGCCGGCAGCGAGCGCTTTGGCGTTGATCACGACCTGACGTTGATAATCGCGGAAACCCGGTTGAAGCGCTTCGTGAAAACAAACCGCTTTGGCGGCGATGACGTGCATGAGCGGGCCGCCCTGGACTCCAGGAAAAACAGTCGCGTCGATTTGTTTGGCGAATTCTTTCGTGCACAAAACAATTCCGCCGCGCGGGCCGCGCAAACTTTTGTGCGTCGTGGTGGTAACAAATTGCGCGTGCGGGATCGGACTCGGATGTTGGCCGCCGGCGACTAGACCGGCAATATGCGCCATGTCGATGAAAAGGAGCGCGCCAACTGAGTCGGCGATTTGGCGCAGCCGGGGGAAATCGATGATTCGCGGATAAGCGGAAGCGCCGGCGGTGATCATTGCCGGCCGAACTTCTTCGGCTTGTTTTTGCAACGCGTCGTAGTCGATCTGTTCCGTTTTCTCGCTCACGCCGTATTGCGAGACGTTGTAAAATTTGCCGGAGAAATTCGCAGGATGTCCGTGAGTGAGATGGCCGCCATGAGCGAGATTCATCGCCAGGATTTTATCGCCCGGTTTTAAGACCGAAAAATAGACGGCCATGTTCGCCTGCGCGCCGCTGTGCGGCTGGACGTTGGCGTGCTCCGCGCCGAATAATCGTAGGGCGCGATCGATCGCGAGTTGCTCGGCCGTGTCTACGTTTTCGCAGCCGCCGTACCAACGTTTCTTTGGATAACCTTCGGCGTATTTGTTGGTCAAACATGAACCTTGCGCTTCCATCACCGCGCGACTGGTGAAATTTTCCGATGCGATCAGCTCGATGTTTTCGCGCTGGCGTTTTTCTTCGGCGCGGATCGCGTCATAAATTTCAGGATCGACTTTACGCAAAGCTTCGAGCGAGCTGCCGCCGTAGGATGTCGATCCAGCACTGGTTTGAGTTGGCCGCGGAAGATCGCTCATTGAGTACGACGATATTCCGCGATTTCGCGTGGCACCAGGAGGAACCAACTCGCTTTGCTCGACGAAACTGAGCACGCTCGGCAACGCATTTTTGATTGTGCTCGCGCATTCTTCATAAACTTCGCGTCCGAGGCCGATCGGATCCGGCACATCGCGCCAGACGGTCGCGCCTGGTTCTTCAAATTCGCGGAGCAAAAAAGTTTTCTCCGCGCCATTTGGAAAGAGCATATGAATCGTTTCGAGATGCGCGCCGGTCATGGCGAAAATGTGGGTGGCGCGGTCGACCAGATCGGTCGCAAGCGGTTGGCTGCGCAAATCGCTGATGTTCACGCCATCATCTTCGCAAACCTGCACGGCATAAAGACTGGGCGGTTGTCCACGGACGGCATGGACGCCGGCGGAGGCGACCTCGATGTCCTTGCGATTGCCGATCAACCGGCGAAACAATCCTTCGGCAATCGGACTGCGGCAGATATTGCCCGTGCAAACAAAAAGGACGCTTTTCACGATTTCGCGTCGCGCCTGCGAACGCACAGATAAAGTATGTTTGAACGTGATCAAGGTCAATCGAATGAGGCAGTTGACGAACGACAGTGTTGAGAAATTCGCAGGCGCCGGGAAAGGCGTTACAATCGGCGGGTGCGTTCGAGTTGGAAAAAAATCCGTTACCGGCTGGAGTGGGCAAGCTTGCTCGTTGCCGCGAAGCTCGTGCCGATGCTGTCGCGCAAAGGTTGTTACCGGTTCGCGCTCGCGCTCGGCACGTTGATGTCGATCCTGGATCGGCACGGTCGCAAAGTTGCGTTGAGCAATCTCGAGGTCGCTTTTGGCGATCGATTTTCGCAGCGGGAACGCGAACAAATTGCGCGTGAATCATTTCAACATTTTGCGCGGACGATGCTCGACTTGTTGTGGAGTCCGCGGCTGACCCGCGACAATTTTCCGGACTACATCGAGTTCGAAAACTTGGAAGAAATCGGTCGCGCGACCGGACCTGAGCGCAACTTCATTAACGCTTGTTATCACTACAGCAATTTCGAATGGTTCAGTCTGGCAAGCGGATATTCGGGATTGGGCGGCACGATCATTTCCCAAGACTTTAAGAATTCATTGCTTGATCCGATCTTTAGAAAATTGCGCGAGCAATCGGGCCACGAATTAATTCCGAGACAAGGCGGGATCGTTCGTCTCTATAAAGCGCTGCGACGAAAAGGGCGCACCGCATTACTTGTCGATCTTACCCTGCATCCCAGGATGCCGTCGGTGGTGATCGATTGTTTCGGTTTGAAAGCGAACGTGACTTCGGCGCACGCTTGGCTGAACGAGCAAACCGGCGCGCCGATCATTCCGGCTCATTGCGAGCCGCTGCCGAATGGCCGCTATCGGGTAGTGTTTCATCCGAAAATCGAAACGGCTGGCCGCACTTATCAGCAAATAGCGCAGGCGTGCTGGGATTCGTTCGAGCCCTATGTGCGCGAAAATCCCGCGCCCTGGCTTTGGATGTACAAACATTGGCGCTATAAACCGGCGACGGCGGACCGGCCGTATCCGTTTTACGCGCGGCCGCATCGGCGCTTCGACAAGCGCATCGCTGGTCTGCCAGAGAACAAGCCAAAGCCGATGAAGATGTAGCGTTGACAAAGGTCCGTCCTCCTTTTCAAGTACCGCTATGAAAATCGTTTCCCGCTTAGCTTTTGTGGCCGTTCCTGTCGCCCTTTCGTTGCTTACCGGTTGCCAAACGGGAGGCGTCCTAACCTCCGGAAGGGGGAGAGCTTACCACGTCGTCGCCTACAAACCGCACGACCAGTCGATGGTCCAAGTGAAGCTCTCGAAAGAAACGCAAACAGTTTATGTGTTGGAGGGCGATCGGTTACTGATGGCGGCGCAGGCGAACGTGGGTCGGGGCGGGGCCGCAACGCCGTCCGGGAACTTCTCGATTATCAACAAGGACAAGACCAAACGCCGCGTGAGCGAGCCGGACGCCGGTTATCCGATGGCTTATTGGTGCGAATTTTTGCCGGCTTACGGATTTCATGAAGGCTTTGTCTGGTCCACACCGCGGACACACGGCTGTGTTCGAATGCATCGCGAAGCGGCCGCTCGCCTTTACGCCCTCGTGAAAATAGGAACTCCAGTTCACATCGCGCAGTCATTTCCCGAAGATGGAAAATATGCGAAGGACGTAATGCGAATCGATCAAAGCCGCGATCCCGATCCGCCGCGTTCGCTGATGATGTCGTCTGAGTGGTTTAAGGATCCGCCCGGCCCGCTGCTGGTTGATCAGTAAGATTGCGTCAAAACGCGCCTTTGATTCGCGGCTGAAAAGCAGCCGTAACGTGTTAATGTTTTGTTAGGCATGAGCACGAACCTCATTTCCAGCGGAACGACGGCGCGCGAGAAAGTAAACTTGCGGACGCCGGACGTGATGGCTGCCGTCCAGGAACAGGTCGAGCAGCATTATCGCAGCGATATCGTCGACAAAGTGCATCGCGCCGGAGGGATCATTACAGTCGGCGACACCACCGTTCGCCTCGCCAAGCAGTTCGGCTTTTGTTACGGGGTCGAGCGCGCGATCGATCTCGCTTACGCCGCGCGCAAAGTTTTCAAAGAGCGCCGGCTCTTCATTGTCGGCGAGATCATTCACAACCCCGAGGTAAATCATCAGATCGCGGCATTAGGCATCAAGAATCTGACCGGTCGCAACAAACAAGCGGACATCTCCGATTTACAACCGGAAGATATCGTGATCGTGCCGGCGTTCGGCACCGAATTGTCGATGTTGCAGCAGATCAAGGAGCGCGGCTGCCAGATTGTCGACACGACTTGTGGCGACGTGATGAGCGTTTGGAAACGCGTCCGCAAATACGCCAGCGAATCGGTTACGTCGATTATTCACGGGAAAGCCGAGCACGAAGAAACGAAGGCGACCAGTTCGCGCGCGCTCGGGGACGGCAAAGGTCACTATCTGGTCGTGCTCACTTTGGCGGACACCGACTACGTTTGTAATTACATTCGCAACGGCGGCGACAAGCAGGCATTTCTCGAGAAGTTTCGTGGCGGGTATTCGCCCGGTTTCGATCCGGACGTGCATCTCAAAACTGTCGGCGTCGCAAATCAAACCACGATGTTGCGCGGCGAGACCGAGGAAGTGCAGCGACGCGTTCGGCAGGCAATTGTCGATCGTGACGGTGCGGACGCTGCGGAAAAAAACTTTCGTTTCTTTGACACGATCTGTGGCGCGACCCAGGAACGTCAGGACGCACTGCGCGAATTGCTCGATATCAAAATGGATTTGCTCCTCGTTGTCGGCGGTTACAACAGCTCGAACACTTCGCACCTCGCGGAAATGGGCGAGGAAAAATTGCCGACCTACTTTGTCTTGAACGCTTCGCGCCTGGTCTCGCTAAACGAGATCAAGCATTACAATCTGCACGAAAAACGCGAAGTGGTTTCGCACTTCTGGCTCCCGCCGGGTCCGGCTGTTGTCGGGATCACTGCTGGTGCCTCTTGTCCGAACAATTTGATCGAGGAAACGCTGATTCGGCTTTTCGAGCTCCGCGGAATTCCACGCCAGCAACTCGAGCTCGCCGCCTAAGGCTTGTCCTGAGCCTAGTCGAACGGATCGACAATCGCCGCCCTCTGTCATTCCGACCGAAGTGGAGGAATGGAGCGACTGGGACGAGCGACATGGACGGTTGCGCCGCGAGGGAAGCGGCGAGAGAATCGGGAGATGAACGAGTTCAATCTCCTACTATTTCTGAATCCGGAAATATCTGGAGATGTCTCGACTTGGCTCGACATGACAAAAGAATAGATCGCGGCTGCCAGCTCAGGTCTTGACACATAAGATCGACATCGTTCAGCCTGACCGGTCATGGATGCTCTCAATCGATTTGCGGATCCGGTCTATTGCATAATGAGACTGATAGTGGGTCTCATGCTCGCCTCTCACGGCGGCCAGTTGGTCCTCGGAATGTTCGGCGGGATGCCGGGCTCAGATAACACTCAATCGCAGATTGGTGGGTGGATCATGCTCATCGGCGGGTTCATGATTGCTTTTGGATTGTTCACCCGGCTGGCGGCGTTCATTTGCAGCGGCACGTTCGCCTACGCCTACTTCATGATCCATGTCGCGTCTGCTACGACGCCGATGGCAAAATTTTTCCCAATCTCGACCGGCGGGAAAGATTTTTCCAATCATGGCGAACTCGCCGTCTTTTATTGCTGGGTTTTCCTTTTCATGGTGTTCTACGGTGCCGGTCGTTGGAGCATCGACGCGCTGATCTGCAAAGGGAAGTCGGCGACTGCAGCGCCGGCAGCGAGTTAGTTAAGATGTTATCTTCTACTCGATGAAGCGCATTTTCTTTGCGTTTGCTATCGTATTTGTCGCGCAATCGCTGTCCGCGCAGGAGTTCAAAGATTTTGGTAAGGACCGTCTCAACAATTCGCCGCGCCACGGCGAATGGGTTGATCTCAAATCGGGCGATCGCACGATCAAAGCGTTTGTGGTTTATCCTGAGCGCAAAGACAAAGCTCCGGTCGTTCTGGTGATTCAGGAAATTTTTGGACTGACGGATTGGTTGCGCAGTTTGTGTGATGAGCTCGCCGAGAGCGGCGTCATTGCCGTCGCCCCGGATCTCCTCAGTGGCCAAAAATACGAAGACGGTGACGCTGCAGGGAAAGCAACCCACGCGCTGCCCAAGGAGCAGGTGATCAGCGATCTGAATGCGGCAGGCGATTACGCGCTGAAAATTCCGGCGTGCAATGGAACGCTGGCGATTTGTGGTTTTTGCTGGGGTGGGGGATGGGCATTTCAGTACGCGAGCATCAATCCGAAACTGAAAGCGTCCTATTCATTTTATGGGGTCGCAGTTGATAACGCCGATGACGCCAAAAAGGTCGCGTGTCCGGTTTATGGATTTAACGCCGAGAACGATGAGCGCGTGAACGCGACCATTCCAAAAGCCGAAGAGTTGATGAAAGCGGCCGGAAAAAAATACGAGCCGGTGATTTACAAAGGCGCCGGTCACGGTTTCATGCGCTCGGGCGAGCCGAACAATCCGAACATGCGCGAGGGCGACAAAAAAGCGCGCGACGAAGCCTGGGCCCGCTGGAAAACGCTATTGAAGCAACTTTAGGATGCTAAACTTGGTGCGCATTTCGGTTGCGGTCGTTGCGATGCCGCTACTCGCTTATGCCGCGCCTCTTCAGATCAGCGGGCCGTACTCGAATCGCCTGTCTAAGGCGGATGTTGAGCAACTTAAGGCTCTGGTGTCGAAAGAACCTGGGATTGATCACAGGTTGAAAAAGATTGAGGCGGTGGGTCCTGATAAAGTTCGCATCCAAACGGGAGGCAAGACCGCGGTCGATACAAACACCTACAACGATTTCAACGTTTACAAGCGCGCAGGCAGATGGGTAATCGACGCGGCTTCGATCGAGATCAGTCTCGAAACGATCGTTCTACCCAACAACGGTCAAAGTCTGATCCGATAATCGCCTATTTCGCGCTCAGCAGTTCATCCACCAGCGGTTGGGCGTCGTAGACGTTGCGCAGCGCTTCGATGATGGCGGCGGAATCGACTGAGACCGCCCGCGCTTGTTTGTCGGTGTAAATGCAATCGAGCACCAGCGATTGAATGTTGCCGTCGAAAATGATGCCGACAAATTCGCCAGCTTTGTTCACCACCGGGCTGCCGCTGCTCCCACCGATGATGTCGGCATCGGAAACGAAATTGTAAGGCGTGGCCAGCGCCAGTTTCTCCTTCTTGTCGATCCAACGCTGCGGCAAATCGAACGGCGCCTTGTTTTGGTGCTCAGCGGCGCGCTCGAACATGCCTTGGAAATTCGTGAAGGCCGGGACCGGCTTCCCGTTTTCTTCGTAACCGCGCACCGTCCCGTAAGAAAGGCGCAGCGTGAAAGTTGCGTCCGGATAATTACTCGTTCCTTCAATCGCAAACCGCGCTTTCGCGATCTCGGCATAAGCTTGCTGTTTAATTTCTTCCTGCGTCTCCAAAGCTTTTTTCGCCGTGCGCGCGGTCGAATCGATCGTGCGTGCGAGATCGATCATCGGGTCATGCGCGGCTTCGAGCGCGGCTTTGCCGCCAGCGTAAAGTTTTTTCCGAATCGCAACGTCTCGGACCTGTGTGCCTTTGATTAACTCAAACGCGCGGTCGTGGGGCGATTTATCGCCGAGCACAGTCTTTTGGACGAGCGGATGCTGCGCGCCAAACGCATTCGCCAGATCGGTCAACGAATCGGTGAGGGTGAGCAATTCGACATCGTCATAGATTGGCTCCGTGGAAAAAAGTTCGAGCTCGAGCGATTCGCGGTTGCTGTCACGAAACTCCTGGAATCGTTCATTGTTGGGCTTGGCGCGTTCGTCCGCGGCGCGCACGAGCAAACGTGCGTATTTGAAGAGCGTGCTGTAAAATGCGCGGGGCTGCCGATAAATCCCAAACTTGGCGCGTTCCTGCTCGAAATAACTATACATCAACGCGTTCTTCGCGATCTCCTGCTGCGCTTTCTCGATTCGATCGTAAGCGCTGGTTGTCGATCTTAACTTTGCGTCGGCGCTCATCGCGCTGCGCAATTTTTGCTCGCGCTGTTGCAGCGCCTGCCAAACTTCAGGATCGAGCAAGCCGGCGACGTAACCGTCGTAGCGTTTGCGATTGTTCTGCACGCCGAAGAAATCGTCGCGCACCCGACGCGCATTTTCGAAAGAACGTTCTCCGAAACTGTGAAACAAAACTTCGCGTCGCTTAAAGATGGATAAAAATCGCGGCAACTCGCGGTCGCGCATGTCGGCCAGTTCATCCAGAGTCAATTGGCGATCGGTTTTGCCGGGATGACCGCTGACGAATGTGAGCTCGCCGTCCGCCGGTCCGCGCGCACTGAATTTCAGGTAATTATCGATCTTCGCGGGCTGGCCGTTCTCGTAGGCGCGGAATAAGCAGACATCGAGATCGTAGCGCGGATATTCGAAATTGTCGGGATCGCCACCGTAAAACGCGATCTTTTCCTCGGGCGCGAAGACCACTCGCACATCATCGTAGCGTTTGAATCGATAAAGATGATAAGCGCCGCCTTGATAAAGGGTGACGACGTTCGAGCGCAATCCGGTTTTGTCTTTGCTTTCTTTTTCGATTGTCGCAATCGCGGCTTTGCGCGCATCCGCCGCCTTCTCGCTCGTCATGTCCGCTTTAACTGCGCTGTTCACGCGCGCGGTCACGTCTTCGATCGACATCAGAACATTGAGCTCAAGATCGACGCATTTCTTTTCTTCGTCCCGCGTCCGCGCGTAAAAACCGTCGCGGAGATAATTGTGTTGTTGATCGGAGAATTTTTGAAGCGCGTCCGCGCCCACATGATGATTGGTGATGGCCAGGCCGTTGGCGGATACAAACGAACCGCTGCCGCCAGAACTGAATCGCACGCTCGATTTTTGGAGATGATCGAGCCACTGCTTCGTCGGCTCGAAATTATATTTTTCTTTCAGCTGTTTCAGCGGCGGCGCGTTGTAGAGCCACATTCCCTCATCGCCAAATGCGCGATCGCTCGGGGCGCCAAGCAAAATCGAGCCGAAGACCGCGAAAAGAGATTTGCGCATCCGGCAGCATAACCGCCGCTCGCGGCTGTCACAACCCGTTGTCGATCTAAACCGCGCGGTTATCGTTTGAACAAATAGCGAAGCTTGGTCGCGTTTCTAACTTTGTGTTTGAAGTCGGCGAAGGACGACTGGTTGGCAAAGGACAACACTAGCGTTGAACAACTTTACGGCGGGAGTGCGTGAGCGCGAAGCGGCGAATCGCACTAGGGAAGCCGGGCACCTGGATGAAATCCAGGATGTGGGTGGCCCGGGCGCTGAAACGTACTGACGTTCAACTGGCAAGTGCCGGTGAGAAGCTGAGTTTCAAAATACTATGCGTCGCTTTGGTTGCCGCGCGTACGCATCTAACGAGAACAAGCTCAGCCACCGCACCGGTAGCGGCGCTTTGCTGCGTTTGAAACTACTCTAGCTAAGATCGACATAAACATGTGGCCGGGTGGAGCGGTTGGCTGCAGCGTTTGGTTAGACCCATCAGCAAAGATCAAACAGACCGGTTAGTGTCGGAGAGGCATCTTCGTGTCGAGTAATTTTCCAGCGTCCTCCGATCTTCTTTACGTCATAAACCATATATCGGTCGGGTCTGTAATCCACGACGACATGGAACACGTCTGACTTGCCGTCGCACGACTGGCCGACGGCTATAACAGTACTGCTCGACGCATCAACCACGAGCTTCACAATCTGTTCGACCTCTGGACGAGGCAGTTTCTGCGCACGTGGGGAAAGGTCGAGATGTGACATGCTCCACTCGTACCGGTCGCTCGCACAGCCGATGAGAAGAACGACTGCTGCGGAAAGAACAGCGTGGCGCATCGCCTAACGAGACAGAGATAAGCCACGGCAGGGTGTCGTGGCAAACACGCCGAACTTATTTCGCCAAGGGGCCGTTGGCTTCATCGATTGGTTAGGTCTCATCATCGCGACAACACTACTGCGGTCGAAACCAGTCCGAGCACGGCAAGGGATGCATACAGCGGCACGACAAAGCGCAGCGTGATGTTATAACGCAGCTCGTAAAATCGCCAGAAGTCTCGCCAGTCCGAGAGCCCATGTGGGAGCGTGAAAGTCGCGATGAACACGACGGCCACTAGCACAGGCCACCCGAATACCAGCCCAACGATCCAAGGCGTGTTGCCGACGCGCATGAGAATGAAAAATACGACTGCACCGATAACACCGACAATCGCGGCAAGCTGTGACCAAAGCTCGAGCGATCGGTATCTGTGAGAAAGCGAGTCAACTTCTAGTGTATCGCTTGGCGGCGCCGGCAAAATGCGGCTGAGTGCATGCAGAATGATCGGCGTGAATACCGTCGCCGCGAATGTCGACAGAGCGATTCGCAACGTAGTGTTCATGAGACCTAACGAGACACAAGATCAGCGACCGCTGGCGAGGGCGCGTGTGGCTGCAGGTTGAATGTGGAAGTCATCGAAAGTGGGAACGCGGAGCGGCCAGCGGTTCGCTGCATCGCATGGTTAGATGCGGACGTGGCAATCACTGGACGCGCTCGAATGTGCCGTTCCACATCTCGTGATGCATCTGAACCTTGTTCGGCGTCATCGAATCGATGTGCCACGCGTCTATATCGTAGTGTACGCCGGAGGCGCTTTCCACTCGGTGGCGTAGGTAAACGAACTCGCCGCCTGCGTACCACCTGCCTGTTGGTATCCACTCCTCGTCGTCTCCCACCATGAGCCGCTCGTCATATGTGTGATCGGGCTTGAATCGATATCCCGTGCGATTCTCTCCGAGACAATCCAACTCGCCGCGCCAAGTACCGATGAAAAAGTGGTAGTCGGGGCCGCGGTAGTAACGCTCGTAAGCGTAAACCACAGCAGAAAGGCCGACGAGAGCAATCACGGCACAAGCAACGATGAGCCAGCGCTGCGGTCGCGTCCATGCGTGTGATCGCGGTAAAAGCATCTAACGAGAAAGAGATAAGCCACGGCAGGGTGTCGCGGCAAACACGCTGAAGTTGTATCGCAAGGGGGCCGTTGGCTTCATCGTTTGGTTAGACGACAGCGTTTTACGAAGTGCGTGCTTTCGCGTCAGATTCACCCATGAGTATATGCTCGTATTCGATACGCAAGTTCCAAGCGGCAAACCGCGACATCAACGTCGGCTTCAATGTGAACTCGATGATCTCTGCGCCTTGCCAGGGTGATTGATAGTGAGCGCGAATGGCAGGTTCGAATCGCGAATCCAATGTCGAAAGCTGATGTGCAAAAGGCTCAATAAGATCGGCGAGTGCAGACAGACGGGACCCCAAGTCACCTTCGACCTGAGGAGAATCGAGGGTCCAGACATAGTAATTAACGGGAGCATAAGTCTTGTCGGGTTGAAGGACGTTCGTTTGGCCGGTTACGAAACGGCCCGCCTCGACGCCCAAATGAGCGCTGATGGCCGCTTCATCTGTCGCTGCTTTGCAACCACGTATCAGCAGGAAAACATGGGAAGCGCGAGTCATTGTGACAGTCGTCTAACGAGAACAAGCTCAGCCACCGCTGGCGGGGGCGAGCGTGGCAAGCAGTAGGAACTGTTTCATAAAATCAAATCTGGTCATCACACCGGCCAGCGATTGGCTGCAGCGCATGGTTAGGTCTATTGATATGCAACAGCACTCTATGACCATCGCTCAATGTGACCGAGTCAAGAAGACCATCGCTGGGACCCCAGCGCTCACCAAACTTTTGGGGGTTGATGAAAGTGAAATCGAGCCAAAGCCCGCCGCGCAGTGAAATGGAACCCGAGCACCCTCCGCTGCACACGAGGCCATCGCGATAAACTTCGTCTTTGCTTCGGAGATATGGAATCAAGCGCCGCCACGGACGTTGCCACTTCAGATCGCCGTAAGGAAACTGACTGCCAACAAGCTCGCGACACACACTCTTCAGCCGCGCAATCTCCGACGCCGTAGGCCGATCGGTGTCCGCGCCAAGAGAACCGGACGCTGCGACAACCAGCACGAGCAGACAATAAACACCGCGCGCCATAGACCTAACGAGAACAAGATGAGCGATCGCTACTGACAGCGAGCGTGGCTTCGACTGAAACTGTTTTACTCATCTGAAAGCTGAACGTGGCGCCGGGCAGCGATTCGCTCGAGCGCTTGGTTAGGTCTTTAGTACTGCTGCTCAACCAGCCCGTCTAGCCTCCACTTGGCTTTACTCAAAACAATCCAGCGCCCATGACGCTTCTCAATACGGAGCAAATCTCCACGACCGCCGCGAGAGGCGCCTGTGTGAACCACCACTTGAGGGGGTGACGTACCGTCAACTTCTTGCACGCGGTGATCTACACCCGGAAGGGTCTTCACGAAGCGGACGATCTCGTTGACTTGTGCATCGCTTAACCGGCCGGTCTCGCGACCACTCTTCGCATCGACGATGCGCACGACTGACCGGCGATCTTCCGACTGCGCGCTGAAAAATGGCAAGCTGACTAGGAGTAAAATCGCGAATACGCGCGCCATAGACCTAACGAGACGGAGATAAGCCACCGCCGAAGCCGTGGGTGAACTGGGCGGAATGTATTTTAATCATCGCAAAATTGTGAACGCGTACGAAGTAGGCGGTTGGCTTCATCGATTGGTTAGACCTATGATCACAACGCAAAGGTGATAGGAACTTTCAGAAGCGCGTCTTCCTTCCCGAATGGCTCGTGAAGCTGAGGCGCGACGACACCAATCGGCGTGAGCGCGCCGGGCTTGAAGCGCCACTGCGAAAAAGCACGAATGGCAGCAGAGTCAAGCAGCGGAGAACGGGTGCCCTGCGAGGCCCAAGCGGACACGACCAGGCCAGTCTTTACGTGAACGCGAATAACGAAAATGCCCGAAGCGGTGATGTGACGCGCTACGGCTTCCGGCGGATATTGCGGTTTCGGAGTGTAGATGGCGAATTTCTTCTGGTCCTTGAGCCACGGGATCGGCTTGTCGCGGAAGGCGGCCTTGCGATTTTCCGCAATGGCAGCGTCCATCTGCTCTGGCGTCAGACCTGCGCACAACGACTGAGTAAACACGGCGACTACTACCAATGATAATAGCACGTGGCGAAACATAGGTCTAACGAGACCAAGCTGAGCGACCGCCACCGATAGCGAGCTGCGCTTCGACTGAAACTTTTTTAGCCATCTGAAATGTGAACACGCGTCGGGTGGTGGTTCGCTCCAGCGCTTGGTTAGACCCATCAGTCTGTTTCATCTTTAATCTGGAAGATGGTTCCAGCTGAGCCGCGCATGTCGAACTCGATAGTGTAGAAAACTTTTTTCCCGCAGCGATCAATCGTCCAGCGCTCCGTCCACTGCATCACGGCGAGCCCAGTGCCCTTCTCCTCCCCAAGCGTCTTCGGCGGCTTTGTGATCTTGGTGTCGACGACCCGCCACTTGCATCCTTTGCCAAACGCTTTCTCTGCGACATCCAGATGGAAATATACATCTTGAAGAACCGTCGGATTTGTAATGAGGCTTTGGCCCGGCAGCTTGGCGAATGCGATGCCAGCGAAAACCAGAAATATGGTAGGGGTTAACGTGCGGCGCATGGGTCTAACGAGAAAGAGATAAGCCACGGCAGGGTGTCGTGGCAAACACGCTGAAGTTTTCTCGCCAAGGGGCCGTTGGCTTCATCGATTGGTTAGACCTTTGGTTTGGAAAAGCTTGTTCAATGTCAAACTGATCACAATGCCCAAACTGATTCCGCTGAACATCCATTTGCAGTTGATAAGGGCAACACGCACGTGAGTACTGAAATGCGGCGAATAAAAAACGAGCGTAAAACCGAGTGTGCTCCAAACGAGCAGAGTGAGAGCGAGGGCGAAAAATGCTGCGCGGACCCAAAGTGGAGAATCTCGCAAATCTCGCGCGAACCGAATGCCCAACAGCACCACGACAGCCAAAATGGCCGCCGCGGAGTACCAGAAAAGGAGAACTGTGTTGTCCGGTCGCACTACGCGTGAGGTCTAACGAGAAAGAGATAAGCCACGCGAGGGTGTCGTGGCAAATTCACTGAGGTTTTCTTGCAAGGGGCGCGTTGGCTTCATCGATTGGTTAGATGGTGTCGTGATGACGAGCAAATCGCTTTCGAATGACCAAACTGTAGGTGAAACCAGCTACGCCAAACGCAAGGCTGGATCCTGCGGCGAGAAAATGAGCTGGGGCAGGAGCGTGCGGTGTGGCGCTCATGTATTCCAACGGCACGCCACTAAAAGAGAGCGCGAAGAGCATAAAGATCAACCATGCCCAGCGAGAGCGTCGGATGTACAACACGATGAAGGCTAGAACCAATGGTGTGCTGATGACGGCACTCCACGTGAGATGGTGCGTAGTGATAATAACGTAAGCGTCCTGGGCGACTACCAAAGGGGCGCAGAATATAAGCCAGGCGAGGAACTTGTCTTTCCGCTTCACTAGCATCGCAAGCGCGGTCGCGAGCAAAAGCAGCGGAACTAGCACTGGCGTTTGCGGCGTTACCATCTAACGAGAATTCGAACCAATTCTTGGACCTAATAAAGTAAATGTCCAGTTTTTGGGCCTAATCCGGCTTGCCTTTAGCGGGAGGAAACGGAAGATCGGTAGCACGATGGCGATCTTACCGGCGTGAAAAGTCCGTTGGATTAATCAGGCAGGTCAAAGCGAGCAAGATGTCGATCTTCGGAAAACGTCGAAAGGCTGAGCGCCTCGATTTCATCGTGGCCGGCGCGCAAAAATCGGGAACGACTGCGCTGCATTATTTTTTGAAGAAACATCCGCAGATCGCGCTGCCCGACCGGCAAGAAATGCATTTCTTTGACGACGAGGAAATTTTCTCGCAACGGCCGGTCGATTATGAACTGCTACATCGGCATTTTAGACCGATCCCAAGATCGGCCTTGGCCGGCGAAGTCACGCCGAGTTATTTGTATTGGAAACCGGCGATGGAGCGGATCCAAAATTACAATCCGCAAATCAAACTCATTATTCTGCTGCGAAATCCGATCGATCGCGCCTTCGCCCACTGGAACATGCAGCGTTTCAAGGACCGCGAGTTTTTGGATTTTCTGGACGCGCTCAAAGAAGAACCGCGTCGCGTCGCCCAACCGCTTTCATTGGAATCGCGGCGCTTCGCCTACGTCGATCGCGGTTTTTACTCCGGGCAGCTCGAACGGGTCTTCAAATTTTTCCCGAGGGAACAGGTCAGGATCGTGAAGTTCGAAAGTTTTCGCGATCGAAAGCAGGAAAGCCTCGACGGAATTTTCGAATTTCTTGGCGTGCGACCGCTGCGCGGCGTGCGGGAGAAAGATCGAAACGTTGTTCCCTACGAGCGCGGGATGAGGCCGGAAGAACGAAAATATCTCTCCGAAGTGTTCTCCGCCGAGATTACGAAGCTCGAGGAAATGCTCGGCTGGGATTTAGCGGACTGGAAGTTGTAGCGGTGCTTGCTCTCAAGCACCGAATTAACGAACAGGCGCTTGGCACAAGCGCCTCTACAATGCGCCGGGATTTTGGATTTACGTTTGCCGAAATCGCGGCTGCTGGTTCGGACTTTTCGCGAGCAATGCTTTCGAACGAAAAATCCGCGCGCCTTGAGACAAAAAGAATCTGCGCAGCTCGGGAGTAAAAAAGGAGGAACCGTCCGGCCGCGAATTAAAATCGAGGAGCAAGCGGCCGTTCTCGTTCAAGAAGCGGGTCCGAATGTCGTTGATGAAAAATTCCCAATCCGCGGGCGACCATTCCACGCCGTCACGCACCCGGCCGATCCGGTGAAAACAAATCCGATGTGCGGTCACGAGATCGAACTTTTGTCGGAGATCGGGCACGGGAGTTTGTCGTTCAATTCGACCGATGACGCGCGGAACATCGAGCAAGGCAGTCGTGGCGCGGAAAAGCGGCTCCTTATCGGTGTCGAAGCCGAGAACGTGGTGGCCGAAATGTTTGCAGACGTAGAGGAAATAACCGGCGCCGCAGCCAAGATCGACAACGCGCAGTGGCGGCGAGCGGTCGAGCCAAAGGTCTTGAGCGCGCTCGATATTAATCTCGATCCAATAAACGACGTCCTCGAAGCGATTGATCCGCGGCGAGCCCGGCCGATACGGGTATTGGTCGCGCAGTTTGTCGAACTCCGCCCGATCGAGCGGGTCGAGAATGGGGCGCTTGTTGACGGGATGCGTCCAACGGCTGAGATGTTCGAACGCGCTGGCGAAAAGCTCGGGCGAAAGTAACTTCTGAAGCTTGCGTGAGAATCTCATTGCGCTAAATGACGGACTTTGCTGATCAGGGATAACAGATGCAACAAGCGAAACGAATTCTTCTCATCGGACTCGGGCGCTGGGGTGCGAACCATCTCCGGGTTTTGCAATCGATGCCGGTCGAGCTTTTTGTGGCCGAGCACGATGCGGAACGATTGAATTCTTCGGGCGTTTCGCAAAGTCATCGCAGCGCGGATGCGTCCACTCTTTTTCCGATCATCGATGCCGCAGTCGTTGTTACTCCGGCGCCGACCCATTTTGAAATATGCCGCGATTTGCTCGAAGCCGGCAAAGACGTCTTTGTCGAAAAGCCGATCAGTTTGAAATCGGCGCAGGCCAAGGAATTGACCGAGCTGGCGAAACGCAACGGATTAATTTTGCAGGTCGGACACATTTTCCGGTTCGATCCGGCCTCGGTTTGGATGCGCGACGCGATTGCGCAGGATCTCTTCGGCGAGATCAAAATGTTGCGCGCCAATTTCAGCGGCTTCAAACGCCCGCGCCAGGACACGGGCGTGACTTTCGCCGACAGCATTCATTTTATCGATCTGTTCAAGTTTCTTCTCGGAAAATCGCCGCGGCGCGTGCATGCGGTGATGCGGAATTTTCTGGGACGCGATGGCGAGATGGACGACGAATCGCTCATTGTCCTGGAATACGCTTGCGGCAGCGGCGCGTCGATTTTGGCGACGATTGAGGCCGGTTATCATTTACCCGGGAAAATGCGCGAGCTGACGATCGTGGGTAAAGATTCCTCCGCGGTCTGCGATTACAACGTGGCGCAATACAAAATTAAAACATTCGAAAACAAGCACGTTAAGAGCGGCGCGGAAATAAAAGCAATGGAAGGCGCGATGCATCAACTCGAGTTTCCTCCCGAAGAACCACTGCGAGCGGAATTGGCCGCCTTTCTCGATGCGATTGAAACGCGGAGCCGGCCGTTGGTTGATGGCGCGGATGGAATGGAAGCCGTGCGAGTGGTGGAAGCCGCAGTTGAATCGGCGCGCACCGGAAAGTGGATCGACATCTCCGAATGAGTCGCGATCGAACCAAATGAAAAAGGTCCCACTTTCCCGCGTTTTCGTGAACGACGAAGTCCGCGACGCCGGTGTACGCGCGATGAACTCCGGTTGGTACATCCTGGCGAAGGAATGCGAAGCGTTCGAGGCCGAGTTGGCGGCCTACGTCGGGACGAAAGAAGCGGTGCTCTGTTCGTCGTGGACGACGGGCGCTTTGATGTTGCATCACGCGATGGGCGTTTGTCCGGGCGACGAAATTCTCGTTCCGTCGCACACTGCGTTTCCATCGATCGAGCCGATGATTCATCGTGGCGCGCGGCCAATCTTTATCGACATTGACGAGACCTACTGCATCGATGTCGATCTTCTGGAAGAGTCGATGACTGCGCGCACAGTCGGAATTCTTCCCGTTCATCTTTACGGGCATCCGGCGAACATGGATGGAATTTTCCTGGCCGCGAAGAAACACGGGCTGTGGGTGGTGGAAGATTGCGCCCAGGCTTTTGGCGCGCAGTATCGCGGTCAACGCGTTGGTTCGATCGCGGGCGCGGGCGCGTTTTCATTTTTTCCGTCGAAGAATCTCACCGTCATGGGCGATGGCGGCTGTGTTACGACGAACGATTCGGCGTTGGCTGGCAAACTGCGAATGCTGCGCGATCACGGACGAAAATCGAAATACATCCACGACTTTGTTGGTTACAATTTCCGCTTCAATGAAATTCAAGCGGCGATCGGCCGGGTCGAGTTGCGTAACCTCGACCAATTGAACGAGCATCGCCGAGACGTTGCCGCGCGTTACAACGATCGCTTGGAAGGCGTCGTGCGAATCCCGTCGGAGCGGCCGTGGGCCCGAGCGGTTTATCACATGTACGTGATCCGGACCGAACGGCGCGATGCGCTGGCGGAATTTTTAAAAGGCAAAGGCGTCGGCACCGGAATTCATTATCCAGTGCCGAATCATCAACAGCCGGCCATCATGAAACTCTATTCCGACCTGCCGCGGTTGCCGAAGACGGAGGTGGCGGTGAACGAAATTCTTTCTCTCCCGATTTATGGCGATCTGCCGATGGAAGATGTCGATTATGTTTGTGACGCAGTCTTGGAATTCTTCGGCAAGAAATGACCACGCCGGAACTGAGCGTTGTCATTCCCTGCCACAACGAAGCGGAGAATCTGCGCCCGTTGCTGTCGGCAATTCACGCAGCTGTCGATCCGCTTGGTTTGGATTTTGAAGTCGTAATCACGGACGATTGCAGCACGGACGATTCATGGCGGGTTTTGCAGGAACTGGCGGCGACCGATCCGTGTTTGCGCGCGCAACGTTTCAAATTTAATTGCGGCGAATCGGCCGCGAGCTGGGCCGGCATGCAAACCTCGCGCGGCCGCTACATCGCTACGCTCGATGCCGATTTACAAAACGACCCGAAAGATTTGCCGGCGATGATGGAAGCGCTGCGTGGTTACGACTGCGTGTGTGGCACGCGCATTGCGACGCGCGGCACGGGCGACAGTTGGCTTCGAATTGTTTCATCGCGCATTGCCAACTGGGTGCGCAATAAATTATCTGGCGAGAACATCACCGACGCGGGCTGCACCTATCGCGTATTCAAGCGGGAATGCATTTCGAAGATCAAATTCTTCAACGGGGCGCATCGTTTTCTTCCAACGCTGATCAAGCTCGAAGGCTTCACCGTTACGGAAGTTCCGGTGTCGAACAATCCGCGACACGCGGGAAAAAGTCATTACGGTGTTTGGAATCGTCTCTTCAAATCCTTTCGTGATTTGCTCGCAGTCCGTTGGATGAAATCGAGAAAATTGCGCTACGAAATCGCTGAGTCGCTTAATCGCTTATGAATACTTCAATCTTTATCGCCGCAACGTGGTTCGGCCACGAATATCGCTTTCTTGGCCTGGACTGGAATTATCTCGTGATCCTCGGCTTAATCGGGAACGCCACTTTCTCGATGCGTTTCCTCGTGCAATGGTGGGCATCGGAGCGGCAGGGCGAGAGCGTGATTCCGGTTTCGTTCTGGTACTGGAGCATCGGCGGCAGCCTTCTCATGTTTTTGTATTTTCTGTTCCGGCGCGATCCGGTCGGCATTTTGGCGTATCTGCCGAATTCGATCATTTACATCCGCAACCTGATGCTGATTCGGAAACGGAAGCTCGCATATACCGCTGCCACGCCTTCGCAACACCCGCGCGAAACGGAATAGCATCCGTGGCAACCAAAGATCCGCGCGTTGACGCTTATATTAAGCGCGCGGCGCCGTTCGCCCGGCCGATCCTGAAACATTTGCGCAAAATCGCGCACGTCGGCTGCCCGGATGTCGAAGAAACGATCAAGTGGCAGTCTCCATTTTTCGAGCGCAAGGGAATCATTTGTTTCATGGCCGCGTTCAAGGAGCACTGCGTGTTTGGTTTTTGGAAAGGCTCACTCATTTTTGGCGAGAAACACAAAGGGGCGATGGGGCATTTCGGCCGGATCACTTCGATGCACGACTTGCCGGATGAGAAAAAACTTATCGGCTATGTCAGGAAAGCTGCGGAACTAAACGAAGCCGGCGTTAAGAAATCGCGTCCGCGATCGCGCACGAAACAAAAGATAAACGTGCCGAGCGATCTAAAAGCGGCGCTCCAAAGAAATGCGAAGGCGAGAAAGACGTTCGAAGATTTCAGTTATAGCCACAAAAAGGAATACGTGGATTGGATCACTGATGCGAAGCGCGACGAAACGCGTAAGCGGCGCTTGCAAACTGCGGTTCAATGGCTGATCCAGGGCAAACCGCAAAACTGGAAATATCTTTAGTTAAACGGCGCAACCATTTCCGCCGGCGGAGAACTGCTCCATTCCTGGCCATTTTCGATCGCGAGCTTGGCAGAATGCAGCGCGTGGCGCGGCAGGAGTAGTTCACGCTCAAGCTTCGCGGTCCAACCCGTCTCGATAAATTCGAGATAAAGCTTTTCGTTAGGCCCGTAAATTTTGTCGCCGACGACGGGGTGACCAATTGATGCGAGATGCACGCGAATCTGGTGAGTGCGCCCTGTCTTCGGAATTGCGCGAATCAGAGCGAAGTGATTTCCGGACGATGTCGATCTTGTGAAGCGTTGTTCAACCCGAAACTCGGTCAGCGCGGGTGCGCCTTTGGGATGAATCATTTGCTTCAGCCAAATCGTTGACGGCTGATGCTTGCCCTGTCGATCCATCGGAGCGTCGACAGTTTTTGTTTCCCAGTCCGGCCAGCCCCAAACGATGGCCAAATATTCTTTGTGCAAACGATGCGCTTGCATGAGCAATCCGAATCGGCGCGCGGCGGCGGCGGTTTTCGCGACCAGAACCAGTCCACTCGTTTCGCGGTCCAATCGATTGACGATTGAAACCTGGCCGCCGTTGGCGATCTCAAATGCGAGCAGCTCGCGCAATTCTTTCCAAAGCGTTGTTCTTTGGTCCGGTTTCGTTGGGTGCGTTAACAGAAACGCCGGTTTGTCGACCACGATGTAATCGCTCGTCTCATCAACCACCTGGAAGTGGAGTAGCGGAGTGATGGAGTAATGGAGTGGTGAATGCGTGCTAGATCAAAACTCCATTACTCCCATAGTCTAGCACTCCATTCTGGCGCTTGACCTAGCTGGGAAAACCGCTTTACGTAAACGCCTCACTTTTCACCACCTAGGGAGAGCTGTGCCGTGGACCTTAAAGACATCAAAGCCCTCATCGATTTGATGAAGAAGAACGATCTCTCCGTTTTCGAAATGGAGAAGGACGGCTTTCGGATCAAGCTGCAAAAAGGTCTGAGCGATCAACCGATCGTAACATCGACAGCCGCGCCTGCGGTGGCCAATGGTCCGGCGACAGCAGGGGCTCCAGGTTCAGCCGAAGGCGCGTCGACCAAAGATATTGTCTCCCCGATGGTCGGCACTTTTTTCCGGGCAGCGTCGCCCGATGCTTCGCCGTTTGTCGATGTGGGAACAAAAGTGGACGAGGACACGGTGGTTTGCATTATCGAGGCGATGAAAGTGATGAACGAAATCAAAGCGGAAACGAGCGGAGTCATTGCCGAAGTCGTGGCCGAGAACAGCAAACCGGTCCAGTTCGGCCAGGTCCTCTTCCGCGTGCGATGACTGGGTGCGCCCCGCGGAATCGCGGGAGCAACGGATGTTCGAAAAAGTCCTGATTGCCAATCGCGGTGAGATTGCCTTGCGCGTGATTCGCGCCTGCAAGGAACTCGGTATTCGCACGCTCGCGGTTTATTCCGACGCGGATGTCGATTCGTTGCACGTCCAGTTAGCGGACGAAGCGATTTGCATCGGCGCAGCACCGAGCTCGGAAAGTTATTTAAAGATCGATCGGATCATGAGCGCGGCCGAAGTGGGCGACGTCGACGCGATTCATCCCGGTTACGGTTTTCTGGCCGAGAACGCGCACTTCGCGGACGTGGTCGAGAGTTGCAAAATCAAATTCATCGGCCCGCCATCGCACGTGATTCAAAAAATGGGCGACAAAGACGTGGCGCGTGCGTGTGCTCGCAAAGCCGGCGTGCCAATAACGCCGGGAAGTGACGGCGTTGTCCAGAACGACAAAGATGCAGCGAAGATCGCTAGAAAACTCGGCTATCCGGTGATGATCAAGGCGGTCGCCGGGGGCGGCGGCCGCGGAATGCGCGCGGCGCACAACGAGACCAGTTTGATCGCCGGATTCCACAGCGCGCGTCTTGAAGCGGAAAAGGCGTTCGGAACGCCCGAGGTTTACATCGAGAAGCTGATTGTGAATCCGCACCACATCGAATTTCAAATTGTGGCCGACAGTCACGGCCGAGTAGTGCACCTCGGCGAGCGCGATTGTTCGATTCAACGGCGTAATCAAAAAGTGATCGAAGAATGCCCGTCGCCGATCGTAAGCCCATCGCTGCGAAAAAAAATGGGAAACGCCGCGATCAAGCTGGCCAAGTCAGTTGATTACGAAAACACCGGCACGATCGAGTTTCTGGTCGATGAAGATCGACGTTTCTATTTCATGGAAATGAACACGCGACTTCAGGTCGAGCATACGATCACGGAAGAAGTTTACGGGTGCGATCTGGTGAAAGAACAAATTCGCATCGCTGCGGGCGAACCGTTATCGCCGCATGTCGCGCATGCTGTGCCGCGCTCGCATGCGATTCAATGCCGGATCAACGCCGAGGATCCGGCAAACAATTTTCAAGCGTCGCCCGGGCGGATCGCTTTTTATTACGCGCCGGGCGGTCGCGGCGTTCGGATCGATTCGCACGCTTACACTGGTTATGTGGTGCCGCCGTATTACGATTCACTGATTGGAAAAATAATCACCATCGGAGCGACGCGGAACTCGGCCATCGCTCGAATGCGTCGCGCGCTCGACGAATATTACGTTACCGGAATTAAGACGACCGTCCCGTTTCATGCCGCGATCATGCGGAGCGGCGAGTTCCGCGATGGAAAGTACGATACCGGTTTCGTCGAGCGGATGATGAGCTCGGAAACTTTTGAATTGAAGCCGCCTCCAGTCCGGCTCCACGAATAAGAACTTTGCGAAATTTAAGCGATTGCCGGCTCTGCGGTATTCTAGATCTCGGTTACGTGCGTGTCGCCGATCTCGAACGTGTGGCCAAGGCGATGATTGACGGAGATGTCGATCTTATCCAGCTGCGCGCCAAAGAACATTCGGTCGAGGAAATTGTCGATCTTGCCGGCGCGCTGCATCAAATCACTTCCGCAGCTGGAATTCCTTTAATCGTTAACGATCACGCGGAAGTCGCGGCCAAGGTTGCAGTGGAAGGAGTTCATCTCGGCCAGGATGACGACTCGCTCGCGCACGCACGCAAGAAAGCCGGCCGGCAAGTTCTCGCCGGAAAATCTACGCACAGTTTGGAGCAGGCGGTCGCCGCGCAGCGCGAAGGCGCGGATTACATCGGGTTCGGTCCTATTTTCGCGACTCCAACGAAGCCCGATTATCAACCGATCGGACTGACGGGTATCAAACGGGTTTATCACGAAGTCACCGTCCCGATTTTTTGCATCGGCGGAATCAAGATCGACAATCTCGGGCAAGTGATCGCGGCGGGTGCGCGGCGGGTCGCGATCGTTTCCGGTTTGCTGAAAGCGCCCGACATCGCGAAGTACGCGCGCGCGTGTAAAGCTCTCCTCAATCCTGAAACCTGATGTCGCTTCTCGTTGTTGGTTCCATTGCGCTCGACACCGTAAAAACGCCGGTCGAAGAACATGGCGACTTGTTAGGCGGTTCGGCCTCCTACGCTGCCGCGGCTGCGAGTTATTTTTCGCCGGTGAATCTCGTGGGCGTGGTCGGCAGCGATTTTCCACAGGCCGAGTTTGATTTTTGGAAATCGAGAAAGATCGACAGCGCGGGCGTGCAGCGCGTCGACGGAAAAACTTTTCGCTGGTCGGGCGAATATTCGTGGGACCTGAACACGCGTGAGACGCGCTCGGTCGCGCTCAACGTCTTCGAAAATTTTAAGCCGGAGTTGCCCAAATCTTATCGGCAAACCGATTTCGCTTTGCTGGCCAACATCGCGCCAGCCCTGCAATCGCACGTGCTCAAGCAAATGGATAAGCCGCGCTTTGTCGTCGCCGACACCATGGATCTCTGGATCGAGACGACGCGCGGCGATCTGGATGCACTTCTGCCTGACGTCGATCTTTTGATCCTGAATGACAGCGAAGCGCGCGAGATGACGAAGGAAACAAGTCTCATTAAAGCCGGGCGCGCGATTCGGAAAATGGGTCCGCGCTATGTCGCGATCAAAAAAGGCGAGCACGGCGCGCTGCTTTTCGGCGAAAACGAATTCTTCAGCTGCGGCGCATATCCGCTCGAAGACATTCACGATCCGACCGGGGCAGGGGACACCTTCGCCGGCGGCATGGCCGGTTACTTGGCCGGAACGGTCAAGAAAGTGACCTTCACCGATCTCCGCAAAGCCATGATCTACGGCAGCGTGCTGGCGAGTTTTTGCGTGGAAGCGTTCAGTCTCGAGCGCTTGCGCAATTTAACGATGGACCAGATCAACGAGCGCTACGAAGCGTTCAAACTGATGAGCCAATTCGAAATGCCGGAGAATTAGAGCGAGGCAGAACTTGCTGGTTGGGTTTGATCTTGCCTTTGTTTTTTCGAACGCGTTAAATCTTCGCTGCGTTGCTGGAGATTGAGCTGGGAAAAAAGGAAGACCGTGACCGCGCGATGTCTTTTCATTTGCACTACGCTGCTGCTGTTTGCCAACGGCGCGGATGGTGGCGGTATTTACCAGCATACCAGAGACGGGCGGACGCTCATCTGGAACAATTATCCCAAACGAGATGATGCGGCGACGTGGTCGGGCGCACGAGACTCGAACGGATTCGCCACCGGAAATGGCACATTGACGTGGTATAGAGTTCAGCGGCCAATCATGACTGGCTCCAACATTCCGTCCTCCAGAGGCCGCGCCGCCGGTGGCGCCGTCATCAATCGTTATTCCGGCAAAATGGTCCGCGGGAAATTGGATGGGCCGGTGGTTAATGTCGACGCGAGCGAAAAAATATTTCACGGCACGTTTGTCAACGGGACCAAAGCCAATGACTGGGTGGCTGGACCGCTGCCGCGCACTGCTCAACAGTTGAACGAACGTGTTTCCAGAAGCGCGGTCGAACCGCCGCCGCCAGCCGAAGGGCCGCCGCGTGTTGCAGCGGTGGTATCAACTCGAGCGTTCACACCTGCGACTTCAGCAACGGCGCCTTCAACTCCCGCAGCGGTCGAGCCTGACGTAAAGAGCCGCATGATCACGGACTTTAAGGAACAAACCCAAGCTGTTTTGTCTCGCGTAGGCGATGCGACGGGAAATTTTCCCGAGATCGACCGGCTCGATTCGGTGCAACAGTTGCCAGCGCCGGTATCTGAAAGTGTAACGTCGCTGGTCGATCGGGCGCGTGATTTTCGGGCGAAGCTCGGGTACGAAACTGCTCTGAGCGAATGCCGAACCGAGACTGAAACAGTTGACGCGCTGTCGGCGGTTGATCAGAGCACACGCAATATTGCGGGCAGCGACGCATCTGCCGCGAACTCGGGGCTGACCGATTTCCTAAAAAATAATCCCGAACCCATGGTCGACACTCAGAGACCGTTGTGGCGTTATCTGACTTCAATGCGGTTGTTGTGCAGCCGATTAGAAAAGGAGGCCGAGATCCACGTGCAGCGAGCGGCGGTATTTGCTTCGGCAGGTAGAACCGGGGACGCCATCCGCGAATATCAGCAAGCGTATCGGACATTCCCGAATCCGGCTACGGCCGAAAAGATCCGTCAACTCCAGAGGAACAGTCTCGGGTTGTGAAGAAACAATATTTCTTCGCCTACCTTTTTGTCCGAGCGGCAAAAGGACTCGCTCTGCTTGTGATCCTGATCGGGGTCGGATTTTGCGTCCTGCGATATTACCAGGCCAGCCTTGCGGCCGGCGCGGTCGCCTATCAGCCTTCGCCCCATCTCCGACAGGCACTCGACAAGTTGAAAGACGCTTTTTTGGCTACCGAAGAGATTATCGAGTCGTTTAATGCCGGCAATCAATCAACCACACCGAATGTTCAGGCGCCGCGTTTTCCGCTGGTGATTGACTCAGACGACGATTTTGCCCGAATTGGCGCCGAGCTCTCCAGAATCGACCATGAGCGGCAACAGTTGAAAGAGTCAATTGTGGGTCGGTTTGAGACTCTGGTTAAGAGCATCGAGGAGAAACTTCATGCCTACGCGGCCGTGTTGCAGTCGTCGCCGTCGCCGACACCCGCAGCCGCTCAAAATCTTATCGCCAACGCGACGCCGTCGCCGATGTCTCGGGAAGAATTTTTGTTTTCATCCCAGGTCGGCACGTCCGACGCGAACGAGCGGAGCGCAAATCTGAAGGAGCGAAGGGAATTTCTTAAGGTGCTCGCAGTTAGAGCCGAGAACGCCGATAATCGTGTGATACTCGGCGAGGCGGCAGATCAACTTCAGCGATTGGCCAAGCTGGTGCCGGAGAAATTCGACGCATCAGCCGCGGCACAACCGGATACGGCAACAGCCTCGAAGGACCCGCGAGCGGAGCAGGAGGGCAAAGTCTTGCTCTCCGAACGCGTTGCTCGCCAGCTAGAGCAGCTTCGCGGCGGCGTCCGCCAGATGTTGCTTACATCGTGGACTCTTGATGATACGTTCGAGCAAGTAGCCGACCTTGATTCGGCCGAGCGCGACAAGTATCGCGGAGCGATTCTGACACAAAAAAGCATTTGGCTGTCAGCAGCGTCGCGGATTGTAATTGGATTGCTTGCCACAGGTCTGGTCAGTCTTCTGATCGTCGTCTTTGCCGACCTCGTTCAGGCTCAACTTGATACCGCCACCAGTGGCGGCATCATGGCGGACGCGATTTTGGCTCTCCGCGGATTGGCAAAACCCGCTTCGCAAAGCGAACCGATGTTCAGGGCTTCTGAAGAAGAATGGCCGCCCGAAGGCGGATCTTGAAAAAGCCCGGCGAATTGTTTCAGCGTAAATCGGTCGATGAAACCGGAATCGCGTAACGAGCGTTCATGTAGCGAACATCGACGCTTCGTGAACCTCGCGACAGCACCGGCAATCGTGTTCCGGGCTGCAACACAGTCGTGCCGTATGGAATTTGAATCGTGACCGGCTTTGTAATCGTGACGAACTGTTCGGGCGTGGCCGCGGGTTGAGCAATTGTTGCCGGAGGCGGGGCAACGTTCGCCTGAGTCGGCGAAGAAATCAGCGGCGCGGGCGCGACGGTGCCAACTGCGAGTCTCATGACCGGATGAATCTCCCAAACGGCCAGGGTTGGATCGTAGTTGCGCCGATTACTTCGCGTGTCCTTACCGGAATGATCGATGTCGTAAAACGCTTTTCCGATCACGGTCACGATTGGATGCTGAACGAGCGCAAACCTGTCTTGTTTCCCTGGTGAAATCGGGAAACGCGCGTTCGTCCACGAGAAAACTGTCTTGCGCATTTCACACCAACGCGGGCCGAGCGGCAGCTCCACCACAATGCCGCCACGTTGGCCGTCCACGTTCCCGATGACAATGTGAAGATCGCCGTCTTCCTCAATTCTGACGATCTCGATCCGACCTGTAATGGCGTACCAACCGTTCTCCGCCGCCACGCGCCCTGAGCGGTGACCGATGATTCCGCCTGGCCCTTCCCAGGCGGACATCTGGGCAGGTGTAATG
The DNA here is from genome assembly GCA_035635435.1 of Chthoniobacterales bacterium. GTDB lineage: Bacteria > Verrucomicrobiota > Verrucomicrobiia > Chthoniobacterales > UBA10450 > AV40. The sequence continues at coordinate 111,705 of DASQBB010000086.1, read as the reverse complement.
GATTTGATGTTGGCTTTACTTGGAGGCGGTTCTGATAGATCGGTTTTCGCCGCCCAACGGGAAACGCCGTGATTGCCTTCGCACGAACACGGCGACGTAAAGATCACGAACGACTTCGCCTGAGTGGTAGAAAAAGTCGCTTGGAAAATTATCAGGCCCAAGCCGATGAGCACCATCGCCGGCCGGAATAGTGAATTTCTCATCTGGATTGTTGGCTTTCCTACATCGACCGCGATCCGACCCGATCAGATCGCCGGTCGGTGCATACGGATTCACAATCTGTGCGAGGCGCAAACCTTTTCGAGAACTTGGCGCTCAATTTCTCGTAAAACCTTAGTGAGCACTTAACCCCCAAAAGCAGACGCGATCATCGGCGCGTCGAAATGAAGAACCTAAAACACAAAAGCACCCGGCGCTTTTTGATCGCGATGGCGTGGCTAATCTGCGGCAACGCAGACTGCGAAACCTTTGAAGCATGGATCGCCAGACTGCCTAAACAAGCTCGTCAATTTCCGGGAGCGGACCAGCGCTACTGGCGGCTTTGGTATGAGCGCGGTTTTAGCCCGCAGTTTGCTTGGAAAAACACCGATCCAAAGCAGGTCCACAATTTCTCACGACCGCTCCTGAAGGGCGAAAAACCACTATCAACCGAGAAGCGCGCCCGAGAGGATTCGAACCACTAACCTTCTGATCCGTAGTCAGACGCTCTATCCAGTTGAGCTACGGGCGCCAAAGAGGCGTGTAATTTGCGGAGGAAGCGGGTGCCGTCAACAAAGGTGGATCTTGCGCGCAATGTCGCGGTGATGTGCGGCGAAATCTGACACTCTCCTCGAATTCACGTTGACCATCGAGAGCCCGTTGTCAGAAAATTTTTCTGTGTGCGAAGTTTCGCACACTAAAATTCCGCATCTGATGCGTTTGCAAATAGGAGGGATCACTTATGACGTCACACGAGCCGGATAAATCACGAAAGATCGACAATCATCACATCACGCGGAGAAGCTTTCTCGGTACCACTGCCGCTGGCAGCGCGGCCCTATTAACCGGCGGTCTCGCCGCACTGTTTAAGGAACGTGCGCTTGCCGGAAGCAGTTTCCCTTTTGTCGAAGCGACGATTCCTCAGTTGCAAGCGGCCATGACGAATGGCCAGCTCACAAGCCACGATCTCGTGCTCGGCTATTTAAATCGTATGCAATCACTTAACCCGACATTGCACGCGGTAATTGAAACTAATCCAAACGCGGTCGCCATCGCGACCAGCCTTGATAACGAGCGTCGCGCTGGTCACGTCCGCGGGCCGCTTCATGGCATTCCGCTGTTGGTCAAAGACAACATCGCCACGCTCGACAATATGCAAACGACTGCCGGCTCACTCGCACTTTACAACAGCCAGGTGCCAGCCGACGCGCCGCTGATTCAGAAATTGCGCGCCGCGGGCGCAATCATTCTCGGTAAAGCGAATCTCGGCGAATGGGCAAACTTCCGGGACGATGAGGTTGAGACCTATCCTCTCGCAGTCGGTTGGAGCGCGCGCGGCGGAAGTACGAACAACGCCTACGATTTGAGTTACACGTCGTGGGGCTCGAGCTCCGGCTCCGGCGCAGGCGCGGCGGCGAATTTGTGCGCGGCGGCCGTTGGAACTGAAACCGACGGTTCGATCACCGGCCCATCGGCGGTCGAGAACATTTTCGGTTTGAAACCGACGCTCGGTTTGATTTCGCAGGACGGAATTGTTCCGATCAGTCATCAGCAGGACACCGCCGGCCCGATGGCGCGATCCGTGACCGACGTCGCTATTCTGCTCGGCATGATGCAATCGCCGCAAACGGATTACACGCCATTGCTCCAGCGCGGTGCGTTGCGAGGTAAACGCATCGGACGCGACGTGCGCTTTTTCGAATACAGTTATTTCGGAAGCGGCATCCCGGGCGACGAGGAGACGGTTGCGTTCGCAAACCACGCGCTTGATGTGATGCACAGCCTCGGCGCTAAAATTGTTGATACTGATACGGGCGACGTGTTTGCCTACACCGGCGATGAATTCACGGCGCTGCTCTACGAATTCCGGGCGCAGATCGCGGACTATCTGCAAACGTTGAGCAAGACGAACATGCGAACGCTGGCAGACCTGATCGCGTTCAACAACGCACACTGTCCGCAAGAGCTCGTTTACTACGATCAGGACGTGTTCCTGTTCGCGGAACAGTTCGTCGGTTATCCGAACGACCCGAACTACATCGCCGCGCGAAGTCATGCGACCAACACTGCTCGTGCGGGAATCGATGGAGCGATGAAGCGCGATCATCTGGACGCGATCGTTGCGCCACATCTGACCAACTCAACTGGACCCGCGGTCGCCGGTTATCCCAACTTTTCGATGCCGGTGGGAATTCGTTCCTCCGGCAGACCAGCTGGCATGTTGATGTACAGCACGGCCTTCCGCGAAGCGCAGTTGATCGCGATGGCCTACGACCTCGAGCAAGAGCTGCATGCGCGACAACAGCCTCAATTCCTCGGCGCGATTACGCCGATCCCGAACGGAGGATTCTGCAGCGGTCATCAGCCGCAAGGCAAGGCACACTTGCCACACGGCAAGATCTTCTAAGAGTCAAAACCCGGAGCGGCGGTTAAGATCGACAGCGAGCGCGCTTTAGAGCGTGAGCGACGAATCTTGTTAGTCGCGCGCTGAGATTTTTTTCGGCGCTGATGCGGCCACTTTCGTCGTTCGTCACGATTCAGACCAACAAATCTCTGCCACGAGGGAAAAGAAGGTGTGATGTTTTGGCGTTCGACAGCGAGGTTGCGACAGCCGCGCAGGTTTGCGGCATTTTTGCTTTTTGTACTCGGATGTTTTCTTTTCGCGCTTGCCGGAGTGATTAATCCGCTTGGCGCACAATCCGCGGGTCCGCAAGAACCGACACTTCGATTGGCGCGACCAATTCGGCCCGACACGCTGCGCGGCGAATGGCGAACGTTACAAATTCCGGCCAACGATTTTCAGCCGGTGAAAGCGGATCGGATGCAACTGAGCGGCGCGTCGTTTCAAATCTCACTGGCTCCGGCAACATCGACATCCTCCGACACGTTCGTTCCGATCATGACGACATTTGCCGGTGGGTCCGGTGATGGCGCGGCGGCGCGCGATGCAACTTTCTCTCAGCCGTACGACGCCGCGCTCGCGCCCGACGGGTCGATTGCGGTGGTCGATACCTACAATAATCGCATTCGAAAAATCGATCCGGCCAGCGGCATCGTAAGTACAATCGCCGGCAGCGGCGATGAAGGATTCGCAGGTGACGGCGCCCTCGCGAAAAATGCGTCGATGAATTTTCCGTTGATGGCGGCTTACGGCAGCAACGGCTCGCTCTATTTCACCGACACTTGGAACGATCGCGTCCGTAAAGTTGATCCAACCGGAACCATCACCACTGTCGCTGGCAACGGGCCAAATTCGGGCGCGGATTGTTTGGCGAGCAATGGCGCCGTCGGCGCCGGGAAAAACGGTGATGGCGGGCCAGCGACATCTGCGATTGTGTGCGGGCCGTCGGGCGTGGCCGTTGACGCAAATAACAATCTCTACATCGCGGAGACAGCCGAGAACACGATTCGGCGCGTCGATGGCATTACCAGTTTTATTACAACTGTTGCCGGCAGCGGATCGCCAACTCCAACTGGCGACGGCTCGCCGGCTACCAGCATTGCGATCATTCATCCGTGGGGAATCGCGATTGATTCGTTAGGCAACCCGATTGTCTCGGACGATGACGGTCAATACCGCGTTCGCTACATTAATCTGCTCGATCATCCGGTCACGATTTATCCGAACGGTCCGCAGCCGCTTGTCGTTCAACCGAACGCTGTTTTGACAATCGCCGGCGGAAACGGTTATGCGCTTGAAGGAACAGAAGGCGATGGCGGACCAGCGAGCGCAGCAAAGCTTACCTTCGTAAAAGGTCTGAAGATCGCGCCGAACGGCGATCTACTTCTCACGGAGGATGCGGCGGCTTGGGACGGCACGAGGTTCTATTACACAATGCTCGTGCGCCGGATCGATTGGCAGACCGGCATCATCAATTCCATCGCTGGCAATCAAACTTTAGGGAAAGGGCCGGATAATGTCGCGGCCCGGCAATCGGCGCTCTCCTATCCCGAAGCGGCGTTTGTCGACGCGAACGGCGACGTTGTCGTTGTCGATCGTGGAAACAGTAGATTGCGCAAAGTTGCCGGCGCCAGCGGACTCATCGCGACCAACGCTGGTTCGGACATCGACAATCCAATTCCGGCAACGCACGGCGCGATTTACAAACCGACCGGAGTCGCGGCCGGTCCGAGCGGCGTTTATTTCACTGATCCGTTCAATTTGCGAATTCGTCGCGTGACGCCCGATGGAATGATGACGACTCTCGCCGGGTCATCGCGGCCGTGCGTGCGCTTCGGCGTCGCATTCGACGGACAATGCGAAGATAACGACATCAATGGCGGCGACGGTGGACCGGCCAGTGGCGCGCAGTTTTATGTTGGCCCGCTCCACAACTTGTCCGTCTCGCCTGAAGGGCTGGTCGCGGTCGTTTCGGATGGTCGAATTCGGGTGATCAATGATTCCAATCAGCCGCTCACGATTTTTCCGGCGAGTTCCAACCCGCTCGTGCTCAAGCGCGGTTTCATCGATTCGATCGGCGGCAACGGCGCAACGAAAGTGCCGGATACAGGTTCGATCGACATCCGCGGCGCGCGCTTGCAGGACTCGCGCGATGTGACGTTCGCGCCGAACGGCGATTTCATTATTGCCGAGCGGCAGGCGTATCGAATTTTGCGCGTCGATGCGCAGACCGGACAGGTTTCAGTTATCGCTGGACTTCAGGCGGTGCTCGTGAAAGGTCCGTTTGGAATTGTCATCGAACCGCCGGTGAGTTTTGCCGATGGGCCGATCTCGATCGCACGATTCTTGTCGCCGTACAGTGTCGCGGCCGCGGCCGACGGCACAACGTTTTATGTCGCGGACACCGGCAATCATCGCATTCGCAAGATCGATACGGTGCTCGGTCTTGTGACAACGATCGCAGGAACTGGAGTGGAAGGTTTTTCAGGCGACGGTTTGCCGGCAACCTTAGCCGAGCTTTCGCTGCCATCGAGCATTCGCGTCGGGCCTGATGGCTCGATTTTGTTCATGGACTTTGGCAATCAGCGCGTCCGCAAGATCGACAGCGACGGAAACATCAGCACGATCGCCGGTAGCGGACCGACGTTAATTACGCCGACGGCTTCGGCGACGTGCGCGGACATGAGCTCAGCGCCGTGCGGACATTTTAGCGGCGACGGCGGTCCGGCCACGTCTGCGGAAATTAATCTCGCGCTTAACATTGCGGTGGCGCCAGATGGAACGCTGTTGATCGCGGATACTGCCAACAGCCGAATCCGTCGCGTTGACTTCGCTCCCACACCCACACCCACTCCCACTCCAACGCCGACGATTACGCCAACGCCAACCCCGACACCGACAGTCACGCCAAGTTCGACACCAACGCCAACTCCGACTGCAACTCCGAGCCCAACACCAACTCCGACAGCTACACCAAGTCCGACCCCAAGTCCCACACCCACGCCAACTCCAATTGTTACGCCGACTCCAACAGCAACTCCGAGTGCGACGCCCACTCCAACACCAACGGCGACACCCACAGCGACGCCTACACCGACGCCAACTGTTACGCCGAGTCCAACGCCAACACCCAGTCCAACCCCGACCGCAACACCAACTCCAATTCCGACATCAACGCCGAGCGTGACCGTTTCGGTTTCGCCGACGTCAATTCACGAAGGAGCGACCGCGATTTTCACCGTCTCTGCTTCATCGGTTGTCGCGCAGGACACGATTGTGAATTATTCGGTGAGCGGCAAAGCAACCCAAGGTTCGGATTACACTCTCAGTGGTCCGCCAGGTCATGTGACAATTCCGGCAGGTCAAGCGTCCGGCAGCGTCACACTCAGCGCCTTGACCGACAACGTGAAGGAAAAGAAGGAAACGGCGATCATGACGTTGCAACCCGGCTCGGGCTATGACTTTCCTGCTGCCGGGAAGAAAAAGAAAAAGAGCAAAGCGCCGTCCGCGACACTGACCATTCTCGACGGACCGTAGCGGATTTTCGTATTCGACGTTGAGCCTGACAGTGTTTTTCTGTCTTGTATTCGCGTGACTGTTTTCCTTGGCGGCGGATTTGCGGCAAAATATCTCCACGGTGGAGGAAATTTTTCCGTTCCGCTGCAATGGATGCTCGGGTTGCGCCGCTTAAAACTGGACGCGATCTGGCTCGAACATCTCCCGAGCGAGGGAAATCCGCGCGACGACCAACGCAAGATCGACAACTTCCAGCGCCAACTGCGCGCCCACGGACTCGGCGGGCGATATTGCCTGCTTTACCAAAAAACGCCGGACAGCGCGCACGATCTCGACACGCTTCGGTGCGTAGGAATGTCGAAACGCGAGCTGCTCGATCGGCTGGCCGGCCCGAATGCACTTCTCAATCTCAGTTATTCAATTCATCCGCCGCTGCTCTTAAAATTCGAGCGCCGGATTTTTTGCGACCTCGATCCGAGCGAGATCATTTATTGGATGACGCAGATGGAAATGGGCCAATCAACCCATCACGAGTTTTGGACCATCGGGCTGAACGTGAATGATCCGGATTGCAAACTGTTAAAGATGGCGCCGTCGCGATTGCCCGGCATGCAGACGAGTTCGCCGCAGCCGAGCACGCTCCGATGGAAAACTTTTTTTCCATTGGTCGACACGAAGTTGTATCAACCAAAGCCGCGCCCGCGCTCGCCAAAGTTCACCACGATCGGCCAATGGTATTGGGGTGGGGCGGTGGAAGTTGACGGAACGTTTCCCGACCTTTCAAAAAAATACGCGTTCGAACGATATTTTGATCTGCCGAAACGCGCGCCCGAAGCGAAATTCGAACTCGCGATGCACATGAATCCCGACGACCCCGAGCGCGAACGATTGCGAAAACGCGGCTGGCATGTTGTCGATCCACATCGCGCGGCGCGGACTCCGAAGAAATACCGAAACTATTTGGCGGGCGCCGTTGGCGAGTTCACCGCGATCAAGGGCGTGGACGTAAGCTGGAAAACGGGATGGTTAAGCGATCGCGCGGCGGCGTTTTTGGCGACCGGTCGGCCGGTCGTTACCGAAGACAGCGGTGCCGGAAAATATCTGCCCCGCGCGAGCGGTTTTCATTTTGTCGGCGATTTGGAGAACGCGGTCGCGGCGATCCAAGATGTGCTGGCGAACTGGCCACGCCGCGCGCGCGAGGCGCGCGAGTGCGCGGTCGAGGTCTTCGATTCGGCGAAAAATCTGCGAAAAATCCTGGGCGTTTAAACCCGCTCGTTTTGGCGTTGCAAAACGATTTTCGGGTGTTACTCGTTGTCCGGTTATGGCCGACTTGATGAAAGCGCCCGAGCTGAAAGAGCGCATGAAAAAGATCCCGGAATGGGAATTGGAGAAGAAACACATCGAACGCACTTTCGAGTTCGACGATTTTGCGGACGCGATCGATTTCGTGAACGCGGTGTCCGAAGTGGCCGAGGAAGAAGAGCACCACCCGGATATCGATATCCGCTACAACAAAGTGAAGCTGCTGCTTTCCACTCACAGCAAAGGCGGCCTGACCGAGCTCGATTTTGCGTTGGCCGAGCGGATCGACACCTTATCTGAGTGACCAGTGAGTCCGAGCCGGACTGGCAGTTGTGACAAGTGACCAGCCACGCGGCGGGCCTTTTCGGTTTTGGATCGCCACTGCGCTTGTCGCGCTGTTGGTGATCGCGGTCTGGAAATTTATCGATTACCGGATGGGACCGCCCCCGCCTCCAAACAAAATTGTGATCCCGGTGCCGGCGCCGACGCCGTAATTATCGATCTTAGCGCCAATTAATCCGGGGCGGCTTGGAGTTTTTGGTTCCCGACCAACAGGCGGCCTTCGTCGGCGTCGATGAAGGTGAACATGGTCTGGATCTCCGACCGGCCCGCCATGCCGGCTTCTTTCTTCCGGCGTTTGAGAATCTCAGAAAGTTCGTCGTTCCAGCCGCGCTTTCGCATAAATTCATTCCAAACGTAAACCTCATCGTCTGTCGGGCGATGACCCATGCCGAAGCACCATTGCAAAATTTCTTCGTCGGTGCCTCCCTGCTTCACGCGTTCGAGAAGGCGATTGTAATCAACGCGCAAAAAGTTGGTGCAGGTCGAATCAAAGCCCCGTCCAAGGTTTGCCTGATAATCGGAAGGCAATTGTCCTTTGGTGTGCTGTCGAATTTTATCGATCAGTCGCCCAAAATAAACAATCCCGCCGACTTTCACCGCCGGGCTGCGCAGGCCTAACTCCCTCATCCGGCGGCGAGTTTGCGCTTTTTCTACCTAAGTTACAAGCCTCCGCTCGCTGGCGCCTAATAGCCGGCTACGGAGACGTTCTGCCTGAGCTCCGCCGGCGGTCCGTAAATCGCCCGATTTATCTCTTGGTCGTTGAGATCAAACACGAAGATCGAATAGCCGACTTGCGCGATGGGCGAACGGTGTCGCAAATAGGCACACAAGCGTTCGAACCGCAGCCGCTCGAATTCCCTAATCTTTTTTAGCTCCGGAATCGCGCCATCGTTTGCGATCAGCGCCACGCGAGCAGATGGGTCTGGTGCGGTCTTTCGATAACGCCGCATCTCTGCCAGCGCGCTTCGATACTGTTGTTCGTAATCCACGCACCATGGACCGATCTCGAGAGCATAGACGCTTTGTAGTGTCGTCGCGCTCACGCAATAGACCCCGCCAGTCAGGGGCTCGAAGGTTCCATCGTGCGGCGGCTGATTTTCCGGTGAAATGAGTTTGGCGTTGATATCGTACGAACGCGGATCGGCGGTGCCGAAGTAGGCGAGATGGAGTGGCTTTCCACCGACAATCGTGGGGTGCTCATCGAGCCACGTTTTCAACGCCGGCAAATCCTGGCCCCAGTCGAGCGAGCTATCGACCAAATGCGTGTAGCCTCGGGCCGGTCCACCGGCGACCTCATTAAAGTACGCGAGATAGTCTGGCCGAATCGCGAAAGACTCGCCGATTTGCCAAAGCAAAAGCACTGCAATGGCCGTGGCAAAGATGGCTCGCCGATTCCGGTGCAGGAGATGGATAACGGCGCCGCAACCAACGATTAAGGCCGGATAAATCGGCAGAATGTGGCGATGCCCGATGTTGAGTTGAGCGGTGATTGCGAACGCGCCGTAAACGAGAGCAAATGCCCACAATGGATGAAACGGGCTTTCGATTTTCCACGAGTGGCGGCTCGCGAGCGCGGCGTAGAGGGCAAGGGCCAGTAAACACAAAAACGGCAGCGGCGTTTTGTAAATGAACGCGCGCGGGAAAAATGAACGGAACCCGACAATGCTCCACTGATTGTCGAGAAACGCCGGCCGATCGATCTCGTGCTTGTGCACGTAGGCGAGTCCGTACAAGTACGCTTCCGGCAGCAAGTGATGCGCGCGCCCGAAACTTACAGCGCTCTCGAATGTTCCGCCGTCTTCGACGAGATAATTCCAATGCCACTTCGTGTTTTCATGGCTCGACTCATTGTTCGTCCAGGCCGAGTAACGAAACGAGAACGCCAACCAGATCGCAAAAACCACGGTCGCGCCGAGAATTATCCATGACGCACCGAGGGCGTACGCTTTCTTCGACTTTTCGACCAGCTCAGCTTGAATTCGTCCGAGCCGTAACTTGACGCCGCAGCCCGAGAAGATCTGCCAGATCGACATCAGGCCGATGACCGGTAGAACAATCGGCGCCGAGAACTTCGTCAGAAACAGGCCGGACAAACTGAGCGCGGCGATCGCCAACGTCGCCGGAGAAATTTTTTGGAATAAACGCCAACAGCTCCAGACTGCAGCGGTGAAGAAAAAGGCCGCCGGCACGTCCGAGGCAACGAGCGCACTGTTCGCGAGAAAGTTCGGATCGAACGCCGCCAGGGTTTCTGCCAGCAAACCGCCGAGCACTCCGAAGAATTCGCGGGCGCAGCGGTAAATTAAAAGACAGAGCGCCGCTCCGAAGATCGACATCATGATGCGCGCGTCGCCGAGCAGTCGATCGGGATCGTTTCCGACCTCGTAAAAAAATTGATGGGCGGTGTGACCTTCATCGGCGCGTCGCCAGCCGGGGTCGGCGATAGGAACGAACTTGGTGTTGCTTAACAACAGCGGCAGCGCCGCCCAACGGGCCGCAAGATTTCCATTTTCGGGGTCGAGCCGGAAATCGTTCGTTACCCAGTAACTGTAACCAGCAGTCAAATGTTGCGGCTCATCGAACGTCGGCGATTTCGTGTTTACGGCCGTGATCGCCATTGCGGCGTGCAGCACGGCGATCAAAATCGCAATCAGCCAGCAGATTCTGTAGCGGCGGTCTATGACCGCCGGATTTCGGCGCTCACAGAGCGCCGATACAGTTTTCGAGAGCTCCATCGACGATCCAAGAGAGCAGGCCGCGTGCGAAAAGATTTAGAGATTTGGCGATTCGGTGGTTAAATCGTTAGGCGATGGACCGCATCGTTGGAGTCGAAACCGAATACGGCTGCCTGATGAGCAGCGAAGAGTTGCGTTGTAACTCCGAGGTTTGGCCGGCCAAGGTAAAGAATTATCTCTTTAACAAGGCCCGCGTCGGGACGATCGACCTTCACTATCGCGATTACGAAGAGCCGCCTGGCAACGGCGGCTTTCTTTTGAATGGCGGCCGGCTCTATCTCGACATGGGCCACATCGAATACGCCTCGCCCGAATGTTTGCATCTCCACGATCTCGTTACTTACGAAATGGCCGGCGACGAGTTGTTAAGGTCATCGCTCGTCGCGCTTGAAGCGGGCGATCGCGTCACGTTCATCAAGAACAATGTCGATCATCACACTGGTGCCACGTTTGGTTGTCACGAAAATTATTTGATGAAACGCGAGGCGCAGTTCACGCCGTCCGTGCTCGGGACGTTGCTCACCTTTCTCGCCACCCGCCAGATTTTCACGGGCGCCGGCAGGGTGGGGCAGGCCAATCCACTCGCGTTCGATTTCGAACCGCCGCAAGCCGAGACGCCGGTCGCGTTCCAGCTCAGTCAGCGCGCCGACCACATCGTCAACGACATCTACCAGTGGGTGCAGTTTAACCGCGCCATCATCAATGCGCGCGATGAGCCGCTGGCCGATTATCGCAAATACCGGCGGCTCCATTTGCTCATCGGCGATTCGAACATGAGCCCGTTCGCCAACGCGATGAAGATTGGCACCACCGCCGCGGTGCTTTCACTGCTCGAGCAACGTCAGTTGCCGCGCAATCTTGTGCTCAACGACGCCGTCCGCAGCACGCGCGACATCTCGCGCGACTCGACCCGGAAGTGGATTGTCGACCTTGAGAACGGCAAAACGATCGGTGCGCTCGATGTCCAATGGCAGTTCCACGATCTCGCTCAGCGACATCTCCGCGGCAAAGATCCGGAGACCGATTGGTTGCTCGAGACCTGGAGTTTTGTTCTCGAATCGGTCGAGCAAAATCCGGAGGCGCTGATCGGCGGCGTCGATTGGATCACCAAGAAATGGTTGCTCGAAACTTTCATGGCCTCGGAAAAAATCGGCTGGGACGATCCCTGGCTGCAAAGTCTGGATCTCGAATATCACAACATCGATCCAACGCGCGGATTGTTCTTCAGCGTCACTCCCGGCAAACGCGTCGCCGAATGGAACAATAGCTTCCAACCGGCGAGCGCGACTCGCGTTCCGCCCGCGAACACGCGCGCATCAGGCCGCGCCCGCGCCGTCGCGTATTTTCAAGATCGACAACAGCCTTACGTCATCAACTGGGACTCGATCGCCCACGACAGCCGCGACTTCCTCGTCATGGGCGACCCGTTCGAAACCTACAACGATGAAGTGGACAAATTCCTCGCTAAACCGCGACCGGTCACAAGCCACGAAGACCCCGAATGACTTCAGGAAATTACGGCAGCAGGCCAGTTTGAAGACACAGGGTAGGGGCTGGGGCACATGCCGACTGTGCGAAGAGAATGGTGATCTACGGGAATCGCATATCACTTCAAAGTTCCTTTGGAAGGTCACCGGAATAATTGGGAATAAGCGTAAGTTCTCGGCGACGAGTACCAGTCATCCGCATTTAAGCGAGCCTCACCGCCAGGACGCCTTTAAGGAATATTTGCTTTGCGACCGCTGTGAAGCGCAGTTCGGACGTTACGAAGCTTATGCACGCAAAAAGTTTTTCGGAAAGAACAGTCCACTTCTTAATCGCCCGAACCAACATTATATTTGGACCGGTTTAGATTACCGTCGGCTAAAGTTGTTCCAAATGTCTCTTCTCTGGCGAATGGGTGTCAGTTCGCATCCATATTACGCTGGCGTCAAACTGGGAAAGCACGAAGCGATAATGCGCTCCATGCTGCATGCTGAAGATCCAGGTGAGCCTTGGCAGTACGGGTGCATAGCAACATTACTTAGTCATGCACGCAAGCCACTGGTTGCATTTTTCTCACAAGCGGAGCGAATTCAACTCTGGGGGCACTCGTGCTATCGTCTTGCTCTTGCTGGGATGCACTGGTTCACCTTCGTATCAAGTCACAAGCCGAGTCCGACAGCCTGTGAGTTGTTCCTGAATCGGGAAGGTAGCTGGTTACTGTTTCACGGCGAGGTCTTCGATTTCCCTTATCTTCGAGCTCAAGTGATGGAACTCCGCGCACGAGACAAAGCGATGGGCTCGCAAAACTCTCGTGAGGACAACCAAATCTCATGAACCCGATCGACGGTTATTTTTTGATTAAGCCGGGGCGCAGAAGTTGAGAGTTGATGGCTCATTGTTGATAGAAAAAGGAGATGTCGATTTTCGCTGCCTCGGACTTCGTTACCGTTTTTGAGATCACGCGAAACAGTAACGGCTTTTTTGCCGACGAAGTTTTCAGGCTGCTGATCGGCGTCGCGGCTCTGTTAGGGAGTTTGAGATTGCTTGTCCGGAACTGGAGACGCCGAGGCGGCGCAAAGGATTACATCGGGCCTGTGTTCGTTCTGATTTGGAGTGTGGGATGGCTTTACTTGCACCTTCTTCCCAACGTGTTCGGTCACATCAACAAGCTCCTAAATGCCTACCAACAGAAACAGTATCAGATCGTCGAGGGCCCGGTTGAAGTTCTTCACCAACAGCCGAAGACCGGTCACACGAAAGGGGACGTCATCCGCGTAAACGGAAAAGAACTTGAGGTGAACTATTTCTATGCGACGCCCGCCTACCACAACACGATCGCGCACAAAGGCGCGCTGAACGCGGGGACTTATGCGCGGATTTACTATTACGAGGGCGAAATTCTTCGCGTCGATATCCGCAAATAAGTCCGAGCCGGACTGGCCTTTCATCGCAATTCGTGACAATCGTTGCGCCGAAACATGAGCGCCGTCGACAAAGTAATCGCTCAATGTCGAAAGCCGGCCGGGTTCTTTGGCCGGTTCATTTTGTGGGACATGAATCGGCATCATTCCAAACTAACCGACTGGGGATTGAGCCATGTCTCGATCAAACCTCACGACGAGATTCTTGATGTCGGCTGTGGCGGCGGGCGAACGATTGCCAAGCTTACCGAAATCGCGAGCGCCGGAAAAGTCTACGGAATCGATTACTCCGAAGATAGCGTCGCCGCAGCGCGACGAACCAACGCGCGCTTGATCGACATCGGCCGCGTGGAGATTCAGCACGGCTCCGTTTCAAGCCTGCCGTTCTCAAGCAACACATTCGATCTCGTCACGGCGATCGAGACGCATTTGTTTTGGCCAGACTTGCCGAATGATTTGCGGGAAATCTTCCGCGTTCTGAAACCTAGCGGCGCGTTGTTGATCGTGGCCGAGATTTACCGAGGCGGAAAACACATCGAAGGCGTTCGCAAAAAGATTTTCGACAAGCATCTCGCTGCGAACATGAATCTTCTTACTCCGGACGAGCATCGTGATCTTTTCACGAAAGCCGGCTTTTCCGACGTTCAGATTTTTGAGGAGCTCGGCAAAGGCTGGATCTGCGGCACCGGAACAAAGTAGGAAGTAGAAATTAGAAAGTAGAAAACTTTGAAGCTCGTCGTTTCCATCATGGCTGTAGCGCTGGCCGGGATCGTCCTGGCGCAATCCAAGTCCCAAACAAACCCAAGTGAAGATTTACTTTGGAAGAAACTCGACGCGCGCGTTTCCGAAACGGTCGAGAAATTCGATGGCGTGATGGGCGTGGCGATTGTCGATCTTACGGACGGTCGCGCGATTCTGAAAAATGCCGATCGCGTGTTTCCGACGGCGAGCTCGATCAAGATTGCGATCCTGCTCGAGCTGTATCACCAGGAGCAGCAAGCGCGCGAAGGCGCGCAGGGAAAGGCGAGGCTCAATGACGTTTATGATTTCGACCCGAAAGTGCTCGTAGACTTCAGCTCGATCATGTCCGGACTAACTCCCGGCCTCACGAAAGTGACCAACCATGATCTCGCGCAATTTATGATCGCGGTCAGCGACAACACGGCGTCGAATGTTCTGATCGATCGGCTGGGAATGGAAAGCGTGAACGCGACGCTGCGCAATCTTGGCCTGACGAAAACCTTATTGCGCCGGCACATGATGGATTTCGAAGCGGCGAAACGCGGCAACGAAAATGTTTCCACGCCGCAAGAAATGGCGCGGTTGTTGGAAACGATCTACAAAGGCAAAGCCTTGAACAAGGAGCTCACCGCCGAGTTTATTAAACAGTTGTCGACGTTGAAGGAGAGCGAGATTCCTCACGATTTGCCAGAAGGGGTTCAAGTCGCCAACAAGCCCGGCAATTTGAAAGGTGTGCGAACGGATTCCGGAATCGTGTTCGCAAAAGGACGTCCATTCGTGATCAGCGTGATGACGCAGAACGTACGGGACATACATCGCGCGAGCGCGCGAATCTGCTGGATCGCGCTCGAAGCATTTCGTTACTTTGAGCGGCGCGGTAAAATGAGTGAGGACCGCAAGTGACGGATTGTCGGGAGAATCGACATTCCAGAGACGCGCGCTAAAATCCGGCCATGCTCGGTGACAATCGTAAGCGCATTATTCTAATCGACGATCACTCGATCGTGCGGCAGGGCTTGGAGCGATTGCTAAATGCGGGGGATGAATTTGTGGTGTGCGAAGAAGCCGGCAACGCCGCCGAAGGCATGGAATTAGTCCGTGAGTTGCGGCCGGATGCAGCGATTGTCGATGTTGGCCTGCCCGGAGGTGAGGATGGCATCGCGCTGACCGAAAGACTGATGACGGAATTCCCAGCGATCGTCGTTTTGATTCTCTCCGCACATGATGAGCCCAAGTACGCGCGGCGCGCGGCCGAGGCCGGCGCGATGGGTTACGTGTTAAAGAATGATGCGGTGGACACTCTTCGGATGGCGCTTCGGAGTGCCTTCAAAGGTAAGCGCACGTTCAGGGACGAAACCGGGAATTTTTGACGAATAGAGCGCTTCCCTATTTGCAAAAGAGACGCGCCGAAATGAATTTGTTTGATGCAGATGAAAACAATCACCTTGACCCTTCTGGCCGCGATCGCCGTAACCACTGCAGCATTTGGCCGGATTGGTGAGGATGAGAAACAAATCGAGGCGCTGTATGGCAAAGCAGCAAAAGCATTGGGCGAAAAAGGGAGCGTGCGTCAGGTAGGCTACACCGCGGGTGCTGTCGCAGTAGTTGTCGATTTTGTGAATGGAATCAGTCGCCGCGAGGGATTCGCAAAAGCGGATACGTCGCTGCTCAGTGCAGAAGAGATTCAGCAGATCCTTGCCGTCAGCGCCGCTGACAATACAACGTGGAAGGAGGAACCCGGCAAGGAGGGCGACAGGACATGGAAGCGTTCCGATGACAAAGCGGTAGCGATTTTGCCGGCGCGCGGAACGTTTCTCGTGGTGCAGGATGTGAGCTACGTGCAGCCGAACGAGTAGCAGAGTAAGAGGAAGCGGGAGATCTATTCGAGGCGCTGGAGCGAAGGGATGCCGTAGTTCTCTTGCAGATCCGGGGCTTCGGCGGCGATGCTGTTGGCCTCCAATTCGATTTGTTTTGGATCTTCTTCGGTCTCGATCTTAATGAAGCCGCCTTCGCTCGGTTGTTTAACCGCGTCGGACAAATCATTCAACGATTTGATTTCTTTTCCGTTCACTTTGGTGACGGTGAGATAAGAAAACTCGTCATAGCCGATAGTGTTATTGGCGGGAAGGACCTGGCTCAGGATGACGATGCGGCGATGTTCGCCGGGGAAAAGCTCTGATTGAAACCGGTCGAGATAAACGAAACGTTGGGGCGCTTCGCGTTGCCAGTTCGGCCCCCATTCCTTGAGATACTGGCGGGACAGTTCCTGGAAAATGAGACCGCCGAGGACGAGATATTTCGGCGCTTCATCGAGCGTGTAAGGCGGGCTCACATAATCCTTCGTGTCCCGATGTTCGAGCGTGACTTTCAACTCCATCGGTTTCCCTTCACGCTGAATTTGAAATGCGAGCGAATCGCCCGCGTATGAATGCGCGCTGATCAAATTAGTAAAGTCGATCTTGCCGTAAAGTGGATCGACATAATTGCCGTTTTGGTCGATCTCGTGAGTGCCGATGGACATGATAATGTCGCCGACTTGCATCCCGGCTTTCATTGCGGGCATGTTTGGTTCGACGCTGGTCACGTAAACGCCGCCCGCTTTGCCGGTCTGGCCGGCGTATTTTCGCAATTGCGGATCGCGCGTTGGAAAAAATGAAAAACCGACCGCTGGAAATCCGCGGTAATGCTCGCTCTCAGCTTCCTTCAAAAAATGGGTGATGATCGGGGCCGGGATGGCGTCGATTAATTGCGAGCGCGGGTCGTAGCGCAAAAGTAAACCGGCGAGCTTGTTGTTTTTGACCAGCGGGATGGTGTAGCTGTTTTCCCGATACTGCATCGATAAGCTGATGCGGTAAGTGAGAAACTGCCCAACATCGACCGGGTAGTGCGTCATCTGGATGGTGGTGACCAAACCTTCAGTCGCAACCAGCGCGCCGGTTTGTTCTAATTGCCACGCGGCCAACCTGTCGCCGACGACGGTATCACCGGCAATGTCGAGCGGCGCGATCCCATCGAGGAAATTTTTCTCGCTTGGTTCGAGCAACGCCAGGTTCGCTTCGTAATCAATCACTTCGACGTTGGCGGCCGTTTTCTCGCCCGATTCCGCGCGCTCTAGCTCAACGTAATTTTGGTTCGTCACCAGATCCGCGGTCACGAGCACGCGTCCCTTTGATAAAACTGCGCCGAGCGCGCGTTTCGACAGTGGCGCTTTCTTTTGCCACGGCCGAAAATAATCGAAGGGCTGGCCGGTGACGTTTACGCGTACGAGCGAGAGCAACTTTTGTTTAACGTCCTTGTTTGGCGGCGGCGAAGCCGATTCCTTTTTCGCCATTGCGCCCGTGGCGACAGAGAAAACCAAAGCAAGACTGATGAATAAGGTTCGCATTTTCAAATCTTCGTCTGCTGGCCGGGCGTTTTCGTCGCCGGCTGCTCCTGGAGATTCTGTTCCCGGACGACGTTGTAACGCTGCCTGATCCGTTCGCGTGCGGCCTCAACTTGTTTGGGATCGAGCACCAGCGGCGGCCCGTCACCAATCATGTCGATCACGAATCGATCAGCCGGCTCGGCGAGTGCCTTCGTCAGTTCTTCCAGGGTGTGAATTTTCTTTCCATTGATTTGATCGACAATTCCGCCCCGATAAGGCGCGAGATAAGTGTTGATCGGGTCCGGTAAAATATTCGTCAACACGATCACGTCCGGATGCTCGATGTAAATTTGGTCGTTCACGTAATAGTCGAAGAAATGCCGCAGACGCAGATCGGTCGGCTGATAGGCTTCGAGTAAATCGAGTGATAGCGGCTGAAATAGAAGTCCGCCATATACTACGTAACGCGGGCGGACGTCGTACTTGTGGCTCTGCATTGAATACGGCGGTACATTATCGAGCTGAACGCTGCCGTTGGTCGATTGCTTGTCGCGCCAGATGTCGAACTTCACACTGTCGCGCTTAAACTTTCGCTCCACAATTTCCGGCATCTCCACCCGCCCGCCTTCCAGCTCCACGTTTCCGTCGCTCGCAATCGGATGATTATCGATTGAAAGCAAAACGTCGCCCGGCCGCAGAATCTTCGCGCACGGTCCCGCCGCGACAACGGTCTCGACCAACACGCCGCGTCCGTCTTCTTTCAATCCGAGAAATTTCCGCTGGGCCGGGTTCTGCAATTTTCCGTAGGTGATTCCAAGATCGACATACCCATCGTATCGGCCCTTGCTGACGTCCTTGAGGAAACGATTAATCACCGGCGTCGGCACCATGTAAGCAACGCCTTGGGCGACATCGCCGCTGTAACCTTGAAACGCGACGCCGGCCACTTTTGCGTTTTGCATCACCGGGCCGCCGCTGTTGCCCGGATTAATTTGCGCACTGATTTGAATCGCGAGGTGCTGATCGATCGACGAGTGAGTGTAAAGTTGGAAATCGATTCGCGAAACAATGCCGGTCGTGACCGACATCCGCTCGCCACCAATCGGATAGCCGTAAGCCGAAACGGTGGATTCGAGCTCCGGAATACCGCCAAACTTCAGCGGCACCATGTTTTTGTAGAAATTGGGCGAATCCACGGTGATGAGCGCGAGGTCGCAATCGTGCGCGACAAACAATACTTTGGCCGAATATTTGTTCGGGTCGCCGTCGCGCTCGACCGTGAGATAGCGACTGTTACTGACCACGTGCGCGTTGGTCATGATGCGATTGCCTTCGATCACGAAACCGGCGCCAATGCCGCGCCCGAGCATTCCCGCGTTCCAGGGCGCGCGATAATCCGGCGCAACTTCAGTTGCGGTGATGCGGACCAAGCTTTTTTGGACTGGACCATTTGGCTGCGGCGGCGCCATCGGCACCGGAACAGCAACCACATTTTGTGGCGGAGTAGCCGTCTTTGGTCCCAACGGTCCCGCCGGTGCCGGAGGTTGGGGCTGTCCGGGAGCTTCTCCGACCGGCCCATTTGGTTGCGGTCGTTGCGGCGGCGGCGGCGCCTGCTGCGCCGGCTGTTGACCGAACGATGTCGATCCAGCGAGCACGAGAATGGAAATGAAAATGTGAAAACCCTTCATGCCGGAAAGTGTGCAAGATGAAACGAAGTGATCGAAAAGCAACCGCTCAAATTGCAGCGCGATCAAGCAATGATTTCAAAACTTTCTCGGCCTCGAAAATTTCGTGCCCGATTTGTCGGGCGGCGTCGGAGTGCTTCTTATAATCGGCGTTTATCATTTTCACCGCCTCGGCAATTTCGCCTAGCGAGCGAAAGGCGAGCAGTCCGGCATTCCGGCCGTAATTTTTTGTGAATCCGGTTTCCTGGGTGATGACAGGGCGTCCGGCAGCGAGGTAGCACGCGCTGCGATCGCTGAACCAACCGGTGTTGAGCCGGACATACTGGTCTTTCGCGACGGTGAACTCGCCTTTGGATTGCTGGATGTAATCGCGATACATCCAATAATCGACGCTCATTTGTAGTGGCGAAGTGAAACGCCAACCGTTGCTCTCAAATTTCTCTCGTGTCTTTCGGTCCTGAATGCTTGTCGCCAGCTCGAAAATCTCGCCGGATCCTTTCGGCGCGGCGACGAAGCGCAAAAATTCGCGCGATTTGCTCCACAGATATTTCCGGCGCCGCCAGGTGATGTCTTTCAATCCGCTCGTGGACCAATTCGCAATCGAAGTGAAAACGGCCGTCAACCGCGGCGCGCGATTGGTCTTCCATAAATCGGTCACGATCGGCTGGCGCGTCGCGTGCCATTTGAATCCATGCGTCGGAACCGGAAAACTTTTCGTGCCGAGGTTTTCGCCAAACGTGAAAAGCGCGTGGTGACGGCTCAAGTAGTCGATGGTCGATCTTACTCCTTTGTCGATCTTGATTTGTTCGACGCCGGGATCGCTCTCGACATAAATGATGCGATCGCTCTTGAGCAGATCGTCATTGAACTCCTGCGTGCCGCAAATATTCAGAATGGCGTCGGCCTCACGATAAAGCTGACGGATTTTGTTTAGCGACAAGCCGGCGGTAGGATTCTTTTTTAAATAACGCGCGCAGAACGCCCAGCGTTCCTTGAAATCGAATTCGCGCGCCAAACGATCGAGAACTTTCGCGGCGTAATCGAACTCGTTATTAACTTCGAAGGTTTCCGGATTATAAGGAATCCGCGCCGAATCTTCGACGTAGTAAACCTCGTGCCCGAGTCGTTGCAGCCCGACGACGTAATGGATGTGCTGCCAGATCACGCCCGCGATCGGCATCGAGCCCATGAAGCCCATGACGACGATGCGCTTGCGTTTCAAAACGTCTTAACAACGACGGCGGGATTTCCGGCGACGATGGTGTTCGGCGCGATCGACTTCGTCACGACCGCGCCGGCCGCGACGACGGAGTTGTCGCCAATGGTCACGCCTTTTAGAATCACTGCGTTCATTCCGATCCAAACGTTGTCGCCGATTTTTACCGGCGCAGTTTTTAATTTTGGTCGTGGCGGACGTTCTTTGAAAAACGGCGCCAGTGCCTGCGCATCAATGAGTCGCTGCGCCGGTTCCAGTGGGTGGAAATCTGAATCGGCAATGCCGACACCCCAGGAAACGAGGCAGTGCGATCCGATGTCGATCTTTTCTTCGGCCATGATGAGAGCGCCATTGAGCAATGTGAAATCGCCAACCGTGTTTTTTCCATTTTCGCCGATCGCGAACGAACAACCGGCATAACACGAGACGTGTTTGCCGATTACAACCGCGCCCGGTTTCTTGCTGACCATCTTTCGAAAGATCTGCGCGCTCTCGCAGTAAAAGCCTTCGCCGAATTCGACGTTTGACGGGATCGGGTGCGGCCACCAGTCCTCTTCCACATGTCGATCTTGTTTGACGTTGCTCACGTTGGAAATTTGCCGGACGCGAACAGTTTCGCGTAAACGCCGCCGCGCGCGAGCAATTCCGCGCCCGTGCCTTGCTCGACGACGCGCCCGCGCTCAACCACAACGATTCGATCGACATCGTGGATCGTCGCGAGCCGATGTGTTGCAATCAGTGTGGTTCGGCCGCGCATGAGTTCTTTGATCGTATCCATAATCGCCGCTTCGGTCGCGGGATCGAGCGCGGAAGTCGGCTCGTCGAGCAATAGAATCGGCGCGTTTTTCAAGAACGCGCGCGCGATTCCGATGCGTTGGCGTTGACCAACACTTAACTGCCCGCCGCGTTCGCCCACGGTGCTGGAGTAACCATTTGGCAATTGGCGAATGAATTCATCTGCCTGCGCGCGTTTCGCAGCGTCAACAATTTCGTCGTCGGTCGCGTCGGGCCGGCCGTAAGCAATGTTTTCGCGAATCGTTGTCGAAAAAAGTAGCGTGTCCTGAAGCACGATGCCGATTTGCGCGCGTAACGATTTCTTTTTGATCTCACGGACATCGCGGCCATCTAACGTGACCGAGCCTGAAGTCGGATCGTAAAAGCGCGGGACCAAACTCAAGAGCGTGCTTTTTCCGGCGCCGGTGCCGCCGACAATGGCGATCATTTGATTCGGCTCGATCCGAAGATCGACATCGTGCAGGACTTGTCGATCTTGCGCGTAGCCAAACGACACCTTGTGAAACCCGATCGCACCTTTTGCGGTTTCAATTGCGATTGCGTTTGGCGAATCGACCACGTCATCGTCTCGATCCAATACTTCGAAGCAACGTTTCGCTCCGGCGGTTGCGCCTTCCATCGCCCACGCCGTGTAGGTGATCGATTCCAGAGGTTGATAAAGCATTAAGAGATACGCGCTGAAAACCAGCAGTGTTCCGAGCGTGAGCGTCCCGGCGAGAACGTGGAGCGTGCCGACGTAATACATCGCTGCCGTCCCAAAAACCATCAGTGTGCTGATGACGAGCGCGCTGTTCACGTTGGTGAGAGTGAGCCGGAGGTTTGCTTGCAAACTTTGTTGCGCTTGCTGATGGAATTGCATCACCTCGAATTGTTCGCGTCCGAACGCGTGGACCATGCGAATAGAACTGAGCCCTTCCTGCGCTTGCGCGAGCACCGCGCTTTCCTGTTCCTGGATGAATGTCGATTGGCGGCGGATCCGGTGCGCGAAAAAATAAATCGCCAGAATGATGAGCGGAACGATGCCTAACGAGAGCAACGTCAGTTGCCAATCGAGTTGCACCATGATCGCAAACGTGAGGATCAATGTGACGATCGACCCGAAAATGCCGGTGAAACCTTTATTATAGATCGTTTGGATCGACTGCGAATCGTAGGCCACGCGAAAACTCAAATCGCTCGACCGGCGCGTGTCGTGATACTTGAGCGAGAGCGATTGGAGATATGCGTAAAGGTCGGTCCGCAATTTCAAAAGTGTCTGAAGGCCGACCTTCACCAAAATGTAATTCGTGGCCCAGTTAATCACTCCCCAAAGGAATTGGATTACGACGAGGGCGAGACAGAGCAGGGGGACCGAAGTATGCCAGTCACCTCTTGGCGTCGGATTCGGCCGGAGAAAATCGTCAACGATAATCTTGAACGGCCACGGTTTGAGCAGATTCAAACCGATGCCGATGAGCGAAAGCAGCAGGCCGAAGATCGTCTGCGGCAAGAACGGCCGGTAGTAACGAAAGACGCGCCGGTAGATCGACATGATAATTTAAGATTGCAGATTGCCGATTTCAGATTGAACTACACACGCTCGAATTTCCGCTCAGGCTAAATCCTAAATCCTAAATCCGAAATCCGAAATTCTTGGCATGCATCACTTGCTTCAATATTGGTCCGAATGGGTCCTGACCGGGGGCTATCTCGGAATCATCGTGTTGATGGCGATGGGGAGCACGCCGTTACCGTTGCCGGCTGAAGTGGTCGTGCCGCCGGCCGCGTTCCTGGCTGCGCAAGGCCGACTGAGTTTAGCTGGTGTAATCCTGGCGAGCACGCTCGGCGCCTACCTCGGGGCGGCGTTGATGTATGGGCTCTCACTGTGGCTCGGTCGTCCATTAGTCGTGCGGTTCGGGCGGTTCATTCTATTTCCACCGAAAAAATTGGAGGAAGCGGAGCATTGGCTCACCCGCTACCAGGCCGGGGGTGTCTTTTTCGCGCGGCTTTTGCCCGGCGTGCGTCACTTGATCTCCATTCCGGCCGGAATTGTGCGGATGAACTTCGCGGTTTTCAGCGTTTGGACGTTTATCGGGTCAACGATTTCGTGTTCGATCCTCGCTTATTTGGGTGTTCGCGCTCAGCATGTTGCGCCCGATCTTCTAAAGGATCCGGACGCGCTGATCCAGTTCGTGCGCGGCCAATCGAAGTGGTTGCTTTTAATAGTCCTCGCATTCGCGGCCCTTTACATCGTGTCAGTTTGGCTTTCCAAGCGGAAATCGAACTGAGTTTTCGGCACAAAATTCATCAAACCGCAGCGCGTGCGGCGGACGAAATTTGATTGAACAAAGGCACTGAAGCTGCTGTCAAAAGGATACAAAGCAATGAAGAAAAACAGCCAAATCCTAAAGCCGCGCACGAAACTTTCTCTTGGCGATCTCGTCTTCGCCGTTAGTTCCTGCACCAAAAACACGAAAGAAACGGTCGCGACCGTGGCAGACCTGTTGGGCAGTGGAAAAGTGCGCCTCCAAAGCGACGGCAAGTTCCTGCGCGCCAAAGTTTGCTAAGATAATTCGACTTTCGAAAGTCGCTCCGGTGGTTTGTCCGCCGGAGCGATTTTCTTTTGCGCCACAAAACACTTTCGCGTTTGGCGCGCCAATCTATCTTGCCGCGTGATCGATCGTTACTCGCGGCCGCAAATGCGCGACATTTGGGCGGATCAGCGCAAATTCCAGATCTGGCTCGAGATCGAACTGCTCGCTTGCGAGGCAATGGCCGACCTCGGCCAGATCCCGAAAAAGGACGCGGCCGAAATTCGGAAGCGGGCGCGCTTTTCGATCCCGGAAATTCTTGAGATCGAGAAGCGGACGAACCACGACGTCATCGCGTTCCTTGAAAACGTTGCCGCTTCAGTGGGTCCGGCCGCGCGCTGGATTCATCAAGGGCTCACGTCGTCAGACATTCTCGACACGACGCTCTCTGTTCAACTTACTGAATCGATCAAGATTCTGGCTGAGGATCTGAAGCAATTGCGGAGCGTGATTGCCGCGCAAGCGCGGCGCTACAAAATGACGCCGATGATCGGGCGCAGCCACGGTGTTCACGCCGAGCCGATCACGTTCGGATTGAAAATGGCGCTCATGTTCGACGAATTTGGCCGCGCGGAAGAGCGGCTGGCGCAAACGCTCGAACGAATTCGCGTCGGCAAAATCAGCGGAGCTGTCGGGACGCACGCACATGTCGATTCAAAGGTTGAACGCGCAGTCTGCGAAAAGCTCGGATTGAAACCGGCGACGCTCTCGACCCAGATCGTGCAGCGCGACCGGCATGCCGAGTTCATGACGACGCTGGCCGTGATCGCTTCCAGCATCGATCGGTGGGCGACGGAGTTTCGTCATCTCCAACGAACTGAGGTTCTCGAGGTGGAAGAATATTTTGGCGAAGGCCAGAAGGGCAGCTCGGCCATGCCGCACAAGCGCAATCCAATCACGAGCGAGCGATTGAGTGGACTCGCGCGTGTGATTCGCGGCAATTCAATGGTGGCGCTGGAAAACGTCGCGCTTTGGCATGAACGCGATATCAGTCATTCGAGCGCGGAGCGGATCATTTTGCCGGACTCATGCATTCTGATGGATTTCATGCTCTTCGAACTACGCAATCTCGTGGAGCGGCTGCAAGTTTATCCCGAACGGATGCAAAAGAACCTTGAAGTCACCAAAGGTCTTTACAACAGCCAATCGATTTTGCTCGCGCTCACCCGCGCCGGCGCCGAACGCAAAATCGCTTATGAAACCGTGCAACGCGCTGCGATGAAAACGTGGAAAGGTGAGGGGAGCTTTGCCGAAAACGTGAAAGCCGAACCGGAAATCACGTCAAAACTTTCCGCGGAAGAGATCGATCGGCTTTGCTCGCTCGACGTTCACTTCCAGCATGTCGATGAAACATTCAAAGCGCTCGGCTTGGAGTAGATCGACAACGCGCGAATTATCGGGTCGGGTTTAAGAGCAGCTCGGCAATGCGCCCCGAGTCGTCGAGTTTCAAAACGCGCAGTTCGAACTTGGCCGCGGTTTGCTCCGGCGCCTTTGGATTCAGAGTGACGCGCACGGTGTTCGTGTTCCAATTCAAAATTAGCTGCGCCACCTGAAAACTGGGGGTGAGCTCAACCGCGTTTAATTCGAGATGAGCTCGCAATTCCATCGTCATCGGTGTCGTGCCGGCGGGAGTCAGTTGAACGCGGGCTCGCGTTTCATTTGGAATGAGAGCGACGCCACCGATTTCAAAAGCCGTCCGCATTTGCGACGGTTGAAAGGGTTTTGAAGTTGGCACCAATCGCATTGTCGAAATGCGGCCTTCGGCATTCAGTTTTGCCGGACCAAGTTGAAATCCTAACTCGGCCGGAATGGCACTACGCGCCGCGGCAGACTGCAGCCGAAGCGAAGCCGTCAACGACGCCGGGCGCGCGCGAATTGCGCCCATTTGAAGCTGGGACGTGAGTTGCATCGAGAGCACCTCCAAAAAAAGTCCAAGCACGGCGGCGCTGCCATCAGTTGGCGCGACTCTAATTGTCGACGCGGCAACCGGGACACGCTCTTCGATGTGGGATTCAACGGGAGCAAGCGTAGCGGGCGGTAATGCGCGACTTTGCCGCTCTGCTGGAATTGCTTTTTTCGGCGGCGGCAGTGGCGTTGGTTCGGAAATGATTGTCGGCGCCTGTGGTTCGACCTCCGTTAGCTTTTCGAATGGGTGCTCGGTTTCGAGTGTTAGTTGGACAAGATCGACAAATGCGTCGGAGAGAAATGGTTTTTCAATTTTTGCCACCACGTTGGGCAGGCGCGCCGCCGCGGCATTCATTTCCACAACGTGCCCGGACATCAGCAGCACCGGCACGTGCGCGGTCCGCTCGTTTTCCAGAAGCCGTTCGCAAAGTTCGTCGCCGTTAAAATCGGGCAGACTGTAATCGAGGAGCACGAGGTCAGGAATCACACGTTCGATCTCTCGCAAACCTTCGCTTCCACTGAGCGCAGTCGTGATCCGCAATTCCGAATCGGCGGTCGTGAGAATGTCTTCCACGAAAATCAAGAGCATCTCGGTGTCGTCGACCACGACGATTGTTTTCCCAGCAGCCGGCGGAATTGTTTCCGGTCGCACCGTGCCCGGTTCGGAAATCTCAGTCTCGGCCCCGCGCAATGCCTCGACCACAATCGCTGGCCAATTCGTTATCGTTCGGCGAGCGGAGCCCGACAATTTTGTTTCGCCGAGTCGCAGTTTGGACCAATTCAGAATTTCTTGGAGCGCATCTTCTCCTTTGAGTCGGCCAGTGGCGGCATGCAACACTTGGCCGCCGGCAATATGGATTTCCCCCGTTCTGGTACCGGAGCGTAGATCGACGATGACGCTGGAATTGGCGGCGCAATGCGCAAGGAGGACATCAAAAGCGCTGAGAGCGCCGAGTATCCCGCGACCGTCCTGTTCCCGCCACGGTCCGAGCAGAGCCTGGACCGCTGCACCGAACGCCGCCAGGTCAAACGGCTTCTCGATGAATTGGAGCGCACCGGACGATCCTCGTTCCGCAGCGATCTCGGCAGGAATCGCGCCACCGATTACGAGCGCGCGCGCATTCGGGTGGGCGGCGCGAATTTTATCGAGGAAATTGGTCAGGCCCGCCCAAGGTGGATCGACATCGAGAATGAAAAGCTCGGGATCGAGATCGGCAGACAGCTTCTCAGCTTCGGCAAGGGAACGAGCAACTGCGTTGAAATGTTGGGGCGCGAATTTTTTTAGCGCCGAGCTGATTGCCGCGGCCAGCGCATCGTACTCTTCGAGCAGAAGGATATTATGTTGCGGCAGATCCGCGGCGGCAGATTTACGACGAGCGGGCACTTGGACAAGACCTCAAAATTTCTAGGGTACGACAAAGCTGAATGACTGGTCAAAGGGAAGCAGGCGCAGGTTATGTACCCACCTTCGCTGGCGAACCTCTCCTAAATGCCAGTCCGGCTCGGACCTATTCGTAGCGCAGCGCTTCGATCGGGTCGAGGCTCGCCGCGCGATAGGCTGGATAAAGGCCAAACCCAATTCCAATCGCCGAGCAAACGAGCAGTCCGGCGATTGCCCAGCCGTAAGGGAAAATCAGGTCAACTTTTAGCCACATCGCGAGAAGATCGCCGACGATGATTCCGAGAATGATTCCCAAAATCCCGCCCGCCTCCGAGATGAAAACCGCTTCGGTCAAAAATTGTCGCAAAATGTCTTTGCTGCGCGCGCCGATCGACTTACGAACGCCGATTTCTTTGGTCCGTTCGGTTACGCTCACCAGCATGATGTTCATGATCCCAATACCCGCCGCGATCAGCGCGATGAAACTAATCACGAACGCGCCAATCCGCACAATCCCCGCGACGGAAACGAACGCGCTCTTAAGAGAGTCGTTGGAATAAATCTCGAAATCGTTTTCCTGGTCGGCGCGCAAACCGCGCGCGATCCGCATCGCGCCGACGGCTTTGTCGAACGTTCCATTGTAAGTCTCAGTTGAAGGCGCCTGGGTCGCGATGTTTACCGTTCGTTTGGCCGAGCCGAAATCTTCGAAGAACCGTGTGATCGGCATCATGCAGATGTTGTCCTGGCTCTGACCAAAGGCCGTTCCTTTTTCGGCCAGGATCCCGACGATTGTGTAAGTGTGCCCGGTCACGCGAACGACTTTGCCGATTGGCGATTCATGCGGGAACAAACGTTTCTCGACGATCTTGCCGACAACAATCACGTTGCGCGCAAGATCGACATCTTCGTCGTTCAAGTTGCGGCCGTAGCCGAGCGTGAAGGCATTCGCGGTAAGAAAGCTGCGGTTGGTCCCGACGACGAGCAGGTTCGGCGTCGTCTTCACGCCGTTGTACACCGCCTGGCCTTTTACCTCGTAGCCGAAACATTTCAGGCAGATTTCCCGCGCATTTCCTTCCATTAATTTCTGATATTGGAGTGCCTGCTGATAAGTGATGTTGCGCCGGTTCTGGTATTTCTTTTTCACGTTGCCGCCCGCGCTCACATTGGCCGGATACTTCGCAAACTGAAAAATGTTCGAGCCGAGAAAACTCAGTCCGTTCTCAATTGAATATTGGAGCGCGCCAATCGCGGTCATGACCGAGATGACTGAGAAAACACCGATGGTGATCCCAAACATGGTCAGGCCCGAACGCAGTTTGTTCACGCCCAACGAACTCAGCGCCATCGCTATGATTTCGCCAAATTGCATGTCGATCTTTTATTCGTAGCGGAGCGCCGTGACCGGATCGAGGCGGGACGCCGACCAGGCCGGCGCAAAACCGGAAATTAAACCGGTGAGGACCGACACGATCATACTCGCGACAACGAGTCCGAACGAAAACTGAATAGGAAATGACGGGAACGCTTTGCCGATTCCGAAGCACATGAAATAAGCGACCGTCAGGCCGATAAACCCGCCAAGCAGACAGAGCGCGGTCGATTCGATTAGAAACTGAAGCAGAATCGTGCGCCGGCGCGCGCCGAGTGCTTTGCGCGTTCCAATTTCCTTCGTTCGCTCTTTCACGCTGACAAAGGTGATATTCATGATGCCGATCGCGCCGACGAACAGCGACAGCCCGGTGATGAACAGTCCCGCAATCGCGATTGTATTTTTGACCGGATCGAGTGTGCTTTTGAACGCCTGTTGTTCGTTGATCGAGAAATCTTCCTTCTTCTCCGGCGGCAAACCGCGCACCCGCCGCATGATTCCGGTCAATTCATCCTTGGCCTCGGCGAGCTTGGTTTTGTCTCTCACTTTCACGCGCACGTCCGATTCGCCCTGGTTCTGTCCCCGGAAGTCGACATCGCTTTTGACATCGAAGTATTTGTTAAAGGCCGCCAACGGCATCGCCACCATTGAATCCCAGCTGAACAGTCCAAGGAAAGTTCCCTGGCGAGCGTTCACACCAATCACTTTGAACTGATGGCCGCTAATGAGAACGGATTTGTCGATCGGGCTAGCCGATGGAAACAAAGCGTCTGCGACGTCGTAACCGATTACTACGACCTGCGCTCCGTCGCGCGACTCAATCTCGTTAAAGAAGCGGCCTTCCTTGCAGTCGATTGTCGATGTGACAGTGAAATCGGACGTGGTTCCGAGCGTGAAAACATTCTCCACTTCGTTCCCGCCATACTTGATTGAACGCATCAGACTCGATGTCGGCACCGCAACCGTCAGATTCGAATTTGGGGTCGCCGCGATCACGTGATTGATTGTCTCGGCGTATTCCGTCTTAATTTTTTTCCGGTCGCGGTAGTTCCACCAATCATCCACCGGCTTCCAAGGCCATTGCGTCACGTAGAGGACATCATCGCCGAGCACGGCCATGCTTTTGTCGAAGCCAACCTGGATTCCTCCAATTGCTGTGCCCATTAACGTTACCGCTACAATGCCGATGATGACGCCCAGGGCCGTCAGCGTCGACCGCGTCAGGTTCGATCGCATCTGCGCATAAGCGATCCTCCAACTTTCCTCGAGTTCGTAGAGAAAACGTTTCATGTTGAACCTCCAAACCTAGACTTAGCTTGCCGCGACCGATTCCAGTCGCGGGACAAAAGTTGATTCGTCGCTTTCAACGACGCCGTCGCGCAGATGAATCGTGCGGCGAGCGTGCGCCGCGATGTCGCGCTCGTGCGTGACCAGAATAATGGTGTGACCCCGTTGATAAAGATCCTCGAGCAACACCATGATTTCCTCGCCCGTTTTTGAATCGAGATTGCCGGTTGGCTCGTCCGCCAAAATGATGGACGGATTGTTCACCAGCGCGCGCGCGATCGCGACCCGCTGGCGTTGGCCGCCGGACAATTCGTTAGGCTTGTGTTGGATGCGATCGCCCAAACCAACATCGGTCAGCGCTTGAGTCGCGCGTTCTTCGCGCGCCTCAGGATCCATTCCCGCATAAATCAACGGCAGCTCGACGTTGCGCAAACTGGTTGCGCGCGGCAGCAAATTGAATGTTTGAAAAACAAATCCGATCTCGCGATTGCGGATCGCGGCAAGTTCGTCGTCGTCCATCTCGGCCACGTTACGGCCATTAAACTCGTAACGTCCTGACGTCGGTGTATCGAGACAGCCGAGCATGTTCATCAGCGTAGACTTGCCGCTACCGCTCGGACCCATGACGGCCAAATATTCGTTGCGCCGGATTTGCAGCGAGACCCCGCGCAGCGCGCGCACGATCTCTTCGCCCATCACGTAATCTTTCGTGATGTTTTCAATGTCGATGACGACCGGCCCGACTTGTCTGACTGATTGCCGCGCGTCCATCGTTAGATCGACATCTACCAGCGATGCGTCCTATTTCGTGCCTTCCTTATCGTAAGCCACCTTCGCGCCGTCCTTGAGTTTGCGGCTGATCGCGCTGTAGCTGCCGGAAATTACTTCGTCGCCGGGTTGGACGCCGGTTTTGATTTCCATGAAAGTATCGTCGGAAATCCCCGTCGTCACTTTGACCGATTGCGCTTTGCCGCCTTTTTTCAGAAACACGACCTTAGCGAGTTTTTCGCGTTCTTCTTTTTGCGTGGCCTTCTCCTGACGCTCGTTCACGTAATCGGCGTTGTTGTCGGCTTTATCGCGCGCGGCGGTCTTCAGTCTTTTCTTTTCGATTTCTTCGGGGCTCAAATTGCTATCGCCGGTTCGAATTGTCACGGCTTGCATCGGCACTGCGACCGCGTCCTTCACCATGTTCGTCTCAATGTCAGCGGTGCAGCTCAGGCCCGGTCGCAGCAAAACATCTTCCCGCTCCAAATTAGTTTTGACCTCGAAATTCGTGACTTCTTCCTGCGTACCGGAGCCGCTCGTCTTTCCAGTATTCCCAATTTGCGCCACCGTCCCTTTGAATTTGCGGTCGCCGTAGGCGTCGATTTTCACGTTCGCCTTGTCGCCAATCTTTACATTCGGAACGTCGTTCTCGTTTACCTCGATCACCGCCTGCATCCGTGAAAGGTCGGCCACCCGCATTACTTCGGTGCCGGCGAATTGCCCCGTCGCTACGATGCGTTCGCCCAGTTTGCTGTTCAAAATTGTCACCGTCCCGTCGATTGGCGAATAAACGGTCGTCTTGGAAAGTTGATCGCGGGCCTGACTCGAGCCCGCCTGCGCCCGCTCGATTTCATGCAGCGAGCTTTCGTAAGTATTCTTCGCCACGTCGTAAGCCGCCTGGGCCGCGTTGTATTCTTGAACCGAGATCGTTTTTTTGGCGTACATGTCGTCGGCCCGCTTGATGTCCTGCTCGGTTTTCAACATTGTTGCCTTCTGTTGAAGATTGGTTGCTTTGGCCGCGCTGATTGCCGCCTCCTGTTGCTCGAGCAACGCTTTGTACGAGTCCGGTTTTATTTTGACGAGCAAATCGCCTTTTTTGACGCGCATTCCGTCCGCCACCGGCAGTTCGATAATTTCACCGGCCACTTCCGGCGAAATTTTTACTTCCGTCTCCGGTTGGACCTTGCCGGTCGCGGAAACGATCTGAAGAATGGTTTTGCGCACCGCCTTTTCGGTTGTAACCGGAATCGGCTTCTCGCGTTTCGAGAGCATGATCGAAACGATCAGCCAGAGCAGGAGGAGTCCGACGACGCCAAAAATGATCTGGCGTTTGCGACGCGCGCGTTGTTTTTTCGCGGTCTTTGGCTCGGTCTCAGGGGTGGTCAAAGCTTGATGCATCAGGAATTCAGGGGGCGGGAAACGGTGAGAAGTAACCTCAGTTTAGACCTTTGCAAGCAAAACGCGTTCACAAGACCGACAATTGGATGCAGGAACCAGACCGGTTGGATTCAACGAGTTTGCGTCTCACCTGCCAAACGCTCGCGAATTCGGCCGATCGCCCAAGCAGCGTGCTCTGCAATCAAAGATTCGTGATCGGTGGCTGCGACCTCCAGAGCCGGCAAATCTTCCTTGTCGCCGACATTTCCGAGCGCGACACAGACGTTTCGCAGAAATCCGCGCCGCTTGATTCGTTTGATCGGCGAATCGCGAAAAAGATTACGGAACTGAGCGTCGGTGAGATTCAAATAATCGCGCAACGCAAATGCAGTTGTCGATCTTCGCGCGGCGAAAGCGGTCTCGTGCGAGACTTGAGCGAACCGATTCCACGGACAGGCGTCGAGGCAATCGTCGCAACCGAAGATCCGGTCGCCGATTAACGGGCGAAGCTCGAGCGGAATCGAGCTTTTCAATTCAATCGTCAGATAGGAAATGCAGCGCCGCGCGTCCAATTTGTGCGGCGCTGTGATCGCGCCGGTGGGACAAGCATTGATGCAACGTTCGCACGTGCCGCAACGATCTCGCGCCGGTTCGTCGGGCGGTAACTCGAGCGTCGTTAAAATTTCGGCGAGAAAAAACCAAGTTCCGAGTCTTTCGTCGATCAGCATGGTGCTCTTGCCGTGCCACCCGATTCCCGCGGCCGCCGCGTGATCGCGCTCTAAAATCGGGCCAGTATCGACGTAACATTTTTGCCGCCCGCCAAACTCGCGCAGGAAGATGTCGATCTTGTCCAGCTTCGCCGCGATCACATCGTGGTAATCGTCGCCCCACGCATAGCGCGCGATGCGTCCGTGTGCTCCTTCTCCTGTGGCGGCAGCCGTCTCGGCTGCGATCCCGTCCCCCTGGAAATAATTCAGCGCCAAAACGATGATCGATTTAGCGCCTGGCAAAATCTTTTGCGGATCGCGGCGTTTCTCCTCACCGCGCGCCATGTATTCCATTTCGCCGTGGGCGCCTTCGCTTAACCAATCACCAAACTCACCGGTATGGGCGGGAGGCGAACACTTGGCAACGTGACAGGAATCAAATCCCAGTTCGCGCGCAAAATCGCCCAGTCGCTGTTTCACTTCCGATGGTGTTGTAGTTGCCGCCGTCTCCGGCGGCAAATCTTCCAAGCGAGTTGGCGCAATCATTGTCGGAGCGAGCTGAATTCCTCGAGCTTGTTCAAAATTGTTTCCGCAACTTCGTCGTGAGTTATTCGAGAAGTCTCGATGCGGATATCTGCCGCCGCGGCGTAGAGCGTTTCTCGCTCTCTGAATAATTGTGAAAAGACATCGCGTGGGTTTTCCGTTTGGAGCAGAGGCCGATGGTCCCGTCGCGCAGCGCGTTCGAAAAGCGTGGCCTTGTCGGCGATGAGCCAAACAACGGTGCCGAGCTGTTTCAAAAGATCGACATTCTCTCTTCGCAGAACAATCCCGCCGCCCGTCACGATGACGGCCGGCCGGTCTGGCGCTAATTTCCGAAGCACTTCAGTTTCCGCGTCGCGGAATTTCTCTTCGCCGTGCTTTCCAAAAATCTGTGCGATCGGCATTTCAAATTCGGCCGCCACTATTTCGTCCGTGTCCAAACGAACGAGTCCGGTCCGGCGTTGCAGACAACGTCCGACCGAAGATTTCCCAGCGCCCATCATTCCAATGAGCACGATCGATTTGGCTGCGTTCACGTCCCAATATGCCGTCGAAGCCACGACTTGAAAAGAAGTTGCGAGGAAGTAATGACCGACCAAACTCCCGTATGCCGCAACCGAAATCTTTGGTCGCCGTCGTAATGGGGAGTAAATCGGATTGGGAGACGATGCGCCACGCTGTCGAAACTCTCAACGAGCTCGGTGTGCCTAACGAGTCACGCGTGCTCTCAGCCCATCGGACGCCCGATGCGACTGCGGAATTCGCGCGCAATGCGGGTGACCGCGGACTTCGGGTGATTATTGCCGGCGCCGGAGGTGCGGCGCATTTGGCCGGTGTGATCGCCGCGCACACGGTAGTGCCGGTGCTTGGCGTTCCTATCCAATCAAAGCTCCAGGGCCTCGATTCGCTCCTGTCTACCGCGCAGATGCCGGGCGGAATTCCAGTTGGTACGCTCGCGATCGGCGACGCGGGAGCGAAAAACGCTGCCCTGCTCGCCGCCGCAATCATCGCCACTACCGACAAAAAGCTCCGTCAAAAACTGGAAGCGTTCCGTAAAAAGCAATCCGAGAGCGTTCTCTCCGCGAAACTGCCGAAGTGAAAACGGAAGTTTCAACCGACCGCAACGCGGCGGTTGAATTGCTGCACAAAGGCGAAGCGGTCGCGTTGCCCACTGAAACTGTTTATGGGCTCTCCGCCGATTCACTTAATCCGATTGCAGTCGCCAAAATTTTCGAAGCAAAAGGGCGTCCACGTTTCGATCCGTTGATCGTTCATCTGCCGGATTCCGATTGGCTGGAAAAGGTTGCGGATCCGCCGAAGCAAGATCGGCAATTGGTTTTAGAACTCGCTGGAAAATTCTGGCCTGGACCGTTTACGATGGTTCTGCCGAAGCGCGATATTGTTCCGGAAATTGTGACGGCGGGTTTGGAGACAGTCGGGGTCCGAATCAGCGCGCATCCGGTTTTCACCGAAATCGTTCAGGCGTTCGGAAAACCGCTCGCCGCGCCCAGCGCAAATCGTTTCGGCCGCATCAGTCCGACGATTGCAAAGCACGTCGTAGACGAGCTCGACGGACACATTCCGCTTGTCATCGACGGCGGCGCCGCGACGCACGGCATTGAATCGACGATTGTCGCCGTTCACGATGGCAAGATCGACATCTTGCGGCGGGGCCCAATTACCTCGGAACAATTATCGGCTTTCGGCAAAGTCGACATCGCGACAGAGCGCGAGAAGATTTCCGCGCCGGGACAATTGCCGTCACACTACGCGCCGAAGACACCGCTGCGCATTGTTGATGACTCGAAATCGTTTGCGCCAACAGCCGATCAGCGCTGCGCATTGCTCGCGTGGAATCCGATCAAGAACGACAAGCGTTTCGCGGCGATCCGACAATTAAGCGACAAGCAGGACCTTCGGGAGGCCGCAGCCAATCTGTTTCGTTATCTGCGGGAGCTCGATGGGCTCGATGTCGATCTTATCGTTGCAGAACGAGTTCCTGCTCAGGGACTCGGGGCTGCGATTTTGGATCGGTTGCAGCGCGCGTCTCACGCTTAGGGTCGAACGCGAGACAGGCTTGAATGAAACCTTTGAAGAGCGGATGCGGCTTGTTCGGTTTGCTTTGAAATTCGGGGTGATATTGGCAGCCGACGAAATAAGGATGGTCGCGGAGCTCAATCAGTTCCGCGAGCGTGCCGTCCGGTGATGTGCCGGAAATGACGAAGCCTTTTTTGTTCATCCGGTCTCGATATTTCATGTTGAACTCGTAACGGTGCCGGTGCCGCTCCATCACTTCGGACTGGCCGTAAATCTTTTCCGCGAGCGTTCCTTTCACAATTTTCGTCGGCCATGTCCCCAGCCGCATGCTCGCGCCTTTGCTGTGAATCTTTTCGCGCTGTTCTTCCAGCAAAGAAATCACCGGGTCCGGCGTGTCGGAATCAAACTCCGTGCTGTTCGCTTTTTGAATCCCGCAAACGTCCCGCGCGAATTCAATCGTGGCGACCTGCATGCCGAGGCAAAGCCCGAGATAGGGGATTCCATGCTCGCGCGCATAACGCGCCGCTTTAATTTTTCCTTCCACTCCGCGCTCACCGAATCCGCCCGGTATTAAAACGCCGGCGACATCTTTCAGCTGCGTGCCGACGCGGTCTTGGAGCGATTCCGCATCGACCAGTTTCAAATCGATCCCGCAATCCTGACTCGCCGCCGCGTGGGTGAGCGATTCGTAAATGCTTTTATAGGCGTCCTGTAAATGAATGTATTTCCCGACAACCGCGATCTTCACTCGTTTTTGCGGGCTGATCACACAGTCGACAAATTTCTTCCAGTTCGTCAGATCCGGTTCCGGCGTTTTCAAGTGCAGCAAATCGCAAACGAGTTTGTCCAAGCCCTCGGCGTGCAGCATGAGCGGCACCTCGTAAACCGTGTGCTCGACGTCGCGCGCTTCGATCACCGCTTTTTCCGAGACGCTGCAGAACATCGACAGCTTCTGTCGCAGCTCGCGGTCGATTGGCTTCTCGCTCCGGCAAATCAGAACCTGTGGTTGCAAACCGATCTCGCGCAACTTCGCGACGCTTTGCTGCGTCGGCTTCGTTTTTAATTCGGCGGCGGCCTTGATGTAAGGCACCAGCGTGACGTGCATGGTCACGACGTTCGCCGCGCCGACTTCGAGAATGAATTGCCGAATCGCTTCGAGAAATGGCAGGCCTTCGATGTCGCCGGTCGTCCCGCCGATCTCGGTGATCACGACGTCGTATTTCGTTTCGTCGGAGATTTCGCGAATGCGATCTTTGATCTCGTCGGTCACGTGCGGAATCACCTGGACCGTCTTGCCCAGGTAATCGCCCCTCCGCTCTTTCAAAATGACGCTCTCGTAAACCTGCCCGCTGGTGAGATTGTTGTGACGCGAGAGAACGCAATTGGTGAAGCGCTCGTAATGTCCGAGATCGAGATCGGTCTCGGCGCCGTCGTTCAGGACGTAAACTTCTCCGTGCTGGAACGGATTCATCGTTCCAGGATCGACATTGAGATACGGGTCAAACTTTTGGAGAACAACGCGCAACCCGCGCGCTTCCAGCAGAGTTCCGAGCGATGCAGCGGCCAAACCTTTGCCTAACGAGCTGACCACGCCGCCGGTCACGAAAATGTATTTCATCGAGACACTCCTCGGTTCGCGCGAGCCAGTTTTTGCTCCAGCGCTTTTGCGTCAGCCAGCGTGTCTACGCCAGGCGATCCATGTTTCGTGACGAGCACATGAACCTTTACACCATTTTCAAGAGCGCGCAATTGTTCGAGCGATTCTGCGCGCTCCAACGGAGTCGGTTTCCACTTCACGAAATCCAACAGCGCCTTCCGGCGAAAACCGTAAATTCCCGGATGCCGCAAATACTTTATCGGAAGTGA
Source organism: Chthoniobacterales bacterium (assembly GCA_035635435.1). Taxonomy (GTDB): domain Bacteria; phylum Verrucomicrobiota; class Verrucomicrobiia; order Chthoniobacterales; family UBA10450; genus AV40. Next base: position 74,703 of record DASQBB010000086.1, on the reverse strand, counting down.
ACGATTGCGAGGGAAGGGGATTGCGTAGCGCGAAAAGTAAAGCGCGTTGCCATCAAGATCGACAATCACTTTGACCTGATGCGGTGATGACGCTTCGGCAGCGTTCTCGAACGGGTGCGCGGCGGTGACGATGTCGATCTTGCGATCGGAACGCAGCTTGCCGACAACGGCGTCGATCAATTTTGGGTCGATCAACGGCTCGTCACCCTGGATATTAATAATGAGACCAAACTCCTTGGCTTTGCGGACGACTTCGGCAATGCGGTCCGTGCCGCTTTGATGACTCGGCGAGGTCATTGCTACTTCCGCGCCCCAATCGAAAGCCGCCTGGGCGATCCGCATGTCGTCCGTGGCGATGATGACTGCATCCAATTTCTTGGCGCGTCGGCAACGTTCCCAAACGTGCCGAAGAAGCGGCTTGTTTGCAATAAGATGCAGCGGTTTACCCGCGAAACGCGTGGACGCCCAACGCGCCGGAATAATCCCAACAGCCTTACTCATTTGTTGCCTTGATAACGATTTCGGCCGCTACGGGCAAATCCTCAGCCACCCAGTCGGCGCAACTCCCGTCGGTCATTTTGTCGAACCCGGTCCGAACGCGAATTGCGCGAACACCGGCATTGTGGGCGCACTCGGCGTCGATCTCCTTGTCGCCGATCAGAAACGAACGCCCAAGATCGACATCGTGGTCTTTGGCAGCCTGCAAAACCATTCCAGGCGCCGGCTTCCGGCATTTTGAAGGCTCCCCCGGCGCGTCAGGGCAAAAATAAGTCGCGTCGATCAAATTGTCTCCGAGCTGGCGCGAAACCTCGGCCTCCACCGCGCGATATTGCTTTTCGGTGAAGAAGCCTCGCCCGATGCCGCTTTGATTGGTGATGACAATGATTTTGTATCCGGCGTTTTTCAGTCGGCTCAAGGCCGTACCGGCTCCTTCAAAAATCTGAACTTGTTTCGGATCGGAGCAGTAATCGGCGTCGTGCATAATGGTGCCGTCGCGATCAATGAAGACGGCGCGTGACCTCGCCCTAGTCGAAGTCATTTTCGAAGCTCGAGATCAATTCGTCGCGCGTCACGGTTGCGGTGCCCAATTTACCGACAACCACGGCGCTGGCGTGATTGGCAATTTGCGCGGCTTCGAGCGGCGCGGCGTTGGAGACAAGGGCGAGCGTGAACATCGCGATCGCGGTGTCGCCGGCGCCCGACACATCGAAAACATCTCGCGCTTTGGTCGGGATGTGGTGCGGCCGTTTGCCCTTTTCGAAAAACATCACCCCATGTTCGCCGAGCGTGACCAGGAGATATTGCACGCCCCATTTTTGGAGCAGGTCTTTTCCGGCACGGACAAGATCGACATCTTTCTTGGGCGATACTTCGGAATCGCGGCTTGGAATTCCGGCGGCAAGAAATGCTTCTGCTCGGTTCGGTTTGACCGCTGTCATTCCGCTCCAATCGATCAAGTTCTGTGGATTTGGGTCGGCGGTGACAATTTTCTTGGCCGCCCGCGCTTCCCGCGCGATCTGCGCAACCAGCTCGCGCGTTAAAAATCCTTTGCCGTAATCTTCGAAAATGATCGCGTCAATATTGGCCAGCTTTTTTCGGACGGCGGCCACGACTTTTCCGATTTGAGCAGTCGACAACCGGGCGATTTTTTCGCGGTCGACCCGCACCACCTGTTGATGGCGGGCAATGATCCGCGTTTTAACGATGGTGGAGAATTTTTCATCTTCGACCGAATCTGACATGTCGATCTTACGCTCGGCCAGAAGTTGTCGGAGCTGTTGGCCGCTGCGATCTTTTCCGATCAATCCGATCACGGAAACCCTGTCCAAAAATTCGCGGAGATTGCGTGCGACGTTGGCGGCGCCGCCAGGAAAGAAACTTTCGCCGGTTACCTCGACCACCGGCACCGGTGCTTCCGGCGAAATACGGCCAACCTTGCCCCAAACAAATTCGTCGAGCATCAGGTCGCCAATGACGAGGATGCGCTTGCCCGCGGCGCGTTCGAGAATTTGTCGGAGCCTTTTTAAGTCCATATCATGGGCGAAGTGCGATCGTCAGCGGAAGGAATAGCCTGGTGCAGGAAGCTCAAAATTGTTAGGCGCAGGGATTTGTGTGGAACCAAGGTTCTGCTTACAATGACTTCATTAATCCTGAATACGAAGCCGAAATCAACAGTCGAAGCTCCCGATGATAGCCTTTTCTAACAGTTTAAAATTTAGTGCGATCGCCCTGTTCGGGGTGACGCTGGGCGCTCACGCCGCCCAGGCGCCCCAACGCATCGACGTCAAACAGATGTCGAAAAAAGTCGAAAATGTCGTTGTGCCGTTGCCCAACGAAATCTTTGGCGCGCTGAACAAGCTCGGTTCGGTCAACTGGCGCGAGTATGTTCGCACCGAGAAGAGCAGTAACTTCACCGAACGACCGCGCATTGCCCTGCTTCTCGGCACTGTTATTGCCGATGGGTTCATCGCGGTGCAGGCCGAGGATGCGCCGGCCGTAAAGGAGATCGGCCAGCGGGTTTTGAATTTGTCCAAGGGCATCGGCGTCGGCAATTCAATCACGCCGCACGCCAAGGCGATCACGGAGGCGGCCGATAAGCGCAAATGGGAAAATGTCCGTCAGGAACTCGATCGCACCCAGAGCAGCGTCCAAGCGGCGATGAACGAAGTGCACGACGAGAAATTATCGCAACTGGTCAGTCTGGGCGGCTGGCTGCGCGGCACTCAGGTGTTGACTTCGGTCGTGACAAAACATTTTTCGCCCGATGGGGCCGAGTTGCTTCATCAACCCGATTTGCTCGTCCATTTTCAGACCCAACTTCAAGCCATGCCGGAATTCAGTCTTCCGATCATCCGCGAGATTCAAAGCGCGCTCGGCGAAGTGCGGCCGCTGGTTGATGTCGGTTCGTCGCACATTTCGCCGGAATCTGTCCGGAAGATCAACGAGATCACAAACAAGCTGGATAGCGGGATCGTGACCCGGGATTGAGGACGCTCCAATGAACGGCTTCACAAAAATCAGCTTGCAGGTGAGCCTGTGCCTCGTCGTTTGTTTTGCACTTTCGCGCGGCGCGGCCGGAACGGTGGATGATGCGCAATCGTTCGCGCTCCAGGCAGCCGAGCCCTACGTCAAAGAAGGTTTTCAAGTGCGCGAAGATTATTGGGGCGGCGATCTCGGCTCCGGCGAAAAGAAAGCGGTGCGGCAACAATTATTCAAAGGCAACGAATACTGGTTTTGGTTGGGAACCGAAGTCGAACGCGCCAAGGTTTCGGTTCACATCTACGACTCCGAAGGAAAATTGGCCGAGCAGCCGGACAGTTGGGAAAAAGGTCACTTCGCAGCGGCGCACGTGATCCCGAAATCCACTGGCAGCTATTTCATCATTGTCGCAGTCGAGGAATCGCCCGAGGAACGCACCCATTGGGCGCTGGTTTATGGTTTCCGCTGATCGATGTGCCAGTCCGGCTCGGACCTGTCGATCTTGAGAATTGTCGATCTTTGATGAGCGAAACTCGCACGCTGCATTTCGATAACGCGCGCCAACTGCAATCGCTTTACGCAAATGATCTGAAGCTTTTGAAAAGCATGGAAGATTCGCTCGGCGTGAAAGTCACCACCCGCGAAGGCTGGGTGAAACTCGAAGGCGAGCCGGAAAAGATCGACAAGGCGCAGCGCGTTTTCAATCAACTGGAAGAGGCGCAGAGAAAAGGCGTGCCGATTCAGAAACACGAATTTCAATACGCGCTCAACTCAGTCAGCGAATCGCGCGACGACAATCTTAGCGACGCCGTCTCAATGAAAATCACGACGTCGCCGCGCAAGCCGCCAATTGTTGCGCGCTCGATTGGGCAGCGCAATTACGTCGAAGCGATCGACAAACACGACATCGTTTTCGGGATCGGGCCGGCCGGCACCGGAAAGACTTATCTCGCCGTGGCCATGGCTGTGTCCGCGCTCAAGAAAGATCAGGTCACCAGAATCATTCTGACCCGCCCTGCGGTGGAAGCGGGCGAAGCGCTCGGATTTTTACCAGGCGAGCTCGAACAAAAGATCGCGCCGTATTTGCGTCCGCTTTACGACGCGTTGCGCGATATGCTCGAGCCGGAAGAGATCGAGCGGTCGATCGCACGGCAGACGATCGAAGTTGCGCCGCTTGCTTACATGCGCGGCCGCACTTTGAACAACGCCTTTGTCATTCTCGATGAAGCGCAGAACACTACCACCGAGCAAATGTTCATGTTGCTCACGCGCATCGGTCCACATTCCAAGTGCGTCATCACGGGCGACGTGACCCAGATCGACTTGCCCACCAACAAACGCTCGGGCGTAGTCGAGGCATTGCAGGCGCTGAAGAACATTCCGGGGATCTCGATTATCAGTCTCAACGAGCGCGACGTGGTACGCCATGAGCTGGTTCGTTCTATCATAACCGCTTACCAACAGCACCGCTCACCCGCGCCCTCGACACGCAAATGAGTCCGAGCCGGACTGGCCCTAACTAACATGTTCGATTTCCTAAGACGCAGACGATTACTTCGCCGCGGGCTCGCTTCAAAAAAGGTGCGCCGTCGCCGCACTCGTAACGAATTGCTCGGCGCACTCGAGTCTGCGCGCTACGTCAAAGTCATTATTCTGGCTGCGTTCATCGCAGGGTTGGCGTTCTTGATTTTCAGCGGTCAACAGCCCGAGCCGACGAAGAATTTCGTGATCGCGCTGCTCTTTTTCGCTACTGCGATCGTTCAGTTGTGGATCAATCAACCGAGAACATTTTCGCAAAACTCCCGCGTCTTTCTGGTGTTCGTAACGATCTTTGTCCAGCTCGCGGCGACCAAGCTCATTCTGGTTTTGGCGAGCGCGCACACCTTTAAGTTTCTCACGCCGGAAATGGGCTGGCTGCTCGCGCCGTATGCCTTCGCGCCGCTGATGCTTAGTGTCTTGCTCGGCCGCAATCACGGACTCTACGCCGCAGTCTTCGTCAGTCTCTGGAGCAGCGTGTTGTTTGGAAGGATCGACGCGTCGCTTCTGGTCATTAGTTTGATCAGCGGTTTCACCGCCGTTTATCTCACGCTTCAGGTTCGTCGCCGCGGTCAATTGATCCGAGCCGGCCTTGGCGTTGGCGTCGCCATTTGGTTGTCCTCGCTCAGCTTCGGCATGATCGGTCCGATCAATCTCTTTCCGCCGATGGACAACGATTGGGGAATGATTGGCCTCCAAAGCGCACTGACCCTCGGCAACGGACTTATCACCGCCATGATTGTTGGCGGGGCGTTGCCGATGTTCGAACATCTTTTTCAAGTCACGACCGATGTTTCCTGGCTCGAGCTCTCCGACCTCAACCATCCGTTGCTGCGTCGAATGACCATCGAAGCGCCCGGCACGTATCACCACAGTCTGGTCGTCGCGAATCTGGCCGAGGCCGCTGCCGAAAAAATTGGCGCGAACGCAACGCTCTGCCGCGTCTGTTCCTATTTCCACGACGTCGGCAAATTGGTGAAGCCCGATTACTTCACTGAGAACATGAACTTCGAGCGCAACCCTCACGACGATCTCGCCCCGACCATGAGCGCGCTCATCATCATCGCGCACGTGAAAGAAGGCGTCGATCTCGCCCTCAAACACGGCCTCAATAAGCAGATCATCGACGTCATCCAGCAACATCACGGCACGTCGCTCGTTTACTATTTTTATCAACGCGCGCGGCAACAGCAGGAAGACGCTCGAGCCGGCGGAAAAATCATGAACATTCGGGAGGAAGACATTCCTGAAGTGCAGGAGGAAAGTTTTCGTTACAGCGGACCGAAACCGCAGACCAAAGAGAGCGCCATCGTCAGTCTGGCCGACATCGTCGAAAGCGCGTCGCGCAGTTTGGAAAAACCGACGCCGCAAAAAATCGAGCAACTGGTCAACGAGCTGATTGAAGAGCGCATCGCCGACGGCCAACTCGACGAATGCGATCTGACGCTTGGCGAATTGCGAGTCATCGCGGAACGGTTTCGATTCACGCTCATGACAATGCTGCACACGCGGATCGCGTATCCGAAACACGAATCGAAGTTCACGCCAGTCGAAGACGAAAAGATGCGACCGGACGTCATGGCGTCATTGCGCAAACCGGCTTCAGCTCCGCCGGTGTCTGCGGCGTAATCGACTTTATGGTGGATCGGCCGCTCCGTCGGACGATGCTAAACAAATGCGGCTTCGCCGCACAAATTAACATCGACCAAGGGACTGCTCGATCCACCAACAAAAGATGAGCGACGCGATTGGACAACTACGCGACTGGCATGCCGAAATAGGAATCATTGTCGGCTCCGGCCTCAACTCGCTCGTTGTCGATCCAGCGAAAGATCAAATCGTTCCCTACGCCGAGTTCTCGGAGATTCCGCAGCCGTCAGTCCCGGGTCACATCGGGCGATTCGTTCTCGGTGAAATCGAAAAGACGAAAATCATTTTCGCGCAAGGTCGCGTTCATCTTTACGAAGGTTATTCCGCACGCGAAGTGACATCGATCGTTCGCGTGTTGGCCGAAGCCGGAATCAAACAATTGATCATCACCAACGCGGCCGGCGCGGTGAATCCAAAATTCAAACCGGGCGAGTGGATGATGATCACCGATCACATCAATTTGACCGGAACAAGTCCGCTTCTTCTGTGGCGGCAGGCGTCCTCGCCTGCAATTTCACCTAACTTTCTCGATCTAACCGACGCTTACTCGCGGCGACTGCGCGAAAAATTCCGCGCAGCGGCGCGCAAGATCGACATCGTCCTGCACGAAGGCGTTTACGCGGGGTCAATCGGTCCGCAGTACGAAACGCCGGCCGAAGTTCGGATGCTGCAAAAACTCGGCGCCGACGCCGTCGGCATGTCCACCGTTCTCGAAGTCATCCAGGCCCGCGCGCTCGGTCTCGAAGTCGCCGGCTTCTCCTGCCTAACTAATCTCGCTGCCGGCCTTTCCAAAGAAAAGCTCAGCCACGAAGAAGTTCTGGAGACGGCTGCAGCTGCTGCAGTTGCCTTGACACAATTACTCGGACTCGCATTAGCCTAACGTTGTCGCAAACCCTGCGGCACTAGCGCTAACGCGTCGATGGAATAGGAACCGACCCAACCTGCGTTCCCCTTGAGCCATCATGCGTCAACTCAAATATTACGGGAAACTCAATCTCCTTCCAAGTACCGGGTCTCCACCTCCATTGCCGAAATGATCTGATGATAGAATCATCAAACAAGGCGAAACCGGTAGATCTTTTCACCATTATGTTCGTAACGGAGCCAGTTTTAACGTTAATCCATAGATGAAACATTCCCGATCCTTGATGACGCCGCATTCTTTCAGACTCGGGATACTCCACCGGAACAGTTTTGACTACATCCTCGAGCCATGGCGCTTTTTTGTTCTGTGCACTGGCGATTATTTTTCCCGTTGCCGTCATGGCCCAACCGCCCATTCGGTCATCATCGGATTTTGGCGCTCCGCGTACCGTTGCAGCGAGGGCGTCGCAGGACAAACCAATCCACACAAGCACGAAAGTGCCAACCGGGAATAGAGTTTTGCGCATCAGGATTCGCACGAGATTCGTCATAGCTCCGGTGGCCTCGCGCGAGGTTCGCGGTCTTTGGCCGTGGCTGTGCTGGGCCGAGTGACGAATGGGCCGCCTTCGAGTGGCGCTGCTTTAGTGAAAGCGACGTCGGGCATGTCGCTCGGCAGACCTTCCAGCGGAAATTCTTTGCGCAACGGGAAGAACGGATAGCCGTCCCACATCAGGATCCGGCGGAGATCGGGGTGCCCTTTGAATTTGATTCCCATCATGTCGTAGATCTCGCGCTCGTGCCAGTTCGCGGTCGGCCAGAGATCGGAAACGGTGTCGACCTGCTCGTCTTCCGAAATTTTCAATTTCAACCGCAGATGAACCGCGAGCGTCATTGAGTAAAGTTCGTAAACAATTTCGAAGCGCGGGTCTTCGCCGGAATTGTCGATGCTGGTGATGTCGATCAAATAATCGAACGAGAGATCGTAGCGGCAGAATTTTGCGACTTCGCGAAGATCGGTTGGCAAGATGGTGTAAGTGGTCTCGCCGCGAAACTCAGTCTTATCTTGAAGCTTTGGACCGAAGAGTTTCCCTAACGAATCGAGCAATTCCCGCCCAGTCATGCCAGGACCTCGTTCAGTTTCTTGGTCCACTTCGGATTTTGCGCCGCGAACGATTTCTCGCCGGAAATCTTTTCCTGCAATTTCATCAAGCCGGCGAGCAATGCTTCCGGACGCGGCGGGCAACCGGAAATATAGACATCGACGGGAATGAGTTGATCGATTCCCTGCAAGACCGCGTAGGAGCGATACATCCCGCCGGTAGACGCGCATGCGCCCATGGCGATGACCCATTTTGGTTCGGGCATCTGCTCGTAAATCCGTTTCACCGCCAACGCCATTTTGTAAGTGACGGTGCCGGCCACGATCATGACGTCGCATTGCCGCGGCGAGAAACGCATTACTTCGGCGCCGAACCGCGCAATGTCGAACCGCGACGCGGCCGTCGCCATCAATTCAATGGCGCAGCAGGCGAGCCCCATCGGCATCGGCCAGAGGGAATTCTTACGGACCCAATTGAAGGCGGCGTCGAGCCGTGTAAAAATCACGTTGCCTTCGATTTTCGAATCGTAAGCGGTCGCCTGCGTTTGCGGCATGGCGCAACAGTAAGATCACGCCTCGGTGGCGCAACAGAAAAGCGGCCACGGATTGACACAGATCAAACACAGATTACGGAAAGCGCAGATAGGAACCCGAAATCATCTGTGTAAATCTGTGTTCATCTGTGGCTAATTTCGGCCAGCCAAAACCTGCATGACGACCCAAATAAAACGCACTCATCTCGACGAGCTCGAGAACCAGAGCATTTTTATTTTCCGGGAGGCGTATCACGCGTTCAAGAACATCGCCATGCCCTGGTCGATGGGAAAAGATTCGAACGTGCTGATCTGGCTGGCGCGGAAAGCGTTTTTCGGCCGGGTGCCATTTCCGGTTTTGCACATCGACACGACCTACGAATTTTCGGAGATGCTCGAGTTCCGGGAGTGGGCGAAGACGCATCACAATTTGAATCTGATCGTGAAGATCAACACCGAAGCGCGGGAGCGCGGCGTCGGTTACGAGACGCACGATCCGGTGACGGTGACGCACGAATTGAAAACGGTCGCGCTCCAGCAAGTGCTGGCGGAATACAAATGGGACGCGCTCATCACCGGAATTCGGCGCGACGAAGATCCAACCCGGGCGAAGGAACGATATTTTTCGCCGCGGAACGCGCAGTTCGAATGGGATTACAAAGATCAACCGCCGGAATTCTGGGGCCAATTCGCAACCAACTCGGCCAAAGGCGAGCACGTCCGTGTCCAACCGTTGCTCGATTGGACCGAAGTGGATGTCTGGCACTACATCCAGCGGGAAAAAATTCCGATCCCGCAAATGTACTTTTCGCGGAACGGGAAACGGTTCCGTTCCTTAGGCTGCAGCCCGATCACGCATCCGATCGAAAGTAAGGCTTCGAACATTGACGAGATCATCGCCGAGCTTGAGGCAACGAAAGTGGGCGAGCGCGCCGGACGCGCGCAAGATCATTACGAACGCAACGCAATGCAGAAGCTAAGAGCTAAGGGATTCCTATGACAAAAGAATCGCCGCCGCTTCGCGTCGTATTTGTCGGCCACGTCGATCATGGCAAGTCCACTTTGATTGGCCGGATTTTGCACGACACCGATTCATTGCCGGAAGGCAAGATCGACATGGTGAAGAAAGCATGCGCGGCCGAAGGAATGGAATTCGAGTTCGCGTTTGTGCTGGACGCGCTGCTGGAGGAACAAAAGCAAAACGTCACGATCGACACAACCGAGATCGGGTTCAAAACGAAGCGGCGCAAATACATCATCATCGACGCGCCGGGTCACAAAGAGTTTTTGAAGAACATGATCACGGGTGCGTCGCGCGCGGACGCGGCCGTTCTGGTGATCGCGGCGAATGAAGGCGTCCGCGAACAGAGCCGACGGCACGCCTACTTGCTGAGCATGCTCGGCATCAAACAGCTGATCGTTGTCGTGAACAAAATGGATCTGGCCGATTTCTCGGAGAAAAAATTCGAGGAGATCGAAAAGGAGTATCGAGAGTTTCTCGCGGAGCTTGGACTTGAAGCGCACGTCTTCGCTCCGGCGTCGGCAAAGAATGGCGACAACGTTGCGACCGCCTCCAAGAAATTAAAATGGCATCGCGGTCCGAGTGTTCTTGAAGCGCTCGATTTGTTGGAGCCTCAAAAGCTGGATGTCGATCTTCCGTTGCGCTTTTGCGTGCAAGATGTTTATCGATTCGACGACCGGCGGATCATTGCCGGCCGGATCGAGACCGGAAAATTGAGGGTGGGGGACGAATTGGTGTTTTCGCCGGCGAACAAGACTTCAAAAGTTCAATCGATCGAAGAATGGGATGGAAACGGCGACAGCGAAGCGATTGCCGGCGATTCAATCGGCGTCACGTTGAGCGAGCAAATTTTCGTCGAGCGCGGCTACGTCGCGTCGCATCAAACGGAAACACCGATCGAAGCCAATCGAGTTCACGCGGATGTTTTTTGGATCGTGCGCGAGCCGATGCGACTTGGTCATCTCTACGATCTGCGCCTGGCGACCCAGGACGTGAAATGCGAAATCGTGTCGATCGACGAGGTGACGGATTCGTCCACGCTCCGGGCAACGAAAGACAAACGCGAACAGCTCGAGCGCAATGAAGTCGGGCGGCTGACCCTTCAAACGCGCAGTCCGCTGGTGATCGACAATCACGATCGTATTCCGACGCTCGGGCGATTTGTCATTGTCGATGACGGGAAAATTTGCGGCGGGGGGACAATTTTCGGCGGCGTTTACACCGATCGTACCGTCGCCAAGAGCAAAAATATTTTCTGGGTTGAAGGAAAGATCACGGCCCAGGCACGCGCGGCGCGGACTGGTCATCGAGGCGCGGTGGTTTGGTTCACCGGATTATCGGGCGCAGGAAAATCGACAATCGCCCAGGCTCTCGAGCGCGAACTCTTCGGTCGCGGCATGCAGACCTACGTCCTTGATGGAGACAACATTCGCCACGGTTTGAATTCGAACCTCGGGTTTTCACCCGAAGACCGAGTCGAAAATATTCGTCGCGTGAGTGAAGTCGCAAAACTAATGGCCGATTCCGGTGTGGTCGCGATTACAGCATTCATTTCGCCGTATCGAATGGATCGTCGACGCGCGCGCGAAATCGCACTCGAGGGGAATGCCGAATTCGTCGAAGTCTTTGTCGACGCGCCGCTGGAAGTTTGCGAAGCGCGCGATCCGAAGAATCTCTACAAAAAAGCGCGCGCCGGAGAGATCCGGGAATTTACTGGAATCGACGCGCCGTACGAGCCGCCGGATGACGCGGAGATCATCGTTCACACCGATCGGCAAACGGTAAATGAATCGGTCGCGACGATCCTGGAAGGATTGCTGCCGCGATTAGCACCGGAACAAGTAGATGGCTGATCCGAAAGATGTCGATGTTACGGTTCGCGCGGCGGAAGCTGCCGACGTCGAGGCGCTGGCTGACTTAATGACGCAGCTTGGCTACGAAACACGCGGGTCGGAAATGCAAATGCGAATGGAAGCGATTCGCGGCGACAAGCATTACGCAACGCTCGTCGCGGTCAGCAAAGGCCAAGTTTGTGGAATGATCGGAACGTTCACGTGCTACAGCTACGAACATAACAGTCCGGGAGGGAGAATTCTTGCGCTGGTCGTATCGGAAAAGATGCGCGGGCGCGGAGTTGGTCACGCGCTGATTGCGGCCGCGGAAAAAGATCTGGCGCAGAAAAATATTTCACGCGTCGCAGTGAACACGCGATTCGAGCGCAAAGAAGCGCACGAGTTTTACGAGAAGGCCGGCTACAAGCGCAACGGCTTCCGATTTGTAAAGGAACTGCCGATGCCGGCGGATTAGTCCGAGCCGGATGGGCATTTCCGCGCCGGACTCGCATCAGCCGGCGAGCCGCGTCGGATAGTTAAGGCTAACAACATTCACGCGACTCGATTCGATCACGTCGTGGACGATTTTGCCGAGCTCGGCAGCTTCGTACGGTTTGGCGATGACGCCGCGGAAACCAAAATCCTGATAGCGGCTCATTGTTGCATCGGTCGCGTAACCGCTCGACACAATCGCGTTCACCGTCGGATCGATCTCTATCAATTTGTTGAGCGCCTCTTTTCCACCCATGCCGCCGGGCAAGGTAAGATCGAGAATCACGACATCGAATCGTTTGCCTGCTTTGAGCTTTTCCTGGTAAATCTCGACGCCTTGGAGCGCGGTGGCCGCTGTCGAAACTTCGTAACCGAGTCGCGTCAGAGTGAATTCGACTAAATCGCGGATTGCGTCTTCGTCATCGACCACGAGCACGCGACCAGTTCCCGACATTGCCGGTGTGAGGGTGCGCGCCACTTCAGCCTGCGATTCCTCCTGAAGATGCAGAGCGGCCGGCAAGTAAATCGTGAACGTGGTGCCCACATACACTTGGGATTCGACCGTCATCAAGCCGTTGTGATTTTTGATGATCGAATAAGCGGTCGCCAAACCAAGGCCGTTGCCTTTTGGTTTGGTGGTGAAGTAGGGATCGAAAATCCGTTTCACATATTTTTCAGGTATGCCGACGCCTTCGTCGCGAATCCGGACGCGAACGTAGTCTCCCGGAGCAAGATCGGGAATGGCCGCGTCGTCGACGTCGTAGCAGAAATTGTCGCAACTGACGTAGAGCGTGCCGCCATTGGGCATGGCCTGGTCGGCATTGACGACAAGATTCGCGATGACCTGGCTGATCTGGCCGGCATCGATTTCAGCGGGGGCAACATCGGGGGCGAATTCGAATTCGCTTCGGTTGTGACTGCCGCGAAGCGAAAAGCTGACTGTGTCTTGAATTAACTTTTCGATCGACGCGGTCTTTTTGATCGGTACGCCACCGCGGGCGAAAGTGAGAAGCTGCTGCGCGAGATCGCGCGCGCGCAACGACGCATTTTTCGCATCGTCCAAACGCTCTGCCATTTCGTCGTCCGGCGGGAGAAGTAATGAGGCGAGGGAAATGTTTCCGATAATCGCGGTGAGAAGGTTATTGAAATCGTGGGCAATGCCGCCGGCGAGAAGGCCGAGTTGCTCGAGTGTCTCGGCCTTGCGGCGCTCGGCTTCGTTACGTTGCCGTTCGGTAATGTCACGGAAAACAAGGACGACGCCCGCGACTTCATTCTTACTGTCGCGAATGGGCGACGCGACCTGTTCGATGATGCGCTCAACGCCGTCGCGCGAAGTCAGGGTCACGTTTTCGGGAAGATTAAGCAGGATGGATTGCGCTTCGTTCCGATAACCGCTTTTCTGCGCTTTGGCCTGCGCGGCAAGATCGACAGTCACCTCAAAAACCGATTTAAGCGGTTTGCCGATCGCTTCCGCATAACTCCAGCCCGTCAATTTCTCGGCTTCGCTGTTCAACATGATGACCTTGCCATTTACGTCGGCGGTAATAACGCCGTCACCGATGGCGCGGAGCGTGACCGCGAGACTTTCTTTTTCGGCCGCGATCTGCTGTTCAAAACGCTTCCGCTCAGTCACATCACGCACCATCGCGACGTAGAGCCGCTGCTGGTCGATGATCATTTCGCTCAACGACATTTCGACCGGGAAGGCGACGTGCTTGCGGGTTCGACCAAGCGCGAGCGTGCTACTGCCGGTGCGTCGCATAATCTCGGTCCAGTTACAAACGACAGGCTTCGCGTCGTGCTCGCTCTCATAACGTTTTGGCACGAGACGCGTGAAATTGTGGCCGATCATTTCGTTGCCGCGACAACCGAACATCTCTTCGGCAGCGGGATTCATCGAGCGAATGACGCCGTTGTCATCAACGGTGATCATGCCGTCGAGGATGTTGTCGATGACGGAGCGAATGTGCGTCTCGGCGCCCTCGAGCTGGGCGAGCTGCCGCCGGACCAAAACAAAACCATAACTATTCGAAACGACCAACAGCCCCACGGCAAAGAAAGCGACAATGGCCAACGCTGACGTTCGAAAAATCCTCTGGCGAGTGGCCGAGCTCGCGCGCAGTTCGTAAAGATTGAGTTCGTTCTTTTCAAAATTCGTCAGCATCTGGCGAATTTCGGACATCAGGCTCTCGCCTGCGCCGATCAAGGCTATTACTTCGGCATCTTTGCCCGAACGCTTGGCATCGATTTGCGGCGCAGCCGATTTATTGATCCAGCGGTCGACGCTGGAGCGAATTTCGGCCAGGAGCTGCGCTTGGATCGGAGAATTCGCGACCAACACCGAGAGGTAGCCATTGTAAGTATAGAAATCCGCGGCCGCGCGTTTGTAAGCTTCGGCAAAACTATTGTCGCCCGTGAGCAGGTAGCCGCGTTTTTCCTTTTCCATTTCGACGACTGAGCGCTCGAGTTTTGGCAGGAAGTCCAGAATTTGAGCGGATTGTGTGGCCCATTCCTGATCCTGCATACGCTGGTTGAGCACGATCTGCTCTTCGTCTTGCAATGATTGGAGGACTTCACGCGCCTGATCGAGTAATGAATTTCCGAGAGCGAACGAGCCGGTCGCGTTTGTTTCGGCGGCAGTGGGCGCGCTGCCTTTGGCCCGGCGCGCGTTAATTTCCGGGGTCGCCACGGTCTCGAGCCATTTCTGCACGACTTCCTGGACCTTCATCACCCGTTTGCGCTGCCTCGGGCTATCGAGAATGAGCGCGGTCAGGTCCTCGATCCGGCCCCTAATGAGGTCCCGCTTCTTTTCAAACGGTGCGACGTATTCTTCGCTGCCGCCTAACAAGAATCCGCGGTGACCACTTTCAAGACTGGCAATGTCGTTCTCGATCAAACTGCTGAGCCGGATGACTTCGATCGTGTGAGTGCGAAGGGCGTCCTGGTAATGGTTGCGCAAGGTCACAAGCAGGAAAGCGCCGGCCAGGAAAATGATGACCACGACACCGACAGTTGTTCCAGAGAGCAGTTTGAGGTGAAAATGCCGCTGACTAAAAAGCCAGTCGCCGATCCGGCCGAAGATCGACCGTCGGCGGCTTTTTAGTTCTACTGGTACGGTGGCGTCGACCGACGGATCTACCATAAATGCGTATAAAGCAGCTCCCCTGCCAGCCCGACTTTTTGCAAGGCCGCTCGGCGCCAACAGACTCAAAGCAGAGTCAGTACCAAACTTTTACCAAGTACAGACCCTCTGCCGGCGCGACGAAACGCGAGCCACCAGCGCGCCCCGATTTCAACCGCGCGGAGATTTCGTCTATGTTCATTTTGTTGAGCGCGACGCGTGCCATCGCCCCGACCATCAGGCGGACCATCTTGTAAAGGAAGCCGTTACCATCGACTTCAATTGTAATCTGCGGTCCATGTCGCCGAATTCGAGTCGACGAAATTGTGCGGATTGTATCCTCTTCTTTTTTGCCGCGACCGGCCGCGAAGGCGGCGAAGTCATGAGCGCCGGCGAATTTTTCTCCAGCCGATTTTAGAAGATCGACATCGAGCGGAGCGGCGATGTGCCACGCACGGCCGAACTCAAGCGGCGGCAAAATTGGCGCAGCCCAAATGCGGTAACGATAAAGTTTCCCGGTTGCCGAAAACCGCGCGTGAAAATTCTGCGACACATACTGGCATCGCAAGATTCGAATAGCGGGTGACAATGTTGCATTGAGCGCGCTTGTCCAGCGCTCGATCGAAAGCCGCCGATTCGGAAGATCGACATGTGCGCATTGTGCAAGCGCATGCACGCCGGCGTCAGTGCGTCCGGCGCCGTGAACCCGTACTCGCCGCCCGCTGATCTTTTGAAACGCGTGTTCTAGTTTGTCTTGAACGGTGTTGCGATGCGCCTGGCTCTGCCAGCCGGCGAACGCCGCACCGTCATAAGCGATCGTGAGCTTAAGACGCTGCGACATTTCGTTCGCGGTCGAGATAGCCCTGCAAAATCATTTGGGCTGCGACTTGATCGACAAACTTGCGCGTGTTGCGCGTTTTTTTGCCGGCATCACGGAGCGCACGATTCGCGGCGACGGTTGTTAATCGTTCATCCCAGGTTTCAACTGCGCATGTGAGATGCTCGCAAAGTCTGGCCGCGAATTCCAATGCTTCATTTGCAGCTTCTCCAATTTCTCCGCTCATATGTCGCGGAATGCCGACTACAACCTTGTCGATCTTCCGGTCTCGAACAATGTCCGCAACCCGCTTCACGGAGTCTTTATTCGCAGGGAGCGTCTCAAGCGGGTGCGCCAACAGGCGCAGCTCATCTGAAATGGCCAGCCCAATCCGCGCTCGACCGAAATCGATCCCCAAAATCGGATTCATTCGGACTACTGCAGCTCCGGCGGCAATTTGCCGACGAGATTCTTGATATTCTCGGCTTGATGGCGGTGGCAAATCAAAATTGCTTCGCCCGTCCGCACCACGATCAAATTATGCACGCCCAGCAACGCGATCGTCGTTTCGCCGTCGTTAAAAATAATGTTGTCACTGGAATCGAGCGCGGTTAGCGCGCTGTTCGCAGCATTCCCGTGCTCGTCCTTTTTAAAATAGCGCGCCACTGCCTGCCAACTGCCGACGTCATCCCAATCGAAACTGGCCTCGACCACTAAAACCCGTTCGGCTTTTTCCATGATCGCGTAATCGAACGAGATGCGCGGCAGCTTGGCGAAACGCTCGCGCAAAGTTTTCTCGAGGTCTTTCGGAGACCGGACTTGCGAGATAAAGTCGGCCAGGTCCGGCGCGTGGCGATTGAATTCGCTCAAAACCGTCGGCACCGACCAGACAAACATTCCCGCGTTCCAGCGAAAATTTCCTTTTCGCAAAAAAGATTCGGCCAGATCGACATTCGGCTTTTCGCGAAAGCGAACGACGCGATGCACTGCGATTTTCTCTTCGCCGCGCAAGCCCACTTGTTCGCCTTGCTCGATGTAACCAAAACCGGGGCAGGCCCAGGTCGGTTTGATGCCGATGATCACGAGCGCGCCGGTTTCTTCCGCCACCGCCGCGGCGGTTCGCATCGTTTCTTGAAAGGCTGCGCGATCGACAATGACGTGATCGGCCGGCAGCACCAACATCGTTGCCGAATGATCTCGAGCTGCGATCCAACCAGCTCCGAGCGCGACCGCCGCCGCGGTGTCGCGTTTGGCCGGTTCAGCGATGATGTTTTGTTTCGGAAAATCTTTGAGTAAATCGCGAACAGCTTTTTCCTGGTCGACGTTGGTGAGAATCAGAATGCGCTCGCTCGGAACCAATCCTTCCAGTCGCGCGATTGTTTCCTCCAGCAAGGTGCGCTCGGAAATAAGGCGCAGCAATTGCTTTGGACGATTACGCCGGCTCAACGGCCAGAAGCGTTCGCCGCTGCCGCCAGCGAGGATGAGGGCATAAATCGGATTCGACATGTCAGAAGCTGCCAATAGCGGAGATCACGCCAGCGTGCAGATTTTCCCGTTTCTTTTTCGCAAACGAGACGTATAAGAGTAGCCGATGTCCCTCTCGGTATCCATTCCAAAAACAGGCGAACAGATTCCGCTGGATAATTTGCTCGCGCTCACGCGCACCGCGTTTGGGCTTGGAATTGGAATGCTGGTCGCCGACAAAATTAAACGGCCGGCGCGACAGACAGCTGCCATCGCGCTGATGTCGCTGGGCGCTTTGGCCGCGGTCCCGTTCCTTGTCAAAATCGCTCTCGAACGGATCAACCGCCCGGAATCGGAACGCGGTAGCCGGGCGCGACTTCGCTCGATTCGTGGCGACTCGGGTTATTCCACCGAGACAGACATTTATTAATTGTAGCTGTCGATGTCTTCATCGGCAGTGATCCGGTGTTGCCGCCAGAGACAATGCCAGTCCGGCTCGGACCGGCAGCTACAACATCGCTTGATTCAAACACTGCTGAGGATTAAGCCTCCTTCGCACATGGCCCGAACATCGACATCTTCCGGTGAGCCGTTGCGGGATTTTTGCCGCGAAATTTTAAAACAGGAAGCACTCCTGCGACAGGGCGGCGGCAAGGCGGGACTCGAGCGACACCGCAAACTCGGTCGTTTGCCGGCGCGTGAGCGAATTGGCCAGCTTCTCGACAAAGACGCGCAATTTTTCGAGATCGGCCTTTGGGCCGCCTATAAAATGTACGAGGAGTGGGGGAACATCGTCGCCGCCGGAACGGTCGCCGGTATTGGAAATGTCCACGGCGTTCCTTGCATGATCATTGCCAACGACGCGAGCGTAAAGGCCGGCGCCTTCTTTCCTGCGACCGTCAAAAAACTTTTGCGCGCCCAACGGATCGCTTTCGAATGTTCGCTGCCAATCATTTATCTGGTCGATTCCGCCGGCGTTTTTCTGCCGATGCAGGACGAGATTTTTCCGGACGAGGACGATTTCGGCCGGATTTTTCGGAATAACTCGGTCATTTCCGCGGCGGGAATTCCTCAGTTCGCGGCGATCATGGGAAATTGCGTTGCCGGCGGTGCGTATTTGCCGGTGCTTTGCGACAAGATTTTGATGACCGAAGGGAGCGGTCTTTATCTCGCCGGTCCCTCCCTGGTCAAAGCCGCGATCGGTCAGGTTGTCGAACAGGAAGAACTCGGCGGCGCGAAAATGCATTCCGAGATCAGCGGCACCGTCGATTTTTATGAGAAGACCGACGAATCATGTTTGAAAAGATTGCGCTCGCTCGTCGCACTTTTGCCTGAAGCCAAAAACGGAACCGATTCGAAGATCGACGAGAAGGGCTTCAAAACAGCGAAGAATGGCGACACGGTTTACGATCTCGTCAGCCTCGATGGTCAGAAAAATTACGATGCGCGAGATCTGGTCGCTGCGGTTGTCGATTCAAACTCAGTCGACGAATACAAAGCCGATTACGGCAAGACACTGGTGACCGCTTACGCGCGCGTCGCCGGTCGACCCGTCGGCATTGTCGCCAGTCAACGGCTGCAAGTGCGCACGACAAAGGAAGGCATTCAGATGGGCGGCGTTATTTATTCAGACAGCGCCGATAAAGCCGCGCGCTTCGTGATGGATTGCAATCAAACTGGACTGCCGATCATTTTTTTCCAGGACGTGACTGGCTTCATGGTCGGCCGCGACGCGGAACAAAGCGGGATCATTCGCAGCGGCGCCAAGCTCGTGAACGCGGTCAGCAATTCAATTGTGCCAAAGATCACGGTTGTCGTCGGCGGTTCGTTCGGCGCGGGCAACTACGCGCTTTGCGGCAAGGCTTACGATCCGCGCTTCATCGTGGCGTGGCCGAGCGCGCGGTACGCGGTGATGGGCGCGGCCCAGGCTTCCGACACCGTCTTTTCCATTCTCGCGCGGGCGCGCGATCGCGGCGATAAAAAGGCGTCGCACGAAGAGCTCGATGAACTTCGCAAAAAGGTGAAACAGAGTTACGAAGAGCAAACGGACATTCGTTACGGCGCGGCGCGCGGCTGGGTCGATGCCATTGTTCAGCCGCACGAAACGCGCGAGGCCTTGATTCAGTTACTTGAATATGTATCGCGTCCTATGCCCAAAGCGCGGTTCCACACCGGCGTCATTCAGGTTTAATGCTGATCGCTGACTTCTGATGTCTGACCTCTGATTTATGGCAGTTGTTCTCGTCGAAAAGCAGTCGCCGCAAATCACAGTCGTGACTTTGAATCGGCCGGAGCGTCGCAATTCACTGACGATCGAACTGCTGAATGAACTGATCGCCGCGATCAAGGTCGCCTCCGATCAACCGAATGAGCGCGTCTTAATCTTGCGAGGCGCGGGCGCGGCGTTTTGCACCGGACTCGATTTGAAAGAAGCGGCCGATCAGACAAAAGCGCACTCGACCGCGGAGATGGTCGCAAAAACCTTGGTGACGCTTGCGGAAACGCGGCTCGTCACAATCGCGGCGGTCCACGGTGCAGCCGTAGCGGGCGGAGCCGGAATCATGTCGGCGTGCGATTTCGTCGTTGCCGCACAGAAGACAAAAATCGGTTACCCGGAAGTTCGGCGCGGGCTCGTGGCCGGATTGGTGATGACTTTTTTGCGCCGGCAAGTCGGCGAGCGCAACATGCGAGAGCTCGTGCTCGGCGGTGAATTGATCGACGCCGAACGCGCGCGCGAGATTGGTCTGGTCAATCGGGTGGCGGCGCCTGACCAATTGATGGCTGAGGCGCAAAAATTTGCCGATTCAGTCTTGCAAGGGGCACCTAATGCTCTCGTGCAAACCAAGCGCCTGATCCGAGAACTTTGGTCGACGTCAGTGAAAGAAGATGTCGATCTTGCATTGAAGCATCACCTGCAAGCGCGCGAATCGGCCGAAGCGCGCGAAGGCATCGCCGCGTTCAACGAAAAACGCCGGCCAAACTGGATTCGTGGGAACGATTAAACTTTTGGCGCAGCCGCCGGACCTTGGTAAGTCGCACTGCCAAATGCCAGGATAGGGAAAAATATGATCGATAGTAAGATCAGGCCAACCGCAAAGCCGCCGCCTTTACCAAAGCTTTTTGCGAGATCAATCGAGAGAATGATGTAGAAGATCGGAAAGCAGATTAGCAGCAGCAGAACCCACCATGCGGGTCGGCCAACGATTTTGCACCAGACAATCCAGTTATAAATTGGGATGATGGCGGCCCACCCAGGTTGACCCGCTTTGCTGAATATTTTCCACATCGCGGCGATCATCAGGACGACGAAGACCGCTTCACAAATCCAGAAAACTGGCCCGGGAGCGTTACCTGAGGTCGAATAATCGAAAGACGTTTCTTGTGCTAAGAACGAACACGGCACGAATTGAATCAGGGATATCATATTGGTTAAGACTTCGAGTCCGCAGGGTTAACGAACTCTTTGGCAGCGAGCAAGAACAATATCTGACTTAAATCGCGCGCGAGAATTTCAATTAATCCCCGCCGTCATCTCCTCCGTCGTCTCCACCATCATCGCCGGCATCGTCACCACCTGAATCGCCGTCGCTCATGTCTTCGCCTTCATCGTCGGACGCGTCTTCCATGCTGTCGTCGTCCGCGGTATCGTCGGACTCCACCTCCGCATCGGTGTCTTCTTCAGCGGCGACTTCGTCTTCTTCCGCTTGGCTCATGTCGAACGATTCGTTCTCGGCGTAGGAATCTTCGCTGTTGATCTCTTCTTCAGAGACTGACTCGCTGACATCGACCTCTTCACCTTCGTAGATGTCGACGCTGGTATTTACTTCCGCCCAGTCGTAGGAAACCGACGTTTCCCATTCGGAATACCACGTGTCGTATGTTTTGGTGTAATCAACGAGCACGAGGTAATCAGCGCGCCAGTCTTTATCGACGTAGTATTCGTAACCGCGAATCAGGCCGACCTGAACATCGAGCAAATAAAGCGTGGCGATGTAGGCATCGACCGTGGCCGGCTCTTTCAGAATATGGTTCGCCTGCTTTTGGAGTTCCTTCAGGCCTTTCTCCAGCGCCTTGTCCTTTTTCGCTTCGCCTTCCAGTTTTTTAATCTTGGCGAGCAGATCTTTTTGTTGTGCTTTAATCTTTTCAAACTGCGCCTTCTCTTTTTCGGTCAGATCGCCGCCCTTTTTCTTTCGCTCGGCCTCCTTTGAAAAATCGGTCCGCAAAATCGCCAGTGCGTGACCAAGCTTCTTGCCATTCTCGATCACCTTCTTGTTTTTGGAATCGGTCAGCTGCCAATCGACTTTCAACTGCTCTTCGGCTTCGCGCGCGTCAGCGATCCCTTTGAAGAAGTCGTTGCTCTTGGCCGCGAGTCCGGTTTCCGCCGTCTTCAAATTCTTGGCGACCAGATGGGCCGATTTCCAAAACGGTTTGTTCTTTGGTTTCTTGGGATCGAGCGCTTTGTCCGCGCGAGCGTTCTTGATCATCGCGGCGGAAGCTTTCTTCGCGTCGTGGAGCAACGTCTTGGCGTCTGCCTTTTTCCCGGTTTCTTTCTTTTGCGCTCCAGTCTTGGCGGTTGCGCTCAAACTTTTCGCTGGCGATATCGCGCGCGCGACCGCGAAGACGCTGAGTGACAAGCAGAGCAACAGACGAACGAGATTTTTCATAGCGTGGCCGAACCTAACGGTGGAAGTCTGTGACAGTCAATTCGCCAAACGTCTCTGAAAAAGATCCTAGCGCGCAGCTTCAAATGAGATCGGCATGATCCCTTTTTCGCGCGCTTCGGCGATGTTGATGATCTGCCAATCAGGATCGCCGGCATCGAACTTTTCGTCGTTTTTGTCCAGATCGTCTTCCCCATCCAGCACCGCGGCGAAGAAACTTCTCCACGCTTTGCTGCTACCGACGCGGTCACTCAGTTGTTCCTCCAAATTGGTCAGTGCCACGGGAGGCTCTGAATTGCTCTGCTCGATTTCCGACGCGCCGATATCTGTGGTTTCGAGTCCGATCAATTCGCTTTCGTCTTCATTGTCGCTTTCGTTCAAATTGAACGCGACGTACATGTGGTCCGGCTTCGCCACCAAGACCGGATTGATCCCGACTTTGCGCAGAAGCGAGGCAAAAAGCACCGTGCCATCGACACAGTTCGCCTGCGTCATAGCGATCGATTGATCAAGAAAGCGCACGAATTGACTGCGCACCAGAGGCGAGCCACCCGGTGTTTCGGTAACCGAGCTGTACTGGATCCCGTGTTTCTGGAGCACAGCCCAAATCGCAAATACCTGTTTTACAACATCGGTTGGATCGTTCGCCTGATATCCATCAAACGAGTCGACGATCTTCGTCGCCAGCGCTTCTTGGAGAATCTTGTCCAGTTGCGGATGGTTCTCGTTCACGTAGGCAGCGAACATCCAGCCGAGATCGGCCGATCCGTTTTGAACGTTCTCGTCATCGACTGTCTCTTCCGAATTGGCAACGCCGTACGGGCAATCATTGATCGAGCGAATTTGCAGCGTCTCGGTTTTGTCACCGAGCGACTTCCCATTCACTTCCACTTCAAAATCGATATTCATCGGAATTTGCTGCGTCACTTTGCGCAAGTGATCGAATTTGTAATTCACTTTCGGCGCGATGTAATAATCGTGATTCGCCTCCGCCAGTTTGCCGGTCCACGTCGTCGCTGTGATCAGGTCGTTTTCTTTGATCGTCACCTTCACGTCCGCATTGCGCGATGGCGTCTTGATCGAGACGCCGAGCAAACCGAACTTGTCGCCGAGCAAATACGGATCCGGTTCCTTCGCTTCCTCGTCTTCATCTTCGACCGGTCGCACGGACGCGGTCGCGATGATCAGCGACGGAAAAAACTGATGGTCCATTGCCGCCTCTGGATTCCATTCCGTCACGCCGGACCCGCCTCCGCCGCAGCCAGCGAGTCCCAATCCGATCAGCGCACTTAAGAAAAGTCGTACCTTCATGATGCGCCAAGTTTTGCTGCAACCCGTGGTAACCAACAAGTCGAAACTCTATTGTGCGGCGGCGTCCTACTGCGGCGTGTTCAGCGGAAAATCGGCAGGATTTGCGGGATTGGAAGGGATTTCAAAATTCAAGTCCTGAAATCCAGTTAATCCTGTCTAGTTCCTAGCGCATTCCGGTGTCGCACTGCCACTCGACCTTTGTCATTTGCCCAGCCGCAACATCGACATCGAACGGTCCGTAACGTCCGATTCCTTTTTGCCGTTCCTTTTTTGTCACGGTGTAATGACCAGGCGGAAGCGACACCTTGAAGCGACCTTGATTGTCAGTCGTGAACTCTGCGACCGCGCCGCTTTCATTGCCGACAACGAAAGTAGCGTTAGCCAGGGGCGCTGAACTGATCATCCCAGGCCGAACCGGGCCACCGTGAGTGGGTCCAACTGTGATCACGCCTTCAATTCCTGTGTCGGCTGTTTCAGGCATAGGCGTTGGTGTCGGCGATGTTTGAGCGTAGCAAAACCCAGCAAAGGCAAGGAAACCGATTAAGCTTAGTCGTTGGAGTCGCATAAATACTTCGACGGTTGAAGGCTCCAATTGTTTAACGGAAAAGCGAATAATGTTTGTCGATCGGATCAAAGTTTTTGCGCAAGCGGGCAGCGGTGGGCGCGGGTCGGTCAGCTTTCGGCGGGAGAAATTTGTGCCGAAAGGCGGACCCGATGGCGGCGACGGCGGTCGCGGCGGCGAGGTCATTCTGCGCGCGGATCGGCACGTTGATAATCTCTCAAACCTTTTCTACGAGCCGATCATCAAGGCGAAAAGCGGTGGACACGGAATGGGAAAGAAAAAGCATGGCCGATCCGCGCTGAACAAAATCGTCAAAGTTCCGGTTGGAACGATTGTTTGGGTAGCCGAAGACAGAAAACGGTCAACGTCCAACGCCCAACGCTCAACATCGAATTCAGATCAATCCGCAATCCAAAATCCGCAATCCGAAATCGATTTTGTTGTCGATCTTACACGAGACGGACAGGAATTTGTTCTTTGTCGCGGCGGCGCGGGCGGGAAAGGCAACGTGCATTTCAAAAGTTCGCGCAATCGCGCGCCGCGCGAATACACGGAAGGCGAGGAGGGGGAGCAGGGACATTTTCTATTAGAGTTGCGCACGATCGCTGATGCCGGTCTGGTCGGTTATCCAAATGCCGGCAAATCGACTTTGCTTCGAAAGATTTCCGCGGCTCGGCCAAAAGTTGCCGCCTATCCGTTCACGACGCTGCATCCGATCATCGGCGTGGTGGATTTTTCCGGTTACCGACGCGCGACCATCGCCGACATCCCCGGTTTGATTGAAGGGGCGCATCGTGGGCTGGGACTTGGCCACGATTTCCTCCGCCACATCACGCGCTGCCGGATTTTTCTGTTCGTTGTCGATATCGCGGGAAGCGAAGGCCGCAATCCGGTTGAAGACTTGCAACAACTGCGCAAAGAGCTCGATCTTTACGATCCGCTCTTGTCGCAGCGCCCGTGGTTCGTCATCGCGAACAAAATGGATTTGCCGGGCGCGGACGGAAATCTTGACGTGCTGCGCAAGAAATTCCCCAAGATCGACATCGTCCCGGTCTCGGCCGCAAAAGGCGAGGGGATTGACGAATTGAAAAAGAAGCTCGCAGAGTGGCTCTCGCAAAAATAATGCGGCGATCATAGACCGCCGCTGCGAAGAAAATTTCAGGAAAGTCCCTTGTCATTCGCGCAAAAACGGCTTTGGTAACCGCGTCAAGATTCGCGGCTCGATTTCGGAGCGCGAGAGATCACGGGCAGGATGCCCGTGCCACTTGGCTGACAAGCGAAATGCGCAACCGTTATTTACTGATGTTGATCCTGGCGGCGATCTGCGGCGCAGCGCTGGCGAGCTCTGTATTTGCGGCGGAAACAGCAGCGCCGGCGCAGGTTGAGCATGAAGGCGTGCCGCTAAAAGCTGCGCCGATCGTTGAGATTGGCAAGTTTGCGGTCACGAATTCGATGCTGGTGACCTGGATCGTCGCGGCCGGGATCATTGTTTTCGCGCAAATCGCTACGCGCACGATCAAACCGATCCCAAGCGGCATCCAGAATTTTTGGGAATGGCTGGTGGAGAGTCTCTATACTTTTCTCGAGGGAATCATCGGGCGCGAGTTGGTCCGGAAAACTTTTTGGTTTTTCGCGACGATTTTTATCTTTATTTTATTCGTGAACTGGTTCGGCCTGATTCCCGGCGTCGGCACGATTGGCTGGGGTCACTACGATCCCACTGGAATCTTTCACATCGATCGGCCGCTTTTGCGCGGCGGCAACGCTGATCTCAACATGACCACGGCGATGGCGGTCGTCTTCTTTTTGCTTTGGATCGTCTGGGCGCTGCAAGCGCAAGGCATCGGCGGATTTTTGAAACACCTCTTTGCGCCAAAAGGCGAAACCCACGGAATTTTGAAGATCCTAATGATAGTGATTTTCTTCATGGTCGGCTGGCTGGAAGTGATTTCCATTCTGTTCCGGCCGATTTCGCTGAGCTTTCGGCTTTTTGGAAACATCTACGCCGGCGAAAGTATTTTGGAGGCGATGTCGACGATGAACCCGTACCTCGCGCCGTTCTTGCCACTTCCATTTTATTTCATGGAGATTCTCGTCGGCATTGTCCAAGCGCTCGTCTTTATGCTCTTAACGGCGGTTTTCACCATGTTAATCGCGCAGCATGACCATGGCCCGGAACACGCGCATTGAAAATTTAGGCGACTTCAAAGTGAGGTCGTCGAACCAAACAAAAACGAAACTATGATACTACCACTACTAGCAGAAATGACCGGAAGCATTCACGTCGGCCTCGCCGCAATGGGTGTAGGAATCGGCGTCGGTCTCACCGGCTTGGGAATGGCGACAGCTGTCGGCCGAAATCCCGGCGCCTTTACCCAGGTCCTGGTGCATGGAATTCTCGCGATCGCGTTTACCGAGGCGATTGTGTTCTACGCGTTGTTCCTGCTGGGTCACTGACATTTTACGGTGCGGAGGCGAATTGCCTGAGCGCATGAGTTCTACGTTATGACCGTCACAATTGCCGCGGGTGCTGCTGCCGCAGGTTTTGCCGAGATGTTGCGAGATACCGCCGATACCTTCGGCTGGAAGTGGGAGCTTTTTCTGTCCCAGGTTATTAGCTTTTGTATCGTGGCGGTTTTGCTTCGGCAATTTGCCTACAAACCGATCCTGGCCGTGCTCGAAGATCGCCGGCGAAAGATCGAAGAAGGAATGCTCAACGCGGAAAAGATCAGGAAAGAACTCGCCGAAGCAGAAAAGCGCTACCAGGAAATTGTGGCAAAGGCGAACGCTGATGCGCAAAGAATGATCGACGAAGCGCGCGAGAGCAGTGCGCATCTGGCTGAGCGGAAACAGCAGGAAGCAATCGCTGCCGCAGAGCAAATCCTCGCCAAGGCGAAGGAAGCCGCTGCGCTCGAGCACGAACGCCAAATGCAAAACTTGAAACGGGAACTCGGCCGGTTGGTTGTCGATACAACGGCGAAGGTCACCGGCAAAGTGCTCACGCCCGAGGACCAGAAGCGCCTGCAGGAAGAAGCCGCGCGCCAGGTTGCCTGATGAAGATCAACAAGGAGGTTCGCCAACTTTCCCGGGAATTGTTGCGCGCGAGTTTTACCGACGGGCAACTCGACCGCGGCAAGATCGCGACGCTCGTGCAAGCGCTGATCGCAAAACGTCCGCGCCATTTCATGGACGTTTTGCAGTATTACAAGCGATTGCTTCGGCTCGAAATCGAAAAGCGGCACGCGAGAATTGAGAGCGCGATTCAGCTAGCTCCGCAGGCGGCCGTCGATATTGTCGCGCGGCTGAAAAGGAAATACGGCAGCGATTTGACCACTGAGTTCGTTGTCGATCCAACACTTCTTGGCGGCGTGCGCGTGCGCGTCGGCAGCGATGTTTGGGACGGCACGCTCCGCAACCGATTGGAACGCCTCCAGCAACAACTTTAACCAACAATCACCATGAGCAGTATTCTTGAAGAGATCGAAACGAAAATCGCTGGACTAAAAACATCGGCAACCAAAAGCAACATTGGAGTCGTCCGCGAAACCGGTGACGGCGTGGCCCGGATCGAAGGATTGAGCGACGTCATGCTCAACGAGATGATCGAGTTTCCAAACGGCGTGTTCGGCCTGGCATTGAACCTCGAGGAAACGGAAGTCGGCGCGATTTTGCTCGGTGAGACGACGAAAGTTTCCGAAGGTGACGAAGTGAAAACAACGGGAAAACTTCTCCAAGTGCCTGTTGGCAAAGCCCTTCTTGGACGCGTGGTCAATACGCTCGGACAACCGCTCGATGACAAAGGTCCGATCAAGAGTGAAACGTCTTATCCGCTCGAAAAAATTGCGCCCGGCGTGATCAAGCGCCGTAGCGTCAGCCAACCGGTCCAGACCGGCATCATGGCCATCGACGCAATGATTCCGATTGGGCGCGGCCAGCGCGAGCTCATTATCGGTGATCGCGCGACCGGAAAATCGACCATCGCGCTCGACACCATCATTAGTCAGGCGCGGTTGAACAAAGCCGGAGAAGAAGGAGGCGACAAAAATTATCGGCCGCTTTATTGCATTTACGTCGCGGTCGGTCAGAAGAATTCCAACGTCGCGCGTGCTCTCGATGTTCTCGAACGCGAAGGTGCGATGCCGTACACGACGATTATTTCCGCGCCCGCGTCCGACACTGCGACGAATCAATATCTGGCGCCGTTTGCCGGCGCCGCGATGGGCGAGTGGTTCATGGACAACGGAATGGACGCGCTCATCATTTACGATGATTTGTCGAAACACGCGGTCGCGTATCGGCAGGTTTCACTCGTGTTGAAGCGGCCGTCCGGTCGCGAAGCTTATCCCGGCGACGTGTTTTATCTGCATTCGCGTTTGCTCGAACGCAGCGCGCGTATCGCCGAGGAATTCGGCGGCGGTTCGCTGACCGCGCTTCCAATCATCGAGACGCAAGCGGGCGACGTCTCGGCTTACATCCCGACGAACGTGATCTCGATCACCGACGGTCAGATTTATCTGGAGACAGATTTGTTTTATCAAGGCGTGCGTCCCGCGATCTCGGTAGGTTTGTCGGTGAGTCGCGTTGGATCGGCCGCGCAGATCAAGGCGATCAAACAGGTGGCCGGCAAAGTGAAGCTCGACCTTGCCCAATTCCGCGAGCTCGCCGCGTTCGCGCAGTTCGGTTCGGACTTGGATGCGGCGACGAAAGCGCGACTCGAGCGCGGTCAGCGGATTGTCGAGTTGTTCAAGCAGAAGCAATACAACCCGATCCCGGTTGAAGAACAGGTCGCCGTGATGTGGGCAATGCAAAATGGATACGTCGATCCTGTGCCGGTCGATCGCGTCAAAGAGTTTCAGTTGAAGCTGCAAGACTGGCTGCAAACGCGGAAGGAACCTTTACTTCGAGCGATCCGCGAGAAGAAGCAGCTCGATCAAGATCTCGAGTCGCAACTCAAAAGCGCGATGGAAGAATTCAAAACTACCTGGCAATAATTTAGATGGCGAGCACGCAGGACATACGGCGCCGGATCAAATCGATCCGAAACATTGGTCAATTGACCAAGGCGATGCAGATGGTTGCGGCGTCGAAGATGCGCAAAGCGCAACAACACGCGGTGGCCGGGCGGCCGTATGCCGCGTTGATGAACAGGGTGCTCGTTTCGCTGCAAAAACGGACTGATCCGAGATTGCATCCGTTGCTCGAGGTCCGTGATGTAAAGAAAGAGTTGGTCTTGATCATCAGCACCGACAAAGGCTTGGCCGGATCGCTCAACACGAATCTCTTTCGTGAGGCCGCCAACTTCGATCAATCGAAGACGGCGTTCGTGGTCACGGGCAAGAAAGCGAGGCAATTCATCGCGCGGACCAAGCGCGAGTTGCTGGCGGATTTCGAATTGAAAGACGCACCGAGTTTCGTCGAAACCAAAGCCGTCTCGAAATTTTGCACTGAGAAATTCCTCAATCGCGAGATAGACAAGGTTTCAATCGTCTACACCCATTTCATCAACACGATTAATCAGAAACCGGTCGTGGAGACGCTGTTGCCGATCAGCAGTTTCGATCTTCCCAAAGGCGAGTCAGGAGCCGAAGGCGCGGCGGAAGATGTCGATCCAATGCTCGGTTATGTTTTCGAGCCAAATGCCGAGGTCGTGCTCGACGTGATGTTGCCCTTTTACATCCAGCATGAGGTTTTCCAAATGATCCTCGACGCGCGCGCGTCTGAGCACAGCGCGCGGATGGTGGCGATGAAGAACGCGACCGATAACGCGAACCAGTTCATCAAGGATCTCACGCTCGAATACAACAAAATGCGACAGGCCGGCATCACGACCGAGCTGCTCGAGATCGCGACCGCGCAGATGGCGCTCACCGGTTAGTTAAGATTTATGAATAAAGGAAACATCGTTCAAGTGATCGGTCCCGTGGTGGACGTCGAGTTTTCGGACGTGAAGCAGTTGCCGAAAATCTACAACGCGCTCGAGATCGAGTACGAGGTCAACGGCAACCCGACCAAGCTCACACTCGAAGTGCAACAGCATCTCGGCGAAAGCTGGGTGCGGACAATCGCCATGTCGTCGACCGAAGGTTTGAAGCGCGGGATGAGCGTGAACGACACCGGCGGTCCGATCAGCGTGCCGGTGGGCGAAGGCGTGCTCGGCCGTTTGTTCAATGTCACCGGCGATCCGGTCGATAATCGCGGACCGGTGAAATTCACCAAACGTTATCCGATTCATCGCCCCGCGCCGGCACTGACCGATCAGGACACGAAAGTCCAGATCCTCGAAACTGGAATCAAGGTCATCGACTTGATTTGTCCGTTCTCAAAAGGCGGCAAGGTCGGCGCGTTCGGCGGCGCGGGCGTCGGCAAAACGGTTGTCATCATGGAGCTGATCAACAACATCGCCAAAGGTCACGGCGGTGTTTCCATGTTCGCGGGAGTGGGCGAACGGAGCCGCGAAGGCAACGATCTTTACAAGGAAATGAGCGAGGCAGGCGTGATCGATCAAAAAGATTTGTCGAAGTCGAAGGTGGGAATGGTTTTCGGCCAGATGAACGAGCCGCCGGGGGCGCGTCTCCGGGTCGGACTTTCCGCGCTGGCGATGACGGAATTTTTCCGGGACGAGCGCAACCAGGACGTGCTTCTTTTCATCGACAATATTTTCCGTTTCTCGCAAGCCGGCTCGGAAGTTTCGGCGTTGTTAGGTCGAACCCCGAGCGCGGTCGGTTATCAGCCGACACTCTCGGCCGAGATGGGCGACTTGCAGGAGCGAATCACTTCGACCAAGAAAGGCTCGATCACTTCTTTCCAGGCGGTTTACGTTCCGGCGGACGATCTGACCGATCCCGCACCGGCGAACACATTCGCGCATTTGGATTCGACCATCGTGCTCGAACGTTCAATCGCTGAGCTCGGAATTTATCCCGCGGTCGATCCGCTCGCTTCGACCTCGAAGTCGCTCGCGCCGGAAATTGTCGGCGAGGAGCATTACGGCGTTGCGCGCGGCGTGCAGAAAGTGTTGCAGCGTTACAAAGATTTACAGGACATTATCGCCATTCTCGGAATGGACGAGTTAAGTCCGGAAGACAAACTCACCGTTTATCGCGCGCGCAAGATTCAACGATTTTTGAGTCAACCGTTTCACGTCGCGGAAGTTTTCACCGGCAGCAAAGGCCAATACGTCTCGATTAAGGAAACGGTACAGGGGTTCAAAGAAATTCTCGATGGCAAACATGACGACGTTCCGGAAACGAACTTCTACATGAAGGGCAACATCGACATGATCAAGGAATCGTAATGGCGACCCTGAAACTCGAGATCGTTACTCCAGAGGAGAAAATTTATTCCGAAGACGTGGACATGGTCACGTTGCCCGGAACCGAAGGCGAACTCGGCGTTTACCCGAAACACGTGCCGGTGCTGACGACATTGAAACCAGGCGAGCTTCGCGTGGTCAAAGATGGGCGTGAAACTGCCATGGCCGTTGGCGAAGGATTTGTCGAAATCAAAACCGATGGCGTTTCAATTTTGACCGACATGGCGCTCGAGCCTGAAAAGATCGACATCGCCGCAGCGGAAAAGGCCGTAGCCAGCGCACAGGCAGCGATGAAAGAGGATCATACCGCCGAAGAAGTCGCCGGGATTCAGGCCTCATTGCAAAAGGCGCTCGCGCAATTGCACGTCAAACGCCGTCGCCATTCGTAAGCTTCCAAGACTTTGCAAACGCCGGAGATTCTCGGAATCATCGCGGGTAACGGCGTTTACCCGAAAATTCTGGCCGCCGCCGCGCGAAAAGCTGGCGTAAAGAAAATCGTAGCCGCGGCGTTTACTGACGAAACCGATCCCGCTATTTCAGAGCTCGCGGACGTTGTCGAATGGCTGCGCGTTGGACAACTGGGACGTCTCTTAAAGTTTTTCCGGGAACACAAAGTCAATCGCGCGGTCATGGCCGGACAAATTGCGCCGAAGAATCTTTTCGATTTGCGGCCCGATGTGAAGGCGTTGGTCGTGCTCGCCAAACTTAAACAGCGCAACGCCGAATCAATCTTCGGCGCAATCGCGGATGAGCTGGGTAAAGCCGATGTTCATCTTCTGCCGGCGACAAGTTTTCTGGAAGACGACATGGCGGCGAAAGGTTTGATCGCCGGAGCAAAGTTATCGCGCGCGGAAGAGGAAGATGTCGATCTTGGCTGGAACGTCGCCAAAGAAATTGCGCGGCTCGATATCGGCCAGACGATTATCGTCAAGAACGGAACCGTGCTGGCGGTTGAAGCTTTCGAAGGAACCAATGACGCGATCAAACGCGGCGGCGCGCTCGCCCGTGAAGGCGCGGTCATGATCAAAGTCGCGAAACCAAATCAAGACATGCGCTTCGACGTTCCAGTTGTCGGGATTGAAACCATCAAAGTGGCCGCCGAATCGAAGCTACGCGTGATCGCGGTTGAATCTGGAAAAACGCTGCTGCTTGAGCGCGACAAAGTTGTGAATCTTGCCGAACGCTCCAAGATTTCGCTGATCGCCCGTTAGTTGAAATTGGCAATCGGCAATCTACAATCAGCAATTCCCACGGGGTCTTAGCTCAGTTGGTAGAGCGCCTCAATGGCATTGAGGAGGTCAGGGGTTCGAATCCCCTAGGCTCCACAATTTCGCGAAGCGAAACATTAAACAATGAGGGGATGAGAACTTGTTCGACCGGTGAGGCGCGGAGCGCAAGGGTCAGAAGTGAAGCTCTCAGACAGGAGCCAAAGCGAGTGCTTTGGATAATCCCCTAGGCTCCACTTTGGAAAAGTGGAATCAGGCCGAAACGAATGCTTCGGCTGCCTCACGCATTAACTGCGATTGGGTCGCGAGATCGACCATTCGCTGCAGGTCGTCCTCGGCGAGCGCGCTGCTGCTCAATGCGCGCTGTTTCTTAACGAGCGTGTCGTGTTGCTTCGCGTTCAGATGCGATCCCCATTCCACCGCCTGTTCGGTACTAACGAATGTCGGAATGAGGAGACGCTTGGCGTGCAGGTGCCAGATCTTCATACGAATCTACCAATAACGTAGCATGTCGCGGTGTTTTTACAAAAACAGGAGGCTTCCTTCTTCGTTTGCAGTCCAGTGTAATGGTTTCCCCTACAAAAGAATCGCGCCGCTGTAGCGAAATTCTGGTGTCGCTGGTGCTGCTTTTGCAGGCGTTGAGAACGCTTATCTCCATCGTCACTCTAATCGCAGGAGCAATGGTCTTTGGCTGCGACCCGTCTGCCTTCACTCAGTTCAGCTTGTGTGCGCTTCCCGGCACAACGGTTATTGCTGGCGGACTGTTTTTGATCGGCGCGTCTCTTTGGGTCGAATAATAATCGATCAGACCGGAGTTGCGGACTCTTTCGTTTCAGTTGAACAGCTATTGTGCGAAAAGAATCGCTTCGCGATGGGAAAATTGTCCTCAGTGAGGAGCCGCTCGTTCTCGAGACGCCGGTTGAACAGCTAAGCGATTTCATCACGCCGACGAAATCGTTTTACGTCCGCACCCATTTTCCGGTTCCAAAGATCGACGAGAGCCAATGGCGACTGCGAATTGAAGGCGAAGTCGAAAAGCCGTTCGAGATTAATTTCGACGAGCTGATCAAATTGGAATCGCGAAAGATTCCGGCGCTCCTCGAGTGCGCCGGGAACGGCCGAAGTTTTCTCGAACCGAAAGTTAAAGGCGTGCAATGGGGTGTTGGCGGAGTTGGCAATGCCGAATGGACCGGCGTCCCATTGTCGATCTTGCTCGATCGCGCCGGAGTGAAATCGCGCGCGCTCGAAATAATTTTCGAAGGCGCAGACCGTGGGAGACTCGAAGATCCAAAAAGTCCGCGCGGTGAAATCAATTTTGCGCGCAGCATTCCATTGGACAAAGCGCGCGACGTTTTGCTCGCTTACAAAATGAACGATGTCGATCTTCCGCCGGAGCACGGCTTTCCCGTTCGCGCGATTGTGCCCGGTTGGTACGCGGTGGCGTCGATCAAATGGTTGCAGCGGATCATTGTCACTGACAAACCCTTTAACGGTTATTATCAAACGCTCGATTACGCATTTTGGAAACGGGAAGGGGAGCAGGCCCGACTCACCGCACTTTCAGAAATACAAACCAAGGCTGAGATCATACAGCCAAGCGACGGTGAAGTTGTGGCGGCAAATTCCAACGTGCGAATTCGCGGCGCGGCCTGGACTGGCGACGGCGAAATCAGAAAAGTCGAGCTCAGCACTGATGGCGGAAAAAATTGGAAGGAAACGAAATTGCTTGGCGAATCGAAACCAAACGCGTGGCGATTATGGGAATTCGATTGGAAAGCGCCAGCGCGTTCGGGCAAAGCAACTCTCATCGCGCGCGCGACCGATTCCAACGGGCGGACCCAACCGCTCGAGCGTGATCCCGACCGGGGCACTTACATGATCAACCATCTGCTGCCGATCGTTGTCGAAGTGCGCTGATACTGTGGTGGCAGGCGTCTCGCCTGCGGAAAAGAATTGCAGCCGGGGACGGCTGCCGCCACAGAAGAAACAGGGTTGTGCAGCCGGGGACAAGTGCGAGTCCGGCTCGGACCTGCCTCCACAGAAGAACTCATTTGTTGTGGTGGCAGGCGTCTCGCCTGCACTCGCAAAAGCTGCTAAAACGGATTGGTGATCAAACGTCGCCCCCAGCGTCTTGACCTGATTTATTCGAGCGAGCCAGTTTACTTCGTCACATTTTGCACGCGCGACCGACAACGGATTCCTGATCTTGAAAAAGCGCAAGCTGCTCTCGAAGCCTACGCTGAACGCGGGATAAAAGAATTTGGTGCGGCCCTAGGACGTTACGTGATCATGCCGGACCACATTCATCTGTTCGTGTCTGGCGATGCGGATTTTGTGCTTTCCAAATGGGTCGCAGGACTGAAGCGAGCAATCTCAAAAGCCGTCGGTAATCGTGGGGAATTCTGGCAGCCAACATTCTTCGATCACATTCTCCGCAACGACGAAAGTTATTCCGAAAAATGGGAATACGTTTGTCAGAATCCGGTAAGAGCAGGCTTGGTCAAGGAATCTGACAACTGGAAATATCAAGGTGAGGTTGTCTTAATTGATCGAGTTTGATTGCAGGCGAGACGCCTGCCACCACAGAAGAAACAGAATTCTGCGGCCGGGGATAGGGCCAGTCCGGCTCGGACCTGCCTCCACAGAAGAAGGAAAGTTGAACTCGTCTGAAGCCTCGCGTTAACTCTTGGCATGTCGCTCGTTTTCAAGACCGTTCAGACGCCAGGAATTGCCGAACTTTCCTATCTGGTCGGCGACGATGATGAAGGCGTTGCGGCGGTGTTCGATCCGCGGCCGGACTGCGACATTTACATCGACATGGCGCGGGAAGCGGGCGTGGCGATCACGCATATCTTCGAGACGCATATTCATGCCGATCTGGTCAGCGGTTCGCGCGAGCTGTGCGCGCGATTGGACTCGGCGAAGATTTTTGCGAGCCACGAAGGCGGCGCCGAATACAAATTCGAGGTCGAGAAAATAAAGGACGGCGATCGCTTTACTTTTGGCGAAGTGCTCGTCACCGCGCGGCACACGCCCGGCCACACGCCTGAGCACATTTCGTATTTGCTGGCGGATGTCGATCTTCCGGATGAGCCGTGGGGAATTCTGACCGGCGATTCGCTTTTCGTTTCGTCCGCCGGCCGTCCCGATTTGTTAGGCGAAAAACACACGCAGAAACTGG
Source organism: Chthoniobacterales bacterium (assembly GCA_035635435.1). Classification (GTDB taxonomy): domain Bacteria; phylum Verrucomicrobiota; class Verrucomicrobiia; order Chthoniobacterales; family UBA10450; genus AV40. The sequence goes on along the minus strand of DASQBB010000086.1, from coordinate 39,042 downwards.
CCGAGCAACAATTTCATACGCTGCGAGATTTTTATCTCAAGATGCCTGATCACATCATGATTTATCCGAACCACGGCGCCGGCTCGCCGTGCGGCGCGGACATCGGCGCGCGTTTGACCAGCACAATTGGTTACGAACGCCGGCACAATAAGTTTCTTCAATTCGACGACGTGAAAAAGTTTACCGACTACGCGCTGGCGACTGCGCCGCCGGTGCCGACCTACTATCCGCGAATGAAAAAAGTAAACGCGGAAGGACCGACTATCCTCGGAAGTTTGCCGCGCGTTACCGGCTTACCGCCGAAAGCGTTCAAGGAAGCAATCGGGAAAAATGGCAATCAACTGGTCGATGTTCGAACAATGCTAGCATTCGGCGGCGGTCACATTGCCGGCGCGCTGAACATTGGCGGCTCACCGATTCTCTCGATCTGGGCCGGCTGGATGCTCGATCCGGAAAAACCGATCCTGCTTGTTCTCGAAAACGACGGCGACCTGGAAAATGTTTTACGGCTATTTGTCCGCACCGGTTACACAAAATTCGCAGGATATTTGATCGATGGAATGAAATCGTGGGACGCGGCGGGATTTCAAATCGAGCGGATCCCGCAAATGAGTGTGCACGAATTAAACGAGAAAAAAGCGTCGCTCCAGATTGTCGATGTTCGCGGGCCAGGTGAATGGAAAAAAGGCCACGTCCCCGGCGCGCGCCACATTTTCGTTCCTGAACTCAGAAAACGGATGGGCGAGCTCGATCGCAACAAGCCGACGGTGGTTTATTGCGGAAGCGGTTATCGCTCGAGCATTGCCGCGAGCATTTTGAAACCGGCCGGATTCAAGGAGCTTTGGAATGTGCCTGGGAGCTGGGAAGCGTGGAAGAAAGCGAAACTGCCGATTGAAGGAACGGACGGTCAATGAACGGATCGACATCAGTCACGATTCCACATCGATCTTTCGGCGAAACGACGCGGCCCGATGTTTGGTGGCTGCAACCGCTGCTCATCTTTCTCGGACTCTCGACTTTCATTGTTTATTCCACCTGGGCCGCGTTTCAGGGCGCCCATTATTTTTTCGGCAATTATGTTTCTCCGTTTTACTCGCCGGAACTTTTCGGTGCTTCACCACACAGCTGGTTTGGACCAAAACCAAACTGGTGGCCGGCTTGGTTAATCTTTTCGCCGGCACTTTTGATTCTATGGGCGCCGGGCGGATTTCGGCTCACCTGCTATTATTATAGAGGCGCCTACTACAAGGCGTTCTGGGCGGACCCGCCGGCGTGCACTGTGGGCGAACCGCGCAAGAGTTATTGGGGCGAACGTTCGTTCCCGCTGATTATGCAAAACGTTCACCGCTACTTTTTGTATCTCGCGCTTATTTTCATTTTGATTTTGAGCTACGACTTCTGGAAAGCGCTCTGGTTCGATAACCCGGTGACCGGAAGCAGTTCTTTTGGAATCGGCGTCGGCACAATCGTCCTCGCGATTAACGTTGTCCTGCTGAGCGGTTACACTTTCGGTTGCCATTCGCTGCGCCACTTGATCGGCGGTTTTCGCGATCAACTGGCAAGATCGACATCGTCATTTCAAACGTATCGCTGCGTCACTTGCCTGAATCAGCGCCACATGATGTGGGCGTGGCTGAGTTTGTTCTGGGTCGGTTTCACCGATCTTTACGTGCGTCTTTGTTCGATGGGAATTTGGCACGACTTCCGGATCCTTTAACGAATGGCTGACTACGAGACGCATGAACACGATGTGCTCGTGATCGGCGCCGGTGGCGCGGGATTACGCGCCGCGATCGAAGCTTCCGCGGCCGGAGTTCGGGTTGGGCTCGTTTGCAAATCGCTTCTCGGGAAAGCGCACACCGTGATGGCGGAAGGCGGAATCGCCGCCGCTCTGGCCAATGTGGACGAGCGGGATAATTGGAAAGTGCATTTCACCGATACGATGCGCGGTGGTCAGTACGTGAATCAGTGGCGCATGGCCGAGTTGCACGCCAAAGAAGCGCCGGACCGCGTGCGCGAGCTCGAAGCCTGGGGCGCGGTTTTCGATCGCACGGAGGATGGTCGCATTCTGCAAAGAAATTTCGGCGGCCACAAATATCCACGGCTCGCCCATGTCGGCGATCGGACCGGTTTGGAAATGATTCGCACGCTGCAAGATCACGGCGTGCATCGCGGGATCGACGTGCACATGGAGCACACCGTCTTGTCGATCTTGAAAGACGGAAATCGCGCGGTCGGCGCCTTTGGCTACGAGCGCGAACGCGGCCGGTTCAAAATTTTTCGCGCGAAAGCGATCGTGCTCGCGACCGGCGGAATTGGCCGCGCTTACAAAATCACGAGCAACAGTTGGGAATATACCGGGGATGGACATTCCCTGGCTTACGAAGCGGGCGCGGAACTGATCGACATGGAGTTCGTCCAATTTCATCCGACTGGAATGGTCTGGCCGCCGAGCGTGATGGGAATTTTGGTGACCGAAGGCGTGCGCGGCGAAGGCGGAATTCTAACAAACAATGCCGGCCGACGATTTATGTTCGACGACATTCCGGACAATTATCGATCGCAAACTGCGGACAGCACAGAGGAAGGCTGGCGTTATTGCCAGGGCGACAAGAATGCACGCCGCCCGCCCGAATTACTAACACGCGATCACATTGCACGGTCCATTGTGCGGGAGATCAAAGAGGGCAGGGGAAGTCCGCACGGTGGGGTTTATCTCGATATCGCGTGGATCAAGGAAAGACTCCCGAACGCGGCCGAGTACATCAAACGCAAGCTGCCAAGTATGTATCACCAGTTTAAACAACTGGCGGACATCGACATCACCGAGCAAACAATGGAAGTCGGACCGACAACGCATTACATCATGGGCGGGATTCACGTTGATCCTGACATCCAAATGTCGCGGGTGCCGGGTTTGTTTGCGGCCGGTGAATGCGCTGCCGGAATCAACGGTGCGAACCGGCTCGGCGGTAATTCGCTGTCCGATCTTCTGGTGTTTGGAAAACGCGCGGGCGAGTTCGCAGCCCGGTTCGCCAAAGACAATTCGTTGGGCAAGATCGACAATGACAAGATCGACATCGTGGCGTGCGAAGCGTTGGCGCCGTTTGACCGCAGCGGTGGCGAGAATCCGTACGAAATCCAGGGAGATCTACAGGAATTGATGCAGGACAAAGTCGGAATTGTTCGAACTGAATCTGAAATGCAATTCGCGCTCGAGCAGTTGAAGACGTTAAAAGAGAGCGCAGGTCGCGCTGGCGTGGTCGGTCATCGCGAATTCAATCCGGGTTGGCACACCGCGCTCGATCTGAAAAATCTGCTCACCGCTTCGGAAGCGATTACGCGCGCTGCGTTGGAGCGCAAGGAAAGTCGTGGCGCGCAGTTTCGCGAAGATTATCCAAACAAAGAGGAACGCTTTGCAAAAGTGAACACGATGATCTCCAAAGCCGAGGACGGCTCGATGCAGATTCGGTTGGAGCCGCTTCCGGAAATGCCCGAGTATTTGAGACGAATAATCGAGGAGATGAAGTGAGCGAGGCGCAAACGGTCACGTTTAAAATTTGGCGAGGGGACGCCAACGCCGGCGCGTTTCAAGAGTACACGGCCGAATGTTCCGAAGGAATGGTCGTGCTGGACGCTGTCCATCAGATTCAGCGAACCCAAGCGAACGACCTGGCGTGTCGGTGGAATTGCAAAGCAGGCAAGTGCGGATCGTGCTCGGCCGAAGTGAACGGGATGCCGAAGCTAATGTGCATGGCGCGCTTGAGCGACCTGCCGCTCGAAAAGCCGATCACAATCGAACCGATGAAAGCATTCCCGGTCGTTAAGGATTTGATCACGGATGTGTCTTGGAATTTTTTGGTGAAGCGGCGAATCAAACCATTCAGTCCGCGTCCGCCTGACGCGCCCGACGGCACCTGGCGAATGCAGCAGGCGGACATCGATCGCGTCCAGGAATTTCGAAAGTGCATCGAATGTTTTCTCTGCCAGGACGTTTGTCATGTCCTGCGCGATCATCAGATGCACAACAAATTCATCGGCCCGCGTTTTCTGATTCACGTGGCGGCGCTGGAGATGCATCCGCTCGACACCGAGGATCGCTTAGAGGAATTGCGAAACACCCAAGGAATCGGCTACTGCAACATTACGAAATGCTGTACCAAGGTTTGTCCGGAGAACATCGAGATCACCGATAACGGGATCATTCCGTTAAAGGAACGGGTGGTAGACAAATTTTATGATCCGTTCGGATGGATTTGGCGCGGGTTGAAAAGGCGGCAAGATCGACAACCCCTGAAGCCGGTGTAAACATTTCCAATCGAGATGTCGGAGTTAAAGTCACTTTCGCAAAAGGCGATTCCCGCCGCGTTGGAAAAAGCGGAGCGGTATCGTTTGCTCAATGAGCCGGGCGAAGCGGAGAGCATTTGTCTCGACGTTTTGAAGACTGATCCTGAAAACCAACAGGCGATCATTACGCTGTTACTCGCGCTGACGGATCGGTTCGAGAAAGGCTATGCGGTCAGCGACACGCAAACGAAAGAATTACTCTCGCGGATGAAATCGGAGTACGACCGCGCGTATTACACCGGAATCGTGGCGGAGCGTCGGGGGAAAGCAAAACTTCGACAGAACACGCCCGATTGCCGGTTCCAGGCTTACGATCTTTTTCGCGAAGCGATGAACTGGTTTGAGAAAGCCGAAGCGATTCGTCCACCCGGCCATGACGACGCGCTCCTGCGTTGGAACACGTGCGCGCGGATCATCGCGCGCAACAATCTGGTCGCACGCGAGCCGGAAGAGCGAATCGAATTTCCGCTCGAGTAAATCCGATTCGTTAGGCAGCGATGACGCGCCCGTTACGGTGCGATCGCGTTAATGAAGTTGGCGCCGTTCGGTGTGCCGACCCCGGTCACGTTGTCCCAGCCAGGGCCAGTCGTGAGGGACGTGTCGGTGCCGAAGGTGATCACGAACCAACGCGTTGAGAAAGGGCTATTGTAGAGAGCGCTATAATAAGTGGTCGTGTTACCCAGGGGTGCGGCAAGCGCATCGGCAGAGATGGGACTTCCATTAATCACGCCGGTCACATTGCCAGCCGAACCAACGGCGACAACGTCAGTCACTGCGCCGGCGGGCAAATTGTAGACCAATGGCGCCGCCTGGCCCAAGCCGTGGCCTGCCTTTTGTGCTGCAATCGCCATCACTCCGGAGAACACCGGCGTGGACAGGCTGGTTCCGCCGATCACGCCGACCGACAACTGGCCATTGATGGTCTGGATAATTTCCGCACCGGTAAAGGGATCCGCGAACATCGAAATATCAGGCACCAGCCGCGTGTTCCCGGGGACAGAGAGACCGCTTTGGAACGACGGTCTCGCGAAAGTAAGGCTGGCGCCGCCGCCAGCGCCAAATTGGAAACCGAGGTGGAGCGGAGGAACCACCGGGGGGCTGCCAAGGGAAATCCTATCCGCAATCCGGGTCAAGTTGTTGCCCCATCCCGTCTCGAACTTGATGCTGTTGTCGGGATTCAACGCCAAACTAGTGCCGCCGATTCCAGTGGCAAAAGGCGAGCTGGCTGGAAAGTCGACTGTTATGAAGCCGACGGCTTGACTTTCGTCACCGTCGTCGCCGCTGGCGAAGTTCACGTCAATACCCTGGGCGGCTGCCATCTGCAGGATGCGGTTCACTCGATTAAATTGGGCCGGGTTGCCAAAACCTTCGCGGCTCGCCCAACTGTTGGAGATGGTGTTGCCAAGGTGATGGACGACAGCGTAGTTAATAGCTTCGTCGAGCGAAGCGCGATCTGTGGCGACCACCAACGCGATTTTCGCGCCAGGCGCTATTGCATGGGCCCATTCCACATCCAGGGTGGTTTCCCCGTCCCAACCGAGCGACGTACCATGCGGGTTATTTGATATGCCCGGTGCTCTTACGATCTGAAGATTGATCGGCGGCAGTCCGTAAATCGTCGAAAATGCTGCGGCATCTTGCGCTATGGTTGCCGAGCCGAAAGCATCGGTGATCACGATTGTCTCCCCGGTTCCGTCCAAGCCTGCACGGTAGAGTGGTTTCAGGTTATAGGCCGTTTGAATCTCATCGGGTGAATATCCCTGCGGTGGGAGATGGCCAAGGCTCGTATTGGTAATGTCCGCGCCGTAACGATTTCCGGTATACGTTGCCGTGTTGCCTCCACCCGTGAAGATGTCAGTTTCAACGGGACGGAAGGCCTGACCTTCAAAAAACACGCCGCCTGGCTTAGCTCGGCTCAGTGGAGTAAACGAAACAGCGCTCCCATCCGGGTTGGACGGGAAGACAATCGCTGGCTCGAAGCCGTAATCGTCCATCCCGGTAATGGCGGCGATATTGCCGCCGGAGGTGTCGTTGACCGACGGATCGGCGTTATTCGAGCGGTGTAACGAGCCGTTGAAGCTGTAATTGTGAATCTGGACATGGAAAGTTTTTTGAATATCGGCAATCGCGCCTTGGACCTTGATGTAGAAATTATTTTCAGCCACGTAAAGCACGGTCAGGTTGTGGGCGCTCAAAAAGTTCTGCACCGCGTTCACTTCCTGCGCGGTCGGCGAGTAAGTGGCATTGAACTGATCCTGAGATAGCCACTTGTGAAATTGTCCTGAGCCTTTCGTTGTCTGCTGCGCGAGGAGCTGGCTGAGCTGATTCTCATTGTGCAGCTTTAGCCAGACCGTCACCGTGATTTGATCAGTCGCGTTGGCTGACCCATTGTCGATTGCCTGTTTGATAAATCCCGGCGTATTACCGCTGATCACGTAGGTTACGTTGGTCGAGGGCGCCGCCAGGATCGATGACGCAAAGAGAGCGAGTGACAGAATAATTAAATTTGTTTTTTTCATTATCATTTAGGCCTCCGGTGTTCCCTAAGATGGTAGCAACTTCGGTCGATTAAAGCAATGGAGCCGGCGGGCGTGCCAATCGGCGTTGTTGATTGGGTTATCGCTTGCTCTGCAAAAGACTCTTGCTCCTATTCAAAGCGTTCACAGAGGTAATCAATGAGCGGACTGCGGTTGGGAGTTAATGTCGATCACATCGCCACGTTGCGACAGGCACGCTATGCGAGCATGCCTGATTCAAAAAATGCCGAGCCCGATCTGGTGGCGGCGGCCGCGCTTTGCGAGCGCGCCGGCGCGCGAGGGATTGTCGCGCACTTGCGGAGCGATCGTCGCCATATGCAGGACCGCGATATCGATCGGCTTCGCCAGAATATCATGACCAAACTGAATTTGGAAATGGGTAATACGCCCGAGATTGTCGATGTTGCGTTGAAAATTGTGCCCGATGAAGTCTGTCTCGTTCCGGAAAAACGCGAAGAAGTGACGACCGAGGGCGGCCTGGACGTCGTGACAAATCGCAAAGAGCTGGAGCCCACCATTAAGCGTCTTCAAACCTCCGGCATTCGCGTCAGTCTGTTTGTCGATCCAACCCTGGAACAAATCGACGTCGCCCATGAGCTCGGCGTCGAAATGGTCGAGCTGCACACCGGCAAATTGGCGAATGCGTTTTCGGAAAAGATCGAGAAGCAGGAGTTGGAAAATTTGCAAGCCGCAGCCAAAGCCGCGTCAGAATTGAAACTGCAAGTCAATGCCGGTCACGGAATCAATTACACCAACATCGCGCTCATTCACAAGATTCCGTACCTTACCGAACTGAACATCGGGCATTCAATTGTTTCGCGGGCCGTATTTGTCGGAATTGAAAACGCGGTCAGGGAACTCTTGAGCGTCATGGCTGATTACAAAGCATGAAAGGGATGAGCAGATGCAAACTTGACCGCTTAAAGCGGTCAAGTTTGCCAATGCCGCTGGTTGGCTGCGAAAAGGGCAGTGCGCCTCGCACATGAGTGTGTTCGGCATCGGGGTCGATCTGGTCGAGTGTGCGCGCATTCAACATTCGCTCGACCGCTTCGGCGAAAAATTTTTGCGCCGCGTCTTTACCGAAGGCGAAATTGAATATTCGATGTCGATGAAATTTCCGGCGCGACATCTGGCCGCGCGCTTTGCCGGCAAGGAAGCGGTGGCAAAAGCGTTTGGGACCGGCATTGGCAAAGCGATGGGCTGGCGCAACATCGACATCCGCAAAAAGAAAAGCGGCGAACCGTTCCTGGTCTTTTCCGGACCGGCGCAAGAACTAGCAACGAAACGGGGCGTGACATCGGCGCTGATCACGTTGAGTCACACCGATCATCACGCCGTCGCTTGCGTCGTGCTCGAGGGAAATTGAACGCGTTGATTCGACCGGCAGTCTAAGTTGTGCTACAAGGAATTCGATGTTAGGCCGGATCACGATCTCACTGGCAATGGCTGTCGCCATGATGGCGGCTCCGCTTCACGTTTCCGCGCGAACGTGCATCGTCTCCGATTCGCCTGCGCAAAAAGCGTGTCGGCCGGGTTGCTGCGCTAACAAAACTTGTTGCGCAACTTCAAAGAAGAGCGCTCCGGTTTCCCAACCGCTCGCGAAAAGTGCTGCGCGCTTAAAGCTGAATGCGACCTGCGTTGCAACTCTAAGCGCAATTGCGCCGGAGTGCGCCTCGTTAGATCGACAACTTTCTTTTGTGCGCACGTCATCGTGCCCGCTCACATCGCCGCAGCTCGCGGTCCTCTGCACGTTTCTCATCTGATCCACCGGCGCTAGCGCCCGGGGTGTGCCCATTTACCGGCACATCTGCCCTTCAACCGCAGTTTTGGATCAATGAAAACAATTCCCTTAATTTTAGTTACAACTTTTGCAACGGCCTTCGTATCAGAGGCCAAGCCGCTGTCGTACGTCGGCGGCACAATGGTAATGCAGGAAAACGACGAGACCGGGCACACGCTCTCGCTCGATTACACCTTCACGCCGACCGAAGCGTTCGGCATCTACATTAAACAAGAGGAAAACGGCAAGGACATCTTCATGTTCACGCCGGAAATCAACACGTTGCTGAAGCGATGGAACCTGCCGGACGGGCAGGGCAACATCTTCAACATGAGTGGCGCCGGCGTCGCGACTTATCGCGGGAATAATCAGCCGTCGCTCTGGACCGCGTTCCTGGCTGATTATGAATCGCGTCGCTGGTTTCTTTCCTACGAGCCGCGATTTGTCTGGAACGGCGACATCGAGAAATCGGTCTCGCAGCGAGCCCGAATCGGAATCGCGCCGTATCTCGCGAATTACAACGACCTGAACGCCTGGATCATGTTCCAGGTCGATCATCATCCGGCAAAGCACGATCACTTCGTGGCTACGCCGTTGATCCGCCTTTTCTACAAAACTTATCTCTTCGAGATCGGTTACAGCAGCAATCAACACATCATGCTCAACTGGCAAATTCAATTTTAACAAAACAAGCACATGAACAAAAAACTAATCACACTCATCATCGCGTTCGGCCTGACGACAATCGTTTCCGCCGAAACGATTCACACCACCGTTAACGGAATGGTTTGCGCGTTTTGCGCGACCGGGATCGAAAAAACGTTCCGGAAACAACCGGAAGTTGAATCCGTGAAAGTAGACCTTCCGAGCAAACAGGTCACCATTAAGACCAGGCCTGGAAAGACACTCAGCGACGCGAAAATCAAAGAAGTCGTTACCTATTCCGGATACACGATGGGAAAAATCGTTCGGGAAAAGTAACGCCGCAAAAGATCAGCTGTTCTGCTTACTTGCAGCCGCAGTCTTTGCCGCAGTTGCATTTCTTGTTGTCGTTCATGGGGCAGTTCTTGCCAGTCTTTTTGCAGCTCGGCTTGTCTGCCGCGAAAGTTGTCGTGCAAATCGCTGCCGCCAGAATCGAAAACAGGATCTTCGTGTAATTCTTCATACGGTTAGTTATGTCGAATAGCATGACCATGCAACTTGAACGTGGCAACTCCAATCCCTGATGTTTGCAAGAGCCCAACTAAGTCGTTTGTTCAGTGCGGCTGTGGTTGACGCGAACTGGCGTTCGGCTACGTGATCACAATTAATTGACCGGCCACAAAGCGAGTCGAGGTTCATTCGGAGGATCATCAAATGAAGAAATGGTTTTTTGACGCAGATTATCTCCAGGCGTGCAACTGCGATTACGGTTGCCCATGCGAATTCGCCGCGCCGCCGACGCCCGGTTTTTGCGAGGGCGCGGGCGTTTGGCGGATCGAGCGCGGCAAATACGGCGATCTATCGCTTGACGGACTCGGCCTCGCTTTCGCCGCGAAATGGCCGGGCGCGATCCACGAAGGCAACGGCACGGTCTGTTTGTTTGTCGACGAAAAGGCATCCAAAGAACAGCGGGACGCTTTGCTCGAGATCGGTTCGGGTAAAGCCGGCGGACTTCCCTTCGAAATTTTGGCCACGACCTTCAGCACGTTACTGGACCCGCAGTTTGTTCCATTCAATATCAATATCAACGGTCTCGAAAGTACAGCCCGGCTCGGCGACAATTTCCGAATCGCTCTGGAGCCGATCAAAAATCCAGTGACCGGAGACGTTGAAACCATCACCGTCACTCACGGCACCGGTTTTATTTTCAAAAGCGCGGAGTGCGCTTCAGCCAAGGAAGGATCGGTCGCGATCGACAAAATGAAGTTTAGCTATCCAAACAAGGCCGGCTTTGTCGCGCGCATTCGCTACGGCAATTAACTCCGAATGCTTTCGCGAGTTAATCGTCGGCCATGAATGCATTGCCGGTGCTGCCGCGGCGCGAACGCCTTCTGATCGGGGCGAGTCTTTGCGCCATCGCGTTGTTGGCTTGGTTCTACACGATCTACGAAGCGCGTCGAATGAATGCGACCGGCGTTTGCGAATGCATGCGGATGAAAATGTCGGGGCCGGAACTTTCTTCGTGGCCGACTGCAACATTGCTGCCGCTATTCCTTATGTGGGTCATCATGATGATCGCCATGATGTTACCGAGCGCACTCCCGATGATTCTGACTTTCGCGGCGGTGGCGCGTAACCGTCAACGACTTGGGCGTCCCTACATTCCGATGTCGATCTTCGTGCTGGGCTACGTCGCCATCTGGTGCGTGTTCAGCGCGCTGGCCGCGGTCGCCCAATGGTGGCTGCATCGACACGCATTACTTTCATCATCGATGATGAGCACGAGTGCATGGCTCGGCGGCGCGTTACTGCTCGGTGCAGGTGTGTTTCAATTCACGCCGCTGAAACACGCTTGCCTGACCAATTGCCGGGGCCCACTGGAATTCATCATGACGCGCTGGCGCGAAGGAAGCAGCGGTGCATTTCGAATGGGATTGGAACACGGCGCCTTTTGCACCGGCTGCTGTTGGGCGTTGATGGCCCTGCTTTTCGTCGCCGGCGTGATGAACATTCTCTGGATCGCCGCGCTGACACTCCTCGTCTCTTTGGAGAAAATGCTGCCGGCGCGTACGCAAGTAAGTTTCGCCACTGGATTATTGCTATGTGGGTGGGGCGCCTTCATTCTTTTTCGCCCGTAACTGTTTCCTCGCGATCCGCAAACAATGACGAACCTGGTCACAAGTCTTGGCCACGCGCTCTGGATGGCGTTTGCCATGTTCTGGGAAATTTTGTGGCCGTTGATTTTGGGATTCGGGCTTTCCGGCGTGGTCCAGGCGGTCGTTTCGAAAAGTGAAATGACGAAACTGTTACCGGACGATTCGCCGAAGAGTCTTGCGATCGCCACCGGCCTTGGCGCCGCGTCATCGTCATGTTCTTACGCGGCGGTCGCGTTGGCACGGTCAATTTTTCGCAAAGGCGCCGATTTCACAGCCGCCATGGCATTCGAGCTTGCTTCCACTAATTTGGTTGCAGAACTGAGCGTCATTCTGATCGTGCTGATGGGCTGGCAATTTGCGCTCGCTGAATTCGCGGGCGGCCCGTTGATGGTTGTGATCATCGCGCTGCTCTTCAGGCGTTTTCTCTCGCGCAAACTTGTCAGAGAGGCGAGGCAGCAAGCCGACAAGGGAATCAAAGGCGTGATGGAAGGGCACGCCGAGATGGACATAAGCGTCGAGAACGGTCGTTCGCTGTGGCAACGGCTCAGTTCACCCGAAGGAATCACGGCAACGAGTCATTATTTTGTGATGGATTTGGCGGCGGTGTGGAAAGATATCGCAGGCGGTTTGCTGATCGCCGGTGCGCTCGGCGCCTGGGTGCCGAACCATTTCTGGAATAGTTTTTTTCTGACTTCGCATCCAGTGGCCGCGACATTCTGGGGACCGCTGGTGGGACCGTTGGTCGCGGTGCTCTCGTTCGTTTGTTCGGTTGGCAATATCCCGCTCGCGGCGGTCCTTTGGAACGGTGGAATCAGCTTTGGCGGCGTGATCGCCTTTATCTATGCTGACCTCGTCGTGCTTCCGATCATCGACATCTACCGCAAATATTATGGCTGGAAAGTCGCCGGACTCATCGTCGCGATTTTTTATATTGCGATGGTCGGCGCTGCCTTAGTCGTCGAATTTGTTTTCCAAGGCCTCGGATTAATTCCGCAACATCGGGCGGCACGCATCGTCGAAACCGCGATCACGTTCAATTACACGACCGTGCTGAACATCGTCTTCCTGGCGATCGCTGCTTTTCTCGTTGTGCGATTTTTCAGGACCGGTGGGCGAAAGATGATGGCCCACATGTCGTGATTAACATTCGCCTTTCCAATCGAATAGCCCGATAGGATATTGAGTCTGTTCCGTTAGACTTAGAGAAACCTCAAATTCTAATCTTATGATCACACGATTCATCATCGCAGCAGCAGTAGCGTTGTTCTTCACTCCGACGATGTCGAACTTTGCTCAAGAACATCCGGAGCATCCAAAGAAGACCGAAGACAAAAACAAGGGCGAGCATCCGAAGAAAGGCGACGCGGAAAAGAAAGTCACGACGGCCGAGATTTCTACTGGAATCAAGAAGCACATCAGTAGCGAGAGCAAAGACTCGAGCGACAAGAAGTTTCATGTTAGTTACGAAGGGAAAGACCTCGCACTCGACTTGACCAAAGTGCACGACGATCGGCTTTCGACTCTGGGCGAGGGCAAGTATTTTGCCTGCGTGGACATGAAAGCGACCGACGGCACAACCTACGACATCGATTTCTTCATGGCCGGAAAACCCGGCGACATGAAGGTCACAGAAACGTCCGTGCATAAAATCAACGGAAAGCCGCTTTACAATTGGAAAGAAGAAAACGGCGTCTGGAAAAAAGTTTCGAGCAAATAAAAGCCATTCGGCCGCTTGCGCATGCGCTGTCTCGTCGGTGTAACAATTGGCCTGATTGGACTGTTGGCGAGTCAAGCCGCTGATCAGCCCGCGATCATCAAGGGCTCGGACGAGTTTGAATTTGTTTACCGCGTAAAACTACCAGAGATCACCGGCGAAGCGCGGCTCTGGATCCCGCTGGCGAAGACGGACGCATTTCAAACCGTCACGCGAGAAGAAGTCAGCATTCCAATTAAGTGGGAGAAAATTCAGGACCGCGACTACGGAAACGATATTTGCGTCCTCTATCCACAATCTGTGGACAGTGGCAAAACGATTGAGCTGCGTTACTTGGTAGTTCGAAAGGAGAAAGCAGCGTATTCCGCGAATGGCGAAGATGCGACGCGCTTTCTGCGTCCAGAAAAATTGGTACCCATTAACGAGACGTTTAAGACGATCGCTGCGCAGGCCACGTCCGGGAAAAATGATGATCTTGAGCGCGCCAAGGCCCTTTACGATCACGTGCTGGGGCGAATGCGATACGACAAATCAGGCACGGGGTGGGGCATGGGCGATGCGATTTACGCGTGCGACGCGCGCACAGGCAACTGCAGCGATTTTCATGCGTACTTCATTGCGCTGGCACGAAGCATTCGCATTCCAGCGCGCTTCGCGATTGGCGCGACAATTCCTGCTGATAAGAACGAAGGCGCAATCGAGGGCTATCATTGTTGGGCCGAATTTTTCGCCGACGGAAAATGGATTCCGGTCGATATCAGCGAAGCGTGGAAAAATCCTGCGCTGGCCGATTACTATTTCGGCCACAATCCGGCCAACCGCGTCGAGCTCAGCAAAGGACGCGACCTGATTGTCAATCCTGTGCCTGCGAGTGGGCCAATTAATTTTCTCGTTTATCCGCTGCTGGAGATCAACGGGAACGCGGTTAAACCTGAGACCACTTTCAGTTTTCGCCGCACGCGTGCTTGAAGAAGCAACGCTTCGCTTTCCAAGTTGTTGAATACGGGGACCCAAACTAATCTTCCGATTCAAAGATTAAGTTTAACGGAGTGCGCCCTATGACCACGCGGATCATTATTGTAATCGTCGCAGCATCGTTCGTTGCTTCGACCGCGTTCAGCCAAATGAGATACAGTCGATCCAAATCGTCGACGCATTCGCCGACACCGACGCCAACCCCGCTGCCGCTAATTCCGCCGAAGGAGGCCTCGCTCCGGTCCCAACCGCCGCCGCAGCGAACTGCACCGACGCCTACTCCGACGCCATCGAAGCAGGTGTATCCCCAACGACAAAGTTCTCCGCAGAAAATAACGCCGACACCAACTCCGGCGCGGCAGGCCGCTTACCAATCGCAAACTCAGCCGCAAAGGCCAGCACCGATGCCGACGCCGTCGAGACAAACGTCTGTTCCAACGAAGATTCCGGCGCAACAGCCCGCGCAGATGAGACAAGCGACACTACAACCACAGGGACCCCTGCAAAGACCAACGCCGTCGCCGCCTCCACCGAAACCGACGCCGACGCCTGTGCCTCCTCCCGACGTGAAAGCCTATCTCGATCGCCAACTGGCCAAGTCTAAAGACCAAAAATTCCACATGACAGTAAACGGCGGCGATCTCGCCCTAACGCCGTTCCATGTTTGGTCGCAGAAAAGTACCGGACCGAACACGACCTCAACGTCTGTCTCGATGAGAAGCGATGAAGGCGGAGTTTACGATATCGATTTTTTGACAACAGGCGCACAGGTGACCGGCATCCAGATTCATCGCATCAACGGCGAGGCCGTGAGATAGCGAAGCGCTTGCTCTCGAAGGTTTCGTCCGGCATTGTTAAAGTTAGAATCACAAGGAAAATATGAAGACACGAATTATAATCGCAGCACTCGCCGCATCGTTTATTACGCCGATCGCGTTCGGCCAAATGTCCGGCGCTTACTCCCAACCTCAGGCGCAGCAGCCGGCGCAATCTTCAAGTGGCGATCAGCAAAAAAGTACTACCACAACAACCAAGACCACCTATCCGCAGGGCGTGAAAGGTTATCTCGACCAACAACTGGCGACGTCGAAAGACAAGAAGTTTCACGTCGCATTGAATGGGAAAGATCTGGCGTTGAGTCCGGTAAAATTCCACGAAGAGAAGAAACTCGGCGGCAACAAATCCTCGACCGCAGTCGATATGAAAGGCGCTGACGGCAAAGTTTATGAAATTGATTTTGTCTCGTCCGGTGGCCAGGTCACCGGCGCGTCGGTCGGCAAGGTGAACGGCAAGTCGCCTTCGAGCCAATAGCGGGAAGGCGATCATAATATTGTAGCCGCGTGCACGCGTCGCATAGCGACGCGGCTACAGTTGCGGTTGCGAAGTGATCACGCGTCCGCCAGTGTCTCGCCGGAATGGCGAAGACGTTTTTCATCACCACGGCGATTGATTACACCAATTCGCCGCCGCACATCGGCCACGCTTACGAAAAAGTGCTGGCCGACGTCATCGCGCGCTATCATCGGCTCAAAGGCGAAAAAGTTTTTTATCTGACCGGGGTCGATCAACACGGCCAGAAGGTGCAGCAATCAGCGGCCAAGGCGGGCGTTCCGCCGGCCGAATTTGTCAAAAGCATCACTCAAAAGTTTGTCGATCTTTGGAAAAAGCTCGATGTGAAATACGACGCCTGGGCCGAGACGATCGCGCCGCATCACAAAAAAGTCGTGCAGGGCATGCTGCAGCGATTATTCGACGACAAGCAAATCTACAAAGACAAGCAATCGGGCTATTACTCAATTCGCCAGGAACAATTTCTGACGGACAAGGAGCGCGGTCCGGATGGCGAGTTTGGTCCGGAATGGGGGCAGGTCGAGTTTCGCGAGGAAGAAAACTATTATTTCAAACTGAGTCAGCACAAAGACTGGCTGCTGCGTTACATCGACAATCGAAAAGACGCGGTCATTCCCGATTTTCGACAGACCGAATTGCGGAACGCGATCGAGCGAATCAGTGGCGACTTGTGCATCTCGCGCCCGAAATCGCGGCTTGATTGGGGAATCGAGCTGCCGTTCGACAAAGATTTCGTCACTTACGTCTGGTTCGATGCGCTCACGAACTACATCAGCTTCGCCGGCTACGATCCGAAGATCGACAACTACCAAAAGCAGCCACAAGAATTTCGCGATCGCTGGACAAAAGACACGCTGCAAATCATCGGCAAAGATATTCTCGTTCCGGCGCACGGAATTTACTGGCTGATCATGCTCCACGCGGTCGGATTTACCGACGAGGCGATGCCACAACTCCTCGTCCACGGCTGGTTGAATATTTCCGGAACGAAAATGAGCAAGTCGCTTGGCAACATTATCGATCCAAACACACTTGCCGATAAATACAGTCCCGAAGCGGTCCGTTATTACTTGATGAGCGACATCGCGACTGGCAAGGACGCTGATTTTTCCGAGGAACGCTTGATCGAACGCTACGATAGCGACTTAGCAAACAAACTTGGCAATTTGGTTAATCGCTCGCTCACGATGACAGAAAAATATCGGCACTGCGTGATTAAGAAGCCAGTAGGCAAGGAGGGTGTCGATTCAATTGAAAAGGCGGGTGAAGGCTGGAAGAAATACCCAGATTCGTACAGGCGAGGGTTCGATAACTTCTTGGTGAACGTAGCCATCGATCTGCCCTTTCTTTACGCGTCGGGTTGCAACGAATTTGTCGAGGTTAACAAACCTTGGATTTTGGCAAAAGATTCAGCATCGGCTGATACGCTTGATAGTTTTCTCTACACCCTCGTTGAATCGCTGCGTATCATCGCGATCTTGATTTCGCCGGTGTTGCCAAAAGCGGCGCACGGGATTTTCGATCAGCTGAATTGGAAAACGCAGCTGAGCGGGAAAGAAGAACGGTTCGCGCTCAAAGACGCGGAGTGGGGGAAACTTCCGGACGGACATGTCGTTGGGAAACCGGTGCCGTTGTTTCCGCGGATCGAGACGTAATTTACTGCGCGCATTCTTCGAAGGCCGCGGGGCGGCCTTGAAGATGCGCGAGGGCTTCACCGGCGAAATGTAGTGAGCCGGTGATGAGAATCGGCGCGGCGCGTTGGCGAGCTTTGGCGAAAGCTTCGCCAAAGCTCGCCAACGTTTCGGATTCTCGCCCAAGATCGACAAAGACTTTTTGCAAATCGACGGGCTCAACCGCGCGTTCAGTCCGGATTTTGGGGAGCAGGATCGAATCGCTGATTGGCGAGAAAATTTCGCCAATTGCTTTCAAATCTTTGTCGGAGAGCACCGCGAGAATCACCGTCGCGCGTTCGTCGCCAAAAATTTCTCCCCAGCTTTGGGCGAGAGTTCTCGCCGCGGCCGGATTATGCGCGCCGTCGATGACGGTGCGTTTATCCCAGCATTGGAAACGTCCCGGCCACTCGACGGTGGCGAGTCCGCGAGTGATCGCGGCATCGCCGATGTCGATCTTAGCGGCGCGAATCGCCGCGATGGCAAGCGCGGCGTTGAGTTTTTGATGTTGGCCGCGCAACGCGATTGGCGATTTGTCGTAGGCTTCATCGACAAACTGCAAAGGCGCTTCACATTCGGCGGCGCGCGCGCGAATGACTTTCCCGACCTCGGCGACTTGGGGCGCAGAGACAACCGGCGTTTGCGGTTTAATGATCCCGGCTTTTTCGGCTGCAATTTTCTCCACCGAATCGCCCAGCCACTGCTCGTGGTCGAGCGCGATCGGCGTGATGACGGCGACGTCGGACTGAATCGCGTTGGTCGCGTCGAGCCGTCCGCCCAATCCCGTTTCCAGAATGACGATGTCGACCCCTCGATCTTGCTCGGGACAGGCCTTCGCTTCAGCAAAATGTTTTAGCGCGAGCGCGGTCGCGATCTCGAAAAAAGTTGGATGCGGCTCCCAATCTGCGACGAGCTTGCGAATATTCGTCAGGCCGGCCGCGACTTCGTTTTCGGAAATCATTTCGCCGTTTACGCGGATTCGTTCTCGAAAAGTGACTAGGTGAGGGGAGGTGAAAAGCCCGGTCCGATATTTTTGGGCGTGACAGACGGCGTCGATCATTGCGCAAACGGAGCCTTTGCCATTGGTGCCGGCGACGTGAATGACGCGTGCATTGCCAAGATCGACATGGAGCTCGGCAATCAGTCGCTGGATGTTTTCCAGTCCGAGTTTGATCCCGAAGCGCTGAAGGCTGTAGAGCCAGGCGAGCGCCTCTTTATAATTCACGACGCGGAAGAGAAATAGCTGAGCAAATGGCTGATTGTCTCGCGCATTTTTTTGCGATGCACGATCATGTCGATCAAACCGTGTTCCTCGAGAAATTCCGCAGTCTGAAATCCTTTCGGCAAATCCTGGTGCGTTGTTTCCTTGATCACGCGTGGTCCGGCAAAGCCGATCATGCTTTTTGGTTCGGCAATAATGACGTCGCCTAACGACGCGAAACTGGCCATGACTCCGGCAGTGGTTGGGTTCGTGAGCACGGAAATGTAAGGGAGCCGTTCCTGGGCGTGACGCGCGAGTGCGCCGCTAGTTTTCGCCATCTGCATTAGACTGAGCATTCCTTCGTACATCCGCGCGCCGCCGGAGGCCGACACGATGATGACCGCGGCGTGTTCGTCGGTGCCGTATTCGATCACGCGGGTGATTCGTTCGCCAACAACCGAGCCCATGGTCGCGGCGAGAAATCCAAAATCCATTACCGCGAGCGCGACCTTATAACCGTCGACCATTCCGTGACCGCTGATGACCGCGTCGGTCAGCCCGGTGCGTTCCTGATAACTTTTCAGCCGATCTTTGTAGCTGGCCATGCCTTGAAAACGCAGCGTGTCGACCGATTTCAGATCGGCGTCCATCTCAAAGAAAGTTTGGGGATCGAGCAGATTGTTGATCCTGTCCTTGGCCGAAAGGGCAAAGTGATATTCGCACCGCGGGCAAACGCGCAGATTTTCATTCAGCTCGATTTCATGGATCACTTCGTTGCAGCCGGGACATTTCTGAAAAAGCCCCTGCGGAATGTCGCGTTTCTTGCGAGGCTGGGTCTTGATCGTCGGTTTTTTGAAGATAGCCATGGCGATCAGGCGCGGGCAGCGGTTGCGGCGTAGACCGAGCGCGCGCCGCCCTCTTTCAAAACCCGCGCACATTCGCTCAAGGTCGAGCCGGTCGTTAAGACATCATCAATCAAAAGCACGCGTAAGTTTCGCACGTCTGCCTTTTTTCGTAAACGGAATGCACCGCGCAAGTTTTGCATACGCTCGGAGCGGTCAAATGCCGTTTGCGTAGTCGTATAATGGATGCGCTTCAAAGCCGGGCGCAACGGGAGAGACAGGTGAGAGCCCAGCCATTCGGCCAACAGCGCAGCTTGATTGAAACCGCGCTCGCGCTGCTTTGCGGGATGGAGCGGCACCGGAACAATCGCGTCGAAACGGCGTTCGCGCAGTCGCTCGTCGTCGAACGCGGCGACCAGCCAGCGCGCGACCAGATGGCGAAGATGGATCTGGCGGCCGTATTTAAAATTGAGGATGACGTGGCGAACAATGCCACGGCTGCGGTAGGCCGAAACTGCGGCATCGAAATGAAGAGCCCGATGCGCGCAATTGGCGCATGCAAATGTGGTCGTGATGGCGCCGTCAAACGGCTCGGAACATTTCGCGCAAAACGGCGGCACAATCCGGGAAACTTTTCCTTCGCACTCGTCGCAGAGATATTCGCCCAGGTCGACCGGCGCAGCGCAGATCGTGCAGGACGGCGGATAAAGCAAGGACGCGATTCCGCGGAAAAAGCTAGGTGCTGCCACGGTCGACATATTTCAACCAGCCGCGCATTAGCAGCCACGTCAAGCACGCGACTGCGAGCGGCACAATTCCAACGAGAAGATTTTTTCCAAGCCACGGCAGGATGATCAACTGGCGCAGCGCGATTTTATTGAACGCGCCGCTGGTGAAAATCCAGCCGGCGTGCAAACCGATTGGCAGCCAAAGCGAACGCGTTTGTAATCGTGCGTCGGCCAGGATCCAACCGATTAGAAATAAAGTGGTAAATCCAGCTGCGACCAGAAGTGGATCGGCGAATTGGACAAACGCGTGCGCAATTGAATTAAATCCCGACATCCAGGTCACGTTTAGCGACGTTCGATCCGGCGCTTTCAGAAAATGAACGATGGAATACAGGACCGACGTTACTAAGATCGACATATGCCTGCGTCCGGTTTTGAGAAGAAGACCGAGAACGAGTCCGCGGAAAAATGTTTCTTCGATAAGCGGAACCACGGCTGAGGCGGCCGCCACTCTTGCAACTCCGGGCCAGTTGATTGCGCCACGCACAGAAAAAATTGGCGTGGCGAGCAGAATCGCACCACAGCAGAGCAGGGGAATGGCTGAGAAGATGAACCCCGCGAACAAATCGCGTCGCCAACGTGGATTTGGCGCAAGCTGCAAATCACTCAGGCTCCGGACCTGGAGCGATCGAATGAGCGGCCAAAGTAAAATGACGGCAGCGACGAGGAGCGCACGATGGAAAAAAGTCTCGAAATCGTATCGTCCGAGAAAAGTCAGCAAACCGTGAGCGACAACGGACTGAGCCACCCAAAAAAGACATGGCGCCAGCAACGCGCCCACGAGAACCGTTGCGAGCAAATAAACCAGCAGTCTGGCCGCATCCTTCAAGGCTGCTAATGTAAGGTTTTCCAGCGATGCCGAGTCAACACATATGGACCGAGAAAGACGAAGACGGCCGAAAACGAGAGGTCCGCGCGACCAAGTTTGGAGGCGCTTGGCGACTCCAGGCCAAATTGAAAGAGGAACCCGAGTGGACCTACTACGATGTTCCGCAGCTGGAGGATCTGCTGGCGCTCAGGGACGTCGTTTTTCGCAAGTACCAACGACGTCGGGCTTCGGCCGAAGACGTGGCGTCAGTCGACAAACTGATTGCGGAGCGAAGTGACGAGGGCTGATGGGATATATTGTCATTCCGAGCGGAGTTGAGGAATCTCTTACTATTTCAGAAACATCTAGAGATGTCTCGACTTCGCTCGACATGACACCAATGAAGAAAAAGAAGGCACGACTGGATCAGGCGTTGGTCGAGCGTGGATTTTTTGAAAGCCGCGAGCGGGCCCAACGCGCGATCATGGCGGGCCAAGTCAGGGTGGGGGACCACGTCTTCGCAAAAGCGGCCGAGCTGATAGAAGCAGATGCACCGATTTCGGTGGTGCAGCCGTCACAGTTCGCAAGTCGCGGCGCGTTGAAACTTGGCGGCGCGCTCGATTTTTTTGGCGTCGAAGTTAAAGGAAAGACTGCGCTCGACATTGGCGCATCGACCGGCGGATTCACCGATTGCTTGTTGCAACGCGGCGCGACCAAAGTATTCGCGGTGGACGTTGGGCATGGTCAATTGAGTTGGAAATTAAGAAACGATCCGCGCGTTCTGGTAATGGAAAAAGTGAATGCGCGATTCCTCTCCCGCGAACACATCCCCCAACTTGTCGATCTGTGCGTGATCGATGTGTCATTCATCTCGCTGACTTTGATCTTGCCTCGGGCTTTCGAGTTGATAACCCAAGACGGTATGATTCTGGCGCTGATCAAACCGCAATTTGAATTGCAGCGCAAAGATGTCGGCCGGGGCGGAATTGTGGGCGAGCCGGCGCTGCACGAAAAGGCGCAGCAAAAAATTGCGAAGTTCGTCGAAGAAGCGAACTATCATGTGGCCGGTCTCGTTCCATCAACAATCACTGGAACCGACGGGAACCAGGAATTTTTCATATGCATCCGAAAACGGTCGGATTAATCGCGCACCCCGGGAAACCCGGAGTGGGGGATCTCGTGAACTCACTCGCGGCGGAGTTTGCCCGCTTCTCGATGTCGGTCCTGCTCGAGAAAGAAACGGCGGCGGTAAGTGGTCAACGTTCCGACATGACAATTGCTCATTTGGGAGGCAAGGCCGATTTGCTGGTGGTCGTTGGTGGCGATGGAACGATTTTGAATGTGACCGGCCAGCTCGGCGAAGCGAGTCCACCGATTTTTGGGATCAATGTGGGATCGCTTGGTTTTTTGACCTGCGCGAGCTCACCGGCGTTTCGCGAAGCGGTCGAATGCATTGCCAAGGGAAAAATGACATTTAGCAATCGCGCGCTGCTTGAGGTCGTGCTGCAGGATTCAAAGGAAAAGCACAAGCCAATGATTGGGCTAAACGACGCCGTGTTTAGCCGCGGCGAATTGTCGCGCCTGATTCGATTGCGGACACGCGTGAACGGCGAAGCGCTGACCGAGTTCAACGCCGACGGTTTGATTATCGCGACACCGACGGGTTCGACGGCCTACTCGCTTTCGGCAGGCGGACCGATCCTGGAACCGGAGTCCGGAGTATTCGTGATCACGCCAATCTGTCCTCACGTTTTAACGAATCGCTCCATCATTGTTTCGGAAAAGTCGGTGATCGAAGTGGAAGCGAGCGAGCCGGATTACCCGGTCTACCTGACCGTGGACGGACGCGAGCCGCTCCGGATCGCGAAGGACGCGACCGTTCAGATCCGAAAAGCGAAAAGGACACTCCAGTTGGCGGCGATGCCGGACATGTCGTTCTTCAGCGTGGTCCGCCAAAAACTAAAATGGAGCGGCAGCAACGTCTGAACGGCACACGATCTGTAAACTAAGCGCTCGTTGAAACGGGCGTCTGGAAGCGCCAATCAGAGCAGTCCCAACCAAGAAGCGCTTCGATCTTGCCAATATCTTCGTCGAAAATGCCGTTCGCGTAGGCGCGTTCCTCAGAAGTTAATTTTCGCGAATAGGAACCGACGTTGCGTTGTTTGTTCTTCAAACCGGATTTTCTGCGCACACCAAGAAAATCAAACATGCGATCGAGGAGGGGAAAGGGATCAGAACGGAAGTGCTCGTACTTAATAATGAACACCTGATCGCGCGGGAAGAGTTTGAAAACTTTCTCGACCTGAGGCGCGTAAAGGCTGCGAGCCAGGTAGGCGTTGCCGCGCGGTCCCTGCCAGATCCCGAGCTGCTGGTCGCGCTTGAGCGCATCGAGAAATTCAAGCGGTTCCTGTTCTTTGTCGCGCCGCATGTTCCATTGAGAAAACGCGCGCTCGGTCGGGTTGCGCAGTGAAACGATCAATTTCATCTTCGGGTTGTAACGGGCGATCCGCTCGAGCGCGCGCGGATAATAAAGATAATCAGCCGTGACTTCCCCCGCGACGCGCCATCGCCAGCCGGGGTCGAAGTTGCCGAGCAAAATCCGATAGTCCGGCTCGGTGAAAGGGCTAGTTCGGCTCGAACTGAAATGTTCTTCCTTGTCGAAAAAATGGAGAGCCTGGTCGCGCAGCAGAGCGATGTGCAGATGCTGAGCCAGAAAATCGTGGATCGCGGTGGTGCCGGCCTTTTGCACACCGGCGACAACGAAATCGACGCGTTCAACCTTGCGCCGCCGAAAACGAGGCGGCGTCGCGGAAGCTTGGCTATTTGGCTCGATCGATTCCACGCTCGAAAGAGTACCACTTTTCGGGCAACGCGAAACTGGATCGACAATGTTGCGCTCCGTCATGAGTCAGGCTTTTATCGGCTCGGTGGAAGAACCAACGGAGAGCGCAGGGGAAGGCTTTGAAGATCTGGCCTGGGTCTTCACCTGCGATAGCCGAAATCGCGGTCTGATCCGACAGGGTTTTGACGAAGCGGCGCTATTGTGGAAAGCGGTGAAGGCCACGTCCGGAAATATTCTGGAGATCGGGCGCAACCTCGCTGGTTCCACGGTTCTGCTCGCGGCGGCCGCTGGCCGTGATCGCGAGATTTATTCGATCGACAACCGGTCGAACGAAGACCGCGCCTGCAAAATTTATCTAGCGCGTCCCGAACATAAGGCGCGCGTGCATTTGCTGGTGGCCGACTCGCACGTGCCGCTGCCAAACTTGAAGTTCGGATTGTTGCTTATCGATGGCGATCACGCTTTTGAAGGAGTACTCGCGGACGTCGTCGCGCACTGGAACTCCGCTAAGATGGAAGCGCTGGTCGCGTTTCACGACGCCGTGCCGAATGACAATTTCAAGTGGCGCGACGCCGATCGGACACTGAAGCGTTTTGCAATTCGGGCGAAAAATAAGTTTCGGAAAGAGAAGAAGCCGGAGATCGGGCCGGCCTACGAGGTCGGCGTGTTGAAAGTCTGTGACGAACTCATTCGCCAGGGCCTGGCAACGAAATGGAATTCGGTCGCGTCGATGCTGGTATTGCGAAAATTAGCCGACCTGCCGCCTGATTTTCCCGCGATCGTTCACCGGGCCAATTTGTCGGCTGGCTAAGATCGACATCCGGCCAAATAGGTCGATGTTCCCGCAACCGGAGTTCAATGGCTAATTTACGAACGATCTTGTTCGTTCTGTTCGCGGCGGGCGCGCTGATCACTTTCAGCTTTTCGCAGACGCCGGCGCCGGAACCGGAAGGCCACGTCACGGCCATTTTTCACGACGTCCAACTTTTGCCAGAACAAGCCGACGCACGGCCCGCCGCGATTAATGACAAAGTCGATGATGGCACCGCACTTCGCACCGGAGGCGATTCGCGCTCGGAACTGACCTTCGCCGATCTGACAATCACGCGTTTGGGCGAGAACACGATCTTTAGCTTCAATCGTGCGGGCCGCAGTATCCGGTTAGACAGCGGCTCGATTCTTCTCTACGCGCGAAAGAATTCCGGCACGGCCGAGATCTTGACCAAAGCGGTGTCGGTGGGAATCACCGGCACGACCGTCATCTTCGAATCGAAACCGGCCGGTTACGATCGGCTCATCGTTCTGGAAGGTGATGCGCGTTTCTCGTTGAACGATTATCCGGATCAATCGACCGAGGTTCGTGCCGGTCAACTGCTCAACGTTAAGGCCGGCGCGAAGAAACTTCCGAAGCTGGGGCGAGTCGATCTGCGGCGGATCATGAGGACGCACCCGTTAATCAAAAATTTTCCGCCGCTGCCCAGTTTGGATCTGATTCTCGCGCCCATACCGAACCAGAATCGGAATGTTCGTGCGTCGCAGCCGCCGGTGGGTGGGAAAGGACCGTCAGGCGGGCGGACTCCAATTTACGTGCCCAATCCGACCGGCCCCCCGCCACCACCACCACCTCGGCCCTGTTGGTGCTGCATCAATGGACAGGTTGTCCAGACGACAGAAGCGGATTGCCGGCAGAGGGATGGTGAATGCTACGGCTCGAGAAAAGAAGCGCTCAAGAATTGTCGCGGAGTAAGGCCAACACCGACCCCAACGCCGTATCATCCACCGACGCCGACACCACATCCGACCGCGACAGCAACGCCACAGCCGACACCGAAACCAACGCCACGACCAACAGTCAGTCGTCCTGGTTACCCAATCAAGCCGCCGAAGCCGACTCCGACCCCAAAGAAGAAATATCCGCCCAAACGGCCGCCGGTTCGCCCGACTCCAACACCGAAGCCAACTCCGCCGACGATTTATTGACGGATTAATCGCCTCAAATCCTTCTTCGCGCCGTGACCGAGATGCCACGGCAACTGACAACTAAATGGCCTGTTTCATTCTGCCGGATCCAACTAATCTTCGTTTATGTCGGCTATTGGTTTCCGCAACATGATCAAGATCTTGGTGCGTTCCCGCTCGTTGCGCTTCGCTGCTGACATGGTGCGCCAATCTCCGATCTCATCGCTCGCCCACTTGCGTTGGGGCGGCCGAGATATTTTTTATCGATCAGGCAGCGCCGATCCGTTCGTTCTGTATCAAGTTCTCCTCAAGAGCGGGAAGAAAGCGGAGTATTATGTCCCTCCGGCCCTCCGACCGAAGATCGTTCTCGATATCGGGAGCAACATTGGTGCTTCCATTATTTATTTTCATCGGCAGTTCCCCGACGCCAACATTTTCGGGTTTGAACCCCATCCCGACACGTTTCGCATCTTGCAAGAAAATGTCGCGCATCTGGGTGGTGTTACAGTTTTCAACTATGGCCTCGGAGCGACTCAGCAACGCA
Organism: Chthoniobacterales bacterium; assembly: GCA_035635435.1. GTDB lineage: Bacteria > Verrucomicrobiota > Verrucomicrobiia > Chthoniobacterales > UBA10450 > AV40. The sequence goes on along the minus strand of DASQBB010000086.1, from coordinate 12,887 downwards.
TTGCCGTCTGCGCCGATAACGTAAATTTTGGCGGGTTTAACACTCGCGACCGTTTCAAGGATCGCGGCCACCCTGCCGCTCCAGTAGAGTGCGAGGTCCGGCGACTAGATGACGTCTTGCGCGAAATCGGAGTCTCGCAGGTCGACCTGATCAAGATCGACTGCGAGGGGGCCGAAGCGGATGTTTTTTCAACCTTGCCCGATGAGATTTTGAATCACTGCCAATGGATTGTTGGCGAACTTCACGATCACACCGGCTTCGAGGTGCTCGCGCGTCTGGCGCCACATTTTCATTTGGATCTGAAAAAAAAGATGTTCCGTTCGCGGTTTCGTTTTCACGCATGCAACCTCAACAAAGTGGAGCAGCTGTCCCGCTCCGAGCTCGATGCGTTGCAGCGTTGACCCTACGACTCCAAAGAAAATGCGGCTGTGGCTAAGCTCGGGGAACCGCCCGACCGCTTTCCAGCGACAAAAATCGCGAGGCCAATCGCAAGAAGCCGACCAAAAGGGGTAGGAGCTCTGGCGGGCATTCGCAGGCTTTTGCGGGGCACCCGTCTTGCTAATCGGCTTGGGACGATGCGCCGGCGACCGCAACCTTCCTATCCCGTGGAGCTCGTCACTCTCGACATTGACGAGGAAGTGGCGCCGCTCAGGGGGCCGGCCCAGAGAGTTTTGCTCCTCGAAAATCGTGATGATTTCCGGGAGGTTCTCCGCGACCACCTGGTCTTCCGCTCTTATGAGGTGACCTCTGTCCCGAGCGGTGTCGAGGGCCTGCGCGAGATCATGAAGGGCGCCTTTGATCTCATCATTTGCGACATGATGATGCCGAAAGTCGGGGGCGAGATGTTCTACTGGGCGGTGACGCGGGCCCGACCGGCGACTGCGAAGCGGTTCATTTTCTTTACCGGCCACCAGAACAATCCGGCGACCGAGTTTTTCTTCAAGCGAGTGAACGCGACGGTGCTCAGAAAGCCCTTCAAGCTGGCCGCGCTCGACGCGACGATCGACGCTGTCCTTCGCAAACTGCGCTGACACCCCCACAAGGACATCGATCCAACCGCCAATCACGCGGATTCCATGGGGATTAGCTAGCGCAGATGGGGTGAGTAGGACAAAGCCCTAAAAACCATACTCAAACCCCACCAGCACCGCTTAAGTTTCCGTGACCGCAGCAAGGTCTCGCCGCGTACCGGCTTTGAGTCGGTGATTTTTTCGACTTGCCTCAGTGCTTCTTGGCTTTGATCGCGCTTCGGCACGGTTGCAATATGCGATCCGAATTTGGTAAAGCAAGGGCATGAAATTCACTGCCGCTCTCGTTGGCATTGGCCTGTCAGCAACTTGTTTCGCTCAGGCGCCAAATTCCCGTTTTGACGGAATCTGGGTTGGCACAGAAACCGTCACGTTACAACAATCGAAATGGGTCCCCAAAAGCGCGTCGCGCACTACCAATACGACGATTGCCATTGCCCAAAACGGAACGCTCGTGGGAATAATTGGCGGTTTCTGCCCGGGCCGCTTCAATGTTGTGCGGCGCAGTGGTGACGCAATTAATTTTGAAGCCGGCCACTGCAAGCTAAGCGTCCGGTTGTCGGCAGATGGCAAGACTCTGATTGAGACCGGAACCAACACGGACATCGCGTCGCGCGACGAGGTGACGAACTCAGCGGTCGACTACCATAACTATCAAATTTCAGGGACGTTTCATCGGTCGAAATAGGGCCGTAAAAACCATACTCAAACCCTACCAGCACCTACCGATTGGTGTTGCTCGGTCTTGAGTATGGTAATTTGAGCCTAGATCGACTGAAATACCGGTCTGTGGCTGATCTGGCGAACTTCGACGAAGCATACAAAGCGACCGCTCCAGAAAAGGTTCGAGATATGTCCGACGAAGCATTGGACATGCATCACCGGTATTTTGTAGACATTCTACCGGAATTGGGACGCGTTGCTGGTGTAGCGTGGATGAAGCCAGCCGCTGAGGGTCGAATTGCTCTCCTCTCAGCCGAAATTGATCGGCGACGAGCCGAACGTTACAGCACAGCTCAGCACGAGGAAACAATGAAGCTTGGCGGAAAGACGTTAGGCGTTGGCAAGAAGGGTCTGAGTTGGGCTCGGATTGCTGGTGTTGCTGGAATTGCAGCCGTCCTGATCGCGGCTGCATCACTAGGTGTTCAAATCTATTTTTCCAAAAATCCGCCCTCGCAGACTGTAGCACCATCGCCAACGTCATCGCCCCAAACGACAGCGACCATATCCGAGTTGCCGGAATCGGCGGCAAGTTCCAACAGCGCCACGCCATCACAATCGCCAATGGCAGAAACAACGCCGACAGGCACGCCGTAATCAAGCCAGTTTCGCGAAGGCATCTTCAAACTTCGCGTCCTCTTTTTTGCGGAGATATTCCGCCGTCATTTCGACCGCTTGTTCTAAACTCCAACGCTCGTATTCAACGCCTGCTGCAACCGCTGGCGTTGTCCCGAGTGTCTTGTGAATCCGAACGAAATTGTAAATCCCGAAGTGCAGCGCAACCGCTGCTTTGTGCATTTCAAGGTCTTTGGAATAACCAAGTCCCTTGCGTTGAAACCGTTTTAGTTCCTGTCGAACGGTCAGAAACGCCCGCTCAATGTGAGAAGTAGTAAGGCTGCCTAAGTCCGGCGAGCCTACTACCGCTTTGCGCTCCGCTGTGGTCAGCTTTCGGACGCCTTCATTGCGTCCAAGCCTCGCCAGCGTGCCATCCGATAGAATTGGCTCGCCGAATATCTTTGTCTCAGTTCCAAACGAATAGCCTTCGTATCCAAAATGCCCGCGAATGAGAAACGGGTATGTCCTGAAATTGTCTGTTGCGATCTGTACGTTTCCGCTCACGCGGTCACGAACGTCTTTGACGAAATCATATCCCGTCCAGTAATCCCGTTTCCCGACTTTGTGCGAGAGGACAAGTTTTGTGTCAGCGTCGATGCACGCCCAAAGCCAGAAATCGCCTTTGCCCTTCTCCTTTTTGACCATCCGGCCAGCGTGGCAACCGACATACTGCCATTGCTCGTCCATTTCGATTCTGGCGCATGGCAGATCGCGGAAATTCCTGTCCATGTAATCCAGAAACGCCTCGCCGGTCTCACGAATGACTCTCATAATTGATTCGTCATCGACAGAGAACATCCTTACAACCGCTCGGATTGGTGCTCCTTCACAGAGCGCCGCGAGGATTAAAGCCTGCTTTCCTTTGGAGATTCGTTTATTCATATTTGACTCTTGAAAGGATATGTATATATTCAAGATCAGTCAATAAGATTTTATACATATTTTTTCAAGTGACTAAAAAGCAACATGGCGGGAAACGGAAAGGCGCTGGTCGAAAGCCAGAGGGCAAAAAGCCACAAACCGTCACCCTGACGGAGAAAAATGTCGCGAGAGCGAAAAAGCGCGTTAAGAATTTCTCCGCGCTGCTAGACGGGCTACTTGCCGTCTGGCTTAGGGCGCGCTGACTCGCGCTCTTTGGCCTCGCGTAATTGCTGGCGCAACTCCTCGGACTCCAGAAGTTCCTCGCCAAAGACTGGCTCGGATTCTGTGGCTTTCTCGACTTGATCGAGAGCTTCTTTGTTTGTGTCGCGCTCCGCCATAGGTTTTTAATACTCGCGTGTCTAAGAAGAAACGCAAACCGAGAAGGCAAAAGCTTCGCGAGCCGACTCAGGCCAACTTGGTCGCGCGGGCTAGTGGAGTTGTTGTCCATGAAAGCCGCCGTGGAACTCTTATCAGACTCATGGACACGGCAATCCGAGAATGGTTCCTGGATCGCGATCCGTTCGCGATCCACATGCTGGTCTGCGCAAGCTATTTCGTTTTGACCGACATAGGTAAAGACAACGGCAAGGCACCACCGATCATGCAACACTTCAGCAAATTTACATTTGGCGCGGTTTACGACTTTCTTAGGCATGGAGAAGCGGGAATGACGGATGATTCGGTCGATTTGGTTCCTGAAATCAATCAATGGCTGATGTTCGATGGAATAACGTCATTTCAGGCGTTGTTTGGTGGCAGCACGGCGTTTATGCGAACGTTTGACGCGTACTACGCTCTTCGACCGTCCAGCGTGCACGCGCATATTCGCGAACACGCGGCGAAGTTCCTGCCAAAGGGCGTCAGTATCGAAAAGGCGTCGCGCCTTAACCGGATGGAGTTCTTTGCCAAATACTCCGAAATGTTTGCGGCCGAGATCAAAGCCGGTCGCTGATTGCCTAGGAGACTTCATTTAGAATCTCCATACCCAAAGCCGAGCAACACCTACCGATTTTACATGACATATAGCAATCGTTATCGTGTCGGACGGGGAAAACGATTCTGCCGGTATTTGCGGGACCGGGATTTGCTTCAACAAGGCGAGTGAAGGACGTAATGGGGAATCTGGAGGCCGTACTCGGTCTACTGCTGATGCCGTCTGCTGTGCCGATGCTTCATCCGCGCTACTGGCAGCAAGGAGTACTCGCAGGTGTGGGATTCGCCTTCGGCGTGTTTCTGATAGTCGATGGAATACGTCGGGTCATCCGTTCCGAACGGCCATAGCCAAAACCTACACAAGCTAACCCGATTTTAGGAGACATATAGCAATACTGATTGTTGAGCGGGGCAGGGAACGTCTGGCGCGCATTTGCGGCCTTTTGCGGGCTTGCTCCTGGCAACGGCTAGAAATAGACTGCAAGTTGCAATCTAATTCTCGTTAGACCCATGAGCATTCCGCGTCGGCTCGCGATACTTTTTAGCTCGGCGCTGTTGTTGGCCTCGTGCGTCACGCCGCCAGTACTCGGTCCGGCTTCAGCGTCGATTTCCGATAGCGACATCCGCGAGATTAAGTTGCTAGTCGCGCAGCGCCAGGACATCAGGCAAGGCGTGCTAAAGATTTGGGCAGAGCGGCCTGATCGCGCAGTCATCGAGTCTGGCAGTCAGTCATACGATGGCGCAGAGTACAGCCACTTTACCGTTATCAAGGCTCAGGGTCGTTGGCAGATTTCCTCGCGCATAGAACAGCGACATGTTTACGCCACGGGGTAATTCCACGTTTAATGGATCTAACCAAGCGCTGCAGCCAACCGCTGACCGGTGTGAAAATTTACGCATGACGACTTCAACATTGAAATCCGCAGCACAGCTCGTTCTCGTCAGCGGTGGCTGAGCTTTCTCTCGTTAGGCGCGAGCCGATTTCAGACGACATATAGCAATCGTGATTTTGCTCGGTTAATTCTTTGCGAGTGCGGCCTTGCTTTTGGGTGCAGATTAAATCTATGAGCAAAACATTCAGCGACGTGCGGAAAGCGTTTGAGACCGATCAGCTATATGACGTTTCGGATACGGAATTGCGCGAATATCTAAAAGCGTTAGCGAGTGGGGTAATATTTAATGACGCGATCAAGCATCATGTTCCGGTAATGACTCAGGTTATAGGGAACGTTCAGTTGAGCCGAACGTTGAAAAAGATAAACACACAAAACATGTGGTTAGGTGCATTCGTTGTTCTGCTCACGATACTGCAGGTAGTTTTGGCTTTTGCGCGCTGTTAGTGCAGCACGATTCGCTCAAATCCGGTGTTTGGATTGTTTCCATTTTGACCAGCGACCCAATACCATTTCCACATTTCGCCGGTCGTGCGATTGATGACGTAAGGAATTCCGCTCACCTCGCGGATCTCGAATCGACCACTTGTGGAGAAGATCCAAGAAATAATGACGGCGGTAATACAACAGCAGATTACAGGGAGTATTTTCATACGCGAAAGGGTAGTGGTGTCTCTTGTGTCGCGGCAAGCTTGGTAAGGGGCCTCTGCGGCCTGAGCAGACGCAGCGCGGAGTCTTCGTAGCGCTGCATTGCGAGCCGCCTGAATGGACGGCGCTGCTAAAAGTGCTGTTCCCCTCCGAGTCAGGGTAGCGAAGCGAAGGGGCTGACGGCGAAGCCCCTCTAACGTTCGAGCACCAATCTGCGCTTTGGTGCGAGCAAATACTAAATATGTCTTAGTCTTATATTAGACTTGACAAATCTAATATATTATGGTATATTAGAATAATGGAGGAACAGTTAAAAGATTCAACCGTTGCTATTCATAGGGAAGCGCAGCGCGGCGGAGCATGTTCCTCCCAGAACGCTGGCTCACGTAGCGAAACCGAACGCCGTAACTTTCGCGGCAATGTAGGTCACTCTGAGCTGGCGAAAAAGCTCCGTCGCGTCCCTTTATTTCAGTGTTTCAACTGCGGTTCGTGGAGTTCCGGCGGCGATTTTGGCAGCGACATTCATTTTCGTTGCTGGCAATGCGTCCAGGACGAAGAAAAGGCGCGCAGGCGACGGGCAGGGGATGTGCGCAGATGATTACGTCAACTGAGTGGCAAATACACCTGGTTAGAAATTGGCAATTCTTCGCAACTCTGACGTGGGACCCGCGACGGCTCGGAACGATGTGGAAACGCCGACACCAGGTGGGCAATTGGATAAGGCAATGGGCGGCGAGAGAAGGGACACACGAAAGCCGCTTGTTGTATGTCACACGATGGGAGAGCGGCGAAACTGGCGGTCTGCCTCACGCTCATTTGCTCGTAGGCGGGTTTCAGAAGCGCTCGGTTAACCTTGATCGGTGTTTCCGCCAGAAGAACATCTGGAAGCACGGGACGGCACAGGTTCGATTGTTTAATCCCGGCCAAGCGATCGGAGCGGCCGCTTATCTAAGCAAAGGCAAGTTTTCGGATTATTGGGCACAAGGAGCCAATGTTTACGAGGTTAAGAAGTTCGGGAAGGTTGGAGAGGACAGCATCTACTTTTCACGGCGAGCACGGGAAGTAATGCTGCAAATAACGCGGTCAGAGGATTCGAACACGTAAACTGCCACCGCTCTGACGCTGAAGTTACGTCGAGCGGCTCTGTTCGAGTCAAGGGTTCCCGGCCCGAAGGGCCGGGTGCCTTGAATAGAACTATGCCCTGATTTCTACGATTTTCGGTTTCTGAGCCTTCTTTCGGGCGGCCTTCTGTTCAATCATCAAACCGCGTTTCTGAAATGATCGTTGGCCTTCACGGTGAATGCGGAGCAGTTCACGCATGGTGTCCCGTAGTCTCCAAAGTGCATCGACGGCTGTTTGCTGTTCAAAGTGCATTTTGTTACTTGGCGAGGGAATCCGCAGGATGAGCTCACGACAACGGTCGAGCTCGGTCAACAGTTGCTGGGTGTCGAAAAACCAAGGATCGGGTAACGGAAGCGCGTGTCGTGGCGCATCATCTTGTTCAAGAGGAAGCTTCTTCCGTATTCCGCGAGGCTTTTTGCGGGCCATGACTGCCCGTGCTTCCTCTGGCGGAAGGGGTGGAAATTCCTCCGCAAGGCAGTTCACGCCGGTGACCAACCGTTGATATCGGCGTTTGCGGGAGTCTGAGTCGTTCATGGCCGTAGCAGGCGGCCATGTTCTAATAATTTGAAAATCCTGTCTCAGTTTCGGGGCGTATTTTTTCTGAAACCTCTTAACTGCTTGAACATCAGTCACATAAAGTTTTGGGCTAGGCGACTTCATTTGTAATGTCTACATTACGATTTTATATGACATATATTGTCTGATGTCATGGAGCTACCGAATCGCGATGCATACCTATCGCTGGCCTCGCCCCCTTCTTCCTGCGTTGGAACCCGGGTGCGGAAACAAACCGGAATCGTGCAAAATTTTTGTCCGAGTCGGGCAATGTTCTTTAAATCGACGGTTCCCGCACTGATTTGACCATCCGATTCCCGATAAGTCGCTGCTATTAAGTCACCACAGCCTTTTCTTACGCGCGGTCGATGCAAACCAATGTCGCCTCGCGAATGATCTGACATCCGGCCCTCACCTTGACGCGAATCCGACAACTGCTAGCCTCTCAACGAAAATCTGCCTGCCATGGTGTTCAACTGTCTGCGATTCGCTGCCGTCCTTTCTATTTCGCTCCTAGCTGGGTCACTCTTCGCCCAAGAGGCTGTCACCACGGAAAAATCGCCCACGCCAAGTGAGGAAGCCACGGCCGAAACGTCAGCAACCCCGGAGAAGAGCACCAAAAAAGAACCCGAAAAGCCGGCCAAGGGCGTCGAGGAAACAATGAGGCCGGAGGAATTCAAGGCCGCGGGGCTCGATAAACTGAGCGAGGACGAGCTCCAACATCTGGACGCGTGGCTGCAAGGCTATCGCCAGTCGACTCAGAAGAAAGCGGCCGACCAGGAAAAGGCAAAAGCGAGCGAGGAAATCAAAAAAGCGAAGCAGGAAGCCACCGAAGAAGCCAACAAAACTGCGAGAACCAAGCTCGATTCACTGGTGAGCCGCGTGGACGGCAGCATCGAAGGCATAAAGGGCAATACCGTGATAAGGCTTGAAGACGGGACAGTTTGGAAACAGGCGAATAGAGATGACCGCTATCGCGCGCCAATAACGGATCATCCGGGAGCGGTCGTGCTCCACACGCCTTTTGGTTACAAAATGCGGATCGAAGGAATGCCCGAGTTCTATGTCGATCCGGTGGCGAGGCCGTAGCCGTTAGCGTTCAACCAAGCGGCTGCATCGCGCTCGCAGCAGGAGCGAACGCAGCCAGGCCAAATTCCGCGTGGGTCAGTTGGGCGGCGTGTTCGACGTCCGCTTCCTCGATGACGACGGCAATTTTGATTTCCGAAGTCGAGATCAATTGAATGTTGATCCCCGCTTTTCCGAGACAATCGAAGAGCCGCGCCGCTACCCCGGAATGTGACCGCATTCCAATTCCCACCACACTCAATTTCGCTACGCCGCCGCTCGTGATCAGTCCTGCCGCCTTCACCTGCTTGACGATCGGCTTCAGCAGTTTCGTCGCCGCTTCCAGATCATTTTCGTGAATCGTGAACGAAAGATCGGTCGTGCCCTTTTTCAAGACGCTTTGCACGATCATGTCCACGACGATGTTCGCTTTTGCGATCGCGGAAAAGATTTGTCCCGCAACCCCGGGTTCATCGCGCACATCATCGATCGTGATCTTCGCCTGTTTGCGATCGATACTGACACCGCGAACGACGACGTCTTCCATGTTCGCGGTTTCTTCTTTCGCGATTGTTCCAACGTCGCGCTTCAAACTCGAGCGTACTTCAAATTCGACGCCGAATTTTTTGGCAAACTCGACTGCGCGGGATTGCATCACTTTCGATCCGGCGCTCGCCATCTCGAGCAATTCGTCGTAGGCGATCTCATCCAGTTTCTTGGCGTCCGTGACCACGCGCGGATCGCAGGTAAACACGCCGTCCACGTCCGTGAAGATCTGGCACGCGTCGGCGTTGAGCGCGCCCGCGAGCGCGATCGCGGTCAAGTCCGAACCGCCGCGGCCAAGCGTTGTCGTTTCACCCCCTGCGGTCTGGCCCTGGAATCCTGCGACGATCACAATGTAATCGTCAGCCAGGAGCTCCTGAATTTGTTTTGGACTGATGTTGGCAATCCGCGCCTTGGTGTGAATCCGGTTGGTCAGAATGCCGGCGTCGGCGCCGGTTAATGAAATCGCTCTGGCCCCGAGCGCGTTCACCGCCATCGCGGTCAACGCGCTGGCCGCGTTCTCTCCCGTCGCGAGCAGAACATCCAGCTCGCGTTTGTCCGGGTCCGGCGACATTTCGTGGGCGAGCTTGATCAATTCGTCGGTCACGCCGGCCATCGCCGAAATGATCGCAACCACGCGACAATCCTCGCGCTGAGTTTCAACGATGCGCTTGGCCACATTCCGGATGCGTTCCGCATTCCCAACCGAAGTGCCGCCGTACTTTTGAACGATCAGTCGCATGACGAACGGCGCGACTCTAAACTAAAATCCGATCGCGCGCCGCACATTGTCGATCTTGGCCGGAACGGGTTCAAGGTTGGCAATTCTATTCTGAATCACGTCGGGATCCTTCAATCCATGACCGGTGACGGTACAAACAATTCGGCGGCCTTCAGGAATCTTTGGCGACCGTTTAAACAATCCCGCAATCGACGCGGCGCTTGCCGGCTCGACGAAAATTCCTTCGTTGCACGCGAGCCAGCTTTGCGCGGCCATAATCTCCTCGTCCGTTACAACATCGACATCTCCCTTCGATTCATCGAGCGCGGCACGCGCTTGCTTCCAGCTCGCCGGATTACCAATCCGGATCGCCGACGCGATCGTCTCCGGTTTTGCAATAACTTTGTCGTGAACAATCGGCGCCGCGCCGGCGGCCTGAAAGCCGACCATCGCCGGAAGCTTTGTCGATCTTCCGCGTGCCTTGTATTCCTGATAACCGGCCCAATAGGCGGTAATATTTCCGGCATTGCCGACTGGCAGCAGATGAAAATCAGGCGCATCGCCGAGCTCGTCGATGATTTCAAAGGCCGCGGTCTTCTGTCCCGCGATGCGGTCCGGATTGATCGAATTCACGATAGCGAATTCTTTTTGGTCACCGAGTTCACGCACAATTCCCAACGCGTCATCGAAGTTTCCGTCGATCGCAACAATCTTTGCGCCGTGCGCGAACGCTTGAACTAATTTTCCGCTAGCAATTTTTCCGGCGGGCAACACCACCGCGCACGCAATTCCTGCCCGCGCGGCGTAGGCGGCCGCCGAGGCCGACGTGTTTCCAGTCGAGGCACAGATCAACGCACGCGCACCGCGATCGATTGCTCTTGAAACAGCCACGGTCATCCCGCGGTCCTTGAATGATCCCGTCGGATTGAGGCCCTCGTTCTTGACGAAGACTTCGCAGCCGCGGCCGACGCCCGCGCTCAATTTTGGTGAGAATAATAGCGGCGTGTTCCCCTCGCCCAGTGAAATCACGGCATTACACGGCGGAAGAAATTCGCGAAAGCGTTCGATCACTCCCCTGCCCCGCTTCATTTTCACCTGTTCCATCGCCAATCTTTTAATCGAAATCAATTCGGGCGATTGTCGAGCCGCAACTGCAGTTGTAAGATCGACATCGTATGCCGGAGCTGAGCAAAAAAGATAAGCTGCGCCTGCTCAAGATCATGCTTGAAAGCCGGCATGCCGATTTGCGCGAACAAAATCTGAATCGCCAGGGCAAAGGCCACTTCCACGTTTCCGGCATGGGACATGAAGCGCTGGCTGCGATCTCCGTGCAAATGGATCCGGGCGATTACATCGTTCCTTTTTACCGAGATCGCGGTCTCGTGCTGGGTCGCGGAATGACGACGCAACAGCTGGCGCTTGAATATTTTGCCAAACGCAAAACCGGCAGCGGCGGACGAATGATGCCGTCGCATTATAGCGATCTGGAACGGCACATTTGGAGCGTGCCAACACCGACCGGTTCACAGCTTCTTCCCGGTTGCGGAATGGCCTGGGGCATCCAGTTGGACGGCAAAAAGAATGTGGTTGTCACAACCGTTGGTGACGCTGCCACTCGGCAGGGCGATTTCTTCGAAGCGGTTTGTTTTGCCAAAGAAAGAAAACTGCCTGTGCTGTTTATCGTCGAAGACAACGCCTACGGCATCAGCAGTCCAACTCGGGAAATTAATCCGCTCGCGCTCGGCGTTCTCGAGCCTGACGAATGGAAAGAGCTGGCCGGCGAAGACGTTCAGCAGATTTACGATGCCGCCGCAGGTGCACTCGAGAAAATGCGCGCCGGCGGCGGTCCGCATTTTTGGTGGGTGACAATGGAACGGCTTTCCAGCCACACCAGTTCCGACGATCAGAAACTGTATCGCAGCGCGGAGGAATTGCAGGCGCTCGAAAAATGCGATCCAGTCAAATGCTGGCAGGAAAAATTAATCGCCGAAGGCGTGCTTAGCGTCGACGAATTCGCGAAGATCGACAACGAAATCAAAGAGCGAATCCGGAGCGAATACGCCGAAGCTGAAAAAGCGGATGATCCGTCGCCGAACGAGCTCGAAGCGAACGTGACCGGCGCGCTGCCGAAGATCGACAAGGAGATTTTGCCGCCGGGCAAATATCGGATTGGCGACACAGTGAACAAGACATTGCGTCTCGGACTCAAGGAAGATCCGCGGCGCGTCATTTTCGGCGAAGACATTGAAGATCCAAAGGGCGGCGTGTTTCGGCTCACCCAAAAACTTTCGACCGAATTTCCGAAGCAGGTTTTCAATTCGCCGCTGGCTGAGTCGACAATTCTCGGGGTCGCCTGCGGTCTCGCTGCTTACGGCCGTCGGCCCGTGTTCGAATTGCAGTTCATCGATTTCATTTATCCGGGCTTCAACCAGATCGTGACCAACATCTCGAATTTGCGCTGGCGCTCGTTCGGGAACTGGAAATGTCCAGCGGTGATCTACGCGCCTTACGGCGCCTATTTACCCGGCGGGAGTTTGTGGCACAGCCAGGCGAACGAATCCGTGTTCGCCCACTATCCCGGACTCAGTGTGGTGATTCCCAGCGCGCCAGATGACGCGGCCGGTTTGCTTTGGACCGCGATGCATAGCGAGGATCCGGTTATTTTTCTTATCCCGAAACACATGTTTTGGGCGGAACGCGAATCCGAGGAAGCGATTCGCCCCGTTCCCTTCGGCAAAGCGCGAAAACTCCGCGACGGCGATGAGGTCACGCTCGTCGCGTGGGGCAACACCGTTGAGAAATCGCTCGAAGCGATTGCCAAGATCGACAAGGCAACCAGCATCGACTTGTTCGATCTCCGCTCGATTGTTCCGTGGGACAAAGCTGCGATCGAAGAATCGGTGCGCAAGACCGGCCGCCTCGTCGTCGTTCAGGAAGACACCGAAAATTGCAGCGTCGGTCAGATGATCATTTCGCATCTGACGAGCAAACCTGAAATCTGGAACGCGATGATTAGCCCGCCGGTCCTGGTGAGTAAATCCAATGTCATGATCGGTTACAATCCGATTTACGAGTACGCCGCCCTGCCCGATGTGGAGCGTATCGTCGCTGCGATTAAACGCT
>DASQBB010000085.1:0-2219 GCA_035635435.1 Chthoniobacterales bacterium | reverse complement strand
TTGCTCCGCGCGCGCGAGGAAGAAGTCGTGCAACGCGTCTTCGGCGAAAATTTTCACGTCCGTCTCAAATATGTGGACGCGACAGATCGTTTCTTGAAAGCGCTTAAGAGCGTCACCGATCCGGAAAAGAAACGAAAGATTATCGGCAACGAATTCATCGCCGTGTTTCAACACGCGACCGAGGAATTGCTTGCCGAAGATCGACAAAACAAGGCGCGCAAACACGGCGGCTACAAATTTCTCGCCCAAGGAACGCTTTATCCCGACGTGATCGAGAGTGTTTCAATCGGCGGAAATCCAGCGGCCGTGATCAAGAGTCATCACAACGTCGGCGGTTTGCCGGAGAAAATGCATTTCGAATTGGTCGAACCGGTGCGGCAATTGTTCAAAGACGAAGTCCGCCAGGTTGGATTGCAGCTCGGTTTGCCGAAAGAAATTGTTTATCGGCAACCGTTCCCCGGCCCCGGGCTCGCGGTCCGCATTCTCGGCGACGTTACACCCGAGCGATTGTCGATCTTGCGCGAAGCGGACACGATCGTGCAGAGCGAAATGAAAGCGGCCGAGTGGTATTACAAAGTCTGGCAATCGTTCGCCGTGCTTTTGCCGGTGCGCTCCGTCGGCGTGATGGGCGATCAGCGCACTTACGAAAACACGATCGTGCTACGGATTGTCGAAAGCCAGGACGGCATGACCGCGGATTGGGTGCGCCTGCCCTACGAATTGCTCGCGCGGATATCGTCGCGGATCAGCAACGAAGTGAAAGGCGTCAACCGCGCCTGTTACGACATTTCGAGCAAACCACCGAGCACGATCGAGTGGGAGTGATCCTGAGATCAGCGGTCAGAGATCACAATTCAGTTTCAGATTGTGGATTGCGGAGTTTTCGCTGCTAATCATTACTCGTGAACGCCGAACAGAAGCGGCTCGAGGAAAATAAACCGCACGAGGAGCCGTGGCATTTCTGGGGACCGTATCTGGCGGAGCGCGCGTGGGGCACGGTGCGCGAGGATTACAGCGCGAACGGCGATGCCTGGAATTATTTTCCGCACGATCACGCGCGGTCGCGTTCCTATCGCTGGAACGAAGACGGGATCGGCGGAATTTCGGATTACAAAGGCCGGCTTTGTTTCGCGTTCGCGTTTTGGAACGAGCGCGATCCGTTTTTGAAGGAACGGATTTTTGGCGTGAGCGGGCCGGAAGGAAATCACGGCGAGGACGTGAAAGAACTCTATTGGTACATCGACAACACGCCGTCGCACAGTTTCATGCGGATGATCTATCGCTATCCGCAATCGCGTTTTCCGTACGAAGACCTGGTCGCGCAAAGCGGTGCGCGCTCGAAGTTTGAAGGCGAGTTCGAGATCTGGAACACGAACGCGTTTGCCGAGGACCGTTACTTCGACATCGAGATCGAGTACGCCAAGGCCGACACGCACGACATCCTGATTCGCCTAAACGCAAAAAACTGCGGCCCGGAATCGGCGCCGCTGCATTTGTTGCCGACGATTTGGTTTCGCAACACCTGGAGCTGGGACCGAACCAATTCCAAACCGACACTCCGAAAAATTGGTGACGACGGGCACGTTGCGGTAATCACCACCAGCCATCCCGCGCTGGGCGACTACAATTTGTTTTGCGATTCAGTCGACGACGTTTTCTTCACCGAAAACGAAAGCAACGCAGAGCGGCTCTGGAAACTTCCGAACACGACACCGTTCGTGAAGGACTCGATCAACGATCACGTCGTCAACGGGAAGATCGACATCGTCAATCCGGCACAGTTCGGGACAAAAGCGGCCGCGCACTACAAATTCAACATTCCGGCAAGCGAGACGATCTCGATTCGACTGCGGCTGACGCGCGACGTTAACAAAACGAGCGCTGAAGCGTTCGCGGACTTCGATGCAATGTTCAAATTGCGGCGGGCAGAAGCGGACCAATTTTATGCCGAGCTTGCGCCGAAAATTCTGAACGAAGAGCAGCGCGCGATTCAACGCCAGGCGTTCGCCGGATTACTTTGGAACAAACAATTCTATCATTACATCATCGACCAATGGCTCGATGGCGATCCGGGCCAACCGCCGCCCCCCGAAGAACGTTTACAAGGTCGCAACGCCGGCTGGCGTCATCTCTACAACGAGCGCGTCATGTCGATGCCGGACAAATGGGAATTTCCGTGGTACGCATCGTGGGACTTGGCGTTCCATTGTCTGCCGCTC